>NZ_LMRK01000020.1:0-660389 GCF_001426125.1 Bacillus sp. Leaf49 | reverse complement strand
TCAGGCTGTCGAGAAAATCTCGACAGCTTTATTTTTTCCCTTAAATTTTCCACTACCTCATTTTATAATAGAGAAAAGCATACTAAAGGAAGGTGTTTTTCTCATGTTCCACACTAGAAATTCTTCTCAGCACGAAGCTGAATTTGTATTGCTAGATCAACTGGTCGAAGAGGATCACCTGCTTCGTAAAATTGATCAGTACATTGATTTTTCATTTATCGTAGATAAAGTAAGACCGTATTATAGCGAGAATAAAGGTCGTCCTTCTCTTGATCCACTTATTTTGTTCAAAATGATGTTTATCGGATACCTGTACGGTATCCGTTCTGAAAGACAACTTGAAAAAGAAATTTACTATAACATGGCGTATAGATGGTTTTTAGGTTTGAACATCAATGACCCCGTTCCTCATCACTCGACCATTAGCTGGAATCGTCGTACTCGATTCAAAGATACAACGATTTTTCAAGACATTTTCGACGAGATTGTGCTTCAAGCTATCAATCATGATATGGTAGGAGGCCGCGTTCTTTTTACTGATTCAACTCATCTTAAAGCCAATGCCAATAAACATAAATATATGAGAAAAACGATTGAACAAGATACCCAGAACTATATAAATGAWTTAGAAGAAGCGATCCAAGAAGATCGGGTGGCACACGGAAAAAAGCCCTTAAAGGTAAAAGAGGAGGTGAAAACGGAAAAAGACATTCGTCAAAGTACGACTGATCCTGAAAGNGATCCAAGAAGATCGGGTGGCACACGGAAAAAAGCCCTTAAAGGTAAAAGAGGAGGTGAAAACGGAAAAAGACATTCGTCAAAGTACGACTGATCCTGAAAGTGGCTATCTTTAYCGTGAAAACAAACCRGAAGGCTTTTTCTACCTAGACCACCGTACAACGGATATGAAGTACAATATCATCACGGATGCCCACATCACGCCCGGTAATGTCCATGATTCTGTTCCGTATCTTGATCGGTTGGATCACCAAATCGCACGATTTGGTTTTCAAGTAGAAGCTGTTGCCCTTGATTCTGGTTATTTGACGACCCCAATCTGTAAAGGTTTATCAGATCGCCGTATTTTTGGTGTCATCGCACATAGACGCTTTCATCCAACAAGAGGTTTATTTGAGAAGTGGAAATTCAAGTATGACTCTGAACATGATCATTACATATGCCCAAATGGTGAGAAGCTATTATATACAACAACTGATCGAAAAGGTTATAGGTTCTACAAATCAGATCCTAAAAAATGTACATCGTGTCCTTTCCTTGAAAGATGCACAAGGTCGAAAAATCATCAAAAAGTCATCTCAAGACACATATGGGAAGAACATAAAGAAAAGATCAGACAAAATCGTCTATCTGTCTCTGGAAAAGAGCTATATAAAAAAAGAAAAGAAAAAATAGAGCGAAGCTTTGCAGATTCAAAACAACTGCACGGGCTTCGCTACTGCCGGTTGAGGGGAAAACAAAATGTGAGTGAGCAAGTTCTTCTCACAGCTGCCTGTCAGAACATGAAGAAGATTGCCACACATCTAGCGAAGCTAGGTTAGGTGTGTGGGAGGCCTTTTTCATTCAATCTCATCCACCATCATTACGATGAAAATAAAAAAGATTGTAGAAAAACATGAGTTTCTCTACAATCTGANTTAGGTGTGTGGGAGGCCTTTTTCATTCAATCTCATCCACCATCATTACGATGAAAATAAAAAAGATTGTAGAAAAACATGAGTTTCTCTACAATCTGAAAACCCTATTATAAGGGTTTTTCTTTTTTGGAATCGTAGTCTTTAATAATATCAATTGGATCAATCGCATCATCATCTTGTGTATATTCCTCTACATAAGGAGTAATTAATTTCTCAAACTGCTTTTCATCATCCACTAGAGCAATACAAGTTTCATACCCTTCAAAATCAGATGGGTATAAATTTGCAACAGCACTACCAGTTTTTAAAGCCTGATCTATCGCATTTTTTAATTCCAATAGACCCTTCCTGTTTCCTAAAATCAATGCTTCTCTGTGATGAGTTTCTTGAGCATATATATTACACATCTCTAAAACATCATCATCATCCACTTGAATAGACATTCAAAAGCACCTCTGAAGTTAAATTTTAGTTCATTATATAATTCTTAATGTCAACATGCCAAAGAGCCATGACCTCAAACGTCTGATCCCAATAGTGATTGCGGACACCGCAAACAAAAATAGCTCAAACTACTTAACGGTACTTTGCTCCTTTTTATATTTCATTACTTTTATAATTCTATAAACTATCACTGCAACATAGCATGTAACTAATGTAATCAGATATTCAAAAGGAAAATCTCTTTGTACACCTTGATAAAGAAAAATTGCCAAAAGGCCTGTAAACAAAACTATTTGAAAAACTTCTTTTTTTATCATCCAAATCCCCCGATATACATTCACTTACGTTTTATACTTTTAATTACAATCCAGAGAAAGTTATGTTACCGTGAAATTATAAAACAATCAGTCTTAACATTCTACAGTCAGTGCCATATTTAAGATTTAAGTAACAAAATTGAAAGTATGTTCTATATTTATTTTTATCTCAAATTGTTTTCTTCTCTTTCTTCATAAAAACATCCTGAAATTCTTCATAAATTTTTTTTCGTTTTTTCAGAATCCCATGCTTTATACACCTCTCGCATAAATATATACAGTGAGATTGGGTAATACCCAGAGTTCCTCTAACTGACACTGAAAGTTTCCTCTTCAAAAAGCTTAATACATTCATTTGTTTTTTTAGTATCTCTATACGCTGCCATCAAAGCAAATGGAGCACCTAATATTTTCATATAAAAAAGACTCCTTTATGGCATATTCTTTTATACCATAAGGAGACTGACACTTTAATCCACTTTATCGTTTTTTAACCAATTATCCTCCACAGTGATGGATTAAAACCCTATCCCTTTTATGATCCTGCACCTCTTGAGGAAAGTAACACTATCTCATTTTTAGCATCTGCCTGAGTTTGTTGTACAACAGGCATTCCAAGAATTGTACCTAATAGCAAAGCAGTAGTAATCATCATCATTATTTTTTTCATGATCATATGACCTCCTTTCCTATAAGCGTACAAGATTTTAAAGCCAATTCCAAGAAATAGTTACTTTCTTCATAAAGATTTAACTTCTTATAAATGGAGGCAACATCAGGAGCTAAAGACTCTATATCAACATATGCTTTTCTTCCTTCCAAAAGACCTAGTTCTTTCTTAATGTCCTCATAGCTTTCCTGTGGTGTTGTATAACATTTCTCAAGGATATTGAATTTTAAAATAAAGTTTGTGTTCTGCTGTTCTTTAGAAAAGGTTTTCCCCTCAGCAACCCAACTTATTGCCTGATCCAACTGATTTGATTTATAGCTTGATCTTGCAAATTCATACGCACATTGTAAGTATGAAACGGGAGCTGACTGTTTTAGATCATCTGCGGAAATTGCTTTGTTGAAATATTCAATTGCTTCTATATGGTGGTCATCCTGAATTTTTAGAAAGCCTAGATCATAATAAGCTAACGCTAACAATCTCTTATCGTTCTTTTCAATCAGTCTCTCAACACAATCCAAAAGCATTTTTTCAGCTTTGTCTAGTCTACCATCATCAATCAAATTCAGTGCCAACAACATATTACAGTTTATGGTCTGTATGCTGTAGCCTTCATGACCCTTGTAGATGTCCTTTGCTGTTTGTAGATGATGGTGAGAAAGGAGCGTGACCTTATTGAAATAGTAGAGTGTACCAATTTTATAATGGAACTCAGCCTTTTCAATTTCATCATGTACCTTGTCCAGTTGTCTCTCAGCTACTCTGAATAGGACTAGAGCTTCTGAATAGTTATTCTTTGCACTCTCATACATACCTTTAAAAAGATAAAAGTAAAACCTTAGCATGTCATCTGTTTTGACTCTTTCACTTTCTGTTATGGTTGGTTGCCCAACTAAATCTTCCATAAGCACCTTAAACCTGTAATCAAGAATATTGAAATAGAGTAAAACATCTTGATTTTCTTCCATTTCGCCTAACATATCTTGAATCTCATCCCTCAACTCTACTGCTTGTGAAACTTCCCTCTTTTTAATATGTAAATACCATTTGTTGAGAGTGTTTGCTACATCGACAGAAGAAATCAAATTCGACATTCCATTACCCCCTTGCTATCATTTCCTTTGTATAATTTTAACATGATATTTACAACATATGTAAAGACAAGATGTTTATTATAAAAGTTTTCGGTATCCCGCAAAATACAATAGTGTGTATTTATAAAAGGTATGTTTTGTGTAGAACGCATTAAAATAGGAATGACATGGCAGTATAGGTATACTGTAACACAAGAAGTAACAAGTGTTTTCTAAGGTAGATTTATTACATAGAAGAAGCGTTTCCTCTACAAAACATGATTGCTTAGAAGTGATATTGAATTTAGTGGTGTAGAAACAACTATAAAACATTTTCTATAGGAACACTTATTCTCTTTTTTAAAACACTGAAGCAAATGGCTTCAAGGGCTTTTTTTATTAATACTGAGACATATACTGATCGCGTTCCCATGGGTGTATGGGTGCGGATTATAACCTATTCTATTATAAACCTTGATTTATAGAGATTTTCCTCTTAAAAAAATAATACAAATCATAAAATGAAATTACGGGTGATTCGTAGGTGTTTTGTGGGTATTAAAGGAGCATGAAATGAACATACTCTCAAAGCTATGCTTTAAGCACGAGTCAGCAACCTCTACTCTGTCAAGGTGAATGACATCTACCGAAGAGAACAAAATTACTTTGGAAAAGACTCATTTAATAAGGTTCTATGATGAGCCTTTCTGATAAAAAAGGTGAATTTCTGAAGAAAAAACTGAAAGAGTTCGTCCCCAATCCGTCCCCATAAAGAACAGACCATGTAGGGTCTGTTTTAATTTTGCGCTTTGAGATATTGTTTAAGGAAAAAGCTTTGCTATAGAGGTAATGTCCAAAGCTTTTCGATTAATTTCCGCTCAACTATTGGCTTTTCAGCTCACACTTTGATAGCCTTTTGTTTAGTTCCCACAAAGCTGTTTTGTTACTATCCCATTTTAAAAGAGTTACCGCTTCCTCAAAACACACCCATTTATAATCAACGTGTTCTTTAGATAATTTAATATTTTTTGTAGAAACTTTAACGCCAAAAGAAAATTCTTTTATCACATAAACATCTTTTCCCCAAAGAAATTCACCAACTACATCCTCTACGGGTAGTGAAGACACAGAATCGAGTTTTATATATGGACATTCTCTTATAATACCAGCCTCTTCAAACGCTTCCCGTTTTGCTGCTTCAATAGGAGTCTCACTATCTTCTCCACCACCAGCAATTCCTTGCCAATAACCATAATCTCTTCGATGAAAAATAGCATATTGAATGGAATTTTCAGTTTCTATATAAGGAAATATCAATACTTGATACGGTGCTCTCATTGCTTAACCTCTTTTTTAAAAAATTCACCTTAAATAATACTCTCAACCTCAATAAGAATAAGTTCGCCTACATTTACTACAAGTGGATCTTCATTACTTTGTAAGAAATTAGATATTTGTTGCATCAGTTCTTTAATATTATTATTGATTGGCATATTTGGATTCAATAAGAGAATGTTAATAATCGTATCAGCTACTTCATAAAGATCATCTTCATCTTTTGTTTTTTCAATGTGATATTGCATCTTTTTAAAAAACCATTCAATTTCGTTTAAATCAACCATCGGATAATATTGAATTTTATACAGATTATCTTCATCAAGGACGTCCAATTCAAATATGGCTTTAAGTTCTTCTTTACTTAAATGCTCTTCAGGAAGCTCATATTCACCCTCTGCTGCTTCCTCATCAACACTGTACTTAGCTGTATAAAGCCCCTCAATGAATTCATCAAAGGAATCTGCTAACTTAAAGTCTTCTTCCATCTCAACATCAAAATAATGAATTGCAGGATTCTCTTTCGTTTTTCGATAATCCATCGCTACCCAAGTATGGCCATCCCCGTTGATCAAAACAAGCCCTTCTGGCAGCTCCCACTCTTTTATCAAATAGGCACTATCCATAATTCCTTCATCTTCAGCAATTCCCAGCAGGTGATTAAATTGAATATGATCCTCAGCCCATGAATTAGAGTGAGTGGTTGGAAAAGCATTATGAATGGTATAACCACCATTCTGTTCTAATATGAGCTTTTTATATGTATCTGGCAAAGTGATTCCAAGTTTCTTTTCAGCTTTAGCTATTTCTGCTTCGTTGATCTTTTTTAACGTATAGTAACCTTCCTCGTCTATTTCCCAAAATAATTTCAAGGTGATGCCTCCTAGTAAAATATGCACATAAGTATACCATCTTGATGAGTATATTTGACAATTTAGTCAAAATAAAAGAAGAATATTTGTTACTTAGTCATTCGCAATGTCTATTTTTGTCGAAACGATAGTAAAAAGAAGGTACTTCATGTAAAATTTCCTTTGCACCTAAAAATCAGGAGGATCCAATATGAAGAAATTATCTATATTCATTTTTATTTGTTTAATGATGCTAACAGCTTGCAGTAGCGCAGCATCAAATGAAAAACAGCTCACGACAGCCAATATTATTGAAGCTTTTAAAAGTGCTGGGCTTGAAGCAGAAAAACCATCTGATCTTAAACAAAAAGAGTTTGGAAATATAAGAGAAGAAGGAAAAAGAATTCTTATTCCTTCCTTAGGTGAAAATGCTGGTGGAAGGATTTTTAAATTCGGAAATGAAACTGATTTACAGCAGGCGAAATCTTATTATGATGAGTTAGGCAATGCTGGATCTATGTTCTTCTCTCACACCTATTCAAAAGGAAACTTTTTATTACAAATGAACGGTGAAATGAAAGATTCTGAATTTGAAAAGTATAAGAAAGTAATGGATGAGGAAATAAAATAATTTCATATATTTTTAAAAGAAGGAAGGTCAATAAATGTCATCATTTTGGCTGCTAACAGTTATCCTTACGATTGTTATATTGGGTGTTTCTTTGATCTTTAAAAGAAAGAATGCACCTTTACAGTATGGAATACCATCGATTCTCATCATCATAAGTATTATCTTATTATTAATAAGTTTTTTCGTAGGAAGTTGGGAAGGTTTAGGACTAGGTGCAATCAGTATATCTTTACTGATTGCATCTGTGATCACCTTAATTATTCATAGTACCTTGAGTTATTTTAGTCATAAATAACATATAGCCACTTCTGCATAAGAAGTGGCTCTTTCGATTATAAAAATATACTAATTAAAATAAAAACCCCCTGAAGCCAATGGCTCCAAGGGGTTTTCTTTATTAATACTGAGACATATACTGATCGCGTTCCCATGGGTGTACTTGGGTTCTAAACATATCCCATTCGATTTCTTTTGATTCGATGAAGTGCTCGAATAAGTGATCGCCTAATGCGTTGATCATGACTTCGTTTGACTTTAGCAGCTCAAGTGCTTCTGCAAGTGTTGCAGGTAAGTCAGCGATGCCGTTTTCAAGGCGCTCTTCTTTGTCCATGACATAGATGTTTCTGTCGATTGGCGCTGGTGCGTCTAGTTTGTTTTTGATTCCGTCTAGACCTGCTGCAAGTAATACACTTAGTGCAAGGTATGGGTTTGCAGATGGGTCTACACTGCGTACTTCTACACGTGTGCTAATGCCGCGTGATGCTGGAATACGAATCAATGGGCTGCGGTTTTGTGCACTCCATGCTACGTAGCAAGGTGCTTCATAGCCAGGAACAAGACGTTTGTAAGAGTTCACTGTTGGGTTTGTGACCGCTGTGAAGCTTGTTGCGTGCTTCACAATACCCGCGATAAAGTGTCTAGCCGTCTCGCTTAATTGTAAATCTGCTTTCTCATCAAAGAATGCGTTTTTACCATTTTTAAATAATGATAGGTTACAGTGCATACCAGATCCGTTTACACCGAACAATGGTTTTGGCATGAATGTCGCATGAAGTCCGTGCTTTCTAGCGATTGTTTTCACAACAAGCTTGAACGTTTGAATGTCATCACAAGAACGGATGGCGCCTGCATATTTGAAATCAATTTCATGCTGACCAGGTGCTACTTCGTGGTGAGAAGCTTCAATTTCAAAGCCCATTTCTTCAAGCTCAAGCACGATGTCACGGCGGCAGTTTTCACCTAAATCTGTTGGTGCAAGGTCAAAGTATCCACCTTTATCGTTTAGTTCGAGCGTTGGCTCGCCTTTTTCGTCTAATTTAAATAAGAAGAATTCTGGCTCAGGTCCAAGGTTGAAATCACTAAATCCTAGTTCTTCCATTTCCTTCAAGATACGCTTTAAGTTGTTACGAGGGTCTCCATCAAATGGTGTTCCGTCTGGCTTATAAATGTCACAAATAAAGCGTGCAACTTTACCTTTTTCTGCTGTCCAAGGGAAAATAACAAACGTGTTTAGATCTGGATATAGGTACATATCTGATTCTTCAATACGTACAAACCCTTCAATAGATGAACCATCAAACATACATTTGTTATCGAGAGCTTTTTCTAACTGGCTCACAGGAATCTCAACATTTTTAATTGTTCCGAGAATGTCTGTAAATTGCAGACGGATGTACTTTACGTTTTCCTCATTTACTAATTTTACGATATCTTCTCTTGTGTACTTTGCCATTTCGTAAAACTCCTCCCCTACAAAAGGTAAAATGTGTATAGCAATGCTTTTGCTAATTGGTTAACGGAAGAACCTTGACATATCCCCCTGCCTAAAGGTCGTTCCTTGTTGGAAACGTCCAGCCTGAATGAGTTCCTTCTTCAGTAGCTTCCTGAGTTCATCATCTGTCAAGTTGTGCTTCGCTGTGGTTTTCTCCTCTGTCTTTGTTTCAGACGATGGATTTTCTGCCTCAGCTTTGGCAAAAAGTTTTTTGATTCCTGCCATGTTTACACCTTGTTCGATGAGGTTTTTGATTTCTAGTAATTTATCAACATCATGGAAAGAAAATAATCGGCGATTCCCATCACTTCTCGCTGGAAATACTAAACCATTTTCCTCATAATAGCGAATTTGTCTTGCAGATAATTCTGTTAGCTGCATGACAATCCCAATTGGGAATAAAGGCATTGAGCGGCGAATGTTATCACTCATCTCAACTGTCTCCTCCTCTTTGCTTAAATTTATTATATGTCATGTTATATTATGTGTCAACGAAATGTTAGGAATATTAACATGGATTTTTTTATCGAGCAGGCACTTCAATAAAACCTTGCTCTAGTAAGGCATCTACAGCACTGCAAATGGCATTTTTCACATGGGCATACGTGAGACCGCCCTGAACATAGGCTGTGTAAGGCGGTCTAATCGGACCATCAGCTGATAATTCAATGCTGGCTCCTTGGACAAATGTGCCCGCTGCCATAATCACATCGTCCTCGTATCCCGGCATATAGCTTGCATGCGGTGTGACATGACTGTTAATCGGTGATGCATATTGAATCGCCTGACAAAATGCAATCATTTTTTTAGGGTCTCCAAATTCTACAGATTGAATCAAGTCGGTTCTTTTCGCATTCCACGACGGGTTTGTTTGGAACCCGAGTTTTTCAAGAAAACGCGCTGTAAACACGGCACCTTTTAAACTTTGTGCAACAACATGCGGTGCTAAGAAAAATCCTTGATACATTTCCTGGAGCGCATACAGCGATGCACCCGCTTCACTGCCGATGCCCGGAGATGTCATTCGATAAGAGCAAGCTTCTACCCATTTTTCTTTTCCAACGATGTAACCGCCTGTTTTGGCAAGCCCGCCGCCTGGGTTTTTAATAAGGGAACCCGCCATAAGATCCGCTCCCACATGACATGGCTCTTGTAATTCAGTAAATTCACCATAACAGTTGTCCACAAACACAATAATTTCTTCATTGATCTCTTTTACAAATGAAATCATTTGCTCAATTTCTTCTATTGTAAAAGAAGGTCTTGACGCATAACCTTTAGAACGCTGAATTCCGATGACTTTTGTTTTTGGGGAAATAGATTCTTTGACTTTGTCGAAATCGACAGATCCATCTTGACGCAAATCAATGGCTTTGTAATCGATCTGAAAATCTTTTAATGAGCCTGTCCCTTCTTTGCCGCGAATCCCGACAATCTCTTCTAGGGTATCGTAAGGTTTCCCCGTCATGTAGATCAATTCATCACCAGGTCTTAGCACACCAAATAAGGCGATGGAAATGGCATGTGTTCCAGAAATGATCTGCGGGCGTACAAGACCGCTTTCCCCTCCAAATACATCCGCATAGATCTTTTCTAACGTGTCTCTTCCCATATCATCGTAGCCATAACCAGTTGTCGGGTTAAAATGAGAGTCGCTGACTTTATGTTTCCGGTAGCTTTCAAGAACCCGCCACTCATTTTGTTCGCTCTTTCGATCAATTTGCTGATGTATTTGTGAAATGTCTTGTTCTGCTTCTGCTGCTATTTTTTCTAAAATGGTGCCATGTTTTAAAGTGTGAAACATCGTGATTTAATTCCTTTCCTACGACATATACTTCTTGATTTGTCCTAATATGGTTTGCTCCTCACCACTAAATCCAGTGATGTCATAAAGCTCTGCTTCCTTTTGAAATTCCAGTGATTCCACCAAGGTTTCTGACTTTAAGGCAGATATGAGTTTCCCTTCATATGCCGGAATCCTTACATGATATGGCTTTAAAAAATCTTTTTTCAGTTCAGCCATGATATCCGCTTTTAACCGCTTCACATCTTCCTCGCGCCTAGCACTGATTAAAATGTGGCGCTGCTTTGAGGAAGGGATAAAATCCGGCCGGATTTGGTCTTTTTTGTTATAGACAGTCAGCATCGGAATACGGTCAGCTTCTAATTCTTCTAAAAGCTTATGAACCGTTCGTTCATGCCCTTCATAATCCTCATTCGAAGAATCGATCACATGAAGCAAATAGTCTGCTTCTTTTACTTCTTCAAGAGTGGAACGAAATGCTGCAATCAGTGTGGTTGGAAGGTCTTGAATAAAACCAACTGTATCGGAAATCAGTACACTGTAGCCAGATTCAAGTGTCATTTTACGCGTCATTGGGTCAAGTGTGGCAAACAGCAAATCTTCTTCATGGCTATCCGCTTCTGTTAACTGGTTAAACAATGTAGATTTCCCGGCATTTGTGTACCCGACAATAGCGATTTGGAATACGCCATTTTTCTTCCGTCGTTCCCGGTATCTCGAGCGGTGTTCTTTGACTGCAGACAGTTGTCCGTGAATTTCGTGTATGCGGTTTCGAATATGACGTCTGTCTGTTTCAAGTTTTGTTTCACCTGGACCTCTTGCGCCAATTCCGCCGCCTTGTCTTGAAAGGCTGATCCCTTGTCCACTCAGTCTCGGCAAGGCATACTGAAGCTGGGCAAGCTCTATTTGCAGCTTCCCCTCTCTTGTACGGGCTCTTTTGGCAAAGATGTCTAGAATCAATTGCGTACGGTCAATAATTTTCACATCTAAGGCAGTCGCCAAAGCTTTTAACTGGCTAGGCGAAAGCTCGTCGTTAAAAATAATAACGTCACAGTCTAACTCGTCGCAAAGCACTTCAAGCTCTTCCACTTTCCCTTTCCCGATGTAAGTCGCGCTGTCTTGTCTATTTCTTTTTTGCGTCATGATGCTGACAGCTTCACCGCCAGCTGTTTTGGTTAAGGAAGCTAATTCTTCCATAGAATATTGAAAGCGTTCATCCGTTATATGCGGCAGTTGACAGCCGACAAGGATCGCTTTTTCGATCATTTCATGTTCATTCAACGTCAGTTGTTTCCTTTCTGTACTTAAGTTTCAGTAGTACCATCATACCAAACACACCACACGTATACCACCATTCGGAAGGTTTAATTTCTTGTCTCTTTACAAAAAGGATACGCCATTTTAAGAAGGCGTATCCTCTTTCATTTGCAGATCATGGCTTTTAATCGTAAGTAAATCTTTTTTATCATAATGATCCACAAGAAGCAGCCTCATCGCCTGAGTTCGAATCGCTTTTTCAATGGTGTTTCGCACAAAACGGCCGTTGCTGAATTTAGCAGGACTCGTTGTGCTCTTGATGTGCATTAAATAGTCTCGCAGTTTCCATTCTGCCTCTTGGGTAAAGACATATTCCCGATCGGCCATCATTCGTTTTGCAATATCCATCAGCTGATCGACCGTATAATCAGGGAAGTTGATATTGATCGGAAATCTCGATTGCAGACCAGGATTTAGAGAAAGAAAATGATCCATTTCCTTGGAGTATCCAGCTAAGATGAGGATGAATTCATGCTGCTTATCCTCCATATGTTTTACAAGGGTATCAATCGCTTCTTTCCCGAAATCCTTCTCTCCTCCGCGGGCAAGAGAATAGGCTTCATCGATGAACAAAATGCCGCCTAGTGATTTTTTAATCAAATCTCTTGTTTTTTGAGCTGTATGTCCAATGTACTCTCCAACCAGATCTCCTCGTTCTGCTTCAATTAAGTGCCCCTTTGAAAGAACATTCATTTCAAAGAAAAGCTTCCCGACAAGCCGTGCAACCGTTGTCTTCCCTGTGCCAGGATTTCCTTTAAACATCATATGAAGCGCTTGTTTTCCTACTTTTAATCCTTGTTCTTGTCTTTTTTGATTGACAAAAATCCAAGCATAAATTTCTTTTATGTTTCGTTTCATTTCATCCATCCCGACAAGGCTGTTCATTTCTCGTTCTATTTCTCGTAAGATGCTGTGTTTGGCCTCATTTTTTTGCAAGGCCTCTAGGTATTCTGCCTCTGAATCTGCATCAACCAATACTTGCTTCTGTCCATTAAGTATAATGTTGATTTGGCCGTTATTTTTATATGTGACAGCTCGCTCCAACGTATTCACCTCTCGCTCTTCTCTCTTTAATCTATTCGGGTGGAGCTGTAATCGTGACAATCGCCCGCACTAGCATCGGTTTACTGTCAAAATGACCCGAGATACCGGTTATTGTAGGGGATTGTGCGGTTTCCCAGGAAATGATGTGCTATTTCCATTGTATTCATCCATTTCGGGCGGACAAACCAACAATTTGTTTTTTCTTAGAAAAATGGCGCTTTTTCATCACAAATTGTGCAGAAAAGAGTCTCGATGATTTCCGCATTTTGTACAGGCAATTTTTCTATTTCCTCATAAAATAAAGACGAGGTGATGAATAGATGGTGAAAATTTTTATTGATCCTGGCCACGGAGGAACAGATTCTGGAGCTGCTGCTAATGGACTTTTGGAGAAAAATATCACACTGCAAATTGCGCTTTTTCTGAGAGATATGTTGATTAGTGAATATGATGGGGTTTCCGTCCGCTTAAGTCGTTCAATTGACCAATCCGTCACGTTATCCCAGCGTACGAATGCGGCAAACAGCTGGGGAGCTGACTATTTCGTGTCTATTCATATTAATGCTGGCGGAGGCACAGGTTTTGAAAGTTATGTGTACCCTGGCGTTTCAGCACCAACCACCACGTATCGCAATGCCCTTCATGATGAGATTGTCCGCTCCGTTGATTTTGCCGACCGCGGCAAGAAAACGGCGAACTTCCACGTTCTGCGGGAAACTTCTATGTCTGCCATTTTAACTGAAAACGGTTTTATTGATACGGTAGCTGATGCAAATAAGCTCCGTAACGCTACTTTCCTTCAAGGGATCGCTCGTGCTCATGCCACTGGATTAGAAAAAGCCCTTCAATTGAAAAAAAAAGCAAGTAACCTATATAAAGTGCAGGCCGGGGCTTTCAAGGTCAAAGCCAATGCGGATGAACTAGCAGCTACACTCAGATCCAAAGGATTTGAAGCGCTGGTCGTACTGGATAGCGGCATGTACCGAGTCCAAGCTGGCGCTTTCCGTTCAAAGCAAAATGCAGATGACCTCGTCTCTCGATTAAAGCAGGCCGGTCACGACGCATTCGTTTTTCAATAATCTAAAAAACAAACCGGCTCAAGTCATCTTTAGAGCCGGTTTGTTGTCTATCCAATTATGCTAAAATGTTCACGACAAATTGAGACCATGTTTCAAGACGATCGAAGTACTCAGGATTTTTCAAATCTGTTACTTTCATCCATTTGCCTGAGATTTGATCTGTTTCTTTTACTTCTACATGAGCACCCGGCGATAATTCAAGGGCTGATAACAGTCCGATGTGCACACGGCCGACACTGTTGTCATCATCATTAATGAGTCCAAGGGTTTTCATCTCAAGTTTGTCTTCTTCTTGAATCGAAAGTTCCTCGTCCAGTTCACGATCGGTATTTTCTTTTAGAATCTCAGCAAAATTTTTTCCTTCAATGAAATTCATATGACCCCCAAAGCCAAGAGATAACTTATGATGTAAGCGCGTCTCTCCCCCGCCTTGAAGTCTTTCATATACATACACTTCGTCCTCACGCTTAATCACGACATAAGGTATCGGCTGTTTGAAGCCAGGATTTTCTTCTGCATCGCCTCTTCGCATCTGCTCGAAGTGCTCTTCGATTTCTTTCATAATGGTGCTGATTGTTTTCTCTTCACTATTCACACCATTAAACGCAAGTGTTTCGTTTTGGAACACGCGTGCGCGCGGTGCAACTAAAATCATTTCGTCCATTTTTCCCATGTTCGGTAACCTCCAGTATGTAACACATTGTTAGAAATGGCAAAAAGCCAAAACGAGTGATGCGTTTTGACTTTTGCGTTTTAATTATGATTCATCCCCAAAGAAGAAATCGTCATCTTTTAACGGCTCAACTGTTGCCTTTTTGTAGCCGTTCCCTTTCATTGAGAAGAAGTCATGTGACTTTGTTTTTGTATTGAGTCCGTTCAATACAATTGGGTTGATCTCTTCTTCTTCAAAGTAAGGGGCAAATCCAAGGTTCATTAACGCTTTATTGGCATTGTAACGAATGAACTTTTTCACATCATGCGATAAATTGACTTGGTCATAAATATCCTCAGTGTAATGAAGTTCATTTTCATAAAGCTCATTAAGCAGATCGATAGAGAAATCATAAAGCTCTTTTTGCACGTCAGGTGTTTGTTTGTTGTAAATTTCTTGTGCTAATAATCCAACATACACACCGTGAATCGCTTCATCGCGCAAAATCAAGTTAATGATTTCACCACTTTGCATGAGCTTTCCTTGACCGTAGAAATATAGCGGGTAGTAAAAGCCGCTATAGAATAGGAAGCTTTCTAAATACACTGAAGCAACCATTGCTTTAAATAAGGAAATCGGGTCATCCTTTTGAATGGAACGGTACAGACCTACAATCATATCTGCTTTCTTTTGCAAGAATTTATTTTTCTTGACCCATTCAAATACTTCACTAATCGTTTCAGTCGGTGCTAGCGTCATGAAGATATTTGAGTATGATTTTGCATGCACTGCATTTTCCATCATGGCCATAAAGTTTAACACGGCTTTACGCTGATGACCGTCCACATGTTCAGCCACTATCGGCATTCCTGTATTTCCTTGTTCTGTATCAAGTAACGTCAGTCCAGCCAGTACCTTCATGTACGTATCTTGCTCTTTTTCACCTAAATATTTCCACGTTAAGAGATCCCCGTTTAAGGAAATCTCCTCTGGAAGCCAGAATTGCTTGACGTTTTGGTTGTAAAACATTTGTGTAAAATCGTCTTCGTGTTTTGACCAGTTGGCTGCATCATAAATTTTTGTCACGTTAAACTCTCCTTTAATCAAACAACACAAGAAAGACAGCCTTCCTGCCCTGTATCCTTCGTTCTTGCATAATAAAGTGTCTTAATGCCTTTATGGTGTGCATAAAGATCGATGCGATTTAAGTCACGCGTTGTCATCGTATCTTTTAGGAATAATGTAAAGCTGATTCCTTGATCGACGTGCTGCTGAATGGTTGCGATCATATCGACCACTTTAAACATGTCCATATCGTATGCTTCTTTATAGAAGAACCAGTTTTGTGCTGAAAGTCCTGGCATTGGATAATACGTTTTGCTGTTTCCGTATGTTCTTTCTTCGATACGTTCCATAATTGGCATCACAGACGCTGTTGCCGATTGAACATACGAAATAGAACCTGTTGGCGCAATACATAATCGATAGCTATGATACATGCCATTTTCCGCTACAAAATCTTTAAGTGCTGCCCAATCTTCTTTTGTTGGAATGTGCATCCCTTCAAATAGCGCAGCTGCTTTTTCTGTTTTTGGAGTGAAATCATTTTCTACGTATTTATTGAAGTACTCTCCTGTTGCATAACCAGAGCCCTCATAACGGTGGAATGTTTCCCCTTTTTCTTTTGCAAGCTCACTTGAACGCTTAATGGAGTAATAGTTCACCATCATAAAGAACGTATTAGCGAAATCTCTTGCTTCTTCACTTTCATAAGCGATTTGGTTTTGAGCTAAATACCCGTGAAGGTTCATCGCACCAAGTCCAATCGACTTCATCGCTTTGTTCGCTTTTCTAACAGCTGGTGCATTGCGGATATCTGTTGTTTCAGACACAAGTGTAAGTGAGTCCGTTGCAAGCTTGACTGTTTTTTCAATGGATTTGTTTTTCATCACGTTCATGATATTTAAAGAACCAAGGTTACAAGAAATATCAAGTCCGATCTCATCATCTTGATCATAGTCCGTGTAAGAAGAGACTTCTGAAGCTTGAAGTACTTCTGAGCAAAGGTTTGAGAATTTCACACGTGAAATATGGTTCAGAGCGTGCTCTCTATTCACATTATCTTGGAACATGATATATGGATAGCCTGATTCTGAGCGCAGAACAGCTAATTTTTCAAGAAGTTTTCTCGGATTGACTTTTTCTTTTTTGACTTTCGGGTTTTCTACAAGCTCGTCATACATTTCTTCCATATCCATCTCATCAAGATGCTGTCCATAAGCTTTATAAACTGTATGAGGATAGAATGTGTAAGCTGTTTTATCTTCTCTAGCAAGCTCGATAAATTTATCTGGGATGACGACACCGATCGAAAGTGTTTTCACACGAACATCTTCATCCGCAGAGATTTTTTTCGTATCTAAGAAATCATTAATATCTCTGTGGAAAATATTCAGGTAGGCACTGCCTGAACCTTGTCTTTGTCCCATTTGATCTGCATATCGGAATGCATTATCAAGAAGTTTCATGACGCCTACGACACCTTTGGTCGCATTTTCAACATCTTTGATCGCTTCACCTTTCGCACGAAGCTTTGAAAGGTTCAAGCTGACGCCGCCGCCTAATTTAGACAGCTGCATGGAAATATCAATGGCTCTTGAGATATCGTTTAATGAGTCATTCACTTCAAGCAAGAAGCAGCTCACCAGCTCACCACGTCTTTTACGGCCTGCGTTTAAGAATGTTGGTGTACTTGGCTGATACTCTTGGTTGATCATCAGTTCCACAAACTCAAGTGCTTTCTTTTTGTCTCCGCCCGCAAAGAAAAGAGCCACAACTGAAATGCGGTCTTCATAGCGTTCAAGGATTTTCTTTTTGTCATTTGTTTTCAGTGCATAGTCATTGTAAAACTTAAACGCACTCATAAATGATGGGAATCTAAATTTCTTGGCATATGCAGCTTCAAATACTTCTTTAATATCTGACATGCTGTATTGTCTTAAAAATTCTTCCTCATAGTAGTCGTTTTCTATTAAGTAATCAATCTTCTCTTCTAGATTATGAAAGAAGACCGTGTTTTGATTAATATAATCTACGAAATAACTATGTACAGCTTCTTTGTCCTTGTCGAACTGAAACTTTCCTTCTTTTTGAATCATAATCTCGTTATTTAATTGTATCCACTTTGGAACCTGATTTTGTGACAATTCTTTCTACCTCCTGTGTAAACAATTCAACATCCCTTTTTGTTCCGCTTAGTTCAAAGGTGTGCAAAATAGGAACTTGATATTGTTTAGAAATCGTATCGGCGCTTTTGGCAAAGTTATCTCCCCACACTTTGTTCCCACTCACCGCTACACCTAGTAAAAGGTGCGCATTTTTCTCTAAAAATGACTGAGTGGTACCAGGGACTTGTCCAAATCCTGTCGTAAAGGTGACGAGAATAAACGGCGTATCCAAAAACTCTTCTCCAGTCAATTTTCGTTTGTCTGTAAAAGGGGTCTTGTCCAAAAAGCGTTGAACATTTCCTGTTTTTGAATCAAATACGATTTGAATCAATTCCATCACGACCTAGTTTTTAGTATTGTTGATCATTCCGTTATTCACTATATATAGTATACTATGTTTTTTCAAAACACAACATATAGATACTCGAAACGAAAAAAATCAACCAACCCGGCCGAACATTCATAGCCGAACTCGTACGTTCAAATAAATAGAGCAGAGCAGGTTCTAAAAATAGACTGCCCTACTCCCTATTCAACTGAAACCGAAATCTATCATAACACGAAAAAAAATCGCTTAGTAGACTAGACTTTTTGTTTTATTTTTTGTAGGCATCGCACTGTAAATCTTCTGACACTTCTGTTATTTCCACTTCAACACCTAATTCTTTGAGCACCGCTTCAAGCGCAGAGACGATCGAGGCTTCTCTTACTAACTCTTTCCCGTTTACAGAAACGCTTGTTCCATATTCGAAACAGGAGTCATCTTCACAAGTTTGTTCCCAATGATTAATTTTAATTTTGTGTGTCATGAACTCATCCTTTTCTGTCTAGATGTCTGATGCATGTTTATAGTGTAGCGACTTCACATTCATTTGTAAATTTACGTGCTTACTCTTCATCAAAGTCTTCACTATCACCATCATCTTCATCCCATTCATCTATGTACTTTGTCGTAATGAGCGTCAGCTCTCCTTCTTTTTCATCAAACCGGTATACATGTACTTCATCATCTTTTACAACAGCAATGTGATTATTTTTTAGCGCAACAGATGATGGTAAAAGACCATCAACATGGCTCCCATCATGCTCACCAGAATGGTTATGCCAACTTTCTTGTCTCGTTTCGATGTTCGAGATGGCGCATGATCCAAATAAGACAACAATTCCAATCAAAAGAAGGATCACTCGAATCCTTCTCAATTCAAGCTCTGCATTTTCCATATAAATCCCCTCACCTTTTAAATGTCCAATAAGGATTTATACGCAACTTGGACAGAAAAGTTTCATGGCATACAAAATAGCCCCTCTGCACTGACAAAAAACGTAGCGGGTTTCGGCCGGTTTATTCGCAGCTGCATGGGGCTATTGGTGAAAACGGGTGTTTATTCTAATTCAAGATTTACATTTTTTTGAGGTGCAAATGTTGAAATCGCATGTTTATAAATAAGCTGCTGCTTCCCTTCTGTCTCAAGCAGCACCGTGAAATTGTCAAATCCCTTTACTTGACCGCGAAGCTGAAAGCCATTCAGTAAAAATACTGTGACAAATGTATTGTCTTTGCGGATCTGATTCAAAAATTGGTCCTGAATATTAATCGGTTTCATGTTTCGTCCTCCTTGATTCTGATAACTACAGTTTCGCTTTAAGTCCAAGCTTTCCTGCTATATATGCGAAAATTTCCTCTTTTTTGTCCGAAAAGTGGCAAGGTGGTGTCATATCAAACCAGGTGACATCCATTTTATTACGGAACCACGTAAACTGACGCTTCGCATATCTGCGGGAATTTTGTTTTAATTGCTGGATGGCTTCATCAAGTGAGCAATCGCCTTGAAAATAGGCATACAACTCTTTATAACCAATCGCTTGAACAGACTGACAATCTTTCAAACCAGATTGATAAAGTGCGCTCACTTCTTCAATTAAGCCTTCATCTAACATCATATCAATTCTTTGATGAATGCGCTCGTACAAAAGCTCTCGGTCCATTTTCAGCCCAATGAAGGCAGTGTCATAAAGAGGAACTTCTTGATGCCCGTTTTGCATATCAGACATTTTCTGACCTGTTGTATGGATGATTTCAAGCGCCCTTATCACGCGGCGGACGTTATTCGGATGAATCGCTTTTGCAGCGTCAGGATCGGCTTCTTTTAGCTTTTCATACAGCTTGATCGGTCCATGCTGCTGCTTAAACAGCGTCATCTCTTCTCTAAAAGCAGGATCACTTTTCTCATCAGTAAACGTGTAATCATATAAAACAGACTGAATATATAGCCCAGTTCCACCAACAATCATGGGCGTTTTCCCTCTCGCAGCAATCTCTTTGATTTTTAAGCGGACAAGCTGCTGAAATTCAGCTGTAGAAAACGATTCATCCGGTTGTTTAATATCGATTAAATGGTGCGGTACGCCATTCATTTCTTCAGGGGTGATTTTCGCTGTGCCAATATTCATCCCTTTATAGATCTGCATGGAATCCCCGCTGATAATTTCTCCATTAAATGCTTTCGCTATATCAATGCTCAGCTTTGTTTTTCCGACAGCCGTCGGACCTACTAATACAATCACTGGTTGTTTTTTCATAACATCACTCTCTTTTACAAACTGCCTACAGTATAGCATAACTTCTCTTTCTCTCCTATATCCTCCCGTCACCAGCCAAGTGGTTCATTCCCGACCACTTCATATGTCTTTCCTTTTAAACGGTGCTTATGCGTTGGCCTTTCTTCATCTGGACTGTAAACGACTCCCCCATATGGAATCGGGACAGAGTCGGTATAGGCAGAAAACGTGACTTCCTCAATTTCATGGTAGTGCGTCCCGTCCACTCTTGGGATAGCAGGTCCAGTGACGCCATAATATCTATGGAAATGCCCTCTTTCAAATGATGTGATCCCCCGGTAATAATGAGTATGACTGTCGGTACTGCTTCCATTCACAGGCTGAGAAATACCTTCTATTAAATGATAATGTTCTTCTGTTACATCCGTTCGCGCTTTATAAGCATGTGCATGAGGTGGGCATTTAGCCCAATCAGACGGATACAGGCCCATTTTTTACATTCCTCCTTATTTTAGGCATTCACCCAAACACAAGTGGGCCACTCGAATACACTGATGTCAGTTACAGTGATTTTATGTGAAAGGAGTCTTTTTTTATGAATTATTTTGACGCACCGTTTGTTCAAGATGAGATGAGAAGACCTTTTGGATTTGGACGCCCTGGATTTGGTTTTGGAAGACCTGGGTTTGGGTTTGGGCGCCCTGGTTTTGGCTATGGGAGACCTGGATTTTTTGGACCGCCATTTTTAGGTGGTTTTGCTGGAGGGCTTTTAGCTGGGTCGCTTCTTGCTCCAGGATATGGCTATGGTTATCCTTATCCACCGCCATACCCGCCATATGGACCATACCCTTATTATTAAATATGACGATTTAGTGAAAACATCCTCTTATAAAATGAATCGATTGACACATTTGTTTTTCATAGGTTAACATTTACTTTACCGACCGTTCAGTAAAGTAGGTGTTTTTTTTATGTCTAAAACGAAAAAAGAACAAATTTTTGAGGCAGCAGCTCACACCATTCTAAAAGAAGGATTGAGTCAGCTCACCCTTCAGCAGGTGGCAGAACATGCAAATATGACCAAAGCCGGGCTACTGTATCATTTTTCGAGCAAGGAAGACCTGATCCAGCAAATGAATGAGCATGCGGTTGCCTCTTTTCGTCAGCAGCTTGACACGTATCAGGAAACATACAAAAACGAAAAGGCACCTTATGTACGTGCCTATATATTGGCCACATTAAATGACCTTGATAGACAAAACACCACACAGCTATGTACAAGCATGCTGGCTACCATGTCATTTGATGAAGCATTATTAAATCCTTGGCGTCATTTTTATGCGGAATTTAAAGAAAAAGCAACCGAGGAAATCAATGACCCTGCACTTAGCCAACTGATCCGTCTTGCCTGTGATGGTATATGGTTTTCAGAAATGTTTCAGCTTGAACCATTGAATCGAGAGGAAAAAACCCTTTTACTTCATCGGATTTTACACATTTTAGAGGAGGGATGATGATGATCCTCGGATATCTTTTTTTGGCTATCGCCATTTTTTCAGAAGCAATCGGGGCAGCGATGCTGAAACTATCAAATGGTTTCACACGCTTTAAACCTAGCGCTGTCGTTGTCGCTGGCTACACACTTGCTTTTTACATGTTGTCATTGACCCTTAATATCATTCCACTTAGCATGTCTTACGCCACTTGGTCTGGTGTCGGTACCGTCCTCACGGCTTTTTTTGGCGTGCTCTTTTTCAAAGAAACCTTGAACCGTCAAGCACTTATTGGAATGGCGATGCTTGTTTCAGGGGTCGTACTATTAAATATGTCTTAAAGGATGTGAAGTGATATGAAAGGAATGCTTTATTTAACAGGAGCCATTTTGACAGAGGTTTTTGGCAGTACGATGCTGAAGCTTTCGCAAGGTTTTACACAGGCGCTGCCGAGTATGGGGGTGCTGATCGGATTTGGGTGTGCCTTTACCTTTCTCAGTTTGGCACTCAAAACAATTGAGCTGTCATCTGCATATGCCACTTGGTCTGGTGTCGGTACAGCACTTACTGCTCTTGTGGGCCTCGTGCTATTTAACGAAACCATTCATATGAAAGGATTTATTGGTCTTGCACTTGTCATATGCGGCGTCATTGTCTTAAATCAATCCAAAAAACAAAAGGAAGAAAAGAAAGAACCATTCGATCAAACCGAATGGACGTCATAAAAAAAGTCATTTTCTCCATTAATCAAGAGAAAATGACTTTTTTGTCTTAATGACCAGCTTTGATGGTTTCTTCTAAGGAAATATGGACATTCCCTTGCACAGCTCTAGAGATCATACATGAGCTTTCAGCTTTATGTGCAAGCTTACGAGCTCGTTCTATGTCCTGTGCTGTAGCCGACTCTTTGAGAATGATGACAGGACGATGAATGATTTTCTCATATGTAAACACACCGTTTGTCACATCGACAACTGCCTCAGAGCTCATCGATAAATCCTCTTTCTCTAATTGACTCCGCTCCATCATGGCTGCAAGTGTAATGATATAACATGTGGCCGCTGCACCTAGGAGCATCTCATCTGGATTTGTTCCAATACCCGGTCCATCCATTTCTTTTGGAATGGAAATCTCCGTCTTTAACTGTTCACATTCGATTGTCCCCACATCGTTACGCAGACCAGGCCAGCTTGCCTGAAGATGAAAATGATGACGCGCCATATCTGTCTCTCCTTTTGTTATCACTTTTTATAGTGTAACAAGAATTCATCTTGCTGTCTTAAGATGTGCACCATCCTTACGTATATTCTTCATCCAGCACCGTTCGAATCGCCCTGACATACCGGTAAAACGTCTCGTTTTTTGTACTCGACCGCTGCCGAAAATCGAAACTGTCAAATAACGCTTCCCGTTGACTTCTACTAATCTCAAGCTGTACACTTTGCCCTGTTTTTGTAAGATTATTAATATTATGATTGCTCGTTCCGCTTAGGGTTGCGTGTGCAACTGCAAGTTCAGCAGAAAAACCGTTGCGCTCTAATGAGTTCACAATTTTCTCAGCACGATCATAGTCTGTTCCGCCAACAAGGGTGTGGTCAATTCCCGGCTCCCCTTTATAACCATGAACAGCTAAGACATAATCATGTGCTTTTGCCTGTGCGACTCCGATTGGTTCATCGAAGTTTGTACTTGTAATATGAAGTTCTGATGCATTTTCTCTCAAACCTTCAAATAAGTACGTAGAAAAATCGTTATCAAAAAAATGGACAATCTCACTAACGCCGCCTTCGATTCTCCCGCCATGAGGCGACATCACTAGAAGACGGCTGCCGGGCACTGGATTGGATGTAATTTGATAATGATCTGTTGATTCATTCTCTTCCAGTTCTTTAAAATTGCGATACATATCATTTGAACCGCTTTCGTCTTCTCCACCTGATGACACTGGCTCATCATGTTCCTGTGCTTGCATGGTATAATAGACGCCCCATCCGATGACAAGCAGGAGAAGCAAAGCAAAAAACTTCTTCATTCCCGTTCTCCTTTAACAGATTTCTAAGCCGTTTCTATGATTAATATTGAATCATCATTTCTTTTCATTTTTTCCACATTTTCTCTTCAAATTTGATCATAACACTCTAGATCATGAGATTCCTCAAAAATAAGATAATTGCATTTATATACACAGAAACGCCTCTCCTGATTGAAAACAGAGTTAGAATAGTATGACAAACAAATGAAGTTATGTTTAAAATGACCTAGTCCTACCCAGTCTGTTTTCTTTAATTCGTCTTTTTTTTATGCGAATTTGATTTTTTTCATCTGGAATGAATCACATTTGTATGAGCATTGACCCTGTCTAGAACCCCCTTTTTTCTGCAGAATCCTCTGTTTTACTGGTTCTCTAAGAAGAACTCTCCCACCTATCATCGGCAGTTTTGATATGATTTCCACCTTTTTCTATTATTTTACAAAATGTAAGCGCTTTTCTTTTTAAGGGGAATGAGTCAGCCGCCAATATGAACAAAAGAAGGGACAAGAATCCGAACAAAGATGCTGTCATGTTCATAACGTAAGAGTGTACGAGAATGGATAGCTAGAATGGAGGGCATCACATGTTTGGATTTTCCATGGTACAAATGGTCAGAACACATGCTAGTAAATTGGATCAGCCTTTAAGAGAAACCGTCCTTCACCTCTATAAGCCTTTTAAGTGGACGCCTTGTTTTCTTCATCGTTTTTTTGAAGGAAGGTTAAAGAAGAGCAAGAAGCTTCGGGTCATCATTGAATTTAAAGAAGATGCAGTTGAAGCAGGTATTCAAAGCACAAAGCAGCTAATGAAAAAAAGCAGAAAAACAAACATCAAAAAACATTTTTCACATATTAACTGCTGCGCTGCTGATCTTACCCCTGCTGCTTTAGAGGAACTCTTAGCAAATGGGGAGCATATTCGCAAAATATATTTAGACAGACAGGTACATGCACTGCTGGATGTGGCGACACAATCAAGTCATGCGGATGAAGTCGTCCGAAATGGCACGACCTTAACCGGTGAAGGCATTACGGTTGCGGTCGTTGACACAGGCGTATACCCACATGAGGACTTAGATGGAAGAATTCGCGACTTTGTAGATTTAGTCAAACAAAAAACGAAACCTTATGATGATAACGGTCATGGAACGCATTGCGCTGGGGATGTGGCTGGAGACGGAGCTGCCTCAGACGGCTTATACAAAGGACCCGCTCCAAAAGCCAATATCATTGGGGTAAAAGTGTTAAATAAACAAGGCGCTGGATCACTTTCTACTATTATAGAAGGTGTTGAGTGGTGCATACAGTTCAACGAAGACCATCCTGATGACCCAATTCACATCATCAGTATGTCACTAGGCGGCGATGCACAGCGTTATGATGACGAACAAGACGATCCGATGGTGCGCGCTGTTAATGCAGCTTGGGATCAAGGGATTGTCGTATGCGTTGCTGCCGGGAACTCCGGTCCTAACAGTCAAACGATCGCAAGCCCTGCCGTGAGTCAAAAAGTCATTACAGTCGGAGCCTATGACGATCGAAATACGCCAGAATCAAGTGACGATGTCGTGGCACCATTTTCGAGCAGAGGTCCAACGGTCTACGGTGAAACAAAGCCCGACCTCCTCGCACCAGGAGTCAATATCGTCTCTCTTAGATCACCAAGATCATTCCTAGATAAACTAGATAAATCAAGTAGAGTCGATGATGATTATACGACGTTATCTGGCACTTCGATGGCGACACCCATTTGTGCCGGTATCTGCGCACTATTATTAGAGCATTCACCAGATTTAACACCTGATGAAGTCAAAGCCTTATTAAAAGAAAATACAAGCAAGTGGTCTGGAGAGGACCCAATGATTTACGGAGCAGGTGCCATCGACGCAGAAAAAGCAATCCAAGAATAAATAAAAAAGCCCTTTACGTTTTTCGTAAAGGGTGTTGTTTTGTCTGTTTTTATGTGTGAAGTCTTTCTTCTACTTGAGCAGCTGACATGTTATGCTTCGTTCTCATACATCTCATCTCCTTTTTGAATGTGCGTACGCGCTTCGATCACAATTTCAAAAAAAGTGGAAGATTCCTTGTACATGTCGCGTTCCTTATAATAATTAGCCGCATCAAGTGCCAATTCCTCTAAATCAGCAAACATTTTTTTGTTTCGTAGTCCCAAAAGGGCTGATCTCAATTGTTCAGAGCTGTCTGTTTCTATATAGAGTGCCTGTAAAAATTGGAATTTCAATTGATAAATTTCATCTCCCAATATAGAGGCCTGATTCATGCCTTCCTTTATAGCCTCACTCGCTCGCTCCATATCTTCGAGTTTAAAACAAGTAAGAGCCAGTGAAAACAATGATTTGATCATCGTTGCAGCTTGATCTTTTTGATAAAGTGAAATGGCTTGTTCAAAGAAGACAGTGGCTGTATGATAGGTTCCCATACTATAATGACAAGTTCCTAAGTTATTGAGGGCCATCGCCTTAAAATAAGATGTGCATTCTTTTCTTTCCATTGCTTCACACACTTTTAAAGCTTTTTCTAAATACGGGAGCGCTTTTTGATGCTGATTTACATCAATCCAATTACCTGCCATCACAAAATCGCATTGAATGCTTCTTTTTCCATAAAGCTGATGTTTCTTATAGATGTCTCTCGCTTTTTTCGCATAATGCATAGAAAAATAGGTTTGTTTCATATGATAGTATACTTCAGCAATTTTATAATAAAATTCCGCTTTTTCGATCTCATCTGTCACTAAGATCAGCTGATGTTCCGCATGCTTATAATAAGAAATGGCTTCGATATACCGGTGCTGGGTAAATGCATACATTCCATGGAAAAAATGAAAGTAATAGCCCAATAAACCCGTCATCTCATCTTCTGCCTCTTCAATTTCTTTTGGAAAAGAGACCGCTTGAAGCGATTCATTCCCTGCATGGACTGGCGTTAAGTGCTGAAGCATCATTTGATGGCGAAAATCCATGAGAGAATAATAGAGTAATAAATCTTGATCTTCTTCCATCTCATGAATGTCTTCTTCAACAAGGCGCTTCATATCGTTTGCCTGATCAACTTCAAATTTGCAAATATGTGTGTACCATTGATTGATTTTTACACCTACTTCGGAAGATGGTATTTTGTGTGCCATCCACTTCAGCCCCATTCTATCATATCAAACTGATAACTATTATTTTACATAATTTATGATTTTAAGGCAAATTGTCATTTATTTCATATTTTATGTTGATTTTGCACATTTCTATCTTTTTTACCAAGTTTAAAGAGAGTACTTTTGCCCATCAAAACCTTTTTTCTACGAAGAAGGGTCGAATTCTCTAAGCACTTCTTTTAAACCACTGACATAGCGACTAAATGCTTTTTTCTTTCCTTTTCTCGTATCAAAGTTGTCAAAAAAGGCTTTTCTCTGCGCCGTACTAATTTCTAACTGGACACTTTCTCCACTTGCATTTTGATTATTAATGTTGTTTGGATCCGTTCCAGAGAGGCGCTCGCCTTTTTGCACGAGCTCTGCGGAGAAGCCCCGGTCTTTTAGTTCTCGCACAACCGCTTCTTGCATTTTTTCGTTTGTCCCGCCCACAAGTGTATGTCTTCTATCACTTTTATAGCCGTGAATGGATATAGAAAAGGGATATGTTTTAATCATTTGAACCAAAATCGGTTCATCGAATTTTGTACTAGTGATATGCAAGTCACGATTGTTGTCTTGTTTTGTCCCTTCAAATAAATACGTAGAGTACTTCTTTTCAAATGCTTCTACAATTTCACTTGTTCCTGGTTCAATTTCGCCGCCATGAGGAGAAAAGACAAGTAAGTCACTTCCCCCTTTTTCATGAAACTCTATCTCATATCCGTCTCTTTCATGCCGTATAAGCTGTTTAAAACTTTCATATTGATCCCCTTTTTTTCGCTCTTTCTTATACTTTTCTACTTCTTCATGATGTTGTTTTTGCTCTTTATTTTCTTGGATAGAATGGCTGCATTTCACCATTAAAAGAGCACACAGGATGAGAAAGATGAATCCACATATGAGTAGTCTTTTCATTTCACCGCTCCTTTTCATTCTCTTCGATGTCATCTTATCGCATTATTTTACTATCAATCGCTAAAAGAATTCAAAGAATGTCCGGCTCCTTTTCATGAATCAGGAGAACTTACCTGTTTTTTTATGTTGCCCTAGGTATTTTCGGCTTCTTTAAAACGGTTCATGTGCAAGTAAAAACTAAATCCTATGACCTCATTTTAGTTTTAGTCAAAAACACCTACAAAATTGGGAATTTTCATCTTTTTTCAAATAAAAAAGCTGTAAACAAAAGGAATATCTCCTTCTGTTTACAGCCAGTCTCTGTATATCCAGCATTAAACTCTTAATTCATTCTCTAATGCTGTCAGCACTTCATCTTGCGACATGCCTTGTGCCAGTGAAATTTCGCTCACTAACATGCCCCGTGCATCTTCAAGCATCTTCTTTTCACTAGAATTTAAGGCTTTTTTCTGATTACGTCTCATCAGATCTTTGACAACGTCTGCGCCATCTTCAATCGAACCTGTTTTTAGCTTTTTCAGATTTTCATCATATCTTTGCTTCCAAGTAAGCGTGTCGTCGTTTGTTTCTTCTGCAAAATTGTTCATCACAACTTTCAGCGTAGCTTGATCAGCTACCGGACGTATACCTAGTTGATTGATTCTGCCTTTTGGGACCATCATCTGCATATTCGGCATTTGAATCAGAAAATATTCCTGCGTCTTACCTAAAATCTCTTTTTCTTCCATTCCTTCAATCACACCGGCTCCATGCATTGGATAAACAATTTTATCACCTATTTGAAACAAATCCGCCACCTCCGAAAGTATTCACAATATCATTATAACACATTTCAGCAGAGGATAAAAATTTATATTTTATCATGTTAATTTAGCACTAGTCAATTCTTTTTATTTGAGTTTTTAAAGAATTAGCCTTTTTTTACAAAAGGAGCGCCACCATCCAGTCCTCGTACACCTTTCTTGCATATACTAGCATTGAGTCACATTTAGGAGGGATGACAATGTGCAAATGCAAGAGCAAACATTCCCACTCAAAATGCTATAAAAAGCATGACGATCATCACCATATGGATCCGTGTGAAAAAAAGAAGTTTTATCATAAAAAAGATGATTGGTTTGAGAGCGATTTTTGGGATACTTCAAGAAGCTACGATCCCCATTATTTTCCTAAAAGTGTCTGCAGCAGATGTAAGAAGCGTCGCAGAAAAAGACATAGCTTCTCATTTTAGTGTTTGACGCTACACCTGCTTTTTGTTTTCCCGGCTGAAAAGCCGGTTTTTTTGTTACATGTCGTTCTTTTCTTTCATATGGATAGGCTCATGAAACAGGTGCAGCTCATAAGATATGGCAACCTGAAAAAAAGGATGAGATACAAAATGAATAATATGAATAACCAAACCAACCATTACCATCAAGGAAATCCCTATCACACGTTTGAAAATGTGTATACAGCCAATCATGAGCATATGATTGCACCAAACATGCATGACCATATGAATATGCCAAATCATTATCATACCGGTAAAAAAGATGCTTATAGCGGACACCACCCGCATCATCATTCAGCCTATTCTCCTTTTACGAAGCAGTATGATCCCTATTCAAATGTACAGATGAACGATCACCATCACTTCGGTCACTACGGCGGTTATGGTATGGCTCCCCACCAGCCATACGGCTATCATGATATGCAAATAATGATACCGGCAAATCATCATTTGACAGGAAATGCTTACGGAATGAACCAACCAAATGCATTCCTACCCCGTTATTACTAAAAAACAAGCAAAATAAGGGTATAAAATACCATTTAATGACATATAGGAATATGGTAACCTTATAGGTAAATAATGGATGTAATCATCTATTATTTACCTATAATCAACCAAGGGGGAAGGAAGAAATGAAGAAAACATGGACAATGATTATGATGGGGATGCTGACATTGGTCATGGCACTCTCAGTACCGCTAGCCGCATCAGCTGAAGGGGCTAAAACAGAGGAAGGCAAAGCTTCAACAAATGCACGACCAGCTGCACTTTATGCAAAAATCACAGGAGCAAGTAAACAGGAATGGTCTTTTTCTGACATTGACCTGACTTACCGTCCAAATTCTGTTCTTAGTATTGGTGCAGTTGAATTTACTTTACCAGCAGGTTTTCAAGCCACAACAAAGGATATTATCAACGGAAAAGCTTTAAAAGACAGTTACATTTTGAACAATGGAAAAACTGTTCGCATTCCAGCTCGTTTCGATTTATTCGGAAGTTCCCAATATACATTACAACTTTCTCATAAAGTACTTCCTGCTGCAGGTACATATACGTTCCGCGCAGAAAATCGTGCGATCAGCATTGGTTCCACATTTTATGCAGAGGATACGATTGATATTAATAAACGGCCAGTTGTCGTCACACCGCCAAATCCTTGCGGATGCTAAACAAAAAGCGCTCTTAGAGCGCTTTTTCTCATTTATCACAACTATTGCCGCTGTGCTTACTGCACTTTATATAATTGTTACACCATATCTCATGATGGACTGTCATCATTTAGTTGGCCAACCCATATATGGCGTTTTTTATTGTTATTTTTGCTCTTTTAGTTTTTTAAAAATCACAAATTGATATACGCCAAATAGTAAGGTTAGGATCATCATTGCGGTAAATAGTTGATCGACTGGAAGCAAAAAATATACGACAAAAAAAGATAAAAGCAAAACAAAGTAACCTATATTGAACGCTTTTTTGAATGTCATCATATTCCCTCCTTTTTACAATCATATCACGCTTCACCTAATCGTATAACCAAATAACAAAAACCCCTATCCATTTGAGGAAAGGGGTTATCCTTACAACATGACAGCGGATGTTTATCTTCACATCACAACAACACGAAACAGACTATCGGATTGAAAAATTAATTGGTGGGCAAACCGATTCACCCACCAGCTAAAATCCTGCTACATCACCCGTTTAAACATTTTTTCCATTTCGTATGTAGAATGATGAATCATAATCGGCCGGCCATGCGGACATGTAAATGGGTCTTGTGTTTGCCGGAGTTCATCTAATAAGGCTTTGATTTCATCGTGACGCAAATGACGATTTGCTTTAATTGAGCCTTTACAGCTCATCATAATCGCCGCTTCTTCTCTCAGTTTCTTGATATCCACACGCTTTTCATCAAGTACTTGCTGAATGATTTCTTCGATGAGTTCAGCCTCTTCCCCTTTAGGAAACCACTGCGGATGTGATCGAACGATATAGCTACCTGATCCAAATGGCTCTAAGAAGACCCCTACTTTTGCTAAAATATCGATATGCTCTTCAATAATCAACATATCATTTTTTGAGTAGTGAAAGGTTAATGGAACAAGCATTTCTTGCACTTCCTGTTCAATGTCTCCTACCTTTTCACGAAAGTACTCATACTTGATTCGCTCTTGGGCAGCGTGCTGATCGATGATATAAAGACCGCGTTCATTTTGGGCCAAAATATATGTTCCATGCATTTGTCCAATCGGATACATCACAGGGACACGTTCACTTTCAGCCTGATGCTGGGCTGCACTCTCTTCCAGTATCACTTCGTCATGTTGTTCATGCGAAGCTGCAGATTCCTCTACATATACATGGTCAAACGTTTCTTCAGACGATGCTGGTAAAGGCGCTTCCGTACTTTCCGGTTCACGCACCCCGTATGTGTCGTTCTGACTAGTCTCGTATACAGCCGATGCGAGTGAGTCCGGCTCATAGGAAACAGGTGTTTCCATTCGGCTTTTCATTGTTTGTTTAGAATCAAAAGATAAGGACTGTTGCTCATTTTTCACTGCTGGCATTGGTGCTTTTTTTGACACTGAAGCACTTGGAATGAGCTGTTGCTTTTGAAAGACGTCCTTAATCCCTTGTTTGATCAACTCATGAAGTTCTTGCTCTTTACTTAGTCTGACTTCAAGTTTAGAAGGATGTACGTTCACATCGACTAAAATGGGGTCCATCTTCATCTCAATAAATGTAATCGGATGGCGTCCGATCGGGAGCAGTGTATGGTATCCTTCGTGAATGGCTTTCACCAGCGGGAAATGCTTGACATATCTGCCGTTGACAACAGAAGACATATAATTACGTGATGCCCTTGTCACTTCTGGTAAGGAAATATAGCCTTTCACTTCAAAATCAAGTGATTGTACATGTAGTGGCAGCATTTTTTTGGCCACTGCCGTTCCATAAATGGCCGCAAGCACATGCCGCACATCCCCGTTTCCATTTGTTTGAAGCAGCACTTTTCCTTGATGTCGCAAACGAATCGACACTTCTGGATGAGCAAGTGCAATTCGGTTCACAACATCAGAAATGTTGCCAAGCTCCGTATGAACAGTTTTCATGTATTTTAGACGGGCTGGCGTATTATAAAATAAATTGGTGACCACAATTTCGGTGCCGCGACGGCCAGAGGTTTTTTTCTCCGAAATGATCTTCCCGCCTTGGAGAGCTAAGTGTGTTCCAGCACCTTCACCGGTACTTGTCTTCATTTCTAAGTGAGAGACTGAGGCAATACTTGGCAGCGCCTCCCCCCTGAAACCGAGCGTCCTGACACGAAACAGATCATTTTCATCTTTGATTTTACTCGTCGCATGACGCTGAAAGGCGAGCTTACAATCTTCAGCATCGATTCCCATCCCATTATCAATAATTCTAATAGAAGAAAGTCCTGCTTCTTCTACATCGATTTCAATGACAGTACTACTAGCATCGATCGCATTTTCCACGAGCTCCTTCACGACTGAAGCCGGGCGTTCGACCACTTCACCAGCTGCAATTTTATTTGATAGGTCATCGGATAACTGAATAATCTTTGCCATTTCTTGCTCACCTCACCTTACATTATAATTTCTTTTGCAATTCATATAGCTTTGTCATCGCTTCAAGCGGTGTCATATCCATTAAATTAAATGACTTCAATTCTTCGATCACTGCTTGATCTTTGTTTTTCAGCACAGGTTTTGTTTGCGGTTTTTCTTCCACTTCAAAGAAAGAAAGCTGCTGTTTTTCCTCAGCCATTTCTTTTTTCGGGGCTTTAGAGACGCGCGGAATCACTTCATGTGATCCGCTCTCAAGCTCCGTTAAGATGGTCTGGGCTCGATCAATGATCGCATCAGGCAGTTCAGCAAGCTGCGCTACATGGATGCCATAGCTTTTATCCGCTGCTCCTTCTTTGATTTGATGTAAAAAAACAACTGTCCCTTCATGTTCTTCAGCTCGTACGTGGACATTTTTCAGTTCGCTTAATTGGGATTCAAGTACCGTCAGTTCATGATAATGAGTGGAGAAAAGGGTTTTGGCACCAATATGATCATGCACAAATTCAATGATTGCCTGTGCAAGAGCCATTCCATCATAAGTGCTTGTCCCGCGTCCAATTTCATCAAATAAAATCAAGCTATTCTTTGTCGCATGTACCATCGCATTTTTTGCTTCGAGCATCTCTACCATAAAAGTACTTTGACCAGAAATCAAATCATCTGCCGCCCCAATACGTGTAAAGATTTGATCAAAAATCGGAAGGGTTGCCTTTGATGCTGGCACAAAACAGCCAATTTGCGCAAGAATCGAGATCAATGCCATTTGTCTCATATATGTGCTTTTCCCTGACATATTCGGACCAGTAATGAGCAAGGTTTGTCTCCCTTTGCCCATTTGGCAGTCATTCGGCACATACTCTTGATGATCCATCACTTTTTCAACAACAGGATGACGACCATCAATGACTTCCACTTCATCTGATGAAAATTCAGGGCGGACATAACGCCGCTTTTCACTCACAGTCGCAAAGCATTGCAGCGCATCAAGCTCACTCATTTGTTTTGCGAGCAACTGTAATCTAGGAATATAGGCTTTTACTTGTTCCCGAAGCGCAGAAAATAGTTCATATTCCAATTCACTAATATTTGATTCCGCCTCAAGAATAAGGGCTTCTTTTTCTTTCAATTCAGGTGTAATATACCGCTCTGCATTGGCAAGGGTTTGTTTTCTTTCGTAACGGCCTTCTTCTAATAAATGCGTATTTGCACGGGTCACTTCGATATAGTAGCCAAACACTTTATTAAAGCCGACTTTCAACGATCGAATGCCTGTATATTCTCTTTCTTGCTGTTCAAGACGAGCGATCCAATCTTTCCCGTTTCGGCTCGCATCACGATATTCATCTAATTTTGCATTGTAGCCGTCTTTAATCAAATTGCCTTCTTTTAACGTCATCGGCGGATTCTCATAAAGAGCATCTTCTAATAAATCAAGTAAATCAACGCATGGATCAATGTCATTTGCTCTAGATTTCGCCATACCCTCCGGGAGAGAATGGACAAGCTCTTTAATAGCCGGCACTTGTTTGAGAGATTCTTTCAATTGAATAAGATCACGGGCATTCACATTTCCAAATGCCACACGGCCTGCTAGACGTTCAAGATCATACACTTGCTTTAAACGTTCTCGCAGATCCTCTCGCTCAAAGAAATGTTCCATCAGAATTTGCACCATTTCCTGGCGTTCTTTGATTTGTGAAAGGCGGATGAGCGGACGATCGATCCATTGCTTCAGCAATCTTCCGCCCATTGCCGTTTTTGTTTCATCTAAGAGCCATAATAAAGAACCCTTCTTGCTTTTTGAACGGATGGTTTCTGTTAATTCAAGGTTTCTTTTTGAGTAAAGATCAATTTTCATCGTTTGTTCAAGCTCAAATACTTGAACTTGCTGAAGATGATCAAGACTCCTTTTTTGCGTTCTTCTTAAGTATGCATAGAGTGTGAAAAATGCTATTTTCAGATGCTCGTCAAGATGAGAAACGAGTCGTTCAGCTTCATCTATTAATTCATCGCTATCTTCGTATGAGATGGTCGCTTGGCAGCGTTCCTTCAGGGTTTTCACCGTTTCTTCATCGAGCTGCTTTGATACCACAATCTCTTTTGCACCAACAGAATAAATTTCAGACACAACTTCATCTAACCGTTCAATGAAAGCCGCCATGTTTTCACCTGTTGATAAATCGGAAAGCGCAAGACCGTAGCCATTTTGAAAGCTGGAAACAGACGCGATAAAGTTATTTTCGTTTTCATTCAGTCCTTTGCCATCCATGACCGTACCTGGTGTAATCAGTTGAACGACCTCTCTTTTGACCACACCTTTTGCCGTTTTAGGGTCTTCCACCTGCTCACAAATGGCGACTTTATAGCCTTTTTCTATCAGTTGTTCTATGTATGCAGACGCAGAATGATATGGAACTCCACACATTGGAATCGTGCCGCCATCCCTGCTTGTTAACGTAATTTCTAATTCTTGTGCTGCTTCTTTTGCATCATCAAAAAACATTTCATAAAAATCGCCTAAGCGAAAAAATAAAAAGGCATCTTGGTAATCTGCCTTGATCTTTAAATATTGCTGTATCATGGGCGTATAACTTGCCATATTTCTAATCCCTCACTATATTACTTTCGAATTCATACCATCTTTCATTATAGCATAAAAATTCACCTTTTTTCCCTAGATCAAGGCACAAAAAAACTAGGGGGATATGCGCCCTAGTCATCAATTACTCTTCTGGATCACCCGCGAGGAATTCTGGATGAATATCTTCTAATTCCTCATCCACTTCTTCTTCCCATTCGTGATCATCTTTTTCTTTCCAGCTTGAATTGACTTCTACAACAATTTTGGTTTCCCCTACTACTTCAGCAATGAATTCACGCTCTGCTTGAACGACAATTTTATTGCCATTTGGAGAAATGGTGACTTCTAAGCAATTGGGTTGCTGTAAGACTTTCGCAATCACTTCGTGCTCATCATCAAGGAAGTTTTTATCTTTATATCTCAGTTTGATGATATCTACATATTTTACACGTTCTGTGACCACTTCGGTTTTCGTGTTGTCTGCGTAAGAATACCACACGTTAATATCAAATGTACCTTCAATCTCAACTGTTTTACCGACCTTTTCAGCATCATACTTATGATTAATGATCCAACCGCCTAGGATGCTGGTTGGTTTTTGCGATGGAGAAATGGTGTGTGTGCTTTGGGTAAATTTCCTCCCTTTTGCAACCACCGCTTTTGTAATAATTTCTCTGTATTCAGACATTCCGGCATGCCTCCTTGTTCTTGATCGTTTTATCTTATGCTGGGCATTCGTCTAGTGTGTCACGATTTTGAGTCTCATGTTCAATTAAATTCATTTCTGTTTCAGTGTATGCATGGTCGCCCATAAACTTGCCTTGAAAATTGGAAAAGTTGGAGAGTGAGAGATTGGGGTTGATGGAAGCTGAAGGAGAAAGAAGGTATGCAATTCTTACATCAGAAAACAAAAAACCCCGCATCTGCGGGGTTTTCTCATTTAATGGAGCAACTTGGGGATGAGTTTTTCACTTTTGAACCGGTTTCTCCTAATAAGAGGTCACCGCCGGTTGAAAGAATGATTTCATCCGTTACTTGATTAGAAATTGTGTGCGCTACAAGCTGAAGCAGGGAATTAACCTCTGTTTGTGATTCTTTGAATTCTTGAATCACTGGGATCTCATCCAGTTCTTCTTGCAGGGCATCAATTTTTTCTTCCACTTGTTTTAAGGCTTCATGTTTGCCATAATGCTTTAAATTCACAGCTTGCTTTTGAAGCGCCTTAATTTGATTAATGATCGCTGCAATTTTTGTATTTTCATTGATTTGCGCTTCTGCTTTTTTGAAGAAATCAACTTCTTCTGTTTCAGAAATCATTTTCGCGAGCTCTCTTGCGCGCTCGACAATCTCTTTCTTTGAATAAAGCGTCATTTTAATTCACCTCGATAGCTTCTCCAACCATTTCTCCGTCAAGAGACCAAGTTTTGGCTTGTGTGATTTTCACTTTGACGATGTTGCCAATCGCTTCTTTTGGTGCTTTAAAATTCACAAGCTTGCTTTTACTTGTATATCCGGCTAGGATCTCAGGGTTGTTTTTACTTTCACCCTCTACTAATACTTCGACAGTCTGCCCTTCATATTCCTTCATTTTTTTCGCAGAAATTTCATTTACGAGTGCATTCAGGCGCTGCAGACGTTCTTTTTTTACACGCATTGGCACGTTGTCTTTCATATTGGCTGCTGGTGTTCCTTCTCTTGGAGAGTAAATGAACGTATAAGCCGCATCAAACTCAACCTCACGATAGAGGGAAAGCGTCTCTTCAAACTGCTCATCTGTTTCATTTGGGAACCCAACGATAATGTCCGTTGTTAATGAAGCATTTGGCATTGCCTCTTTGATTTTGCGCACTAGGTCAAGGTAACGTTCACGGTCGTATTTTCTTGCCATGAGTTTCAGCACAGAAGAACTTCCTGATTGAACCGGCAAATGAATATGGTCGAGAAGGTTACCGCCTTTGGCAAGCACTTCAATTAAGTGATCATCAAAGTCACGCGGGTGGCTTGTTGTAAAACGGATACGTGGAATATCGATTTTACGCAGCTCATCCATTAGGTGACCAAGACCATATTCCATGTCTTCAAAATCTTTTCCATACGCATTCACGTTTTGACCAAGAAGGGTAATTTCTTTATATCCTTCTGCTGCTAAGCGTCTGACCTCTTGAATAATTTCATCCGGACGGCGGCTTCTTTCCTTACCGCGCGTGTAAGGGACGATACAGTATGTACAGAATTTATCACAGCCGTACATAATATTCACCCACCCCTTAATTTTTCCTTGGCGGGCTCTCGGAAGATTTTCAATCACATCGCCTTCTTTAGACCAAACCTCAATGACCATTTCTTTTGAAAGGTAGCATTCAGATAATAGCTCTGGCAGGCGGTGAATGTTGTGGGTACCGAAAATCAAGTCAACAAATGGGTGTTTCTTTAAAATACGGTTAACGACAGATTCTTCTTGTGACATGCATCCGCAGACGCCTAAGATTAAATCTGGCTTTTCACGCTTTAATGCTTTTAAATGACCAAGCTCTCCAAACACTTTGTTTTCTGCATTCTCACGAATGGCACAAGTGTTTAATAAGATGACATTCGCATCTTCAGTCGAATTTGTTGGTTCATAACCAAGCGCCATAAAAATACCAGCCATCACTTCTGTGTCATGCTCATTCATTTGACAGCCATATGTGCGAATATAAAACTTGCGGCCGTTCCCTAACCCTTGAAACCGCTCGTCAATTTGAAATTGATTGTATTCGACTTCTTCTTTACCCCGTTTTTTTGCATCTTTTAAGGAAGGCGGAATGTACACAGCTTCAAAATATTGGCTGTAGTCCTTCTCGGATTTTTTGTCCGATGAACTTACTTGTCCGCTCGCTTTTCTCTGCTCTTCATTCATGAATTTGTACTCCTTTCAAACCAAGCTCCACCCTACAGTATAGACTATTTTGTCGTGAATTGAAAATAAATTCATATGTGTCCACACTTTTCAATCAACACGAATTTTACATGAATATTGAGTAGGCTTCAGATGGAGATCGTCTTTTCCTAAAGGATTTTGTATTTCTTTGACAATCTTCATCTGCTGTGTACCGACACTCTCAACTAAAGTAATTACATATGATTCTTTTTCTTCTTCTGCTACCATTCTTTCTTGTTCAGATAAGAAGAATGGAAAGTCATGGTGAGTCAGTTTAGATCCTTTTACTTCTATAAGCTTCTCTTTTCCATCGGGGTAATAAGATTTGATATCAAATCCGTGACCATCTTCTGTTTCAGCTACCCAAACGACAGCTTCCGCTAATTGTTCACTTCCCACTGCTTTTAATTGCTCTACTTCCTTATGATAAACAAATTGCTCTGCTATTCTACCCGTCTCTTCGTTTTGCTTTGATCTTTCTTCTCTTAATTGTTTATAAACATCTCTATGAATGATTCTTTTTCTTTTAAATTTATTCTGATGTTCCACTTTTGGAATAAGGTCCTGATCCAAATATACTTCGTAAACAAAATCATAAAAAAACTCATTTAAAGAATTGATATCTTGTATTAATTGGTGATGGTCAAAATGATCAATATTATACTTTTTAAAAACCAATGAGCTTGCTACATATTTTTTAGGTCTTAATGATTTACCTAAATGAAAATCACCTATATGAAAGCCATCTAGTCTTTTATGATGCTTTAATTCAGGCTGTAGCCTTTCCCTCCAAATGGCTGTCTCTTCCTTAATTTCAGATAGAGATAAATTTTCAGTTCCAGTTTCAATTGTTAAATAAAAATCTTCCCCGTTCTCAGCGAATAAAATAACAATAAATATTCCTTTTTGTGTCGTTGTTTTTTGGTAATTAGGATTTGTGGTTAATCTCTTGTCTAAAAGTGCAATCCAAAAACATTCTGCAACTTTTCCATTTCCTGTAGATGCTTTAATATCGATCCTATCCAAATTCCTCATATGGCGTTTTTCTAATTCATAACGAATGTTGTTTGGGATATCTTTATTAAACATGTTGTGAAAAGGGTGATTTTTATCTGTTCTCCCTTTGTTCTTATAATCTAAAAATTGTTCATGAAAATCTTCTTTATTAAATAACATTTGTCTCACCACTTACCTCAATAGATCTTTTTACATACATTATACATAACAAACGGTAGATTTGATGAAATATGGAAAGATTAGCGCAAAAGAAAAGAGAGCCTCAGCTCTCTCAATCAAGTATATTCAGTTTTTTTGCTTCTTCTTCGATGATTGTCAGTGCACGGTCAAGCTCTTCTTTTGTGTGCTCTGCTGTGATGATGGCTCTAATTCTCGCTTTTCCTTTCGCTACAGTTGGAAAAGCAATGCCTTGAGCGAAAACGCCACGCTCGATTAATGCTTTTGAAAAACGGAAAGTAAGTGCCTCGTCTCCAATCATCATTGGAATAATAGGCGTTTCTGTTGGTGCCACCTCAAATCCAAGACCGATGACTTTTTCTTTAAAATAGGCCGCGTTCTCCCAAAGTGTTTCAATGCGTTCCGGTTCGTCTAACAGCACTTCAATGGCTTCTTCACAGGCTCTTGTGACAGCCGGCGGATGTGAGGTGCTGAATAAAAACGGTCTTGCTTTATGCTTTAAGTAATCGATTAAAACGGCAGAACCAGCGACGTAACCGCCTAACACACCAACTGCCTTACTAAGTGTGCCAACCTGAATATGCACTCTGCCGTCAAGTTGAAAATGATTCACTGTTCCGCGCCCATTTTCACCAAGTACTCCAGACGCATGGGCATCGTCTACCATCACAAAGGCATCATATGTTTCTGCAAGTCTTACAATCTCAGGAAGCGGTGCAATATCTCCATCCATTGAGAACACACCATCTGTCACGATAAGACGGACGCGGTAATTCATCGATTTCTTTAAAATTTTCTCAAGCTCTTCCATATTAGAATGAGCATATACTTTTTTATCTGCCTTTGTTAAGCGAATCCCATCGATGATTGAGGCATGGTTCAGCTCATCTGAAATGACAATATCATCTTTTGTGAGAATACTGGATAAGACCCCTTGGTTGGTCGTAAAGCCTGATTGGAATACAAGGGCTGCCTCTGTCTTTTTAAAAGCTGCGAGCTTTTTTTCAAGCCGTTCATGCATTGTCATCGTTCCAGCAATGGTTCGTACAGATCCTGTTCCAGCACCGAATTCATCAATCGCCTCTTTTGCCGCTTTCATCAGCCTTGGATGTGAGGTGAGCCCTAAGTAGTTATTTGAAGAGAGTTGTATGACGGATTGTTCATTTAATGTCACCGTGGAAGATTGTTTGGAATCGATTTCTTTCAGTGTTTGATGGGTGCCTTGTTGCTTCATTGTGTCTAATTCATCTTGTAAATACGTAAATTCTTTCATCATTTCGTCCCCCTTTGATATGATGGCATGATCAGTACGACCTTCCCGCACGTACCATTTCTCATGAGTTCAAATCCCTTTTCAAAATCTTCAAATGGCAGCGTATGGGTGATAACCGGCTTTACATCAATGGTATTCGTTCTTAAAAGTTCAGATACTTGACGCCACGTCTCAAACATTTTTCTCCCCGTGATCCCTTGCACGGTTAATCCCCTAAAAACAATTTGATTCGTAATGTCAATGGTTACCGGCCGCTCTGGCAAACTTAGTATATTCACTTTCCCTCCATTTGCACAAGCTTCGAGTGCTTGATTAATCGCAACGGGATGTCCTGACATCTCACACATCACGTCTGCCCCTTCCATCCGCGTGAGCTGCTTGATCATGGCAACAGGATCATCTTTTCCGATATCCACGATATGATCTGCACCCATTTTACGGGCAAGATCCAGTCTGTATTCATTTTTATCAACAGCGAACACTTGGACAGCCCCGGAGGCTTTTGCAACCGCAATCGCCATTAAACCAATGGGCCCGCAGCCAAAAATCGACACTGACTTTCCTGAAACAGGTGTATGCAGAACTGTATGAACAGCATTTCCAAGCGGTTCTTGAATAGATGCAAGTTCCACTGGCATTTGAGCTGGATTATGCCACACATTTTGTTCTGGTACTTTGACATATTCAGCAAAACAGCCATCAATGTCGACCCCTAAAATTTTCGTTTCGCTGCACAAATGCTGCTGACCCGTTAAACACATATAACACTGATTACAGACAATATGCGTCTCAGCCGATACAAAGTCCCCTACTTTTGCTCGTGAGACTTGGTTCCCCGTTTTGACAACTTCCCCTGTGAATTCATGACCAAAAATGTACGGTGCTTTGACTCTCCCCTTCGCCCAATCATCCCAATTATAAATATGCACATCCGTTCCACATATTGATGTAGCCTTTACTTGGATAAGCACTTCATGATTCCTTATTTCTGGAATCGGCATTTCCATCATCGCCGCTCCGTAAGCGCTTTCTTTTTTAACAATCGCTTTCATCGTTCCACACATGACGTACAACCCCTTTGTTAAAAAACTTCTCCCAATCCGATCTTATCATGTCTTATTTTAGACGTAAATACCGATGTCTTTCAGGAGAAGACAAATGAACACTCCACATATTTTTTTAGATATTTTTCTAAAAAAAAAAAGCAAATCTCCTTTTATTCGGAGATTTGCTTTTAAGTTGTCAGTGTTTTTTTGAAACGGCCACATACAAAGCCGGCACAATCAGTAGTGTCAGAATCGTTGAGAAAAAGACACCTGATACGATGCAGATCGCCAGCGGTTTAAAGAGCGGATCATTACTTAAAGCAACGGGCATAAGAGCGACAAGTGCTGTAAATGCTGTCAGCAAAATAGGTCTAATCCTTGCTCTCCCCGCTTCAATCACAGCTGCCTGTTGATCGAGACCTTGCTTGCGCCTCTGTTCAATAAATTCAAACAAAACGACCGCATTTCGGACAACAATACCTGCCAATGAGACAATCCCCATTGTGGCCATAAAGCTAAACGGCGTTTGAGTGACAAATAGTCCAATAATGGCGCCGGATATCGCTAAGTAAACCGTTCCAAGAACTAAAAGCGGAAGCATGAGTGAATTGAACTGGAAAGCGATGGTCACATAAATGAGCAGCAAAACTACCCCAAATAAGAGACTAATTTCAATAAAGAATTGGGTTTGATCTTCATTTTCTCCGCCCTGAGAAATGGTCAAATTCTTCGCTACATCGCTTTTCCCAACTTCATTTATGACTTCTGTCATATCGTCTTTAAACGTATCTGATGTACCAGGATATGCCTTTAACGTGATCGTCGGCATCCCGTTTTCATGAGGAATGCTTTCATACTGCTCTGTTTCTTTTTCCTTTACATATCGGCTAAGCGGCTCCAATTGAGGAATACCACCTTCATTTGCACTCACAGGCACCTTGATGTCTTTTAGCTTCAGTCCGTTTTGATGTGTGCTCATGTCTTGTTTCACTACGAGGTCGATGTCATCTGTTCCTTGTTTAAAGGTGCCTAATGGAATTCCTTCTGTGACAAGACCAAGCTGTCTGCTGACAAACTGAGCAGTGAGCCCATCCTCTGCCATTCGGTCACGATTCAATTCAAATGAGATGGTTTTCACCGGTTGATTGACATCGTCTGTGATCAGACTTGCTCCGCTTTCTTTCATTTCTTTTGTGAGCTTCTCTTTCACATCCACGAGCTTTGAAAATTGTTCTCCTGCAATGGTTACGGTCACAGGCGCCCCCGTTGGCGGTCCTTGAACAATGGTTTTCATAAAGATATCAGCATCTTTAAATTTCTTTCGCAATGGCTCTGTCATACGATTGATCAATGCTTTGCTTGTCATCTGCTCATTGTCTACTCTGACAACAACCTGACCCGTATGATCACTTGCGTTTGAGATACTTTCATTAAACAAGTTCGGCACACCGCCGCCTGCAAAAATGGCCGTCTCTTCAATGCCTTTTTGCTGTTTGATCTCTTGTTCTATTTTCTCTAATGTGTCATTCGTTTTATCTAAGGTTGTTTCACTTGGCAGTGTCACAGTGACAACAACCTCTTTCTTATTCGCCGCAGGGAAAAACTCAAATGGTGTGGCGAAAATAAGCAAAAAGGCAAGTGTGGCAACGAGCAAACCACTTAATCCAATGAGAAGTGGCCGCTTCACGATGTTTGTCAGTACTCGATCTGCATAAAAATCGGCTAACCTTTTTAATGGTTTGCCTAAAAAGCCCGGTTCTTTTTGAATCTTCTTGTTCTTTCTTTTTCGGTTTGCTGTATATTGATACACTGGCACAAGTGTCAATGAAATGACCATTGACGCAAGTACAGTTGTGACTAGAACAGACGGTAACGCTCGAATAAATGAACCGTTCGCACCAGAAAGGAAAACAAGCGGCAAGAAAGCAAAGACAACAGCCAACGTTGACGTCAAAATGGATCCAGCCACTTCTTTTACACCTGCAATAGTTCCTTTAAGCGGACTTTCGTATTTTTTCATCTGCCTCAAAATATTATCGTTGACGACAATGGCGTCATCTACAAGTATCCCTAGCGCAATGATAAAGCCAATAATTGAAATTTGATTAAGGTCCACTTGTAAAAACGGCAGCGGGATGGTTCCGATCGTTATGGATAGCGGAATCGCAAGTGAGACGATAAACGCACCACCAATGGTTAGACCAAGTGTGGTGACGACAATGACGGCGATGACGGCCACGATCGCTTCTTTGATTAAATCGTTAAAAATGGCATCTACTTCACTTTTTTGTGAATAGTAGTCTATCCAATCCACACCATTTGGCAGCTCTTTCTCTTTTTCAATGACCGCACTGACTTTGTCATACATTTTAGGAATATCCAGTCCTGGCTTAATATTGACTGTAAATGAATAGGCTGGCTTTCCGTTATATGAAACGATATCACTTTTCTCTTTTTCTACTTCTTTTAAACGACCAAGCTCACCGATTGTAACAGGCTCTCGGCTCGTTTTTGAGAAAATCTCAATCTTTTTCATTTGATCTAAACGATCATAGGCATCAATGGACAGCTTGACCTTTTCTCCATCTGCCTGGACGTCACCTAGAGGGGATGTGTCAAATTCTTGATTGATGGCATTTGTGACATCGGTCACGTTTAACCCGTTATCCTCCAGTTTACTTGAATCCAAGTTCAATATGGCTTGTTTGTCATTGAACCCTTTGATGACGACACCATCAACACCTTTGATGTCCTCCACTTTTTCTTTTAATGCACGCAGCGATTCCTGACTTTTTGCTAAATCAGATGAGTTACTTGCTACAATCATATAAGAACCAACTGGCACATTGCCAAACTCATCCTTTACATCTGGCTCCATCACACCATCTGGAAAAGAAGAGGCGGCATTTGTGGTTTCACTCTTGATTTGACTTGCCACTTTTTGAAAATCGGCTTGATCATCAATTTCAAGCACAATATTTGAGAAACCAATAGCAGAAACAGAGCTTGTCTTCTCTACACCATTGATATCAGAAATGGCCGACTCGAGCTTATTGGTGACATCACTTTCTACCTGTTTTGCATCAGCACCAGGGAAAACAGTCGAAATGGTTACAATATTTGCTTGAAACTCTGGCAGTTCTCGTTTAGGAAGCTGTGTAAACAAATAACCTCCAGCAATGAGAACGATAAAAAATAAAATAAAAACAAGCTTTCCTCTTTTTAAAAAAGCTTCGATCATTATTTCACCTACTTAAATATTTATTTTTGATGAAGTATTTTCAACTTAATCTTAATTTATCATCATGGTGAAAAAATGCAAGCTCTAATATGTCATTTTCTATCTATTTTGTGAAAGAAATATGTTATATGAGAAATGTATAGCGGTAAACAAAAACAACCTGCTTACATGATGTAAGCAGGTTGAAAATAATAAAATTAGAATTATCGTGGTTCAACAATCAGTTTGATTGCTGTTCTTTCTTCTCCATCGATAAGAATGTCAGTAAAGGCTGGAATGCATATCAAATCCACTCCGCTAGGCGCAACAAATCCCCTTGCAATGGCGACAGCCTTGACCGCCTGATTCAGTGCTCCAGCGCCGATAGCCTGTATTTCCGCTGCACCGCGTTCACGTAAAACGCCGGCTAATGCTCCTGCTACTGAATTTGGATTTGACTTTGCTGAAACTTTTAAAATTTCCATTTTTGCTCCCCCTTAAATTTACAATGGATAAGTGAGTGTTCATTAGAACAATCTTTGTTAGATGTTGCTATTTTTTTGAAAATCCATCCCCAAAATGTTTTTCAAAAATAGCAGGCTACCTACCATTTTTACTATATTCACGATAGAGGGCGCATATTCCTTCTTTCTGATTAATATTTTTCTGAAATAAATATGTGAATATTTATTCAAAGAAAATATGGTCATCATTTATCAAAATTCGATCAATTTTGACAGCTTTTTTCGACGGTTCGTCAATTTCTACGATCACTGCACTTAATGTCGTGCGGCCTTCTGCAATTTCAAAACGGACAGGGAGGCTCGTTTTAAATCGTTTAATAATCGTTTCCCGATCAACACCTAAAATACCGTCATAAGGACCAGTCATGCCAACATCCGAAATATAAGCAGTTCCTTTTGGCAAGACACGGTTATCTGCTGTTTGAACATGTGTATGCGTTCCAACGACACATGATGCACGGCCATCTGTATACCAACCCATTGCTTGCTTTTCACTTGTGGCTTCACCATGAAAATCAATAAAAATAAACGGTGTACGTTTTGAAGCTTCTGCTATGAGCTCATCTACTTTTTGAAATGGGCAGTCAATCGGAGGTAAAAATGTGCGGCCTTGCAAGTTGATGACAGCTAGTTCTTTACCTTGTTTTTTAATAAAAGTGAGCCCTTTACCTGGTGTACCTTGCGGGAAGTTTGCCGGACGAACAATATGGGGTGCATCATCGATGAAATCGAAAATGTCTCTTTTATCCCATGTATGGTTCCCCATCGTGAGCACATCAGCCCCAGCTTGAAGCAGCTCGTGATAGATTTTTTCAGTAAGACCTTTCCCATGAGCCGCATTTTCTCCATTGACAATCGTAAAGTGTGGCTGGTATTTTTTCTTTAGCTTTGGCAAGTATTCTTTCAGTGTATCTCTGCCAGGTGAACCAACGATATCTCCAACAAATAATATTTTCATACGTTTTGAACCCTTTCTCTTATAAAATGATCTTCTTATCAGTGTTGCATATTTACACAAAAAAATAAAGCGGCGCTAAGCGCACCGCTCTATTTTGCATACTCTACTGCGCGAGTTTCTCGAATAACTGTCACTTTAATGTGACCAGGGTAATCGAGCTCGTCCTCAATCCGCTTACGAATATCCCTTGCTAGACGGTGAGCTTCAAGATCATTAATTGAATCTGGCTTCACCATAATACGCACTTCACGTCCAGCTTGTATCGCAAACGATTTTTCAACACCTTCATAAGATTCAGAGATGTCTTCTAATTTCTCAAGTCTCCGAATGTAATTTTCAAGCGTCTCACTTCTTGCACCAGGGCGTGCTGCAGATAATGCATCGGCTGCCGCAACAAGAACAGCGATAATAGATGTCGGTTCTTGGTCACCATGGTGAGATGCAATACTGTTGATGACAACAGGATGCTCTTTATATTTCGTCGCAAGCTCAACGCCAATTTCCACGTGGCTTCCTTCTACTTCATGATCAATGGCTTTTCCAATGTCATGCAGAAGACCTGCTCGTTTTGCAAGCTTTGCATCTTCTCCAAGCTCTGAAGCCATGAGACCTGCAAGATGTGCAACCTCAATTGAATGCTTCAGGACATTTTGTCCATAACTTGTACGGAATTTTAAGCGACCGAGAATTTTGATGAGATCCGGATGCAAACCGTGAACTCCGACTTCAAATGTCGTTTGCTCACCCATCTCGCGGATATAATCATCGACTTCACGGCGTGATTTTTCCACCATTTCTTCAATTCGTGCAGGATGAATACGTCCATCCTGGACTAGCTTGTCCAGAGCTATCCTCGCTGTTTCACGTCTTATCGGATCAAAGCCCGATAAGATAACAGCTTCAGGTGTATCATCAATGATCAGGTCAATACCTGTTAACGTTTCTAACGTACGGATATTTCGTCCCTCACGTCCGATAATACGACCTTTCATCTCATCATTTGGAAGATTGACTACAGATACTGTTGTTTCAGCTACATGATCAGCTGCACAACGCTGTAACGCAAGTGAAAGAATGTTTTTCGCTTTTTTATCAGCCTCTTCTTTCGCCCGGTTTTCAGATTCTTTCGTCATGACTGCAATGTCGTGGGAAAGCTCATTTTCAACTTGATCCAGAATGATTTGTTTCGCTTCATCTCGAGTTAGACTAGAAATACGCTCCAACTCAGCTTTCTGCAAACGAATCATATCATCCACTTTGCTTTCCATCTCTTCAATATGTTGTTGTCGTTCATTCAGAGAATGATCTCTCTTCTCCAACAGGGACTCCCGTTTATCTAAAGATTCGTCCTTGCGATCAAGGTTTTCCTCTTTTTGAAGTAAACGGTTTTCTTGTCTTTGAAGCTCATTACGTCTTTCACGAACTTCTTGCTCCGCCTCTACACGAAACGAATGAATTTCATCTTTCGCTTCTAAGAGCGCTTCTTTCTTCAATGCTTCCGCATCACGCTTTGCATCCTCAACAATTTGTTCGGCCATGTTTCTTGCGCCGGATATTTTTGCTTCTGCAATGGTTTTACGAACAAAGTAGCCAACAACTAAACAGATTAGGCTCAGCAAAATGGAGATGATCGTAAACATCGTAGGCGACATATTTTCACCTCCTCTTGCTATGAACTTGGTTTTACAAATAAAGTGTCGGCATGTACATTGTTTTGTGTCTCAACATACAGGGCCTTCACAGGGAATGAGATCCTCACTGCCCTTGTCAAGTTTAAATTAGTTATCAATCATGTTAAGAAAAACAAGTGATACATTCCCATTGTAATTGTGTCGGAAATACTTGTCAAGCTAGTCAGACTAAGGCGTAAGTCGTTATTTCAAGCAAAGACAGAACTTTTGACCCGCTAGCTGTTATGTAATTGTAAAAAAAAGACGCTTTTCAGCGTCTTTTTAGTCATTCAATTCCAATTCTTCTTGTCCTTCTTCGTCAGTTGATTTCACTCCGTTTGTATCCAAACCATAGTGCTCCCTGATCTGCTCCTGAATCATAAGAAGAATGTCTTTATTCTCTTTTAGGAATTGCTTCGCATTTTCACGTCCTTGTCCAAGACGTTCCTCTTGATAAGAATACCAAGCCCCGCTCTTTTGTACGATATCTAGTTCGCTTCCAAGGTCGATGATTTCTCCCTCTTTCGAGATACCTTCACCGTACATAATGTCTACTTCGGCAATACGGAATGGCGGTGCCACTTTGTTTTTCACAACTTTAATTCTCGTTTTGTTCCCCATGATGTCGTTCCCTTGTTTCAACTGTTCAGCACGGCGTACTTCTAAACGAACAGATGAATAGAACTTAAGTGCACGTCCACCAGGCGTTGTTTCAGGATTACCAAACATAACCCCTACTTTTTCACGAATTTGGTTAATAAAGATCGCAATTGTTTTTGATTTGTTGATAGCACCAGATAGTTTACGAAGTGCTTGAGACATCAAACGTGCTTGAAGACCAACGTGTGAATCTCCCATGTCTCCTTCGATCTCTGCTTTTGGTACAAGAGCAGCTACTGAGTCAATGACAACAATATCAACTGCACCACTACGAACAAGTGCTTCTGCAATTTCAAGTGCTTGTTCTCCTGTATCCGGCTGAGAAAGTAACAACTCATCAATATTGACACCTAATTTTTGAGCGTAAACTGGATCTAGCGCATGCTCCGCATCGATAAATGCAGCTTGTCCTCCCTGCTGCTGAACCTCAGCAATCGCATGAAGTGCTACTGTCGTTTTACCAGAACTCTCTGGACCATATACTTCAATAATACGGCCGCGAGGGTATCCACCTATTCCAAGCGCAGTATCAAGTGCTAACGAACCACTAGGTACTGTTGAAATACGTGTATCTGTTTGCTCTCCTAGTTTCATAATAGAGCCTTTACCAAACTGTTTTTCTATTTGTTTAAGAGCCATATCTAAGGCTGCTTGACGATCACTCATTCTATTGTTTCCTCCTTTATCAATTCCACTATCTATACTATACCTTGTTTTACGTCATTTGCCAAGAAAAAAACGAACACATATTCGATTTTTTCTTGGCAGATTATTTAAGAAAAGAGCTGTTTCTATTAGAAAAACGCTCTTTTATAAAGGAGCAAACCTCATAAAAAACAAAATTAACTTTCTTTTAATAATTTGAGAAGGTGGTGCAAACCATATTTCACAGCACGCTTGCGAATGCCTGATCGACTGCCAGTAAACATCCATTCAAACACGTCTGTCTGGTCTTTTGTCGATAGCCCGATAAATACTTTTCCAACCGGCTGTCCTTCGTGTGGTTCAGGACCTGCCACACCTGTAAAGCTAATACCGATATCGCTTCCCGTCAGTTTTCTAACGCCTTCGGCGATCTCTAACGCACACTCTTTGCTGACAGCACCATGAGAAGACAATGTTTCTTCACGGCAGCCCAGCACTTGCTGCTTGACTTGATTTGTGTAACAAACCACACTGCCGTTTAAAATGGATGATGCCCCTTCGAGATCTGTCAGCCACTCTGAAAACATACCACCAGTCAGGCTTTCAGCCGCTGCTACTGTTTTCCCGTGTTCATGCAAGGCCTTTGAAGCTTCAAAGGCAAGAGATGTATTACCATATCCGTAGAAGTACTCGCCGACCCGTTCTAAAATTTGTGCTTCTGTTTCTTTTAACAGACGCTCTGTTTCTTTTTCATCCTCATGCTTGGCTGTCAGCCTTAGCGTCACTTCCCCGTCAGCTGCAAGCGGTGCAATCGTTGGATTGGTCTGTGCATCAATTAAATCTTCAAGATCTGTTTCCAGCTGAGATTCACCGATGCCAAAGAAACGCAAGACAACAGACACGATTTTTTCCTTTAGGCCGAGTTTTTCAGAAATAAGCGGCTTCGCTTCGTTTTCAAACATCGGGTGCAATTCACTTGGCGGTCCAGGGAGCAGAATGTAAAACGTATCTCCCTCTTGTATAAACATACCAGGTGCCATTCCGAAACGGTTTACGAGCACATCAGATCCCTCTAGAACGAGCGCCTGTTTACGGTTGTTCGGCGACATATCGCGTCCGGTTTTACGGAAGTATTCTTGAATAGACTCAAATGCTTCTTCATTTAGCACAAGCTCTTTACCGAGCGTACTCGCAATGGTTTCTTTTGTTAAATCGTCTTTCGTTGGTCCAAGACCACCTGAGAAGATAATAAAATTCGATCTTTCCTGTGCCACTTGAATGGCCCTTTTTAAACGCTCTGGATTGTCACCAACTGCTGTGTGGTAATAAACATTCACACCAATTTCAGCTAGTTGTTTGCTGATGAATTGTGCATTCGTATTCGTAATTTGCCCTAGCAAAAGTTCGGAACCGACTGCAATAATTTCTGCTTTTCTCTCTGACTTCAAAGCGTACACGTCCTTTTTAGTTAGAATTCTTTAAGGCTTCCCAGTTTTTCGCAAAGTAATCCCATCCTGAGACAACAGTGAAGAACACCGCTACCCACATGGCAAGATCACCAAAAGGGAATGATACAAGTTCAAACGGCAGGTTATGCAAAAGAAGTGCCGAAATCGCAATGATTTGCGCCCACGTCTTCACTTTTCCAAGTATATTGGCTGCGACCACTTCACCGCCTCCAGCTAAGACAAGCCTTAGGCCCGTTACAGCAAATTCACGGCTAATGATCACAATTGCCATCCATGCCGGTGTGAGATTGTATTGAACAAGTATAATTAAAGCCGCTGAAACAAGCAATTTATCTGCAAGCGGATCTAAAAATTTACCAAAGTTTGTGACTAAATTGAGCTTACGTGCATAGTAACCATCAATCCAGTCGGTTGTCGAAGCGACAATAAACAAGATCGCTCCAACAAGGTGAGTGACTTCGATGCTGACGTCACCAAAGCGCGCGACACCCCAATCTAATGGAGCAAGCATAATCAACATAAACACAGGAATCAAGGCGATCCTAGAAAGAGTAATTTTATTCGGTAAGTTAAACATGAATTCCAATCCTCCAATAAAGCATTTTTTTATGTATATAATAGTAGGAACAAAAGAAAAGTCATCTACTTGCTTAAGATGACTTTTCCTTTCCTTTATTCACAATCACAATGTTTTGTGTCATGGTGTTTTTAGGGTCTAATTCGTACTTCAGCGTTTCGTCATTGACTTTGATATCGATTCCCGTTGCATTTCCTAAGCGGATATCGACTTGGGAAAGATCAGTTAAGTCTGTTTTAAACGATTCGCCATCTTTCAATTCACCCATCTTCAGCACTTTTCCAGATTCGTCTCTCACACGAAGCCATGAAGCTTGTGAGGCAGAAATGGTTAGCTCCATCTCTTCTGCACCTGATACTTCATACGTTGTCGTAGAACCCTCTGTATTCGTCGCCTTCAAAGAAACATCTTCATCGTCTTTAGATGAATCCTTTGAGGAATCGTCTTTTTCAGATGATTTTTCTTGATCATCTGACGAAGCTTTATCCTTTTTCTTTTGATCCTTTGCAAGCGATGAATCCTCAGACACTTCGTATTTTGATTCTGATTGCTGAGGAGCCGCCTGATTATTTTTTTGTCCGCTATCATGATTAACCGCTTGAACGATCACATAAATGATAGCGATCACCACAAGGATCCCTCCAATGATTAAAATCGTCGGAAGCAGCTCTAGTACCTTTGAGGCAGGCTTTGGCAGCTCTCGTTGCGGTTTAATATTTGATAATTTATCAGACACTTCATCGTTATACGTACTTGGTACATCTTTACGAAACTCTTCGAACAATTGTTCAGGATTCAGTCCAACGGCTTCGGCATATTGTTTAATAAACGCTCTGACGTAAAATTTACCTGGAATGATATCATAATTTCCTTGTTCTATTGCTAGCAAATAGCGCTTTTGGATTTTGGTAGCCGCCATCAGATCCTCCAGCGACATCCCTTTTTCCTCTCTGGCCTCAACGAGCCGTTTTCCCAATTCAGTCAAAACAAACACCTACCATTACCATATTAAAAATCGAAGCCAGAAAAACCAGAATGATCAAACACTTGTGGTTCTTCAGCGTGCTCGTATGTAATTTCTTCGTCTGCACTATTACGCAATTCAATGATGTAGTCGAAATCATCCATTGTATATTCTGAATTTTGAATAAAGATATCTGGATGCTCTACAACCTTTGTAGCAGGCAGTCTCATAATTTCTCTTAAAAGCTGCAAGTGCTTCTCAGAACCTCTTCTTGTCGACACAATCCCATCAATAATAAAGACGTTATCCGGGCTGTATTCATCTGCAATCAGCTGACTGCGAATGGTCTGTTTCAAAAGAGTCGACGATACAAACAGCCATCTCTTACTTGCACATACACTTGAAGCAACAATTGATTCTGTTTTTCCAACCCGCGGCATTCCGCGAATTCCAATCAATTTATGTCCTTCTTTTTTAAATAATTCAGCCATAAAATCAACAAGTAGACCAAGCTCGTCCCTTTCAAAACGGAACGTCTTTTTGTCATCCGCATCACGCTGAATGTATCTTCCATGACGAACAGCTAAACGGTCACGAAGTTTTGGCTGTCTTAGTTTCGTTACTTTTATCGTTTCCATTGTATTTAAAATTGATTCAAGGCGCTTAATTTGTTCTGTGTGGTCACAGCGAAGAAGCATGCCGCGTCTTGATACATCAACACCATTAATTGTCACAATATTAATTGAAAGCATCCCCATTAAAGAAGAAATGTCTCCTAAAAGTCCGGGACGGTTCACCTGTATCTCATATTCAAAATACCATTCGAGCTTTGCCAAATGATATTACCCCCTTCATTGTGGCAAATTTTTACCTTCCTTTATCATAAAGCATTTTCACATTTTTAGAAAGCACAATGTTGTGAAACAGTTAAAATAAAAAGAGAGGCACAAACGACCCCTCTTTTTGTTTAGTGCGAGCTATTATTTTCAACCAGTTTGACCATCATATTGGCAATTGCGCGCTGCTCATCTTCTGATGCGACGCTCCAAAGGTCAGCAAGTACTCTTTCTTGCTCATTCTTTGCTTCAACTTCATTAGCCAGGTATCCGCCAATTTCATACGCAAGGTTATTGATAGTATCATCTTTTAAGCCTTTATCCTGCGCATGATTTAAACGGTCTCCTAAAAAGTTTTTCCAATGGTCCCAGTTCTCAAGTACTGACATGTCGATTCCTCCATTCGAAAAGATGAATTACAGCCATAGCTTTTGTCATGGAGTGACGAATTATACACGTTTTTAACAGTACCAGCCACCATTAACGGATAAAATTTGACCTGTCATATAACTTGACTGCTTTGAGGCGAGAAACCAAATGACATCGGCTATCTCTTCAGGTGCGGCAAGACGGCCGAGTGGAATCTCCTCTTCCATCATCGCAAGGTCTTCTTGTGTGAAGCTTTTCATCATATCAGTTTGAACCGCACCTGGTGAGACTGCATTTGCTCTAATTCCACTTGGGGCAAGCTCTTTGGCAAGCCCTTTAATGAAAGCATTTTGAGCACCCTTGACCATACTATACAGTACTTCACACGAGGCACCCGTTTCCCCCCATATCGAGCTAACTGCAATAATATGACCTGACTTTTTTTGGATCATGGCAGGCAAAATAGATTGGGTAAGCTCATATGGACTTGTCACATGAAGCTGCACCATGCTGGCTAGATCTTCTTTTTCAGTATCTGTCACTAAACCAACATGACTCTTTCCGCTATTTAAAACAAGAATATCTGGATCAAGCGGCAGGCGGCTGACAAGCTCTGCTGCTCCGCCTGTTTTCGCTAAATCAGCTTGAACGACGTGCGTTTCTACTTGATATGTTTCTTTGAGATCAGCGGAAAGACGACTAGCCGCTTGTTCATTTTGATGATAATGGAGCATCAGATGGCAGCCTTCTTGGGCAAGCTTTTTGGCTGTCGCCTGCCCAATTCCGCCACTGGCACCAGTAATCAGTGCCCAACGACTCATACTTTGTTCCTACTTTCTTTATGGAATCCTTATTCTTTTCGTTTAAATGGGAACCAATTCGCTGATCCGAACAATTTGACCATCACAGGTACGAACAATGGTAGCACAACGAGTGCATACAATAAAAGCCCTGTGAGAACAAGTGTTGCAATCTGTAAGAGTGACAATACACCTGATGGCAGCATCGCTGCAAATGTTCCTGCCAAAATGACGGCAGCAGACATAATAACAGATCCCATATTTTTCATTGATTCAGTCATGGCAAACTGAATGTCTTTCGTTTTGTATTCATTGAACCGTTCCATTAAGAAAATCGAATAATCGACTCCAAGCGCCATTAAGATGACAAAGCCAAAGAATGGAACAGCCCAGTTGATACCCGGATATCCGAAGAAATGGGTGAAAATAAATTCTGTTACACCAATAGCGGTAAAGTACGTTAAAATCAGCGATCCAACTAAGTAAAGCGGCATCACGAGAGAACGGAAGAGAATCACTAGTATTAAGAAAATACCGATCATCATGTAAAAAACCGTCTTATTGAAGTCTTGGTCTGACAGCTGTTTTAAATCAGCGTTCATACTTGAAACACCAGATACGCCAAATGAAACATCTTTTAGGTTTGTTTCAGGAAGTGCACGTTTGACGGAAGCCTCTACTTGTTTAATTGTTTTCATGGCGTCGTTTCCATATGGATTGTCTTCTAAAATGACGTCAATCTTTGTCATTTTGCGGTCATCCGACATATAGGAATCGAACACTTGCTTGAAAGCTTTATTTTTTAGGACATCTTTTGGAATAAACCAACCGGCCATGTCTTGATCTGGTGCGTTTTTCAGTTCATCTAAGTAGTCTCCTGCACCCATTAAACCGTTTGAAATTTTCTCAAGTCCGTCGACACTTTTGTTTAGACCATCTGTCAGCTTGGTCAGATCGTCACCAAAGCCGCCAATTTTTTCTTTCATTTGTTTTTGACCATGAATGATGTCGCCGGCTCCATTTGCAAGTTTAGGCATACTATCAGCTAACTGCCCTTGGCCTTTAGACGTTTGATCTAGCCCGTTTTCAATGGCTTCTAAGCCAGCAATCAGCTCATCAATTTGATTTGTAAACACTTTTTGCTGCTCTGAAGCTTTTGCGATAAAAGCATCTGCTGCTTCAAGCTGTTTTTTTGCTTCTTTTGCTTGTTTTGCATAGCTGTCAGCCTGTTTGGCTCCTTCTTGCAAGGTAGTAGAAAGTTCCTTATATGAAGCTTTGATGGCTTGATATGATTGGTTTTCTTTTACTTGCGGAATTTGCTGCTCAAGTGTACTGAACTGTTTATTCGCTTGACTGATCAAAGCTTTCACATCCGCTGCGGCAGAGGATGACGTATCGACTTGTGCCAATGCTGCCTTTAATTCTTTGGAAATGCTTTTATACAGTGCCACTTGCTGATTCACTTGTGCGACTTGATCTGTTAATTCTTTTTTCGCACCCTTTATTCTTTCTTTAATTTCAGAAACACCTTTTTTGTTTTGATCGATATAGGTTTGCAGTTCTCTCATCGATTTTTCGACGTTTTGAATACCTGATTTTACGGATTCGGTTCCAGAAATCAATTTGTTAATGCCTTTTCCAGATGATTTAATTTGTGGTGTTTGATCCTCGATTGATTTACTCATGGTTGTAAGAGCATCTTGGATCTTTTTCAACCCTTCGTTACTTTTATCAAGCCCGTTATTTAGCTCTTTGGCTTGAGATTTCACGTACAGATCATTCAGTCCTTTTCCAACAGGGCGTGTCGCACTTCTTACTTTACTCACGCCATCTGTTTGTTCAATGGCGCGGCTTAGTTTTTCAACAGCAATCAGACCTTCGTTATTGTCTAAAAGATCGGATGATTTCACGACAACGGTTGCTGGAAGGGCTTCACCTGGTCCAAATTTGTCAGAGATCGTATTAAATGCATTGACGGATTCGTATTTATTGCCGATTTCGTCTAGGTTGTTATATGAAAGTGTTCCTTTATACATAAGAATCGCTGGAAGGGTAATAATTGCAACGATTAGCAAGCTGAAAAGTGGTTTCTTAAATGAGAAACGACCGGCTGTTTCCCACATTTTCGATTGCGGGTGGGCAATATCGCCTTTGATCGGCCAAAATAACACTTTTCCTAAAACCGCCATAAAGAATGGAACGACAGTGAGCAGTGCCACAATTAACACGGCGACACCAACCGCCACGGCGACAGCTGATTTATACAGTTGGAATTGGGCTAAACCGATACACGTAAAACCAATGAGGACAGCAATTCCGCTGAATAAAACGGTTTTACCTGCCGTCTTATATGTTGTAATAATCGCCTCAATCTTATCTTTTCCGTGAGATAGTTCTTCTTTAAACCGGCTTAGCAACAGGATGCAGTAGTCGGTTCCAATCCCAAACATGATGGCGACCATAAAAATTTGGGTAAAGGTCGAGAGCGGAAAATCAACATACTTTACTAGGTAAGCCACAATGGATTGGCTGACCAAATAGGAAAGCGCCACGGCCACTAAAGGAACGAACGGTGCCACTGCGGATCTAAAGACAAGCACAAGAACAATTAAAATAAACCCAATTGTAATGAATTCCGTTTTTTTCAGACCTTCTTGTGAGCTTGTGATGACATCATCGTCGATTAGCGGCTGCCCTGTCATTTCAAATTTCAGGTTCAGTCTCTTAAGCTTTTCATTGACTCTTTCTTTAAAATCGGATGCTTTGATTTTGTTCGAGTCGTATGTAACTGGAACAAGAAGTGTTGTTTGATCTTTAGAGAGCATCTGTTTTTTGATATCTTTGTTTGCATCAAAATAAGAAGTGATGTCTTCAACATGGAGATCTTGATCCTTTTCTAAAATCTCCATCGCTTTCTTTAAAGAGGCTTCTCTTTCTTTGACGATATCCTTTCCTTGAAAGACAATGACGATCGATTTTTCCGTATCCCCATTTTCAGACATGTTCTTTAATAATTGATCGGCGTAGGAAGAGGGATAACCATCTGGAACAGAAATCTGCCCTTTTTCTTTTGTTAATTGCGCCATATTAGGGGCGGTGATTAATAATACAGCCGCTAGTACGACCCAAAGGATCGTGATCAGCCATCTACCCTTTATGATTGCTCTCATTACTATGTTGTGCCTCCTCTTCGATGATAATTTGATAAATCTTTTCATATGTTTGAATAAATGATTCGATTTCTTTTTCATCAAATTTTTCTAAATATGACCGAACAAGATCCTGAAGCTGCTTTTCCATTCGGCTGACCACTTCTTTTCCTTCGGGTGTCACATAAAGATGAACGTTTCTTCGATCAGCTTGATCATGCTCTCGATAAATATAATCTTTATTAAAAAGACGATTGGTCATGGATGTCACAGCACTTTTGTTGACATTACATTCGATGGCAAGGTCTGTTGATGTACATCCTGGGTGTAAATTGATGTATCGAAGCGAGTAATATTGATCAAGTGTCAGTTCTTTATCGAGCTTTTCCGTGATCATACTCGATACTTTTTTTTCCATCATGAGATAGACGTCCGCATATCTCTGGATGAGCTGGGCAATTTTATTTTGTACCATATGCTGCTCCTTTAGTTTGATTGTTTAACTATTAAAGAGTTTAACTAATTACCGAAACAATTGTCAATCGATATCTTCGCATATAAAGCGCTTTCTTTAGCTGGACACAAAAAAGACAAACTCTTATAAGTTGAGTTTGTCTTTTTTTCATTTATTTTGTTTTCGGTACGACTTTAAAAACTGACATTCTTTCTTCATCAATTTCTTCGTCTAAGATTTGCTGAATATCTGTTAATTGGATTTGCTCCAGTACTGGCACGACATCAAATAAGCTCATTTCTAAGAATGCGTATCGAGTGAATTGATTGGCGATGTACTCTGGGGAGTTCATCGCTTTTAAAAAGCTGCCAATTTTTTTCTTGCGCGCAAGTTCAATCTTTTCTTCTGTGATCAGGCTTTTTGCTTGAAGAAGCGTTTCTTTTAATTCATCTGCGAGTTGATCAGGGTCATTTGTGTCTCCGCCAACTGAAGTGAAGCCAAAACCGCCTTCTTCCGTATAATCGTAGCTGAAGGTCTCATCAATTAAGCCTTTTTCATACATCTGTTCATATTGTAAGGAGCTTTTACCAAACAGCGTCTCTAAAATGAGATTCATTCCGAGCTCATGTTTTAACAGTTCATTGCCTTTTTTATGAGGATTCTTTGTTTTTAATCCAAACATACATTTTGAACCTTGTACGTTCATTGGAAGTTCGTATTCTTTTCGGTACACACCTTCAGGCTCATTGATGTCTTTTCGTTTGATCTCTGGCTGGTCTGTAAATGGCTTTTTCGCCTGATTCGCTCGAACTTGATCTAATATTTGCTTCGGATCAACGGGACCGACAACAAATAGAAGCATATTGCTTGGGTGATAGAACGTTTCATAGCATTCATACAAATGATCTTTTGTAATCGGAGCGATGCTTTCTACTGTTCCAGCTATATCAATTCTCACAGGATGCTCTTGATATAGATTTTCAATCAAACCGAAGAATAAACGCCAGTCGGGATTGTCATCATACATGTTAATCTCTTGACCAATGATGCCCTTTTCTTTTTCGACTGTTTTTTCAGTAAAATAAGGTTCTTGCACAAAATCAATGAGTGTCTCAAGGTTTTGTTCGACATTTGAGGTGCTTGAGAATAAGTAAGCTGTTCTCGTAAATGTCGTAAAAGCATTTGCGGATGCTCCTTGTTTACTAAATGTATGAAACACATCTCCATCTTCTTTTTCAAACAGCTTGTGCTCTAAGAAATGGGCAATTCCATCAGGCACTCGGATCATGTCTTCTTTGCCAAGCGGCACAAATTCATTGTCGACAGAACCGTATTTTGTTGTGAAGGTTGCATAGGTTTTGTTAAACCCTTGCTTTGGCAGTACATAGACGTCAAGTCCGCTATCCATTTTTTCGTGATAGACCGTTTCTTGCAGCTGGTCGAATTGAATTGTTTTCACTGTCATGAAGCACCCTCCGTTCCTTTAAGAAAATAGGTCGTATCCCATTCGATTTTTTGACCCACTTTGATGATGTCCTCTTTTGTCACTCTGTCTAACGCTTCTAAAAAGGAATCGAGGCTCTCCCCTGTTGGCACGACGGCATGCTGATATAAGTATTCCGCTGTTCCATAAGACGTATCAATGGTTTCGAGTAGCTGATTTTTGACGACAGCCTTTGTCTGTTCAATTGCTTCATCAGAAAAATCGCCTTTTTGCATGGCATCAAATTGTTCTTTGATGATGTCTACTGCCTGCTGATAGTTGCCGACTTCAATTCCTGACATGACCATCATCAAACCTTTAAAGCTCTCAAGTCTAGAGACTGCATAGTACGCAAGACTTGCTTTTTCCCGCACATTGATAAATAGCTTTGAATGAGAGAAGCCGCCGAATATGCCATTAAACAAATGCAGCGCCGGATAATCTTCATCTGCTATCGTTGTATGTGTGCGAAAGCCAATGTTCAGCTTTCCTTGTTTTACGTCCTCTTCATCAATGACTTCTTTTGGCTCTATTTGTGATCTTGATGATTCGGTATTTTGTTTGACTGGCTCTCTTTCACTTGTTTTAAAGTATTGCGAGACCATTCGATTGATGTCTTGTTCATCAACGTCTCCCACAACATAGAGATCCAGCTGGTTGGACTTAAGTGCATGTTCGTATGCTTTAAAGAGCGCTTCTGCCGTAATCGCTTCGACGTCTTCCATTTCACCATTGACGTGCAGTGCATATGGCTCACCTTTACACATTTCCTGTACAAGTCTTAAGTTTGAATAGCGCATTTTGTCATCATAAACGGCTTGAATGCGCTGTTTCAATGTTCGTTTTTCTTGCTCAACGTACAATTCATGAAATACCCCGTTTTCCACATACGGGTGGAATAATAGTTCAGAAAGTAAGGCAATCCCTTTTTCTAGTAAAGGGGTTTGATCCTTTAAATATTTTTCATTCGCCATTTCTAGACGGAAGGTAATGATGTGATTTTCACCTTTTTTCGCCATGTCTGCGGAAACGGTCGCCCCATAGAGCTCGTCGAAATATGCACGAAGCTCTCCCGTTTTCGGCATTTTTTCTGTTCCTCTTAAAAGCACATGCGGGAAAAGGGAACGCATGGTGACGTCATCTTTGGATAAAGGCGCAAGCATTTTAAAAAGGATCGTCACGGTTTTAAATTTTTCTGTTTTGACAATATGAGTATGAAGACCAGGTGTATCAAATGTCTTCTCTTGTAAGTACGTCATGAGAAACCTCCTTTGTTCATCCTATTTATTATGTATTAGAACATAGCTGATATATACGTGAAACAGCCATTTAATAGTCATTATATCAATCAGAGGAAAGGATAGGAAATAAAAACGCCTCTGCTAAAAGCAGAGACGCAGGTTGTTATTTCATTCTAAACGGCCACCAATTCCATTTTCCAAAGATGCGAACCATGACCGGGATAAAGAGTGGTAGAACAACAAAAGCATATAATAAAAGTCCAATGAGTACGACCGTTGCAATTTCAACTAATGACAATACACCCGAGGGCAGCATCGCAGCAAAAGTACCCGCTAAAATAGCAACTGCTGAAATAATGACGGACCCCATATTTCTCATCGCTGATATCATGGATGCTTGAACATGCTCTCCCTTCCATTCATTAAAGCGATCCATCAGGAAGATCGAATAATCAATGCCGAGGGTCACAAGGATCACAAAGCTGAAAAATGGAACAGCCCAGCTGACACCATCGTAGCCAAAGAATGTTTTGAAAATCCATTCTGTTAAGCCAATGGATGTAAAATACGTTAATATGAGTGAAAGTGTTAAGTATATCGGCATGACGATTGACCTTAGTAATAAAACTAAAATAATAAAGATACCAATTAACATGAAAATAACCGTTCTGATAAAGTCACCGTCTGACGTTTCTTTTAAGTCAACATTTAAACTGGAGATACCAGATACACCGTAATTGGCATTTTTCAAACCACTTACAGGTAAATATTGATCAAGGGTTTCTTCGATTTTTGCTACACCTTTCATTGCTTCATTGCTGTATGGATTTACGTTTAATATCACTTCAAAGGTTGTTAATTTACGATCTGGGGACATATACGTATTAAATATTTTCTTAAACTCATGGCGTTTCAGTACTTCTTCTGGTATAAACCAGCCCGTTACTTCTTCATCTGGTGCTTCCTGAAGCTGTTTTAAGTAGCTGTCCGCCTCGGTAAAGCCGCTTTTTACTTGCTCAAGTCCGGAAATACTTTCATCTAATCCATCTGTTAATAGTGATAGTTTAGATGATAGCTGGTTAAACCCTTTTTTCACGGCTTTTTGGCCATCTGTCAGCTGATCTGCGCCATCTTCAATTTTAGGCATTTCTTTGATGAGCTGTTTTTGGCCTTTGTTCGTTTCATCAAGACCATCATAAATTTGATCTAGACCTGTCATCAGCGCCTTTACTTGTTGTTTGATTTCTTTTTGCTTGCTTGCGAACGTTTGAATGACTTGATCTGCTTTCTTGATCTTTTGTTTAAAGGCAGATGCTTCCTCTTCATAGACGCTCATTTGCTCTCCAGCTTGATCGAGCATTCCTTTTGTGTCTTTGAATACTTTTTTGATTTCTTTATATTCATTCATATCTTTGATTTCTGGAAGCCGGTTTTCAAGCCCTTCAAATGATACGTTTTCATAGGATTGTTTCACTTTTTTAATCGTTGTCATCAGCTGCTCATTTGATGTTGCGTGACCTTCCAGTGTGCTTACGACTCGTTCAAGATCTTGAATCATGGTTTCACTTCTGCGGTATTCTTGCTCTAATTCTTTTTTCGCTTGTTTGATTTCAGTGCGAATGGTTCCTACGCCCTCTTTACTGCGCCTCACACCATCCTCTAAAGAAATGAGTGATTTCCTCACTTCTCCGATACCGCCTTTGATGGCTTTTGTCCCATCAATCAATTGATCAATCCCTTTAGCGGATTCTTCAATTTTTGGTTTTTGTTTGAGAAGTGCGAAGTTTGTTTCGGTCAAGCCATCTGTAATTTTCCCGATGCCCTCGTGACCTTTCCCAAGCTCTCCTCCTAGTTCTTTCGCTTGAGAGGTAACGTAGAGCTGACTTAACCCATCTCCAACTGGGCGAGTGACACTGCGAACCGCTTTCACTTCCTCAATGTCATTTAACTTACGGGTCAGTTTTTCAATCATGACAATCTTTTCTTGATTATCGAGCTCATTGTCACTTTCGACAAGCACATTCAGCGGCAGCGCTTCACCAAAGCCAAATTGCTCAGATATCGTATTAAATGCAGACACTGACTCATACTTTGTCCCAATCTCATTTAAACTATTATAAGAAAGAGTGCCGTCATACATCAGAATCGGAGGAACAGTGATGAGTGCAACTACACCTAAGCTGATGAGCGGTCTTTTAAATGAAAAGCGCCCAGCCCATTCCCAAATCTTACTTTGTGGATGACGAATGTTTTCTCTTTTAGACGGCCAAAAAAGGGATTTTCCGAAAACCGACATAAAAAAAGGAACGATTGTGACAAGTGCAATGAGCAGGATGCCAACGCCTACGGCAACGCTGACGGCTGATTGGTACAATTGGAATTTTGCGAAACCAATACTTGAGAAGCCGACTAACACAGCTAAGCCGCTGAAAAAGACTGTTTTCCCTGCACATTGATACGTGATGATAATCGATTCTTTGACATCACGCCCCTGACCAATCTCCTCTTTAAAACGGCTTAAAAGTAATATACAATAATCCGTTCCTATACCGAACATAATAGCTACCATAAAAATCTGAGTGAAATTAGACAGAGGAAATGGTGTATATTCTACGAGAAAAGCCACAATACACCGGCTGACAGCATAAGAAATGCCAATCGTAATAAGCGGAACAACAGGTGCCAGTATCGATCTGAATACAATTATTAAAATAAAGAAAATAAAAATCATCGTGATAAGTTCAGTTTTCTTCAGACCTTGTTGAGAGCTTTTAATGACATCTGAGTCCACAAATTTTTGACCTGTCATTTCATATGAGACGTTGTAGGGCTTTAAAACTTCCTCAATTCGTTCTTTAACCTTCACAGCTTTTGTTTCGTAGTGGTCGAATTTGAATGGAACAAGAAGTGTACTTTTATCCTTTGATAAAAGTTGTTTTTGAATGTCACGATCTACATGAAAATACGAAGTAATTCCGTCAATGTGGAGTTCTGGGGCATGTGTCATGAGTGCAGCTAAAGCCTTTTTTAATTCCTGCTCTTTGGCAGGGAACAAATGTTGTTCGGAGAATACAATCACACCAGTATCTTTTTTCCCATTATGATCTGAAAGCTTATCCAATAAGTGAAGTGCCTCAGCTGTTGGTGTCCCCTCTGGAACCTTTAACTGCCCTTTTTCTCTTGTTAATTCCTCTAAATTGGGCGCAGTAATAAACAGAATCACAGCTGTTATCATCCACACCATTAATACAATCCATCTTGCTTTAATTATTTGCAACATAGCTGCTTCAAGCTCCTTCTAGTTCATCAATCAATTTGCTGTTTTTGAGCGTGTCTGAAGTGCTGACTTCGTCTCCTTCAACGTGCTAATGGCAGGATGACCTATTCAATTGTCCTTTCGTGTTGAAGAAACGCATATCCATCATCAGCCACGAGCTCAATTTCTGCCTTAAAACAAAGGCAGAAAATGAATGTTTTTGAACACCTCCTATTTGGGATAATTTAAAAGATATTACTATACATTAGTTTAACTATCAAAATTTTACATGTCAATTTATAAAAAAGAAAAAAGATGGCAAAATACCGTCTTTTTTCTATGTTTAAACCGTTTTCAATTGTTCACTTTCATCCTTTTCATCTGGCTGGATGAAAAAGAGGACCAAAAATAATGATATGAGACTACATATGGTCGATAGAATAAAAACGATGGCGTCTCCTTTATCCATAAGAAATGCGTAAATTGGAGGTCCTAAAGCAACACCGATAAACCGCATACTGCTATAAAATGACGTAATGGTTCCGCACTGCTCTTTTTCAATACCTTCTGTTATCAATGCATCAAGTGCTGGAAGCACAATGCCAATCCCTACGCCGCCAATACTTAAGCAGACAAACAACACGTAAAAACTGTGATTCCACCATAAAAATATATACGAAAGTGATAAAAGAGCCATACCAACGATGAGAAATATCCTCATTTTCCCCTTTTCTTTTCCGATTGTTCTCCCCGCAATGTATGAGCTGATTGATAAGAAAAGGAGCGGGATGCTTAGCAGCAAGCCTTTTTTGACACCCGTTATTTGATACGCTGCCTCTAGGTTATCTGACAAATAAAAGAGCACGCCAAAAAGAAGAAACATAATAAAACCGCCAATAGCAAAAATGGCATAAAGCCAGCGTCCTTCATGCTTAAAAATTGTCTTTGTTGATTTTAAAAACTCTTTAAATGTAGGCGGATCTTCCTCTTTCTTTGCGGATTCAACCATAAACAGTACCATCACAAAGCTGATGATTGAAAAGAATGGAATGAACCAAAACGGTACAAACCAAAACCAAGAAGCGAGAAGTGCCCCAATAATAGGACTTAGTACCTTTCCAGCTGTATTAGAAGTTTCAATTGCTCCAAGTCCTGCACTTACCTCTTCATCATCGTGAAACAAATCGCCAATAAACGGCATAACGACAGGTGCTGCCCCGGCTGAGCCAACTCCTTGAAGGACTCTGCCAAATAAAATCCACATATAGGGTTCTTTCATGATGGTTGAGGCAACAGCTGCCACAGCTCCTCCAAGTCCTGCGATTAAAAGACACGGCAAAAGTACCTTTTTCCGCCCAATTCGGTCAGATAAATAACCAGCAATCGGAATACACAAAATCGCCACAACGGAGTATACCGTAATAATGAGTGACACTTGAAAGGAAGTGATTGAGAGTTTCTTTTCTATCTCTGGTAATACGGGTATTAGCATCGAGTTCCCAAGTGTCATGATTAGAGGCACTGATGATAATGCAATAATATTCTTTTTACTGACCGTTTTCTCGCCCAACATCATTCACCCAATTCTATATACTGTTACGTATTAGTGTGGCATGTTTCACGAGTTTTATGTATAGACAAACAAAAAGCAACCGCCTATGGAAGCGACTGCTTTGTTAAAATCGTTTACGTATGACATGGAAGCTGAATTTATCCGCTCGAAAATAATTGAGCGAGTATAAGACCGGCTGATCATCTTGATCATAGTGCATTTGTTTCAGTAAGAGTAACGCTGTTTCTGGGTCACATTCTAATATCGGTGAAACCTGATCGTGATAACCAATCGGTTCGATGTCTGCCACTGCATATTTAATTCCACTGTGCGGTTCTCTGCCAAACAGCTCAAAAAGCGATTCTTCCTCATGAGTAAAAGAAGCGGGGAGATGTTTGACCGGAATTTTATCTAAACAATAGACGACTGGCTGTCCATCTGCTGTTCGAACGCGTTCCATTGAAAAAACCTTCTCGGATTCGTCACACTGAAAACGAATGACATCATTCTCTGTCGGCTCCCCTTCTTGTGAGGACAAAAAGATGGTACCTGGCGTCATATTGACCTGTTCAATCATTTTTGTAACACTTGTCAGCTGTTCAATGCCAGTAGAAAAAAGCGGTCTTGAGTTGACGAAAGTCCCCACACCATGCCTTCTTATTAAATATTTCTCTTCTTCTAATATACGAAGGGCTTCACGAAGTGTCGCTCTGCTCACGCCTAAAAGCTTTGAGAGCTCAAATTCAGAAGGCAGCTTTTCTTTTTCGGCATATACGCCTGTTTGAATATCTTCTTTAATACGGTCAATCACTTTCAAATATAAATGGCGATTGTCTGTTTTGGTCGACATGTTTTCCCTCCGTCTAATCAATGCAAATGATAAGATGAGAAATCTCTATTCCGAGATAAGATGAACATAACTATATCATGTTTTTGCAAATAAATAAATAGTCTGACATCCAGTTAACATAATCTTTATATCGTTAACTTTATGATGGGAAAGCTCTCTTCGAATTATGAAGAGAGCTCGTCATGTTGTTCTTTTGAAAGGAGGACTTCTCTCGGTTTACTTCCTTCATATGGTCCGACAACCCCGCGCTCTTCCATTGCGTCAATAAGACGTGCAGCACGAGTATAACCAATGCGGAACCTCCTTTGCAGCATAGAAACAGAGGCCGTCTGCATGCCAATGATCAGTTCAACTGCTTCATCATATAAGTCGTCGTCCACAGCCCCAAGCTGATCTTGCGTTTCTTCACTTGGGATCATTTCTTCTTGATATTGTGCTTTTTGCTGTGTGATGACATGATCAACGACATGTTCCACTTCTTCATCTGATAAAAAGGCGCCTTGTACACGAACTGGTTTGTTCGCACCGACCGGTAAGAACAACATATCCCCTCTGCCCAGCAATTTTTCTGCGCCTCCCATATCAAGAATGGTCCTTGAATCGGTTTGTGACGATACGCTAAATGCAATACGGGATGGAATATTGGCTTTAATGACACCAGTAATGACATCAACCGAAGGTCTCTGTGTGGCGATAATTAAATGAATCCCTGCAGCACGTGCCATTTGAGAAAGCCTTGTAATGGAATCTTCCACATCAGAGGAAGCAACCATCATTAAATCAGCAAGCTCGTCTACAATGACGACAATATAAGGGAGTTCTGGCTGCTTCGCCTCTTCTGATTGATTCATTCGTTTAATGTAATCATTGTACCCTTCAATATTTCTTGTGCCCGTATGCGAAAACAATTCGTAACGGCGCTCCATTTCACTCACCACTTTTTTAAGTGCCTGTGAGGCTTTTTTAGGATCGGTTACAACTGGAGCCAACAGATGCGGGATGCCGTTATAAACATTTAATTCGACCATTTTCGGGTCAATCATCATCATCTTCACTTCATGAGGTTTTGCTCTCATGAGAATACTTGTGATAATGCCATTGATACATACGCTTTTTCCGCTTCCTGTCGAGCCAGCCACAAGTAAATGCGGCATTTTGTTCATTTCAGCCAGCACAGCTTCACCAGAAATATTTCGGCCCAGTCCGATGAGTAGCTTGGCATTTGGGCGGTCATTTTGTTTCGATTCTAAAACCTCTTTTAAAGAAACCATCGCAATTTCTGCATTGGGAACTTCAATTCCGATGGCGGATTTGCCAGGAATCGGCGCCTCAATTCGAATGTCTTTTGCTGCTAATGCAAGGGCTAGATCATCACTCAAGTTGACGATCTTACTTACCTTCACGCCGACATCAGGGTATACTTCATATTTTGTGACGGCCGGCCCTAAATGAACTTGTGTCACTTTTGCTTTTACACCGAAGCTTTGGAAGGTCTTTTCAAGCTTTCTTGCATTTTCATAAATATTCTTCTTATCTGTTTGCTGACCTGAATGCTGCGGCTCAGCTAAAATATCAAGCGATGGCAGCTCATAATCCTTATTTTCAAGCTCCGTAAACGTCATAGGCGGAGCTTCTTTCGGTTCGTCCCCTGTATCATGAGACGGAGTGCCTTGTACAGTTTCTTGAAGAGGATCTGGCTCATTGACCGGCTGATCTTTTTGAAGTTGCGGTGTGAGCATGTCATCTCGATCAGCAAAACTTGAGATAATCGGCTGACGATTGTCAGAAGCTTGCTCTTCTTCCTCGATCAAGATATGATCATGATCTTCTTCGGCCTCTTCTTGTATGCGTGAACGTTTTTTCTTTTCACTTGTTTTCTGCGCAGGTGCATTCTTTTTCGCCCGCCTTATGCCTTTCATATCTTCAATAAATGCCTTCCACTGCTTCACCAAAAATTGTGATACAGGCAGCGTCACTTTTTTGACCATTTCTTGCAGTGACCGGTTAGTGATCAGAACAATGCCGATCAGCATTAGCACAATGGCCATGATTTGCGATCCTGCTTGTGCAAACAAGAAATAGGAGGCCGCAAATAATACAGCACCGATCATACCGCCTCCTAAATCGGGCGAGCCTGTCTCACCTTTCATATCCATTAAGAATAACTCAAACGTATTTCTGATTACACTTTGAGAGCCTATCACGCCTGCAGCTGAAAGATGCTGAAAAAGCTTCACATGTGACAAAAGCAAGATACTCGCAATGATGCAGTATAAACCTGCTTTTCTTCTTGTCAGTAAATCAGGAATTTGTTTTTTCCAAAAGATCGTCACACCAAAAAGAAATAATCCGATAAGGCAGAGAATAAACCATTCACCTGCAAAGAATCGGAATAGATGTACAAAGGTTTGTCCAACTACACCTAGCTGTAAAATGGCAATGATCGCTATGGCAATACAGACTAACCCATTTAGTTCATATTTCAGTTTTAGCTGTTTATTTTGTTTTTTTCTTGTTTTACGTTTTCTCTTTTTCGCCATACTCATCACCTTACTACAAAAGAAAATATAACCTACGAAAAGATCAGAAAGAAAGCAGCCTGGTTTTGGCTGCATCTTGTTGTAAGTTTTCCCTTTATTATAGCATAGAATCATTCATATGAGTCGGTTTGATTGGTGCCTAAATGTAACTTCAATCGCTTACCTGGTGCAAGCTCCTGATTCAAAAAGTCCATTGGATTCGTACTCATTACTTGAACGATTTCCGCTTCATCTTCTTTCATTTCAACCATCACTGGCACGCCCTGAATGTTTACCTGTTGGAGTTTGCGTTCTCCTTGTTCCTCAGCGTAAATGGCTTCATAAGGCATAGGTGTATATAAAATCATTGGATCAGCCCCTCGTTTTGTGCAGCCCGTTCTCCAATAAGCTCGTTCAGCTTTTTAATCGCTTGTCCAACGCCGCCGACTTCATGCATCAGCCCGTATTCCGCCGCCTCATGGCCAACGACATTTGTCCCGATGTCTCTTGTTAGATTGCCTTTAGAGAACATAAGCTCTTTAAATTTCTCTTCTGTAATGTTTGAGTGACTCGTGACAAAGTTAATGACTCTTTCCTGCATTTTATCTAAGTATTCAAAGGTTTGCGGAACACCGATGACTAGACCGGTTAAGCGTACAGGGTGAATGGTCATCGTTGCTGTTTCGGCAATGTATGAATAATCACACGATACGGCGATTGGGACCCCAATAGAGTGGCCGCCGCCAAGCACAATGGATACAGTCGGTTTGGATAAAGAAGCGAGCATTTCCGCAATGGCTAGTCCTGCTTCTACATCGCCGCCCACTGTATTTAAAATGATTAGAAGCCCTTCAATTTTTGGGTTTTGTTCAACTGCTACGATTTGTGGAATGACATGTTCGTATTTGGTTGTTTTATTTTGTGGCGGCAGCTGCATGTGCCCTTCAATTTGTCCAATAATAGTCAGGCAATGTATGTTTGTATCTTGTGACAACTGCGGGACGGCTGTTTCACCAAGCTGTTGTATTTTGCTCATAATGCTATCTTTTTCTTCTGGTTTTCGCTCAGGCTGCTGTTCATTCTGTTCGTCCATTTGTCTCCATCCTTTCCTAAAAACTCTCCTCCTATTATGAACAAGATCGTCACATTCCATCCGCATTCATCATGTCACATCAAAAAAGCCCAAAGAGCTTGTGCTCTTTGGACTTTTCTCATCACACTTCCATAATAATTGGAATGATCATTGGCTTACGTTTTGTTTTTTCATATAGGAATTGATTTAGTACATCGCGCATGGATTGTTTCAGTGTTGACCATTCAACAATTGAGTTTTCCGTTTGCTCTTTCACAATCCCTTTGACCATTTCTGTTGCTTTCACAATCAGCTCTTCGGATTCTCTTACATAAACAAATCCTCTTGTGATGATCTCAGGTCCAGAAATTAATTGTTTCTTTTGTTTATCGAGCGTAATGACCACAATTAAGATGCCATCTTGAGACAATAGGCGTCTATCACGTAAGACAATATTCCCAATATCACCAACACCAAGACCGTCGATCAAAATGTTCCCTTGATGTACTTTTTCACCGATTTTGACGTTTTGACCTCTAAATTCCACAACATCCCCTTTATCAATTAAGAAAATGTCGCTTCGTTTCATGCCCACTTCTTCAGCAATACGAGAATGTGCTTTTTGCATGCGATATTCGCCGTTTACTGGAATTAAATACTTTGGCTTCAGTAAGTTCAGCATGAGCTTTAACTCTTCTTGACAGCCATGTCCAGATACATGCACACGTTTTTGAGCAAAAATCACTTGTGCTCCGCTTCTTGTAAGGAAATCCACCGTTTTTGAATAGGTGAGTTCTTGTCCTGGAAGAGGTGTAGACGCAATCACAACCGTGTCATCTTTTTCAATATGAAGCTGTTTGTGATTTTGTTTCGCCATTTTTGTTAAAGCAGCGAGAGGCTCACCGTGGCTTCCTGCTGTGAGAATGACCACACTGTTTTTCGCCATTTTTTTCACTTCTTGGACTGGAACAAATAATTCTTCGTCTGCTGTCACATAACCAAGTTTGATCGCAAGCTGAAGCGTTGTCATCATATTTTTCCCTGCTACTGCAAGCTTACGGCCATTTTGGTTTGTGGCATTAATGATTTGCTGTACACGATTAATATTTGATGAAGATACAGCGACAATCACACGATTTTCAGCATTGTACATCGCATTTGAGATTTCGTCTTGGACGAGCGCCTCAGAAGGTGTATAGCCTGGTTTTTCAGCATTTGCACTGTCTGAAAGAAGTGCTAAAACGCCATTGTTTCCAATTTTCGCAATCTCTCCGATGTCACAGGCTTGGTTAAGCGCTGGGGTTTGATCAAATTTAAAATCACCTGTGCATACGATTGAACCAAGAGATGTTTTGAAGCTGATTCCGACTGAATCAGGAATACTGTGATTCGTTCTAAAGAATGATACCTTTGTTGTTTCAAATGTAATGACTGACTTTGCATGAACCTCTCGCAAATCAGCTTTTTGATTGAAGCCGTATTGCTTTAACTTTTCTCGAAGTAACGCAAGGGTCAGCTTCGTGCCGTAAACTGGTACAGACAATTTGCTTAAGCAATGGAATACGCCTCCGATTGCTTCATCATGTCCGTGGGTAAGAAAAATTGCTTTCACCCGATCAGCTCGTTCTGTTAAATAAGAGATATCAGGAATGACCACGTCAATGCCTAGCATTTCGTTTTCTGGATGCATGAGTCCTGCATCTACAACATATATGTCGGAATCAATCTCAATGACATATAAGTTTTTCCCGATTTCTCCAACGCCTCCCAGTGCAATAATTCTTACGTTCTCTGTATTTTTCTTTTTCAAAATTCTTATCCTCCTAGTCTCAAGCCCGTCCATCATCGCTTAATGCTATTATAACTGAATCTAATTTTAGAAAACAAGATGAAGTCACATTTTAAGAAAGTGTTTATGTATAAAAAACGGTCATACTCAGGGACATCTGAGAATGACCGCTTACGAATTTTTTTGTTTTGATCAGCTGTTTAATACGCTGCTTAAATTCAGTCTCTCTTCTTCTGATAAAGGTAAAAGCGGGAGTCGAACAGATCCGACATCTAATCCTTTCAGCTGAAGAGCTGTTTTGACAGGCGTTGGATTTGGCGCTGAGAACAGCTGGTTCATGATCGGCACCAGCTTTTGATGAATCAATGCCGCATTCGCTGTTTGTCCTGAAGCGTAGCTTTTTAGCATTTGCTGCATATCAAGGCCTACGATATGAGAAGCCACAGAGACGACTCCTCTTGCACCAATCGCAACCGCAGGAAGCGTTAGGCTGTCGTCACCAGAGTAAACGTCAAAATCTTCTGGTGTCTCTGCAATGATTTTTGTCATGGCATCTAGATCACCGCTTGCTTCTTTGATTGCGACAATGTTCGGTATTTGCGCAAGCTTAATCGTTGTTTCTGGTGCTAATGAAGCAACCGTTCTTCCTGGTACATTGTAAAGCATGACAGGAAGAGATGTAGACTCGGCAATTGCTTTAAAGTGTGCATACATGCCTTCCTGTGATGGCTTGTTGTAGTAAGGTACGACAAGCATCACTGCATCAACGCCCGCTTCTTCTGCTTTTTTCGTTAGTTTAATAGACGCATTTGTGTTATTACTGCCTGTTCCTGCAATGATTTTACAACGACCATTTGCTAATTTCACCGATTGCTGAAAAAGAGCGACTTTTTCTTCAGTCGATAAAGTTGGCGATTCGCCTGTTGTCCCTGCAACGACTAAAGAGTCACTGCCGTTTTTTAACAAGTAATCAATGAGAATTGATAGCTTTTGGAAATCAATGTTGCCCTTTTTATCAAAAGGTGTAATCATAGCTGTTGCGATATTTCCGAAATTCATTTTTTTCACCTCATCATGATTCAATCACATTTATCTTGAAAGTTCAAACACTTCATGAAGGGCATTGACAGCCTCTCTCATGTTTTCTTCGTTCACTAACACCCAAATCGTCGTATGACTGTCAGCGGACTGTAAGATCGGAATATTTTGCTCAGATAGTGCAGATACAATTTTAGATGTGACACCTGGTACACCCATAATGCCTGCTCCAACAGCTGATACCTTTGCACAGTTTGTCGTGACAATCGGCGTATAGCCCAGATCTTTTAGGATCGCCGTTGCTTTTTCAGTCATTGCACCTGTCACCGTATAGACGATTTCGCTCGGTGTAATGTTGAAGAAATCGACACTGATTTGGGCATTTGCCATTGCTTTAAAGACTTCTGTTTGTACGCTGTACTGTCCCTCTTTAGCTGGGACTTTGATTTGTGTGACATCATTGACATGTGCAATACCCGTAATCAGGCGGTCGTACACATCATGACTCATTTTATCTGAGTAGTGTGATGTCACGAGTGTACCCTCATCATCAGAGTATGTTGAACGGACCCTCATTGGTACTTTTGCTTGCATGGCAATTTCAACAGCTCTAGGGTGAATGACTTTTGCCCCTTGGTATGCGAGGTTACAAATTTCTGTGTATGTCACGACTCTCAGTGGTTTTGCATTTTCTACGATACGGGGATCTGCTGTCATGACCCCTTCTACATCTGTAAAAATATCGATGAAATCTGCCTGCAATGCAGCGCCTAACGCAGCAGCTGAAGTATCACTGCCGCCTCGTCCGATTGTTGTCACGTCTCCATTTTTCGCAGCGCCTTGGAATCCAGCAACGACAACCACATCATGCTCTGAAAGTGCCGCCTCAAGACGTTCACACTTCATGTCAATAATTTTCGCATTTGTATGTTCTTTATCTGTCACAAAGCCTGCCTGTGATCCAGTCATCGCTACAGCCTTTAGCCCGTTTTCATTCAGCATACTTGAAAAAACAACAGCTGAAATATTTTCTCCGCAAGACACGAGTAAATCTTTTTCTCGGTTTGTCATATGCTGCGCACTGCCGTAAAGCAGACCAAGCAGTGTATCTGTCGCATAAGGATCGCCTTTTCGTCCCATCGCAGACACGACAACGACCGATTTATAGCCTTTCTCTTTTGCAGATAAGATATGTGCAAGTGCCCTTTTTCTCCCTTGATCATCTTTGACAGATGTACCGCCAAATTTTTGGACAATTATTTTCACTGTTTTCACTCCAAGTTCATTCTGACGTAACAGAAGAGAGCAGGCGAAAGATGCCTAACTCTCTTCTATTCGTCCTCATCATCCATTGAATGTTAAACTAATTTTAATGCTCGTAAGCTTTCTGCAATTTGAACGGAGTTCCATGCAGCGCCTTTTAGCAGGTTATCAGATACAATCCACATATGGAAGCCATTTGGACGATCCAAATCCTTCCGAATGCGGCCGACAAATACGTCGTTTTTACCAACAGCATCTGCAGGCATTGGATAAATTTGCTGAGACGGATCATCTTGTAATGTGATACCTGGTGCATCTTTTAGGATGGACTTGATGTCATCAACCGTTGCGTCATTTGATTCAAGTTCAACGTAAACTGATTCTGAATGACCCGTTTCAATTGGTAGTCTCACACATGTTGCTGCTACTTCCAGCTCTGGCAAATGCATGATTTTTTTCGTTTCATTGATCATTTTCATTTCTTCAAATGTATAGCCATTATCTTGGAATTTATCAATTTGCGGAATCGCATTAAAGGCAATTTGATAAGGCATGACTTCTGGTTTCACATCTTCTTTATTTAAAATGGCTTGCGACTGGCTGTACAGTTCGTCAATGGCTTCATGTCCTGCACCTGATACTGCTTGGTAAGTAGACACAATGACTTTTTTCATGCCATACGCTTGACGAAGCGGTTCTAGCGCCGCCACCATTTGAATCGTTGAACAGTTAGGGTTTGCAATGATCCCTTGATGGTCATGCAAATCTTTTTCGTTTACCTCTGGTACGACAAGAGGGGTATTTTCGTCCATACGAAAAGCACTTGTATTATCGACAACAATTGCACCTCGTTTGACCGCTTCAGGAGCTAGCGCTTTGGAAACATTTCCTCCCGCACTGAATAGTGCAATATTGACCCCTTCAAAGCTTTCAGGTGTTGCTTCTTGAACGGTATACTCTTGACCTCTGAATGTCACTTTTGTTCCAGCAGAACGTTTTGAGGATAGTAGAGTAAGTGTATCCATTTCAAAATCTCTGTCAGCTAGTGTTTTTAACATTTGTTGACCGACAGCTCCAGTCGCTCCAACTACAGCTACATGCAATCCTCTTCCCATCAGTAAAACTCCTTCCGACCCATCCATGATTCTTTTCTTTCGGATGGCCATCCTATGACTTTTTACATTTTATTTTACCATAGAAAAGCAAGGCTTGAAGTACCTTTTTTGAATCTTTCATGATTTTCTAGTGAATCTATTATTCGTTTGCTCCAATTAAAATGGGCTGAATTTGTCTATGCTCGAGCGCCTCTTCTACCGTTTTCGTCAGTAGATCCATATGCGCTACCATGGAAGTCGGTTTTTTGAATGGATCATCTTGGCCGAATGGAATAAAGAAAATGTTCTTTGTCGACATGAGTCTCATGAGATTTGTACCATTTAAACCTAATGCATCATTGGTGGAAATGCCTAAAACGACAGGGCGGTGATTACGAATGGTCGCCTTAGCAGCCATTAAGACTGGACTGTCTGTCAGTGCATTTGCAAATTTCGCCATTGAATTGCCTGTTAAAGGTGCAATGACCATACAATCAAGTGGAAGTTTTGGTCCGAGTGGCTCTGCTTTGACGATTGAGTCAATCGCTTGAAATCCTGTCAGCTTCTCAATCCGCTCAATCCAGTCCGCTCCTTCTCCGAATCTCGTATTTGTATTTTGCACCGTATACGACACGACAGGACGCACTTCTGCCCCTTCTTTCACGAGTGATTCGATTTGCGGAAAAACGGCTTCGTACGTGCAGTGAGAACCTGTTAAACCAAAGCCGATTCTTTTCCCTTTTAGTGTAGTCATGATTTCATCCCCCTTTTTTCCTCCGCAAGTTCACATAAGAGCCCAGAAAGCACTTTTGCAATGATCTGCCCGGCTGTCTTTGGTGCCACAATCCCTGGAAGTCCTGGTGCAAGAAGTGCCTTCACTCCATGCTTTTGTGCAAAGTCAAAGTCTGTTCCACCTGGGCGGGAGGCGATATCCAAAATGAGTGTCTTTGGTGTCATGCTGACGATGACAGATGAATCTAATACTAAGCTTGGAATCGTATTGATGATGATGTCGACATCCGTTACTTCATCTTTTAAACGGTCCATTGAAAATGGATCAAGTCCCATCTCAAAGGCTCGCGCTAAATGGGCTGTATCCGCAGCACCAACTTTCACTTCCGCACCTAGCGCCCGAAATGTGCGGGCAATGGTGAGCCCTGTTCGACCAAGTCCGAGAACAGCGACATGTGACCCATGAATCGTATAGTCCGTTTGCTGAATAGCCATCATGATAATCCCTTCAACTGTTGGAATAGAGTTATATATGGCAATATCATCTCGCTCAAACAGCTTCACAAGCTTCCGGTTCACCTGCTTTGCCATATTGTCTAAGTACATATTAGAAATACCTGAGTACAAGGTACAATGTGCAGGGGTTCTTTCTAAATATTTAGCTTCTAGCACGACCTTCTCATTTGAAAAAACGGTGGCAACGACCCCTTCGTCTGTAGCACCTGATACCGGAAGGATCATACTGTCTACCTGCTCAAATGGAAGCTCTGACATTTTCAGCTTTTCAGCACCAATAAATCCATGATCCAGCTGATCAAAACCGACCAAAAACACTTTGGCATGCTGCTGTGACAGCTTGCGAATGATTTCAAGCTGCCTAGCATCTCCCCCGATCACCGCAACCGTTAAACCGCTCAACATACTGACCGTTCACCTTCTTTATTTAAAAAAGTCTGTAATATTTTCCGAATCTCCCTTTCAGCATATGAGGAGAGGATTCAGCCTGTGAACAAATCGGGAAGAGAAAAGAAAAAGAGCACCCTTTTATGATGGGTGCTCTTTTTCTCCGTGCGGCTGAAGTTCTTCAGGCACATCGAGAATGATCATATCTGATCCTATTTTTTGAATGTGATTCCACGGAACGCGGATGTCATTTCCTTGTTTTCGAAAGCCAAACCATTTGACGGAAGGTATGATGAGTGCTGTAATTTGACCGTCCTGTTCATTTATTTCAAGGTCGGTTTGTCCAAGCACGCCAAGCCGCTCCGCTCTTTTAATATCGACGATCTCTTTTCCTGACAGCTCACTCAGCCTCAAAATCGCATCACTCCCCTTCCATATCATATATGCAGCACAGAGGGTGAATAGACCGTCCCGTTCTACACGCACGAATCAAGCCAATCTGTATACCAAACTGGCGTCAGTTGAGTAAAACGCTTATGGTCTGTCAGCATTCTCTCCACTCGATTCACCATGTCTTTTACATGCCCCGGGTCATAGGATAACGTCCAAACAATAGAAGAAAAACAGCTCATGGCTGTATAGATGGAAAAAAGAAGCCAAAAATCATGTGTTGTCTGCGTACTTATATAGGCATCCAATTGCCCGGCTGAAAATGGAATGCTTCTTTCTCGACTAAATAAAGACAGTTTATAAAAGTCATGAATCGGATCGCCCCAGTCGGATTGATCAAAGTCGATCGCCCCAGCATATTGATGACGCTGTATAATGATATTCCCTAAATGAAAATCATCATGCTGGAACTGGTTTGGCCTCCCTTTTACCGCATCAGCATGTGACTGAATAAAATCTAATACGAACTGATCATGGGAAAAGGTCACTCCGCTTGATTGATAGGCATGTACATACCGTTCATGTTTCGCTAATACCTTCTTATCCCAGGGGGCTGCATAAAAAGGGGCATCGCATGTATGCATGATACTCAAGTCTCTGCCTGCCCGCCTTCCGATTTCATACTGCTCTTCTTCTGTGAGCAGATGAATGGATGCTCTAGCAATCTCTCCTTCGATAAATGGAAAAATACGAAAGGTACAGTTTTGTTCAGCACTCACTCCGACCTCCATCACTTCAGAACAAATAACGCCTCGATTTTTTAACTTCTGCTGAATGGACGCTTTCTTTTTCAAACTGGAATATTTCTGAATGTCTGATAGCTTGAGTACTAGCTTTTCACTAGGCGTTATGACCAAAAAGGTGCGGTCTCCCGAAAATCCAGATGTCATCGGCTGGAAAGAGATGGCTTGTTTAAGAAGCGGAGATAGCTGTTTCAGTTTTTCGTGTTTCATGAACGCAGGGCCCCTTTCTTCTTGGTATACAATAAACGGCAGACCTCTTGAGAAGTCTGCCGTGTTGTTTACATTATGATGGCTGATCACCCGTTGGACTAATAAGCGAGAGGGCATAATCTTCTGTAAAGATTCTTTTCGATAAATTGTTCACGCCGTCTAATGAGACGCGATTGATTTCATCAATAATTTCATCAAGCGTACGATGTTTGCCAAGGAGTAATTCATTTTTACCATTTCGGCTCATCTTGCTGTTTGTGCTTTCAAGACTGAGCATGAGGTTGCCTTTCATTTGCTCCTTAGAGTTTTCAAGTTCTTTCTGCGTAATTCCCTCACGTTTTAAGACGTCTAATGTTTGTAAGATGGTTTCAGATAGCAGGTTCAGCTGCTTCGCTCCAGTTCCACCATAGATCGTCAGCATTCCGTTATCTGCAAATGAACTATGATAGCTGAATACAGAATACGCAAGTCCTTTATCTTCTCTTACGTCTTGGAACAACCGGCTGCTCATGCTACCGCCTAGAACATTATTTAAGACGATTAAGTCATAGATGCCCTGATCTCCAGCAGGAAGTCCGTTAAAGCCCATGCAAAGATGCGCCTGTTCTGTTTCCTTTTTGCGTGTCAGTTTGTCATAGTGGAATTGCGGTGCTTCGACAGGCTGCTTTTTCCCCTTTCCTTCGTACGAGCCAAATAATGTTTCGACCTCACGAATGAAGGTGTCATCGACGTTCCCTGCTACAGAGATGACGACGCGATCCGGCGTATAGAATTCGTCCATATATTTTCTAAGGGAATCACCGTTAAAAGTAGAGAGTGTTTCCTCTGTCCCTAAAATCGGATAACCTAATGAATGATCACCGTAAATGGCTTTGCTTAACAAATCATGAACGATGTCATCAGGAGTATCTTCATACATTTTAATTTCTTCATAGACCACATTTTTTTCTTTCTTCAGCTCTTCTTCGTCAAAAGCAGAGTTGAAAAACATGTCACTCAACACATCGAGGGCATACCCAGCATGTGAATCAAGTACCTTTGCATAATAGCAAGTATATTCTTTTGACGTAAAGGCATTCACTTGACCACCAATGCGGTCAAAGGATTCTGCGATATCACGTGCAGATCTCGTCTTTGTTCCTTTAAAGAACATATGCTCTAAAAAGTGTGAGATCCCATTTACTTCTGGTGTCTCATGTCTAGAACCTGTTCCAATCCAGACGCCAATTGCGACAGACCTTACAGTGGGATTGTTTTCAAGTACAATTCTTACTCCGTTTTGGCATGTATACGTTTTGACCAAGTTTTGCTCCTCCTATTCAACAAACAGATCGCATCACGGATGTCTTTTTTCACTTAGGAGGTCAGAAACCGTTCCTAATTCATATCCTCTTTCTTTGATTTGAGTGATAAGTGCGTCAAGACTTCTCGCTGTTGCGTCTGTTGGATGCATTAATATCATCGCCCCATTGTGAATTTTCCCAAGCACTCGTTTTTGTAATACAGCTGGTGATGGTTTTTGCCAGTCGATCGTGTCTACTGTCCACATAATGGTTTCCATTCCTTCTTGTTTCGCAAGCTTTACTGTTTCTTCTTTAAAGCTGCCACTTGGAGGCGCAAACCATATCGGTTTTTTCCCAAGGGATTCTTCAATTTGGCGATTTGTTTTAATCATCTGCTCTAATGCTCGTTCTCTTGTCAGTGTGCGCATATCCGGGTGATTGTATGAATGATTTCCAATTTCATGACCATCTGCCACGATTTTTTTAGCAAGATCTGAACTGTTTTTCACCCATTTGCCCTCTAAGAAAAAGGTTGCCTTCACTTGATGCTTTTCTAGTGTATTCAACATCTTTGTTAAATGCTCGTCGCCCCAAGCTACATTGATCAGGAATGCATTCATCTTTTTATCTGGATGTCCCTTATAGATAGGTTCAGCACCAAGTTCATGCAAATGGACAGATGGTTTTGTTTCTTTAAAAACAAGCAGCTTTTCATCGAAAGAGCCCTGTTTTTTCATTTTTTCGTAAGAAGCATCGATATCGACTGTCTGTCCATTTAAACCAGGCATCTTTTTCCACACTTTATCAATCTTAGCATTTTGCGGCTTCTCTTCATAGTCAGAAGACTTCGATTCGATCTCTTGATACAGAATATCTTTTGAAACAGATGCTACCTCGGCGTGCTCTTTCATTGAATTCATATATGTAACAGCAGCCGGCTGCTTCATCGTTTGATATGACACGAGCAGTAAAAATACAAACACAAAGAATGGTATCGTTTTTTTCAATGGTTGTCCCTCCCCTTTACCACAAATTATGATGGGGAGAAACAAGCTAGAACTATTGTTACGCGCAAGAAAAGAAAGAAGCCTGGCACGGATACCTGGCTTCTAACACATTTTATTTGTTCTCATTAAGACTGCTTTTCTTCTTTTTCTTTTTCTTCACGTAAAACAGCTTTACGAGAAAGGTTCACACGGCCTTGTTTATCGATCTCAGTGACTTTGACGAGTAGTTCGTCACCAATCTTCACGACATCTTCTACTTTGCCAACACGTTCAAGTGCAAGCTCAGAAATATGAACAAGTCCATCTTTGCCGCTGAAGATTTCGAGGAAGGCACCGAATTTTTCAATTCGTTTTACTTTACCTAGGTAAAGTTGACCAACTTCAACTTCTCTGACAAGATCTTCTATGATTTTCTTCGCTTTTTGGTTCATGTCTTCTTCAGTAGAAGAGATAAAGATTGTACCGTCTTGTTCAATATCAATTTTCACACCGGTATCTTCAATGATTTTATTGATTTGTTTACCGCTTGGTCCAATGACATCGCGAATTTTATCTGGATTGATTGTCATCGTTAAGATTTTTGGTGCATAACGCGACAATTCTCCTCTAGAAGCTGGAATCGTTGACAGCATGCTATCTAAAATTTCCATTCTTCCTTTTTTCGCTTGTTGAAGTGCTTCTTCTAAAATGTCTTTTGATAGACCATCGATTTTGATGTCCATTTGAAGCGCTGTTACACCTTTAGATGTACCTGCTACTTTAAAGTCCATATCTCCAAGTGCATCTTCCATTCCTTGAATGTCTGTCAGCACTGTGTAGTATTCACCAGATTTAACAAGTCCCATTGCAATCCCTGCAACTGGTGCTTTAATTGGAACACCTGCATCCATCATCGCAAGTGTGCTCGCACAAATACTTGCTTGTGAAGTAGAACCGTTTGATTCTAACACCTCAGATACAAGGCGAACCGTATAAGGGAAATCTTTTTCAGATGGAATGACTGGCTCTAATGCACGTTCGCCTAGCGCACCATGTCCAATCTCACGACGGCCTGGACCACGCATTGGGCCGGTCTCACCAACACTGAATTGCGGGAAGTTATAATGGTGCATGAATCGCTTAGACTCTTCAACACCAAGACCATCAAGAATCTGTACATCACCAAGTGCACCTAATGTACAAATACTGAGTGCCTGTGTTTGGCCTCTTGTAAACAATCCTGAACCGTGCGTTCTTGGTAGAAGTCCTACTTCTGAAGAAAGTGGACGGATTTGATCGACGCCGCGTCCATCTGGACGTACTTTCTCTTCAGTAATAAGGCGGCGAACTTCGTTTTTCACAAGCTTATTTAAGACATCCTTCGCTTGTTTAATCGTTGCTTCGTCACGCTCTTCTTCTTCAAATTTTTGAACGACAGCTTTTTTCACAGCACTGATGGCATCTTCACGAGCATGCTTCTCATGTACTTGAATCGCTTTCAGTAGATCCGCTTCAGCAAGTTGTTTTACTTCCTCTGCTAATGCTTGATCGACTTCATATAAAGGAATATCGATTTTTTCTTTACCGACAGCTTTCACAATTTCTTCTTGGAATTCGATTAAGCGTTTGATCTCTTGATGTCCGTACATGATGGCTTCAAGCATTGTTTCTTCTGGTACCTCATCAGCACCAGCCTCTACCATGTTGATTGCATCTTTTGTTCCAGCTACAACAAGGTTGATATCGCTTTGTTCAAGCTGCTCAACATTTGGGTTGATGATGAGTTTTCCATCTACTCGTCCTACTGTCACGCCAGCGATTGGTCCCTCAAATGGAATGTCAGACACACATAAAGCTAAAGATGAGCCAAACATTGCAGCCATTTCAGATGAACAATCTTGATCCACACTCATGACAATACTAATGACTTGTACTTCATTTCTAAATCCGTCTGCAAATAGTGGACGGATCGGTCTGTCAATTAAGCGGCTCGCAAGGATTGCTTTTTCACTTGGGCGGCCTTCTCTTTTAATGAAACCACCAGGAATTTTACCAACTGCATATAATCTTTCTTCGTAGTTTACAGTGAGCGGGAAAAAATCAAGTGGTTTTGGTTCTTTAGAAGCTGTTGCTGAGCTAAGCACAGCCGTATCTCCGTAGCGTACGAGAACCGCTCCGTTTGCTTGCTTTGCAAGCTGGCCAGTTTCAACTGTCAGTTGACGTCCAGCCCAGTCTATGGTGAAGACTTGTTTCTCTTGTCCCATTCTGAGATAAACTCCTCTCTCGTCGTAAAGTTTTTAGGTTATTTCTTATTATGAACAAAATGATTTTCACATATCAATGTGAAAGCTGTATGTAGAAGGGTTTTTGCCATTCTTTCAACATTTTAACCATAAAATATTAGTGATTATACGATAAAAAAGCGGGAATCCTCCCGCTTTTTACGATTATCGACGTAAGCCTAGTTTGTTAATTAACTCACGGTAACGAGTTACGTCTTTATTACGTAGATACGTAAGAAGATTACGACGTCTACCTACCATTTTCAAAAGACCGCGACGTGAGTGGTGATCTTTCTTATGAGTACGTAAATGCTCGTTCAAGTTGTTAATTGATTCTGTTAGGACAGCGATCTGAACTTCTGGAGATCCAGTATCAGATTCGTGTGTTTTGAACTCATTAATTAATTGAGTTTTACGCTCTTGAGTAATAGCCATCCTGTTTCACCTCCAAATCATGTTAGCCCCATCTACCTCGCAACCGTCGGTGAAGTCGGCCTGCCAAGTAAGTGGTTTTAAAGCTACAGGAATTATCATACTAAAAATATGCCGATTTTGCAAATGATAGAGCGGTTTTTCTGCGATTTTTTTGTTTAATGAAGATAATTTTGAAAAAACTGAATCGCTTCTTCTTTATCTTGACTAATTTGAGCCGTTAATTCTTGAATACCGTTAAATTTTTGTTCACTGCGAATCCGTTTGTACCACTGTAATTTAATCGGTTCACCATAAATTTCTTCGTTAAAATCAAAAAGGTTCACTTCAATCGCAGGCTGATCAGGACGTTTTTCATAAAATGTTGGTTTGTAGCCAACGTTACAAACACCGTCATACACCTTGCCTTTCACTTCCGCTCTCACTGCATATACGCCTGTTGGCGGGATGATGTATTCAGCAGATAAACCAACATTGGCGGTTGGGAAGCCAATCGTGCGTCCTCGTTTATCTCCATGAATCACAATGCCTCGCAGCTGATACGGTTTGCCTAAAAGCTCACTCACATATTCAACGTCTCCATTTTTCAATGCGGAACGTATCAGGGTCGAGCTGACTTTCCGGTCTTGGTTGGAAAGCTTAGGTACAATGGTCGCAGCAATCCGCCCTTTCCCATATTCATCAAACGTTTCCATTGTGCCTGCGCCAAACCGGCCGAATGTAAAATCGAAACCAGCGACTGCATGCTTCACATTCAGTTCGTCCAAATATTGATCGACAAAGTCTTGAGGAGACAGTGCTGCAAAGCTTTCGCTGAATTGCACAATGTATAAGTAGTCAGCACCTAATTGTTCGATAAAATCAATCTTATCCTCAAGCGGTGTGATTAAGTCTTTTGGTTCACGTGCTTTTTGCAGAACATGTGATGGATGCGGATGAAAAGTCATGACAGCTAGAGCTAAACCCTCTTTTTCCGCAATGTTTTTCGCTGCATCAATCACTTTTTGGTGTCCGAGGTGAACACCGTCAAAATACCCTAAAGCCATCACAGACGGGACTTGATCCTTTTGATTCAATGTATGTGGGTGTGAAATATGTATAGTCTTCACGAGATGGTCACCTTTTCTTTAAGATTGCTTGTCCTGTGATAAAATCTTCGCCGGCTTCATCAGGTTCTGTTTGGTCGGGTGCTTCATATAAATCGCCATACAATGGCCTGAAGGAGCAAAGACAGCGACACGATCTTCCTCTGCAAAATGAGCAAATTCATCAGGCATAGGTAGGACTGCACCGTTTTCCACTTTACTTGCTAATGTATCATTTATCTCCCATTTCGGCAAATGATTGAGCGCACGCTCGATCGGCACAAGATGTTCCTCAACCGTTCCTTTCTCGCTGATCTCCCGCAACTCATCAAGAGTGATACATTCATCTAACGTAAAGTCACCAGATCCTATGCGAATGAGGTGAGACATGTGGGCTGGAAACCCAAGTTTTTTTCCGATATCGACAGCTAACGTTCTCACATATGTGCCTTTTGAACACAGTACGGTGAATCTAAATGATACTTTACCATTTTCAAATGTGACAGGTGTTGTCCGCTCGATGCGATGAATGGTAATTTCACGGCTTGGACGTTCAATTTCAATGCCTTGCCTCGCATATTCATAGAGCTTTTTTCCGCCAATTTTCACAGCAGAAAACATCGGAGGGATCTGTTCAATGGTTCCTTCAAATTGTTTCAACGCAGCATCAATGTCATCTTCTGACATCGGTACCGGCACCTTTTTTTCTTCTACTACTTCACCTGTTTGGTCTTCTGTCGTTGTAGAAAATCCAATGGTGATTTCCGCATCATACGTTTTCGATTTATCTGTTAAGTACTCCACAATTTTTGTCGCTCGTCCAATACAAATAGGCAGAACACCTGAAACCTCTGGATCGAGTGTCCCTGTATGTCCCACTTTTTTTGTGTGTAAAATCTTTCTCACTTTAAACACACAGTCGTGAGAGGTCATGCCTCTTTCTTTATGTAATAAAAGAACACCGTTTTGCACCTGCGTTCTCTCCTTTCATAAACGATGAAAAAGGACAGACGATCATCGCCTATCCTTATTTCAACGTCTTATTCGTGATCTTTTGTGTTTAGTTCAGCAATCAGGCTTTCAATTCGGTTACCGTAGTCTACAGACTCATCGAATTCAAAGTGAAGCTCTGGTGTTTTGCGAAGTCTGATTCGATTGCCAATTTCAGAGCGGATATACCCTTTCGCCTTTGCAAGGCCTTTTAAGGTTTCCTCTCTTTTCTTCTCGTCGCCAAGAACAGAAATGTAGACTTTGGCAATTTGCAAATCACCGGATACTTCAACATCCGTTACAGTCAAAAAGCCGATTCTTGGATCTTTTAGCTTTCTGCCAAGGATGTCGCCTAATTCTTTTTTCATTTGCTCACCCACACGGGTTGCTCTCATACTCATGATCTTATCACCTCTAATTAAAACCACTCAGTTTTCGTGATCGTTCGTTCAATTTCCGGAAAAGAATCAATAAAGCTTAACACACGCTGAAGTTCCTTTTCCACTTGAACCCGGGAGGAGGAAATGACGGCGATTCCGATCGAAGTACGCTGCCATGTATCCTGATAGTCCATTTCAGCAATGGTCACATTGAATTTATGGCGCGTTCTTGTCATGATACGCTGCAGAACCGCACGTTTTTCCTTCAGTGAGGATGCATCATAGATCATACACTCACACTCGGTATAACCGATCATTTTCTTTCGATTTCTTGCATAACGAATGATTCCATGACATCACCTTCACGGATATCATTGTATTTCTTAATGGTAATACCACATTCATAGCCTTGTGAAACTTCTTTCACATCGTCTTTGAATCGTTTTAATACGTCGACTTCACCTTCAAAGATGACGACGCCATCACGAATTAAGCGGATACCACTGTCTCTAGTAATGGTACCTTCAGTGACATAGCCACCAGCAATTGTACCGATTTTTGATACTTTAAACGTTTGACGAACTTCAACTTGACCGATGACTTTTTCTTCATATTCAGGGTCAAGCATCCCTTTCATCGCAGCTTCAATTTCATCGATGACTTTGTAGATGATGCGGTGTAAGCGGATATCTACGTTTTCTGTTTCAGCTGTGCTCTTCGCATTGCCATCAGGACGTACGTTAAATCCGATCACAATCGCATTAGAAGCACTTGCTAAAATGATATCAGATTCTGTAATCGCTCCAACACCCGTATGGATGATTTTCACTTTGACGCCTTCTACTTCAATTTTTTGAAGAGCTGCCGTCAGTGCTTCAGCAGAACCTTGTACGTCTGCTTTTACGATTAAGTTGATATCTTTTACATCACCTTGTTTGATTTGCTCAAATAGGTCATCGAGAGATAATTTCGCTTTGTCTGAACGCTGTTCATCAAGTTGTTTAGATGCACGCGCCTCACCGACTTGACGAGCTGTTTTTTCATCTTTGAATACGAGGAACTGATCCCCTGCATGCGGTACATCATTTAAACCAGTGATTTCAACAGGTGTAGATGGTCCTGCTGTTTTCACGCGGCGTCCGATGTCATTGACCATTGCACGTACACGGCCAAATGTATTTCCGACAACGATTGGGTCACCTACTTGAAGTGTACCAGTTTGAACGAGAAGGGTTGCAACAGAACCTCTTCCTTTATCAAGCTCAGCCTCAATCACAGTTCCTTTTGCCGCACGATTTGGGTTGGCTTTTAGTTCTGCTACTTCGCTGACAAGAAGGATCATTTCGATCAATTCGTCAATGCCTTCACCTGTTTTTGCAGATAAAGGAACGAAAATGGTTTCGCCGCCCCAAGCCTCAGGTACAAGACCATGCTCAGTTAATTCCTGCATCACGCGGTCAGGGTTCGCTGTTGGTTTGTCAATTTTATTGACAGCCACAATGATTGGCACCTCTGCCGCTTTTGCGTGGTTGATCGCTTCAATCGTTTGCGGCATGACACCATCATCTGCTGCAACGACCAAGATCGTCGTATCTGTTACTTCAGCACCGCGTGCTCGCATCGTAGTGAAAGCTGCGTGTCCTGGTGTATCAAGGAACGTGATTTTCTTACCGTTTTCTTCAATTTGGTATGCACCAATATGCTGCGTAATTCCACCCGCTTCGCCTTCAACAACTTTCGTTTTACGAATGCTGTCAAGAAGCGTTGTTTTCCCGTGGTCAACGTGTCCCATGATCGTTACGACTGGAGGGCGTACTTGCATATCTTCTTCTTTATCTTCAACTTCATACTTTTCAAGTTCAGTTTCTTCTAAAATGATGACTTCTTCTACTGGAACACCATATTCAGAAGCAATTAATTCGACTGTATCTTTGTCGAGCTCTTGGTTGATCGTAGCCATGACACCAAGCATCATCAGTTTTTTGATGATTTCAGCAGTTTCTTTGCCAAGCTCGTCAGCAAGCTGGCCGACTGTCATTGAATTTGTAAATTCAATTTTTTCAGGAAGCTCTTTTTTCGGCTTCACAGGTCTTGCTTGCTGATGCTGCGCCTTGTTGTTGCCGCCGCGTTTATTTTTGTTTTTGTTTTGGTTGTTGTTTTTTTTGTTTTTATTAAATTGATTATTCTGCACGTCATTCTTCTTTCTATCATTGTTTTTGTTAGATGATTGTTTTTTTTGTTCTGCGGGTTTCTCGTTAGCTGTCTCTTTTGCTTTGGCTTTTTTATAGATAGCGTCTAGCTTTTTCACAGTGTCGTCTTCAAGCGTCGCCATGTGGTTGTTCACTTCCACGTTCATATCCTTAAGCGCTGCTATAATATCTTTACTTGAAACATCTATGGCTTTTGCGTATTCATATACTCTCACTTTAGCCATTCGTTCACCCCCAAATAAATTAATCGAGCAAGCTTATGAGCTTCTTAGCGAAGCCTTGGTCAGTGACAGCGACAACTACGCGAGCTTCCTTCCCTATAGAACGTCCGAGAACGGAACGGTCTTCAACTTTTCTAACCGGAACATTGTAAAATTTGCATTTGTCAGATACCTTTTTCTCTGTGTTGGATGAGGCATCTGCTGCAAGAAGAACCAGCTTAGCACGCGCATGTCTAATTTCTTTGATCACCAGATCTTCTCCTGACACGACTTTACGAGCTCGATTTGCTAGACCAAGCAAAGGATACCATTCAGATTCAGTCATTAGGTTTTTTCACCTTTTCAGCTAGTTCTAGTAATTCTTCAAAAATGTGTTCGTCAATCTGTGTCTGAAATTGCTGCTGTAAACTACGTTTGTTCTTCGCCGCAAGAATGGTTTCTTTATCGAGAGAAAGGTAAGCGCCGCGCCCGTTCATTTTTCCGGTTGCGTCAACAGACACTTCACCTTCTTTTGAACGAACAACGCGAATCAGTTCTTTCTTTGGTTTCATTTCTCCCGTCACGACGCATTTTCTAAGCGGGATTTTTTTTCGGCTTTTCACCTTTTATATCACCTCTTATTCGTCAGATTCCTCAGCTACTGGTTCAGCCTCTAAGAAAAGAGATTCAGAGTCTTCAGTTCTTGGGAAAATACCGAGTTCTCTTGCATCTGTTTCGCTTTTAATGTCAATCTTCCAGCTCGTTAATTTCGCTGCAAGACGCGCATTTTGACCTCTTTTGCCAATGGCTAATGACAGCTGATAATCAGGGACAATGACAGTTGTCGCCTTATCTTCTTCATTTACAATGACATCAAGAACTTTTGATGGACTTAACGCATTGGCAACAAATTCAACAGGGTCATTAGACCAATGAACAATGTCAATTTTTTCGCCTTTCAGCTCATTGACAATTGCTTGTACACGCTGACCTTTAGGTCCTACACAAGAACCAACTGGATCAACATCAGGATCATCTGTACGAACAGATATTTTAGAACGGTCCCCAGCTTCTCTAGCGACAGATTTAAGCTCTACAGTACCATCATAAATTTCTGGCACTTCGATTTCAAATAAACGCTTTAAAAGACCTGGGTGTGTTCTTGATACATAAATTTGTGGTCCTTTTGTTGTTTTTTCTACTTTCGTAATGAACACTTTAATGCGGTCATGTGGTTTGTAGTCCTCATTTGGCATTTGTTCGTTTACCGGAAGAAGGGCTTCGATTTTGCCAAGTGACACGTAAATGAATTTACTGTCAATTCGCTGAACGATTCCCGTCATGATGTCTTCCTCACGATCGATAAACTCAGTGTAAATCACACCTCGCTCTGCTTCTCTCACTCGCTGCGTCACGACTTGTTTCGCTGTCTGAGCTGCAATGCGTCCGAAATCTTTTGGTGTGACTTCGATTTCAACGACGTCACCAACCATGTAATTCGGGTTGATATTTGCTGCATCATCTACAGAGATTTCAAGGCGAGAATCATACACTTCATCTACAACATCTTTTCTTGCGAATACGCGAATCGTTCCCGTTTCACGGTTTAAATCAACACGCACATTTTGTGCTTGATTAAAATTACGCTTGTATGCAGAAATGAGTGCAGCTTCTATCGCTTCAATAATAATTTCTTTACTAATGCCCTTCTCTTTCTCAAGAACAGTCAGGGCATCTAACAACTCACTACTCATTTTTATGGTTCCCCCTTATATCAATGAAAAGGTTAATTGAACGAAACTGCTAATCTTGCGTTAGCAATTTTTTCGTATGGAATATTGATCTCTTTCTTTCTTGTCTTGATCTTCACTGTCACTGTTGCAATCTCACCATCAAAGCTTGTAAGCTCACCTTCAAATGCCTTTTCACCATCAATTGGTTCGTATGTTTTCATGAAAACATTTTTTCCAAGTGCTTTTTCAAAATCAGCTTTTTTCTTTAATGGGCGCTCCGCTCCAGGAGAGGACACTTCAAGAAAGTAGTTTTGGCTAATTGGATCTGCCTCATCAAGCTTTTCGCTCAAGGCTTCGCTCACTTTGGCACACTCCTCGATATCGACGCCTTTGTCAGAGTCAATAAATACGCGAAGGAACCAGTTTTGACCCTCTTTGACAAATTCAACATCAACGAGTTCAAGCTGTAAGCCATCTAAAATTGGCTGCACCATGTCGCTTACGATATCCACTACTTTTTTGCTCATTCTCTTCCTCCTTGTGCTTTCGATAAACGCTCTTATCAATCATTCTGCATAAAAACCCTGCTTTATTGTGAGCAGGGGGAGCAGAAAACGGATGAATAATGTCGAGACAAAAATTGCCTGTTCAATACAAAAGAGCGGGTTTCCCCACTCTTGTCTCGGTAATCGTTAGCATTTCCATAAAAACTATACCATATCCAATTTTTTTATGCAAATGAAGTTCCTTATAAACAGGCATTCTTCATCAGTTCTTTTCATTCATTCTTTTGGCGTGTTCACGAATAATTTCTGCCTCCCGGCTCTCCTTTAAAACTCGAAAACCGTCATAATCCGGGTAGAGGGAATCATCGTCTTGAATGCTTGTTAAAATCCAAAATTGGCTGCCTGCGCCTCCGAGCTGTTCAATTGTCTTCAGCCAGCTATCATATACATCAGGACGGGCTGTTTGATTTTGATAGCCAAACTCTTCTAATACAACAGGTTTTCCGATTGCGTTTCCTCGGGTGATATGATCTTTGATCCATTTCACTCCCCATGCAGCAGACTGATTCCAGTGATCCGGGTATAAATGATAGGTTCCATAATCAATATGAGGGAGAGCAGTCAAACGATCCCAATCAACACCTTCTCCCCCACTGTAAAACCAATCGTCATGACCTGTCATGCGAAAGAACCCTTCGTCTCCTACTGCAACAAGGTGATTCGAGTCAATTGATTTGATCCATGCACTCATTTCATCTGCCCAGTTTACTAGTATATCTCCCGAAGGGTCTGACTGAGCGCGCGGCTCATTGGCGAGCTCCCATGTCATAATAGCAGGGTCATCTTTATATTGAACACCTGAGTACGTATTGGTTCTCTCTAATACATAGCGCACATAGTTTTTGTAAGCTGTTTTAATCCGAGAATCTGTATAAAAGTGATCATGTGATCCTGCCTGAAACCACTTCACATATTGATTCATCCCGCCAAAGTCATCCCAATTGTTCACGAGCGGTATGACCAGCTTGATTCCTTCCTGCCCTGCTTTATAAATCGCATAGTCTAGTTTTTGAAAACCGGATTCTTCATAAACACCTGGACGAGATTGTAAGACTGAGTTTTCTTGAGGGGTACCATCGTGAAATCCCCAAATACGAATAACCTTTAAATCCATTGCCTTCATATCGTCAAAAACAGCATCTACCATCTTTTTTGATTTGTAATGGAAATAATAATTATTTGTGCCAGCAAAGTAAAATGGGTGGTTGTTCAATACAAAATGTGTACCAGATGTTTGCACATAGGAGGAGGCCTTTACGGTCAGAGTGAACCAACCCGCCCATAAAGTGATCAGCAGCATAAAACAAGCCACCCGTTGAACCCATTTTTTCATTCCATTCTCCTCACAATCTCTTATTCTACTGGTACGATGATATCTAGTTGAAGAGGTGTATGTTTGGTTGAGTCAAGTTCAATCGTCTGCTGCTGCAACATTTTACTTACTTCACCAATTCGAACCTCATACGTCCCGTGAAACGCTGGACATGTCACTTGGCCATTCGCATCTGTTTTTTCCACTCTTTGTGTCGTCCACTCCTGTAGAAGCTTTTCATAACGCCTGCCTGCTTCATTTAACGACCAATCATGATTCACGATGGCAGCGTGCTCTCCTCTCCAATGAGCACCCGCCCAAAATCCCCACATCAGCACACCTTTTACGGCTGGGTGACTAAAGGCTACCCGATATAAAGCTTCTAAGTTATCCGCTCGTCTATTGGCATCCGGATGAACAGAGTCATACTCTGTCACCCATATCGGTAGACCAAGCTCAGCAAGCACATCTAGTCTTTGTTTTACAACGACTGGATCCACTCGATCTTCAAAGTGACCTTGAACTCCAATAGCCTCAACTGGTGCCCCCAACTGACGAAGTTCATTGATATGTGCTTTATATGCGTGATGTTCGCCGTATGAGATTACATTATAATCATTGACAAACAGCAAGGCTTGAGGGTCAATTTTTTTCGTTTCTTCATACATCCATTTCCAAATCTGTTTCCCAAACCGGTCTTTAAAAAATGAACCATGCATCATTTCGTTGTTTACATCCCAATGACGGAATTTTCCTTTAAAATGATTGCCTGCATGCTCAAGCCGCCTTTTCATGGCTTCATATACTTCATGATTCGGTAATGATTTCAGCCAGTTTGGATTGGCATCCTCTACCTCCCAAAATAAGGCGTGCCCCCTCACTGGAATTTGGTGTCTATTGGCAAAATTCAGCATGGCATCTGCTTTTTCGTAGGTTATTTTCCCTCGTTCAGGCTCATTTGCATACCATTTTGCCTCATTTTCAAACACAGCCCAATTAAAATGTTGGACAAAAAAATCAGCATACGTTTGATTGAATAGTACTTGGTCATTCATTGCTGAACCAAATGCAAATTCATGTCTGATTTGTTTTATTTCAACCTCTATTCCGGCTAAGGGCTTTTTTTCTTTATCGATGACATTTATGACAAGCTCTCTTTGTCTATGTTGTAAGATTCGATCATTTGCTTCTTTTCTCCAGCTTTGATTTTCTTGTTCCTGTGATCCGCCATTCGATGAATGATTCATAAATTCTTTCTTTTTAACCATAATGACATCACCTTTGCTTTCACTTCATTTATCTTATGAGAAGACCGCCGACTAAAAAAGCCGGCAGCTGTACTACGTTCTATTCGTTTATGAGACGATGGTATTCTGCATAAGCCGTAGCCATATCAACTTGCGACCAGAAACGGTGATAGGTGAAACTTGGCGCTCCGTTTTCCCATTTGCCTGTTGCTTCATTAAAAGATGCTTGATATTTACTCTCCAGTGCTGACCAAGCTGGGTCTTGCTTGATTTTCGGACGAAGATCTGCAAAGCTCGTATACACTCCGTTACCTCCTCGCTGCGGGTCAGAAGGAATGGTGCTGGAACCAGGGATCTGATTTCCTTGACCAAATGTTCCGTTCCAGCCATTTGGGAAGTACACTTCTTTTTTAAAGAAACGGTGGTAGTCTTCTCTGTCTTCCTCTGTCACAATCCCTACACCATCATTGTAATTCCAAGCAACCTCAAGGAGCTGTGCCGCTGTCTCTTTTGCTCTTATGCCAAGTGCTGTGTAGTTTCCTGTCTCTTTCTGTGTTGCAGCAGCAAAGAATGTGAGTGCTTTGATGAGACTGCCCAGTACACCAGTATCTTGAGTAGGATCTTTTGTAACTGCCGTTAAATTTGGATTACCTGTTGCAGATTGGAATCCGCTCCAAGTGTCAGGCTGACCGCTCCATTCTATATTCCCAGGAATCCAAAACTCTCCAGGTGCACTCGTCGTAGCAACAGCAACATTTGTCCCCCCTAGAATCCTTTGACCCTGACCATCTAAAAAATACCCATCTTGATCCGACACAGGACGAGTGCCAATAAAAATATAATCTAGTGAATAGTTGACCCATTTTGTGATGACAGATTTGGCCATTTGGAAATTTTCAGATGTTTTGTCGCCATCTTTTGCAAAGATATAATAAAGCTCTGCTACACGCTCAATCGGCCATGCTTGCATTCCAAACCAGTTATTGGACGGAGGATCATGGTAAACAGGCGCATCTTCATAAGCCATATCATAAAATGTGCTTCTTCCTGCTGGATAAGCGCTATAGTCTCCATTCCAGCTGTTGGTAGCACCTCCTGCAATCGCTCCCTCTTTTGATTGAAGCCAGACGTAAAATTCAAGCTGTCTCTTTAACGTCTTTTCCCAATCACTTGCACCAGTCGGTGACGATGGCTTTAAGCCTCCCTTATCTGAGGATAAAGCGTAGGCAGCGACTGGGTTTTGATACCCTTGATGACAATGGCTCGCTCCGATACGCCATGACCAATTCGCATATTCTCCAAGTCCCCCGCCCCAAGAGGTGTACCATGCCATTAAGTGATGACATGCACTTTTTCCATTTCCAGGATACGGATTACCTTGTTTGCCGCTTCCAATTGTTTGAAAATATTTATCGTACATTCCGTAACGAAGGAAATCCCCCATCTTTTTCGCTTTATCAAGATAGGCTGACCCATTATAGCCAAGTTCCTTTGCCCAATACATTGCCTGTATCGCACGTGCATCAGCATCCGTCGCATTTGTGTAGCGCCACTGGGCGGCTGGCGCTTGATTTTCTTTTGTGAACAAGCTCATGAAACCTTCATTGGGCTTTCCGGCCGTTTTATCATCTTGTGATGGATGAGGGATGGCCTCCCATACGGATTCTTGCGGACCCCGCTGGAATGTGTTTACATATGCGGCTGTATGTGATGGATTGAGCAAATTCCCATATTCATACCAGTTGTCTACATCAAGAAGCCAGTGCATTAAATACGTTTCATTCGTTCCGTAAGTTGACTTCAGTTCACCATCAATCGGATCTTGACCAGCAGGGCGAGCACCCGTCAACTGGCTCGGATATTGATCTGGATATGGTTTTTCTGAAGCGTATGTGGCTGGGCTAGATGGATTGTAAGAACTCATATGCGGCTGTTCGTCATGTCCATCTTCGTTTACTGGAATGATAAACTTCTCCATATTATCCCAAGCCGCTTCTAGTTTGCTCCAATCGCCTGTGTAGTGACCATACAATGCTTCAAGCCATAACCAATAGCTGTAAGCTTCTGAAGTGGTCATATGCCCGTAATCAGGTGCCTCACAAATGAGTGTCTCAACGGAATGATACGGAATGCCTTCTTTTGAAAAATATCCATTCGCATCGTTTTTCATTTGATGATAAAGCGTTAAAAACCGTTCTTTATTTGTCATGTCCTCACCCTTTATATTTATTTATTCGGAAGCGTACCAAATTCTAAAATACCTTGATCAAAAACAGGAATTCTCGCTGTTTTCTGCATATTGGATGTTAATCCTTGAAAGGAATAATCATTTGAGGCATCCCATATATTCGCACCATTTGGCGCAGATAACCGGAACTGTATTTCCTTCTTATGAAGCGATTCACCTCCTGGAAAAATAGCTACGCCAGTAAAATCGATTTCTGTAAAATAGATATGGGATGATGCGTCATACACCGTTAACGGAGTTAAGGAAGCGCCTTCATTGTAAACAGCTGTCACTTGAATATCTTTATCAGTGAATCCCTTCGCAAATATCTCACTTAGATTGACATAATATCTAAAAGAAAGTGATTGACTACTTCTTGCCGGCCAGCCTGATCGATTGTATAGAATGGCTTTGATCTGAGTAGATGTTGTATCGTTACTCATGACAGCTGCCTCTACAAAAAACTCATCTTCCACTTTTTCTTTAGGCGGAAAATTCGGCAGCTTTGACTGCCCCTGACCAAACAACTGCACCATTTTGGCTACATTTCCAGTAAAGGCGGCATTATAGTCTGTTGCTACCTCGTTTGATACATAGTCAGAGATGTCATCGGTATACTGATCCTGTGCATTAGGCCCCCCAACAAGCGCTCCATAAAGCGTGTGCCGATGAGAAGAAGGAGTTGTCAGCTGATTAGACCATGAGCCATGTGCAGTTCGATGGTGTGGATGCATCGGCGGATTTTTGCCAAACCCAACGACATAGCTTCTATTTTGCGGATTATCCCCTAACATATAGTGTGTTTGCCTGATCGCAAACGTTTGGTATCGATTCTTTTTTTCTTGATCAGAGACCCAATCTGCGTACACAAACGCTAAAAATGCAGCATTTGCTGTATAACGAAGTGAACCCCATTGATCTAACCACGCTAGTCCGCCAGGCGTATAAGTGATTCTTTCTACTTTTCCATTTTGAACAAAACCCGTCGACCAGTAATCGAGATTACGCTCCGTCGATTCGATAAACCTTTTCTCCTTTGTGATTCTCGCAAGTAAAATTTGCGAAGCAAAAAAGGTATTGTCCCACGACATCGTAAACGTATAGTCCCAATCCTTCGGCCATTCTTCTACTGCTTTTAGTGCTTTGTTTAAATAGGTCTGGTCATTTGTCGCCAAGTAGAGCCATATTCCACCCCAAATGAGCTCATCAATATAGCCACTCCAGGAATTATAAAATGGCTGAGCATTGGTGACACAATCTGTATACTCACCGCGATATTGGTCAGCAAATGCATAAAGCTGTTTTGCATGGGTGAGAAGCTTTGCTGCATATGGCGCGTCTGTTTCTTTAAAAATAATTGAACCTGCTGCTAAAGCGGCTGCAGTTTGGGCGGCTACTTCTGTTCCTGGACAATGTTCATCAATTTTAAATGCTGGCCGGTTCATCGGCATCACTTCTGCTGGACCCCACCAGCCATGATCCGCGTTCCCATCGCCTACTTGTGCCCAAAATTCATTTGGACCTGTATGGGCTTTCAAAAAATAATCGGTTGCCCACTTGATTTGATCTAACATATCATCAAGCAGCTCTGCCTCTTCGTAAGCTTCTCGGTACTCATAGACTGTCCATGCAAGCACGGCTGCCGAGTAGGCCATCGTACCAGCCGCCTGTTAAATCATGACCAACATCTTTCCCATCCTCTAGTCCAGAATCCCCTCGCCAGTTAAGACGATTGCTTTCAGGAAGCTTTCCGGAACGCTGGGCTTCGTAAAACAAAATGGATTTTTGAAGCACCTCTACATAGTTGTAATCTGACATGTACCTACTTCTCACCCCTTCTTTTTTCTTAAACGTGAAACATTGAACAAGAAATGACCACCTCCTTGTCATTCCGTTCGTGTTTTGTACAGTGTTGAAAAGAATCAAGCGTGTTTCAAAAATGTGCATAGTAAACAGCCATCAGCTTGACGCTCACCGAGGGTTTTCTCCTGATTCTTCATGTGACTGTACCCAAAATGATCATATGTCGTATGAGAACATTTCAGACGGCTAAATTCTCTTTTTTGCTCTATTTGGGTAGAAAGAATGACATACAATCTCTTCTCTCAAAACACGACGTTAAATCAAGATATATGAACCAACAAGAAAATAATTCCAGTTAAAATATTTAGTTAACATAATAATGTTATTGTATATACAAAAAAGAACGCCCTTTAAGGGCGCTCCAGATTGTTGACAAAGGGCTAAAATGTTTGCAGTCTAGGAAGGACGAGCACCGGAGCAGAGCGAATTTGACATTCGTGAGCACCGGAGCGCAGGACTGACAAAGAATGCGAGGGTTTGTCTACATGCTGAAACGCCCTTTAAGGGCGCTCTTCATTTTTCACATTAGAACAAAGAAAGCTGGTTTTGATCAGGAAGTGCTTCTAAGCAGCCTTGACGATCCAAATACTCAAGGATGGTCTTAGACACTTTTCCTCGTTTTTGTAAATCTTCTTTTGAAAGGAATTCACCATCTTGGCGTGCGCGTACAATATTTAACGCAACGTTTGTTCCGAGTCCAGGGATGGAGTTGAATGGCGGGATTAGCCCGTCTCCATCAATGATAAACTCAGTGGCACTTGATCGGTATAGGTCTACTTTTTTAAAGTGATAGCCTCTTTCACACATTTCAAGTGCAAGCTCTAATACAGTTAATAGGTTCTTCTCTTTCGGTGATGCATCAAGACCTTTTGAGTTAATATCGTCCATGACCGCTCGAATCGCATTCGATCCTTTTGTCATCGTTTCGATATCAAAATCATCAGCACGAACGGTAAAATAAGCCGCATAGTACAGAAGTGCATGGTGCACCTTGAAATAAGCAATCCGAACAGCCATTAATACATAAGCAGCCGCGTGGGCTTTAGGGAACATGTATTTAATCTTTTTACAAGAATCAATGTACCAGTTCGGTACGTTATTATTCTTCATCTCCTCTTCCCATTCAGGAGGAAGTCCCTTCCCTTTACGAACAGATTCCATGATTTTAAAGGCAAGTGACGGCTCTAACCCTTGATAAATCAGATAGACCATAATATCATCACGACAGCCAATCACTTCGCTTAGTTCACACGTTTTATTATGAATCAGCTCTTGGGCGTTGCCGAGCCATACATCTGTACCGTGAGATAGACCAGAGATCTGAACAAGCTCCGAGAAGGTGGTCGGTTTTGTATCTTCAAGCATCTGACGAACAAACCTTGTGCCAAACTCTGGGATCCCAAGTGTTCCCGTTTTACATCCAATTTGTTCTTCTGTGACACCGAGAGGTTCCGTTCCTTGGAAGATTTTCATGACCTCAGGATCATCTGTCGGAATCGTTTTTGGATCAATTCCGCTCAAGTCCTGAAGCATCCGAATGACCGTTGGATCATCGTGTCCAAGAATATCTAGTTTCAGCAAGTTATCATGGATTGAATGGAAATCAAAATGCGTCGTTTTCCAATCAGAACCTGTCGCATCTGCTGGATATTGAATTGGTGAGAAATCGTAAATATCCATATAATCCGGCACTACGATAATACCGCCTGGATGTTGGCCCGTTGTCCGTTTGACCCCCGTACAGCCCTGTACGAGCCGGTCAATTTCAGCACCTCTCATATGAAGGTTATGATCTCCTGCGTAGCCTTTCACATAACCATATGCCGTTTTTTCTGCAACGGTACCGATTGTACCTGCGCGGTATACATACTCTTCACCAAACAGCTCTTTCGTATAGTTATGGGCAATCGGCTGATATTCTCCTGAGAAGTTTAAGTCGATATCGGGCACTTTATCTCCTTTAAAACCTAAGAACGTTTCAAACGGAATATCGTGTCCGTCTTTTTTATACGGCGTCCCGCATTCAGGACAGTCTTTATCAGGAAGGTCAAATCCTGAGCCAACCGATCCATCATTAAAGAACTCAGAGTGCTTGCAACTTGGACATACATAGTGCGGCGCAAGCGGGTTTACTTCTGTAATCTCTGTTAATGTCGCAACGAGAGATGAACCAACTGATCCCCTTGAACCAACTAGATATCCATCATCAAGTGATTTCTTAACAAGCTTATGAGAAATTAAATAAATAACAGCGAAACCGTGACCAATAATACTCTTTAATTCTTTCTCAATCCGGTCTTCTACAATTTTCGGTAAATCGTCACCGTAGATGCTGCGAGCCATGTTATAGCTCATTTCCCGAATTTCTTCATCTGCACCTTCGATTTTTGGTGTATAAAGATCGTCTTTGATTGGTTTGATACTTTCGACCATCTCAGATACTTTTTGCGTATTCGTCACGACAATCTCTTTCGCCTTTTCGTCTCCAAGGAAAGAGAAGGCTTCTAGCATTTCATCAGTTGTTCTAAAATGAACTTTTGGCAGTTCATGACGATTAAGCGGATTCGCCCCGCCTTGTGATGAAATTAAGATTTTGCGATAAATTTTGTCTTCTGGATGCAGGTAGTGCACATTTCCAGTCGCCACGACTGGTTTATTCAGTTTTTCACCAAGTTTTACAATGTTTGTGATGATCTCTTTTAATGCACGTTCATCCCGAACAAGCTCCAGCTGGAGTAAATGCTGATACACTTCTGGCGGATGAACTTCTAAATAGTCGTAAAATGCGGCAATGTCTTCTACCTCATCAGGTGACTTCTGCATCATCCCTTCAAACACTTCACCCTTATCACAAGCAGACCCAACAATTAAACCTTCTCGATATTTCTCAAGCTGTGAGCGAGGGATACGCGGCACGCGGTAGAAATAATGAATATGAGAAAGTGAAACAAGCTTAAATAAATTCTTTAGACCCGTCTCATTTTGTGCTATCACGGTTGCATGGTAAGGACGTGAGCGCTGATACGCATTGGACTGCCCCATGTTTTCATTCAATTGATCGTGGTAGGCAATCTCTTTTTCAGCCGCATCTTTTAGCATCTTCAGCATGAGGTAACCAGTTGCTTCTGCATCATAAATCGCCCGGTGATGCTGCGTGAGTTCAATATCGAACTTTTTACACAGCGTGTTCAGCCGGTGATTTTTAAATTCTGGATAAAGGAATCGGCCGAGTTCTAGTGTATCGATGACAGGGTTTGACGCTTTATCTGTTTTTAACAGTCGCTTATATGCTGCATTTAAAAAGCCCATATCAAAGCTCGCATTGTGAGCAACAAGGATATCTTGTCCAATCCACTCTTTGAAATCCCGAACCACATCGACCACATCTGGTGCATCTCTCACCATGTCGTCCGTGATACCGGTTAGTTCAATGGTTGTTGCTGATAACGGATGATGAGGATTTGCAAATGCCTCAAAGCGGTCAATGATTTCCCCGCCTTTGATTTTCACGGCTGCAAGCTCAATGATCGTATCATACACAGCAGAGAGTCCTGTTGTCTCAACATCAAATACGACAAACGTCGCATCTTCTAACAAGCGGTGCTCTGGATTATACGCAATCGGTACCCCGTCGTCGACTAAATTGATTTCCACCCCGTACATCATTTTGATGCCATGCTTTTTACTTGCTGCATACGCATCTGGAAAGGATTGTACAACGGCGTGATCTGTCAGGGCAATGGCCTCATGCCCCCATTTTTTTGCTTGTTCAACAAGTTTACCGATGCCAGTGACAGCATCCATCTGGCTCATTGGCGAATGCAAATGAAGCTCAACACGCTTTTCTCCCTCTGGTGCAGTATCTTCTTTCAGCTGAGGTTTCATTTCATTGACGTCATTTGCGATCATGACAAGATCTCTCACAAACGTATCGTTTTGAATGCTTCCTCTTGCTTTAACCCACATCCCTTTTTTCAAGGATTTCATGAGCTGAGCATCTTCTTTTTCTCTCGCAAACATTTTGATCAAAATACTATTCGTATAATCGGTAATCTTAAAGATACAAAGGGTTCTGCCGCTTTTTAGTTCGCGCGTTTCTGCATCAAACACGTATCCTTGGACGGTGATTCGTCTTTCTTCGTCCATAATGCTATCAAGCGTACGTATTTCTTCATTGTCTTTGATTTGATAGCCAATCATCAGAGGGCCAGAAGGAGCTTCCTCTTGATCCTCACTTTCCTTCTTCTCCATCTCAACAAGGGCTTGCATGGCTCTTTCTTGATCTTCAGCAAGTTTTTGTTCTCTGAACTTCTGAATCTCTTGATCTGATACAAAAATTTCTGTATCAAATTGAAGTTCTGGAAAACCGACTTGTTTAAATGCAGCCTGAAGCATTGGGCTATATTTCTTCTTGATGGCCAGAGCCTCAGTTTCGCTTTTAGTTTTGATGATGATCTTATGTCCAGACAGCGCTGGTTTTTGCTGTTGAAGCAAGCTGATGATTGGGGGAGAAATTCCTTGAAGCTCTTCCACACAATGGGACCAATACGATTGAACGAGCTCTTCAGATATGTGCGGATCATTGACTTCAATCGTACAAGTGACTTGTGCGATATGAGAAAATGCATTTGTCAGCCTGCTTAAAAACATTGCATATACTTGGTAAGGCAAAAGTGCCTTAAATTTAAAATGGAAATGCCACGTTTTTGCCGCCTTATGCACCGTCAATTTGACGATCTCGCCTTCTTCAAAGTAACGGCTGAGGTCATCATCTGTCATTTGAATCTGATTGAGTAATATATGAAATTGCCGCCGGGTAATCGGTAATTGTTCATCCAAGACAGGACCCTCCTTTTGCAAATCAGAAAGGTACCTCTTTTTTGCAGGAGGTACCTTCATTTTTTTGTTCGTTTTTTATGCTTGGCGTATAAATGAAATCAGTTCATCAACAGATACTTCGTGTGATTCACCTGATTTTCTGAATTTCACTTCGACAATACCTTCTTCTGAACGTTTCCCGCAGCTAATGCGAATTGGCAGTCCAATTAAGTCACTGTCGGCAAATTTGACGCCTGCACGCTCTTGGCGGTCATCGAAAAGGACTTCATAGCCCTCTTCCTGTAAACGCTCATACAGCGTTTCAGCCAGTTCCTTTTGTGCATCGTTTTTCATATTTAAGGCAAGTAGATGAAGATCATATGGCGCAACTGTTTCTGGCCAGATAATCCCCTTGTCATCATGATGTTGTTCAACAATCGCAGAAAGGGTTCTAGAAATTCCGATGCCATAGCAGCCCATGATCATTGGCTGCGCACGTCCATTTTCATCGAGGTATGTTGCATCCATTGCCTCTGAATAACGCGTGCCTAGCTTAAAGACTTGTCCTACTTCAATTCCTTTTGCGAACTGGATAATGCCTTCTCCATCTGGAGAAACGTCCCCTTCTTGAATCAAGCGAAGATCTGTATATTCCTTCACTGACAGATCACGAGCAGGATTAACATTGACATAGTGATAATCCGATTCATTTGCACCTGCAACTGCATTTGTCATTCCTTTTACAGCGTGGTCTGCATAAATCGTTACTTCCGCTTCAAGCTTCACTGGTCCAACAAATCCTGGTTCTGTTCCAATCACGTCTAGTACTTCCTCACGTGAAGCAAGCTCTACAAGCTGTGCTCCAACTAAGTTTTTCACTTTCACATCATTTACTTCATGATCGCCTCTTGTCAGGACAAGTACATACGCATCGTCCGCTTTAAACAAGACAGATTTGATACATGTAGAAGGAGCCACTTCTAAGAATGACGCAACATCTTGTATTGTCTTCACCTGCGGCGTGTGTACTTTCTTGAGTTCTTTGAAGTCCGCAGGGTTTGCTTCTTCTCCGTGATACACAGCCTCAGCCATTTCAATGTTCGCAGCGTAGGAAGATGTGTCAGAGTATGCGATTGTATCTTCTCCTACTTCTGAAAGTGCCATAAACTCATGTGTATCTTTTCCTCCCATTGCCCCAGAATCGGCAATGACGGGTCTAAAGTTAAGACCTACTTTTGAAAAGACATTCGAGTAAGCTGTAAACATCTTGTTGTATGTGTCATCAAGGCTCTCTGGTGAAGAGTGGAATGAATAGGCGTCCTTCATAATAAATTCACGTCCGCGCAATAACCCAAAGCGAGGTCTTTGTTCATCACGGAATTTAGATTGGATTTGATACAGTGTCAAAGGAAGCTTTTTATACGATTTGACTTCACTGCGTACGAGTGATGTGATCACTTCTTCGTGTGTTGGGCCAAGTGCAAACTCGCGGCCGTGGCGATCTTTCATACGCATGAGTTCTGGACCGTATGTATACCATCTTCCTGACTCTTGCCACATTTCTGCTTGCTGCAGCACTGGCATTAACAGCTCAGCTGCTCCCGCCTTTTCCATTTCCTTGCGAACAATGGCTTGAATGTGCTGAATCACTTTATGTGCTAGCGGCAAATAATGATAGATACCGCTCGTGTTTTGTCTAATAAATCCAGCTCTTACTAATAGCTGATGACTTTTTGCCTCAGCATCTGCCGGCACCTCTCGAAGAGTTGGAATGAAAGTCAGGGATTGTCTCATGTCGTTACACCTCATTTAAGAAATAGGACTTCTCACAAAAACTCTTGTTTCCCATAATGAGAAACAAGAGACAATGGTTTTTATAAAAATAATCGCTGGATGTCATTCCATGTCACTACTAGCATTAATAGCATGAGGAACGCAACACCAATGAAGACAACAAGTGCCTCTTTCTCACGATTAATTGGTTTGCCGCGAATGGCTTCAACGAATAGGAAAAGTAATCTTCCTCCGTCTAATGCAGGAATTGGTAATAAATTCACGATCCCTAAGTTGATACTAAGAAACGCAGCAAACTGCATTAATGTTAACACACCTTGTTTCGCTACTTCTCCTGTCATGTCATATATTCCAACAGGACCTGCAAGCATATCTAATGAAAATTGTCCTGTGACAATCTTTTGCAAGTTCGTTAAGATGAGACCTGCTGTAGATATCACTGTAGTGCCTGAGGATGAAATGACTTTGAGAAAGCCATTTTCCGTTGGCGGATAAGAACCAAAACGGCCAATGGTTTTTCCTTCGGCCTTCACAGCTTCCGGTACAACTTGAATGGTGCTTTCTTTGCCATCTCGATCAATGACGACATTCATTTTTTTATCTGGGTTCTTTTGAACCGTTTGAACAACGTCTGTCCAAGAATTCATTTTATCCCCGTTAATTGAAACGATATGATCTCCCTGCATAAGCCCAGCTTGCGCTGCCCGGCCGTCTTTTGTCAGCTTACCAAGTACAGGATCATCCACGGTTACACCTTGAATAAATCCTAAAGCCACTAGAATCACATATGCCAGGATAAAGTTCATAATCGGTCCAGCTGCAATGGCTTTAATACGCTGCCATACTGTTTTTGAACCAAACTGACGGTTGTATGGCGCAATTTGAATTTCTTCACCATCTGCAATATAGAAGCTTGTTTGGCTTACATTGTAACCAGTCAGAATGTCTTCATTTCCAGCCTCATATCCTGAAATTCTCATCGCATGATCTAAATCAATTTGTTCAACTTCAATGACAAGTGCATCAGGATATTTCTCTTTATCATTTAAAATGATTTTTTCTACTTCATTTTGCTCATTGAATAAGAGCCCCACTGTATGACCCGGTTTAATTTCAATGACTTCAGGATCTTCTCCAGCCATTTTAACAAATCCGCCGATTGGCAGAAGTCTGATGGTATAGACGGTTTCTTTTCGTTTAAAGGAGAAAATCTTCGGTCCAAAACCAATTGCGAACTCGCGGCATAAAATGCCTGCGCGCTGCGCCATAATTAAATGGCCAAGCTCGTGGAAAAAAACGAGCGTTCCAAAAATAATAATAAACGCAATCACTGTATTCACGAACATACCACCTTATGCGAGGATTGATTGAACAAAGTCTCGTGTATCTTTGTCCACTTCATGGATATCTTGCAAACTAGGCGTTGAAATCACATGATGTCTGTTCAGTGCCTTTTCAATCAATTCTTCAATTTGCAGGAACGTTACTTTGCCTTTTAGAAATGCATCAACAGCTATTTCATTGGCTGCATTAAGCACAGTAGGCATTGTCCCTCCTATTTTACCTGATTCATAAGCAAAATGTAAGCAGCGATACCTGTCAAAATCCGCTTTTTGGAAATTTAATTGTCCAATCTCCCAAAGGTTTAATGATTTCGCTTCTTTTAATGGCGCTCTATCAGGATAAGTGAGCGCGTATTGAATCGGAACCCTCATGTCAGGTGTACCTAACTGAGCCATGACACTTTTGTCATGGAATTCCACCATGGAATGGATGATGCTCTCTTTATGTAACAGCACATCAATTTGATCGTATGGGATATCAAACAGCCAATGCGCCTCAATCACCTCAAGCCCCTTATTCATCATGGTCGCTGAATCGATCGTGATTTTTGCGCCCATGGACCAGTTCGGATGATTCAGCGCTTCTTCAAGCGTTACACCTTCAAGCTCCGTGCGTTTTTTATCTCGGAAACTGCCGCCTGAAGCTGTGACGATTAAGCGTTCAATGTTTTTAGCTTGTTCACCTTGCAGGGATTGAAAAATAGCGGAGTGTTCACTATCGACAGGAAGTAAAGGCACGTCATACTTTTTGGCGTACTCTTTTACTATATGACCAGCTGTCACAAGTGTTTCCTTATTTGCAAGTGCGATCGTCTTTTTTTGTTCAATGGCTTTTAATGTCGGCACAAGTCCGACACTTCCTACCAGTGCATTGACCACAACATCCACTGCATCATAGGTCGCTGCTTCGATGTTCGCTTCATCACCCGCAGCCATTTTGACATCGTATTGAAATGAATGACCTTTTAACGTGCGATAGGTCGCTTCGTCTACACATCCAACAAATTCAGGCTGAAATTGTTCAATGATAGGGATGGCCTTGTCTATATTTCTGCCAAACGTCATCGCTTTCAACTTGAATTTGTCTGGATGCTGCCTGATCACATCTAATGTTTGTTCTCCAATTGATCCTGTTGCGCCTAATAGCGAAATATATTTCAAATTGCCACTCCTTCTCTCGTTCAATTAGTTTCTATGAGGTTAGCTAGCAAACGTGGCCAGCAATAAATATAAAAACGGCAGAACGAATAAAAAGCTGTCAAACCTGTCCAAAATTCCGCCATGACCCGGGAGTATTGTCCCTGAATCCTTCACATGGTAATGACGCTTTAAAGCAGATTCCACAAGGTCGCCAAGCTGTCCAAAAATACTGAGCAAAAGAGTAATAAACATAACAAGCAGATATGATGGCAAAAATCCTGTAACCGCCTGGAACACAAGTGACAGCACGACCGCTGTGACGATTCCGCCGATAAATCCTTCTACTGTTTTGTTTGGGCTGATCTCTGGCCAAAGCTTTCGTTTCCCCATAGATTTCCCAATAAAATAGGCACCTGAGTCAGTGGACCAAATAATCACCGCTGCGAAGAAGATCGCACTCATGCCATACAAGCCTCTAATTTGAATAAAATAATAGAAACTAACGCCAATATATAATGTGGCTAATATAACAAAAGCAACCTCATCGAATGTGAAAGAGTTTTTGCTCAGAACTGTATAAGTTAAAAGGATTAAGACTGCAAATAAAGCAATCTGCATTTTTGATGCGTCTACGTTCGGGAAGAAGCTATTTTCTCCGCCCATTAAAAGCCAAAGCAATATTAAGCTGACAATGCCAGGAAAGCTGAAAATCGAAATCTTTTTCATTCTAAGAAGCTCAAAGAGAGCGACACTTCCCATTAAATAAATCAGCAGGGTAAATGGCATTTGTCCATAAATCACTGCAAGTAAAAACACTGCAGCTGCCAGAACACCCGTCAAAATTCTTTGTTTCATCTGCACCACCCTCTAAATTCCACCGAACCTCCGGCCGCGGCGCTGGTACTCTCCGATAGCGCCTATGAGATGCTCATCAGAAAAGTCAGGCCAAAGCACATCCGTAAAGACAAACTCGCTGTATGCAATTTGCCAAAGCATAAAGTTGCTTAATCTAATTTCTCCACTCGTACGAATAAGCAAATCCGGATCTTGAAGAGATTCTGTCATTAAATAAGCTGAAAACATCTCTTCTGTGATGTCTTCTGCTCGAAGCTTGCCTTCTTTGACTTTTTCAGAAATTTGTCTGCATGCAGAAATAATTTCTGTCCGTCCTCCATAATTGAGCGCAAAATTTAAAATGAGTCCGTCATTATTCGCCGTACTCTTCACTGCGTTCTCTACCGCTTTTTTCGTATGCTGCGGGAGGCCGTCTGGATCACCTGTTAAACGTACACGGACATTTTCCTCGATGAGTTCAGGCAGATAGATGTTTAGAAACTCTTCAGGAAGCTTCATTAAAAAGTCTACTTCTAGTTTTGGACGTTTCCAATTTTCTGTAGAGAAAGCATACAAAGTCAGCACTTTGACATTCAGCTCATTTGCAAGCTTGGTCATGCGCTTGACAACTTTCATTCCTTCATGATGTCCTGCTACCCGTGGAAGCGCACGTTTCTTCGCCCATCTTCCATTCCCATCCATGATAATGGCGATATGTTCAGGAATTTCTCCATTTAATATGTCTTCTTTTGTCAGGCTTTCTAAGTTGGAAGCTGCTGTTTGCTGATTCTTCCAATTTTTGAGTATATTGAGCATGAGATTCCTCCATCACCCAAAAAGGTTGCGTTCCCGCTAATAATATAGTCCTCAACAGTATTAACAAAAAAACCCCCTGTAAACATGAAGAGGGTCTTTTCACTATTATCTATTGTACATAGTTTTTTCTTAAACTTCCATGATTTCTTTTTCTTTATCTTTTGTCACTTCATCAATTTTAGCGACATATTCATCTGTCAATTTTTGAACATCCTCTGTAGATGATCTTAATTCATCTTCAGTGATCTCCCCATTTTTCTCTAGCTTTTTCAATTCATCGTTTGCATCACGACGAACGTTACGAACAGCTACTTTTGCTTCTTCTGAGTATTTTCTCACAACTTTTACAAGTTCTTTACGTCTTTCTTCTGTTAGTGCTGGGATCGCAATACGGATCACGTTTCCGTCACTTGTTGGTGTGATACCAAGATCAGACTTTTGGATCGCCTTTTCGATATCACCGATCGCTGTTTTATCGTAAGGTGTGATAATCAGCATACGTGCTTCTGGCACTGTAATTGACGCAATTTGGTTTAGTGGTGTTTGCGCACCATAGTAATCCACTGTTACTTTGTCTAAAAGGGAAGCATTAGCTCTGCCCGCACGGACAGTTGCTAGTTCACGTCCGTATGCTTGAACGGCTTTTTCCATTTTTTCTTTTGTTTGGTTCAACACTTCTTTTGACACGTTATTTCCCCCTCACGATCGTTCCGATTGATTCGCCATTGACGGCACGTTTAATATTTCCTTCTTCCATAATAGAGAAGACGATTAATGGAATGTCATTGTCCATACATAATGAGGACGCAGTAGAATCCATTACAGCAAGCCCTTCTTTTAGTACATCAAGATATGAAAGCTTATCATATTTTACTGCATCCGCATCTGTACGAGGATCAGCACTGTAGACACCGTCTACATTGTTTTTCGCCATTAAAATGACATCTGCTTCAATTTCAGCTGCACGAAGTGCTGCTGTTGTATCAGTAGAGAAATAAGGGTTACCAGTACCTGCAGCAAAAATCACGACACGTTTCTTCTCAAGGTGACGGATCGCTTTTCTTCTTATGTATGGCTCTGCAACCTGTCTCATTTCGATAGAGGTTTGTACTCTAGACTGAATACCAAGCGTTTCTAGGCTGTCTTGTAATGCCAATGAATTCATCACTGTTGCAAGCATCCCCATATAGTCTGCTGTTGCCCGGTCCATTCCTAAGTCACTGCCTGTCTTACCACGCCAAAGGTTTCCTCCACCTACAACGACTGCAACTTCAACATCAAGTTCTGCAATTTCTTTTACTTGCTTTGCAATTGATTGAATGACAGTTGGGTTAATTCCATTTCCAGCATCACCAGCTAGTGCTTCTCCACTTAGCTTCAGTACAATGCGATTATATTTCGGTTTGCTCATGATAACCTCCAAGTGTAAACTATACCGTCTCTTATTATGCGTAAGAAACCGCCTTTTGTAAATCAATATCCTCTAAAAAATAGGGAACACAGTGCTTGTGCTCCCTAAAAAAGCCCCAGAGAGCTTTTCAAACATTATTTTTTCACTTGGCTCATAACTTCTTCAGCAAAGTTGTCTTGACGCTTTTCGATACCTTCGCCCACTTCATAGCGAACATAAGTTTGAACAGTTGCGTTTTTCGCACCTACAACTTGTTTCACTTTTTCATCTGGGTTTTTAACGAATGCTTGGTCAAGTAAGCAAATTTCTTCGAAGAATTTGTTTAGACGGCCTTCTACCATTTTAGCAACGATATTTTCAGGCTTTCCTTCTTGAAGCGCTTGTTGTGTTAATACTTCACGCTCACGGTTTGCTTCTTCTTCAGACACTTGGTCACGAGAAATGTATTTAGGGTTTACAGCAGCAACGTGCATTGCGATGTCTCTCGCAAGCTCTTCATCAGTTGTTCCGTTAAGAACCGCTAATACACCGATGCGTCCGCCCATGTGTAAGTAAGAACCGAATGCAGCGTTATCTTCTTTTGTGATGACTGAGAAACGGCGCAGCGTAATTTTTTCTCCGATTTTCGCAATTGCAGAAGTAATATGTTCTTCAACTGTTGAACCATTTTCCATTTTAGAAGCATGTGCTTCTTCAATTGTTGCAGGTTTCGCAGCAAGTAAATGATCAGCAAGTTCGTTAAGAAGATTTTGGAATCCTTCGTTTTTCGCAACGAAATCAGTCTCAGAGTTCACTTCTAGGATAACGCCAGTGTTGCCGTCAGTTTTAATAAGAGTTAATCCTTCTGCCGCAATACGGTCTGCTTTTTTCGCAGCTTTTGCGATCCCTTTTTCTCTTAGAAGATCGATTGCTTTATCGATGTCACCATCAGTTTCTGTTAACGCTTTTTTACAGTCCATCATACCTGCACCAGTTTTTTGACGCAGTTCTTTTACTAATTGAGCAGTAATTGCCATTTTACATTTCCTCCTTCTATGTTAAAACACGGATTACTAGGTGAAAAAAAGGTGATAAAAGGCAGTTCCCTCTTATCACCTTTTGAATAGGTTACGCAGTTGTTGTTTCAGTTTCTGTCGTTTCTTCTACAACAGCTTCTTCTTCGCCTTGTTTAGACTCAAGAATCGCATCTGCCATTTTAGCAGTTAGAAGTTTTACAGCACGGATTGCATCATCGTTTGCAGGGATCACAACATCAATTTCGTCTGGATCACAGTTTGTGTCAACGATACCGATAATTGGGATATTCAATTTACGAGCTTCTGCAACTGCAATACGCTCTTTACGAGGGTCGATAATGAAAAGTGCATCTGGAAGACCCTTCATGTCTTTGATTCCGCCTAGGAATTTTTCAAGACGTTCTAATTCTTTTTTCAGTTGAACGACTTCTTTCTTAGGAAGAACTTCGAACGTACCGTTTTCTTGCATTTTTTCAATATCTTTTAAACGTTTGATACGTTTTTGGATTGTTTCAAAGTTTGTTAACGTTCCACCAAGCCAGCGTTGGTTTACATAGAACATACCAGAACGGATTGCTTCTTCTTTCACTGAATCTTGTGCTTGCTTTTTCGTACCAACGAAAAGGATTTTTCCTCCATCAGCAGCAAGGTTTTTCGTGAAGTTGTAAGCTTCCTCTACTTTTTTCACCGTTTTTTGAAGATCGATGATGTAGATACCGTTACGCTCTGTAAAGATGTAACGCTTCATTTTTGGGTTCCAACGGCGTGTTTGGTGACCGAAGTGAACACCAGCTTCTAGCAATTGTTTCATAGAAATAACTGACATGTTGTTGCCTCCTAATATAATGGTTTTTTTTCCTCCGCTTAAGTCATGTTCACATAAAACTGCGCCACGGCAGCACCTTCATACGAATCATTAAGCGTGTGTATTTAACACCAAGAAATAATATAACACATGATGGACTGACAATCAAGAATCCTTTACAGCTTTCCGCTAAATTTTAATAAAAGTTCGATTTCTGTCTTGCCCGTTTTTAATTCTTTCGCTATTTCTTCTAATGATAGCCCTTGATCATATAAGGCCTTTACTTGTTCCTCGAATGTTTCTTCTATTTCACTTTCAGAAGGCGTAGAAGCTTCTGTTTCGAGACTTGAAACGGGTTCGTTTACCTTCTCTTCCTGCACCTCAACTTCGCTAAGGAGAGTCGACAGGTGCTCTGGAACTGGATCTTCACTTTCTACCGATTGCAGGGATTCAATTGGTGGTTGTGGCTGCTTTGGTGTCTGAAGATCCGATTTCAGCTCTTCAGCAGAAAAATCAGGGGAAGTGGCTGCAGCTTTTGATAGTTTTTCATTCTCTTCTTTGACTTCCATCAAAAATGCAGCCAGGGTATTTTCCGTTTCTTCTAAAAGCTCTCGCTGCTTTTGTTCTGTTGCCTTCAGCGAATTCATTCTCGTGTATAAAATGATCACAAAATAAATAAGTGCAGCATGAAGCATAAAGCTAATCAGCCATAGCATATTTTTTCACTCACTAACTCTTTAAGATTGAATGGCTTTATCAAGCAGATGCTTAAGCTTGAACAATGCCTTTGAATGAATTTGCGAAATGCGGGAGGTCGATAAATTAAGCACTTGACCAATTTCCGTTAACGTCAATTCCTCTTTATAGAAAAGACTTATCACAAGCTTTTCTTTTTCCGAAAGCTCTGTCATTTTTTCGGCAAGCTGTTCAATTAATTCATCTTTCAGCATTTTTTCTTCAGGTGTCACAGTCTTTTCGTCGCGAATCATGACTTGAACGTTTTCTCCGTCTTCTTGATCATGCAGCTTCTCATCAATCGAGAGCAAATTCGCAAAGAACCCTTCATTCATCGTTGTGACCACATCTTGTTCACTCATGCCGAGTTCTTCAGCAACCTCTGTTGGTGTCACATTTCGTAAATATCGCTGTTCAAGCTTTTCAATTGCCGCTTCTACTTTTTTTGTTTTTTCTCTTGATGTACGAGGCAGCCAGTCCTCTTTACGAAGACCGTCGATGATGGCCCCACGAATTCTGAAGGATGCATATGTATCAAACTTCAGATCTCTTCCGGGGTCAAATTTTTCAAGGGCATCATATAAACCGAGCATCCCTAGACTGATCAAGTCTTCTTTGTGCACTGACTTCGGGAGACCGATGGAAATTCTTCCAACATGATATGTGACGAGCGGCATATAGCGGCGCATAAGATCATCTCCAGCAGCTGGGTCCTTCCACTCTTTCCATCTAGCCCATAGCGCCTGATCTTCGTAATTTAAGGATTGCATCTTTCTCCCCCTATACTTCCTTAGTTATATCTTCATAATGCCTTGTTTCACAGTGCGGATCTCAAGTTCTGTTGTAAGCGGATCGAATTCAATCGTGCGTCCATTGTTTCCGCCCGTGTCCTCACTAATGATCGGGATATGATGAAGAGACAGATGTTCTTTCACAGCTGATACATTTCTAGGTCCAATTCTCATCAGATCATTGGTTGACTTAAATTTAAACATTTCTGCGCCGCCAGCAAGCTTCGCTTTTAGCGCATGTTTGCGCGCTCCTTCTTTTAAGAGCAGATCAATTGTATGCTTGACACCTGTATCTGCATACTTAGCCAAGTTCTCTACCGCTCCTTTTGAAAGAGAGGAGTCTGGAAGCATGACATGGACAAGTCCTGCCAGTTTTTTTTCTTGGTCAAAAAGGACAAGTCCTACGCAAGAACCGAGACCGGATGTCCGAATACGGTCCGGTGTTTTCACAAGCTGAACATCCGCTATACCAACCTTTACAACTGCCGGAATCTGCACGTTCATTATAGGTTACCTAATGCTTTGAACAGTTTTTCAAACGATTCAAAGTCTGGTAATAGAAACATATTTCCTTTCAGCTCTTGCTGATTTTGATCATCGAAAATCGATGTATCAATCACAATCGCCTGATCGCCGAGAGGGCTAAACTGCATTAACCCTTCACTAATGACAGCCCCAAACATGTCGAGCGTGACATCTGGAACACTTGGGTGAAGCTGCAGTTTTGTTAAATCGGCAAGTGCTGATAAATAAGAGCCTGCTAAAATATTTCCTAACTCATGAAGCGCTGATGTTCCTAGCATGTGTTCATGAATCGTATCAATATCAAATGCTGGGTCCTGAACAAGCTCTCTTACAAATTGTTCAGCTTGTTCAAACGGCATAATGAAAAAGATTGAACCGGTAAGATCACCCTCCATTCGCAAAAAGATACTGGCAACTGGAAGGTCTGCTCCACCAAAGAAATCCATTAAATCTTCAAACGAGAGAACTTTGACAAAAGGAACAGCCATATCAATTTTGCGATTCAATAGGCTGGCAAGAGCAGACGCTGCATGGCCTGCTCCGATATTCCCAACCTCACTTAATATATCTAGCTGTTCATCTTTAATTTCATTGAAAATGCTCATTTCACATCCCCCTTAATGAACAGGTGCATCTTGCACGCTCTTGTCGAGGACCGCACCAGCATGAATGATATTGAATAGGCGCTGATCATGCTTAATAATACCTGTCACCCATGACAGTCCTTCTTTTTCAGCTGTATCAGTAGAAGATTCTACCTCTTCCTGATGAACAGTAATGACATCATTTGCTTCATCAACAATCCAGCCGACTTCAATGTCACCAACTTGTACAATAATCATTCTTGTTTCGTCTGTAATCTCGTTGTCAGTTGATCCAAGTCTCACTCTAAGGTCAATGACAGGTGTCACGACACCACGTAGATTAATGACACCGCATATATAAGGGGCAACGCCAGGAACTCTTGTCGGCTGCTGCCATTTTTCAATGGACTTTACTTCTGATACTGAAATGGCGTATTCTTTTTTGTTTACGATAAACACAATCATCTTTTCGCCAGTTTTGATATCTGTACTCATTTCAGACCGCTCCTCTATTGTTTTTTACTTAATCAGTGCATTACAGTCAACGATGAGTGCAACCTGACCGTCACCTAAGATTGTTGCGCCTGATATCGCAAATACGTTTGGTAGGTAATCTCCAAGTGATTTCAATACAACCTCTTGCTGACCGATAAACGAATCGACCACAAATGCTGTTAGCTTGTCTCCTTTACGGACAACAATAATGTGCAGTTCTTCTTCTAAATCATTCGCATTTGGTACGTTGAACTGTTTCTTCAAGTACACAACCGGTACGATAAATCCACGGAAATCAATGACTTCACGATCATGCGTTTGAAGGATGTCACTCTTCTTAATGACAGCCGTTTCTATAATAGAAGAAATCGGAATAGCAAATGTTTCTTCCTCTAGTTTCACAAGAAGTACGGAAATGATCGATAATGTGAGTGGAAGCTGAATTGAGAACAGTGAGCCTTGACCTTCTGTTGAGTTAATACTCACAGAACCACCTAATGATTCCAGCTTGTTTTTCACAACGTCAAGACCTACACCTCGGCCCGAGATATCAGAAATCGTATCAGCTGTAGAGAACCCTGCTGCAAAGATCAATGAATCAATTTGGTGATCTTCAAGCGTTTCCGCTTCTCTTTCTGTAATAACTCCGCGCTCTAATGCTTTTTCAAGGACCTTTTTACGGTTAATTCCGCCGCCATCATCTTCGACTTCAATGAAGACATGGTTTCCGCTATGATATGCTTTTAAAAGAACAGTTCCTTTTTCTGGTTTGCCTTTTTTCACACGTTCTTCTGGTGATTCAATCCCGTGATCGAGACTGTTTCTAAGTAAGTGTAAGAGCGGATCGCCAATTTCATCGATCACTGTTCGATCAAGCTCTGTCTCAGCACCTTCAATGATCAGTTCAATTTTCTTATTGAGCTCTTTCGTCAATTGACGAATCATACGTGGGAATCTGTTAAACACCGTTTCTACAGGCACCATTCTCATGTTCAAGATGATCGATTGCAGGTCTCCAGAAATACGGGACATTCTTTCCACTGTATCCGTTAGTTCGTTGTTTTCAAGTTCTTTGGCAATCTGTTCTAAACGTCCTCTATCAATGACAAGCTCTTCAAACAGGTTCATAAGTGAATCTAGACGATCGATGTTGACACGGATCGTTTTCGTTCCGCCGGCAGCTGCACCGTTATTGCCATTTGCTTTTGGCGCATCGTTTGCTGGCGCTTTAGCAGCAGGCGCTGCGACTTCTTCATTTTTCTGCTCAGGTTTCTCTGCTTTTGTTTCAGCAGGAGCCGCTTCTTCAAAGGCAGAGACTTCAGAAATCTCCACTTGTTCAACCTCTGAGATCGCTGTCACGATTTTTTTCACTTCTTCCATCGGCTGTTTCGATAAGTAAGAAATGCTGAATTCAGATTCAAAATCTTCTGATTCTAAAAGTTCTGCATTCGGAACCGTTTTGACAACTTCTCCTGCTTCGTTCAGTCTTTCAAAAATCATATAGACACGAACGGCTTTTAATAAGCATGCGTCACTTAATGTCACGTTCAGCTCATAACATTTAAAGCCTTGTTCTCTCGCTTCATCAAGAACTGTTCGTTCAAATTCGTTATAGTCTAGGTCGCTTGCAGCTGATGATGCTTCAGCAGTCTCAACGGCAGATGCTGTTTCTGCATGGCTTCCTGTCACATCTAGTTTTTTACTAATCTCCGTGACATCACGTTTTCCATCCCCGCCCTCTGCAATCGATTGAACCATTGCTTCAAGGTGATCGAGTGCTTCAAACATCGTATCCATTGATTCAGGAGTGACAATCATTTGTTCGTTTCTGATGGCATCAAACATGTTTTCTAAATGATGTGTTAATTGAGCCATATCATCAAAGCCCATCGTTGCACTCATGCCTTTCAGTGTATGAGCGGCTCTGAATATATCATTCACTAGCTGCAAGTCTGTTGGGTTCTTTTCTAATTCAAGAAGTTTTTCATTACAAGTTTGTAAGTGTTCTCTGCTTTCATCTAAAAAGATATCTAAGTATTGGTTTACATCCAACGTGTTCACGCCCTCTCTTTTTTCATGGAGCTTATAATTGCATGTGCGATGTCATCCACATGCCTTGTTTCATGTGCAAGGCCTGCTTTAATGACTGATTTAGGCATTCCGAAAACAACACATGATTCTTCTTTTTCTGCAATGACTTTTGTATGACCGCTTGCGACCATTTTTTTGACACCTTCTGTGCCATCACTACCCATTCCTGTCATAATGACAGCGATTTTCTCGTAACCTTTTATGTTGCTGATGGATTCAAATAAATAGTTAACAGAAGGTTTGTGACGGCTGTCAGTGTCTTCTGGGGACAGCCTGATCACTAAAGCTGCCCCTTGTTCATGAAGTGACATATTCAATCCACCAGGAGCTATGTAAGCCACTCCATTTTTAGCGATGTCTCCATCTTGAGCTTCTTTGATCGTAATTTGTGATAAATGATCTAATCTAGTAGCCAGCGATGCCGTAAATCCTGCCGGCATATGCTGCACAATCAAAATCGGCGCCTCTATGTCTTTTGGCAGCTTCGTGACGACTCGTTGAAGCGCCCTAGGCCCTCCCGTAGATGTTCCGATTGAAATAATCTTTCGGAGTGATGAGCCGCTTCTTACTTCTTGCAGGCGGGGAGCGGCCGCTGGAATTGGACTTGGCGGCTTCATGAACGGCTTAGGAGAAACTTGTTTCTCAGTACGTTTTCTGGACAGGCCTGCCGCAAGTACCCGCTCTACAATTTGACCTCTTACTTTGTGTAAATCGAGCGAAATACTTCCTGAAGGCTTTGTCACAAAGTCAAAAGCACCGAGTTCTAAGCAATGGATGGTTAATTCCTTCCCTTGCTTCGTCTGGCTTGACACCATAATCACAGCAAGGTCGTGTTCAGCCAGAATTTGTTTTAATGCTTCTGTTCCATTTAGAACAGGCATTTCCACATCAAGTGTGACAACATCCGGATTCAATTCCTTAATCCGCTTTAAGGCATCTTCTCCATTTCGCGCCGTTCCGACGACTTCAATTTCTTGCTCGGCACTTAGGAAATCACTGATGAGTTTTCTCATAAAAGCCGAGTCATCTACTACAAGCACTCTAATCATGAGTCCACCTTCCTCCTTTTAAAAAAAGAGGACAACTTATCTATAAACGTATGCTGCTCTCTCTGTGCCTCTCTTATCTGCTGATGATAAAGTGTTTCAGCCAGCATTTTAATGGTTTTACTTAGCCTTGAATGAGGCTGCTTCATATAAAATGGCATTTGTTCAGTGACCGCTTTAGGAACAGCAGGATCATCAGGTACCGCACCAGCAAATACAAGCTTTCGGTGTAGAAATGACGTCACCACTCCTGCTAATTTCCGGTACGTTTCAGATCCTTCCGAAGGGGTTTTACACCGGTTGACAATGATTTGAACAGACTGTTCAAACTGATGAATGGCTAAGTGCTTAATTGCGCTGTAGGCATCCATGATGGATGTTGGTTCTGGCGTTGTCACAACAACCACTTCTCCTGCCGATAAAACAAAAGGGAGTTGATCTTTTGACAAGCCTGCACCCATATCAAAGAATATACAATCAAAGTCATTCAATATTTTCTCCATCTCTTCTAAAAAGAACGACCATTGATCTTTGTCTAAAGAAAATAGCTGTTCAAGCCCGCTTCCGCCAGAAATGTAATACAGATTGTCCGTTCCTTTTGTCATAGCCGCTTGGAAGGATTTTTTCCTAACAAGCACGTCTAATATAGAGCTGGTCGATGTTTTCCCTAGTAAAATATCAATATTCCCCATGCCAAAGTCGAGGTCGATGATGAGCACTTGCTTGCCCGTACTTGCGATAGACAGTGCCATATTCAGCGTCAAATTCGATTTACCTACTCCGCCTTTACCGCTCATGACAGCAATGGTTTTCGCTTGTCCATTCGCACGAAGAGAGTTCGGTACAATCAGTTGGTTCTGCTGAACAAGCTTTCTTAAACCTTCGGCTTGGTCAGGCTTCATCATTGTAAGACCATCCTTGTCAAATCAAGGGGGGAACTCTCAAGAATATCCTCAGGCACATTTTGGCCATTTGTTAAAAACCCGAGCCCGATTTGAGATTCTGCAATGATTTGAAAGATCGTTCCCATCGTGTCTGTTTCATCAACTTTTGTGAAAATAAATTGATCGATTGGAACGTGTTCAAAACGTTTGACCATGGCTTTCATATCTTGATATTTCGATGTCGCACTCATGACGAGAAAACTTTGAATGCTTTCATCAAATGGAATGATATCTGTCAGCTCTTTGATGTACGCCTCTTCTTTAAAGTTACGGCCTGCTGTATCGATGAAAATATGATCATAGTCTTTAAAGGTCTGCTGTGCTTTCACAAAGTCCTCTCTTGAATAACAAACCTCAAGCGGTGCATTTAGCAGTTCAGCATATGTTTTTAGTTGTTCAATCGCGGCAATCCGGTACGTATCTGTTGTGATAAAAGCAATTTTCTTTTGCTGCTGAATAGCCGTTTTCGCAGCAAGCTTTGCAATCGTTGTCGTTTTACCAGCACCAGTTGAACCAAACAGCACAATGTATTTCGAACGAATCATCGGCTCATCAGAAGTGTGAGCCGGCAGCATCCCTGTGAGTAGTTTTTCAAGTTCTTTTTCAATCTGCTCTTCTTTCACAGCACCTTTTGTTAAAAGACCCTTTAAGCATTCATCTCGAATCTCATCATCAAGACCTTGATCTTTTAGCTTTTGATCAATCTTCATGAGAGAATCCGGCAATATCCCAGCATGTCGCTCGTTTCTTGCATATTCTAAAGGCTGAGAATGAGAAGGCGCTGCTTTAACTGCTTGAGTGGCAGCCGGCAGCTCTTGCGTAAGATGTTGAATCTGCTCCTTTTTCGGTAACACCGGGATAGGCGCAGCTGCTGGTTGTAATCCTTTACCGGCTCTTTCTTCAAAATCTTGATCCAGCACTGCAATCACTTCGACCATTTGCTGTTTCTTTAAACCGAACAGCTTTCGTTTGACAACGGTTTTCGAATTTAATATGACGGCATCCTTCCCAAGCTGCTGCCTGATTTGGATCGTTGCCTCCTGCATAGAATTCGCTGTGATTTTTTTCATTTTCATTAGATATCCACCACTCCGATGCTCTGTACTTCCACATTTGCTTCTAGTTCGTTATAAGATAGTACCGGTAAATCTGGGAAATATCTTTCTAACAACTGTTTGACGTACATTCTTATAGGAGGTGAGCATAATAGAACCGGCGTTTCCTGACGAAGCGAAAGCTGTTCAATTTCTCTCGCCACTGATTGAATCACACTTTCAGAGGATTCTGGATCTAACGATAAGTAGTTCCCATGCTCTGTTTGCTGCACGCTGTCTGCAATCACCTTTTCGACTCGGCCTGAGCATGTCACGACTTTCAGTGATTCATTTTCTCTTGCATACTGCGCAGTAATCTGTCTTGCAAGTGCCTGTCTAACATACTCTGTTAGCAAGTCTGTATCAGTCGTTAATTTTCCGTAGTCTGCAAGGGTCTCAAAAATGGTCACAAGGTTTCGAATGGAGACCTTTTCTTTCAGAAGTTTTGCAAGTACTTTTTGGATATCCCCGACTGCTAGTGGATTCGGCGTTACCTCATCTACTAGAACTGGATAACTTTCTTTCAGATGATCGATTAATTGCTTCGTTTCTTGGCGTCCAAGCAGTTCGTGGGTATTTTGTCTAATCTTCTCTGTGATGTGGGTAGACACAACAGATGCTGGATCGACCACTGTATACCCAAGCATTTCAGCCTGATCTTTTTCTGCTTCTGATATCCATTTTGCCGGCAGACCAAAGGATGGTTCGATTGTTTCAATTCCTTCAATCGGATCATCATCAGGCGTTGGGGACATCGCTAAGTAATGATCAAGCAGCAGCTCTCCTTTTGCCACTTCGTTCCCTTTTATTTTGAGCCTGTATTCATTCGGGTTCAGCGCAATGTTGTCTCGAATACGGACAACTGGAATGACAAGACCTAGTTCAAGAGCAAGCTGCCTTCTGATCATGACAATCCGGTCTAGCAGGTCTCCGCCTTGATTGGCATCTGCAAGTGGAATCAACCCGTAGCCAAATTCAAATTCAATGGCATCCATTTGCAGGAGATGAATGACACTTTCTGGACTTTTCATCTCTTCTACCTCTGCCTGTTCTTCCAGTACTTCTTCAATCTCTTCTTGATCCTGTTTGTTTTTCGACATCATGTACGCACCGAGTGCAAGTAAACCTGCGATCGGCCCTGTCAAAAGTACGCCAATTGGCGTAAACAATCCAAGCAGGAAGATCGTACCTGCTGTGACGTAAAGCATGGCAGGGAAGGCAAAGAGCTGACCCGTAATGTCTGAACCAAGGTTTCCGTTAGAAGCCGCTCTCGTGACAACAATCCCTGTCGCTGTTGAGATGAGAAGTGCAGGGATTTGCGACACAATTCCGTCCCCTACTGTTAAAAGAGTAAAGTGGGAAGCTGATTCTTGAATCGACATTCCTTGCTGAATCATCCCAATAATGATGCCAAAAATAATATTGATAATAACGATGATAATACCTGCGATGGCATCCCCTTTAACGAACTTACTTGCACCATCCATCGCACCATAAAAGTCTGCTTCTCTTGCTACTTTTTCACGGCGGTTTCTAGCTTCACTTTCTGTCAGCATTCCTGCATTCAAATCTGCGTCAATACTCATTTGTTTACCTGGCATCGCGTCGAGTGTAAATCTGGCCGCAACCTCTGATACACGCTCCGCCCCTTTGGTGATGACAATAAACTGAATAATGATCAGAATAAGGAAGACAACCAGACCAACGAGTATATTGCCCCCAACAACAAATGATCCAAACGTTTCTACAACCTTACCAGCATCTCCAGTTGATAAAATAGAACGGGTTGTAGAGATGTTAAGCCCTAAACGAAACAGTGTTAAGAGCAAAAGCAAAGACGGAAAAATGGAAAATTGCAGTGGTTCTTGCATGTTCATTGTGGTGAGAAGCACGATAAGCGCAAGAGAAATATTAATAATGATTAAAATACTTAATAGGATGGGCGGAAACGGTATGACCAGCATCGCCACGATTAAAATAACACTGAATAAAACAGATAAATCTCTTGCTGACATGCCTGTTCTCTCCTTTTAAAACCAAAAATTCATAAAATCTTTTGTTTCGTTTTATATACGTAAGCCAAAATTTCTGCGATCGCCTTAAAATACTCTTCCGGCACCGCTTGGTCGATATCCACTTGATCATAGAGGGCGCGGGCGAGTGGCCGGTTCTCTACAGTCATAACATCATGTTCTTTCGCAATTGTTCTAATTTTCAAAGCCAAAATATCCGTTCCCTTTGCCACAACATAGGGCGCGTCCATCTTTTCTTCGTCATATTTCAAGGCAATTGCATAGTGGGTCGGGTTTGTAATGATGACGTCCGCTTTTGGGACTTCCTGCATCATCCGTCTCATGGCCATTTCCCTTTGCCGCTGTTTAATTTTTGATTTTATGAGCGGGTCACCCTCTGATTTTTTATACTCATCTTTGATGTCTTGTTTAGACATCCGTAAGTTTTTTTCATAATCAAATTTCTGATACATGTAGTCAAGCCCGGCTAAGATCAGAAGAGCACCTGCTGCATATAGACCCATAATCAAGGTCATATTTGCCACGAAATGAAGGGTTTCCTCTGCAGTGAGTAGAGGGAGCCGCAAGATTTCGTCAAAGTGCATCCATAGAGCGATAAATGTCGCAAAACCAACAAAACCAATTTTTAAAATGGATTTTAATAGCTCAACGAGTGCTCGAATACTGTATATTCGTTTAAACCCTTTGATTGGATCAAGCTTTTCTAATTTGGGCTTGATCACTTCAGTTGAAAAGAGAAACCCAACTTGTAAATAGTTACTGATGATCCCTGCCAGCATCCCAACACCAAGAATTGGCATGAGGAGGAGACCTGTCTCTTGAAGCAATTCCAAGAATAACTGGTGAATATTAGATGTGCTAACCTTCATTAGCATCGTTGTTGAATAAAAACGTTCAATGAGCGCAATAATACGCTCTTTCATAAAAGGCCCAATAAAAAAGAATGATAAAAAGATTAGTAGAAATGAGATGGCTGTATTGACGTCGGTACTTTTGGCAACCTGCCCTTTTTTACGTGAATCCCGTCTTTTTTTCGGTGTTGCTTTTTCTGTTTTTTCACCTGCGAAAAATTGCAAGTCGAGTCTAAGTCTTGTCGTCATGACGAACCACCGACCAATGCTAAGAAATTCCTCATGGTGAGCACAATCGTTTCAAATGTATTTTGGACGACCCCGAAGATGACACCCATACAAATGATGATCATAATAAAACTCACGCCCATTTTAATGGGAAGTCCAACGACAAATACGTTCATTTGTGGAACTGTACGTGCCACAATTCCTAATGCCAAATCGACTAAAAACAAACTAGCCACAACAGGTGCTGAGATTTGAAAGGCTATGATGAACATTTGGTTGAAGCTCTTTGCAATAAAGTAAGCAAAGGATTCACTACCGAAGTTCAGCGCATACTGATCAACTTGAATATATTGAAAACTGTAATAGATTCCATCAAGCAGCAAATGATGTGCATTTGTTGCCAGCATCAGTAGCAAGGTCACCGTATAAAAAAACTGCCCCATCAGCGGCGTTTGCGCCCCTGTTTGTGGATCAATAATATTGGCGATTGCAAAACCCATTTGAAAATCGATGAATGAGCCGGCAATTTGAACTGCGGACACCATGATATATGCAATCAGTCCAAGAAGAAGTCCGACCATTGCTTCTTTCACGGCAAGCATCATGTAAAGACCGTCGATATCGAGTGCTGGCGGTTCTTTAATGGTGCTAAAACTAATGACAGCCAAAAACAGTGAAAAACCAACTCTGTGAACTGCTGGTATCGTTCGATGCGCTAATAGCGGCACTGTCACGAAAAAAGCGGTGATCCGAATGAAAACGAGAAGAAAGGCAGGAAATAATTCTATGATTGACATCTCTGATTAACCTGCAAATCGATCTAAATTCGAGAACAGCTCTGTTGTAAATGACACAATTGTTGAAAGCATCCACGGACCAAACACAACAAGTCCAATGAGCACTGCAACAATTTTTGGAATGAACGCAAGCGTCTGTTCTTGGATTTGGGTTGTCGCCTGAAACACACTGACAATTAGTCCCACGATTAGTGCGAGCGCTAGAAGCGGCCCGCTGACAAGTAATACAACATACACTGATCTTTCAGCCATCGTAATGACAAATTCTGAACTCATGTTTTAAGCACCTACTCTAAAAGCTTTGCAGCAAAGATTTAACAATCAAATACCATCCATCAACTAATACAAATAACAATATTTTGAAAGGGAGCGATATCATAACCGGCGGAAGCATCATCATCCCCATCGACATCAGGACACTTGCGACCACCATGTCAATAATTAAAAATGGAATAAAGATCATGAAACCAATTTGAAATGCCGTCTTTAATTCTGAAATTGCAAACGCTGGTACCATCGCCGTTAAGGGAATATCTTTAATCGATTCAGGGGTATCCATTTTTGCGTAACTAAGAAATAAAGCCAAATCTTTCTGTCTCGTATGTTTGCTCATAAACTCTTTAATTGGCACTTCGGCTTTTTCATAGGCCTGATTTAACGTAATATCATCATTTAAAAGCGGCGTGAGTGCCTCTTTATTAATCTCTGAGAACGTGGGTGCCATAATAAAAAATGTGAGAAACAAAGCAAGTCCTACAAGCACTTGGTTTGGCGGCATTGAGTTGGTTGCAAGTGAAGTTCTAACGAACGAAAGAACAATCACAATCCGTGTAAAACAGGTCATTAAAATAAGAATGCCTGGTGCAACTGAAAATACAGTTAACAATAAAAGAAGACGGACAGATGTGCTAATATTCCCTGCGCCACTGGAATTAAATAAATCGATAAACTCATTCATTTTGTTTCGGGCCTTTCTTTCTGACTTCTGATTGGGTCTTTTTCAATTCGGCTAGCTGCGCCTTTAAATTGGCTGAAAAAGAAGAAGTGGTCGGCTGATCGTGTTTCTTCACTTGCGATGTTAATTTTTGCATCATTTTCGGTAAGTCAGTCTTACTTTCCATCGCTTCTTCGTATTGTTTCACAATCGCTTCGCATTCTTGTTCATCATCGATTTCTTTTAGCAACTGGATTGAGTCTGCTACGCCGACAACTAATACTCGTTTGCCCACTTTGATCAGCTGAACTGAACGATTTTGACCAACCGTCGTTCCGCCAATATTTTCAACATAGCGAAATGGCTTGAGTAAGCGGTTTTGCTTTCCAACAAATCTCACCAATCCGTAAATGAGCAGGATGACAAAAAGTAAGGCACCAATCATTTTGACAAAATCCATAATGGAGACAGAAGAAGAGGGAACTTCTTCTGCCGGATTCGTTTGATTGTCAGTGGTTTTCTTTTCTGTATCCTTTTTGCTTTCTTTCTCATCTTTGAGCCAGTCATTCACTGTGCCATTTTCAGGATCTTTTGTTTCAGCAAACAGTGAGGCTGGCTGCGCTGTCAAGAAAAGCATAAAACTGATCATTGCTATACATATCAAACGTTTTTTCAACAAGTCTTACACCCTTTTTTAGCCTAACGTTTTATTAATTGCTTCAAGTACACGGTCTGCCTGGAATGGCTTCACGATAAAGTCTTTTGCACCTGCTTGAATGGCATCAATAACCATTGATTGTTGTCCCATCGCTGAGCACATAATGATTTTTGCAGAAGCATCGATTTGTTTAATTTCTTTTAATGCTGTGATCCCGTCCATTTCTGGCATTGTGATATCCATTGTGACTAGATCAGGAGATGTTTCTTTAAATTTTTCAACAGCTTGTGCGCCGTTTTCTGCTTCTCCTACTACATCAAATCCGTTTTTTACAAGAATATCCTTAATCATCATTCTCATGAATGCTGCATCATCTACGATTAATACCTTAGTAGCCATTTACTTATTCTCTCCCTATATGTTTGTTTATTTTAAATTAGAAAGTCTTTCAGACTGACTTAAAATGTCAGTCACACGTACACCAAAGTTCTCATCAATGACAACAACTTCTCCTTTGGCGACGATTCGTTTGTTGACCAGAATGTCGACTGGCTCACCTGCAAGTTTGTCCAGTTCAATGATACTTCCAGCGGAAAGTTCAAGTACTTCTTTCACACTGCGCTGCGTTCTTCCAAGCTCCACTGTAATGGAAAGTGGAATATCCATCAGCATATCAAGATTACCGAGCTGACTTGTTGTATGCTGAGGCTCACTAAATGCCTCAAATTCAACTGGCGCCACATTGACAGGTTCTGCCGGCTTTGGCTTCGCCTGTCTTTTCGGCGGTGCCGATTGCTGCATAGGAGCAGATTGTGCTTGCGGAGCAGCCTGCTGTGGTTCAGGTGCACTCTGAGGTGCTTCTTGAACCGGCTCTTCTTCCGCTGGGTCTGTTAATTCTGCAATCAAATCTTTCGCAAACGTAATAGGGTAAAGCTGCATAATATTTGAATCTATGAGTTCACCTATCGTTAATCTAAAGGACACTTTGACAAGCATCTCTTCAGCTGGAATGCGGTCTGTGCCTTCTCCTTCTTTCACATCAAGCAACTCAACGCGAGGCGGAGAAATATCAATCTTTTTATTAAAGACTGTTGACATGGACGTCGCTGCTGAACCCATCATTTGGTTCATCGCTTCTTGTACTGCACTTAAGTGAATTTCACTTAACGACGGGTCAGCATTTGTTCCATCTCCGCCCATCATTAAATCCGCAATGACTGCCGCATCGGTTTGCTGGATGACAAGCAGGTTACTAGCGCTGAAGCCTTCCGTATAATTCACTTCAATGGCGACATACGGATGAGGAAATTCCTCATTCAGCTTGCTTTTTTGAATCACTGTGACAGTTGGAGTTGTAATCTCCACTTTTTGACTTAATAGGGTTGAAAGTGCTGTTGCAGAGCTTCCAAATGATATATTTCCGATTTCCCCAATGGCATCTTGTTCCATTGCAGAAAGGAGTGTATCAGGCTCTATATCGTCATTGCTGCCTCCTTTAAGGAGCGCATCGATTTCATCTTGTGATAATTTACTTCCGTTATTCTCCATCTTCTTCACCTCTTATGTCGTGATCTAGAATTTGAATCGCCTGTTTCCGATTCACGCGGCCGGCCTGTCCCAAGAATTTCGGTTTATTTCCGACCATAACAGTAAGAGGCGCATTTACTGGTTTGTCCAAGGCAATACAATCACCAATTTCCAAATTCAAAAACTCTTCCACCGTCATTTCCGATTGTCCAAGCTCTGCGACTACCGGTATTTTCGCCGTCATAATCCGTTTTTCAATGGCCTTTGTTTCTTCTTTTTTCGGTTCATTTCGTTCCGATTGCATCCAGTAGTGTACAGACAGCTTCGGAATAATAGGCTCTAATACTACGTGAGGAATACAGAGATTAATAACCCCGCTTACCTCACCAATTTGTGTATTAAGAGAAATGACGACAACTGTTTCGTTTGGTGACACCATTTGAACAAACTGGGGATTTACCTCGAAATCTGCCATTTCTGGCTCGATGTCGGTTATGGACTGCCACGCTTCTCTGTAGTTTTCCAAAGCTCCCTCAAACATGTTTGAGATAATCTTTGTTTCGATTTCTGTCAGTGATTCTGTCTTATTATGACTAATGCCAATCCCACCCATCAGCCTATCCATCATGGCATAGCCAATCGTTGGGTTCACTTCAAGCATGATTCTTCCTTCAAGCGGACTGACGTAAAATAAGTTTAATAATGTCATATTAGGAATCGAACGAATAAATTCTTCATATGGCACTTGGTCAACCGAGCTGACAGAAATTTGAATATATGATCTTAGCTGCGCTGAAAAGTGTGTGGTAAGCAGTCTAGCGAAGTTATCATGAATTCTTGTTAAACTTCGAATCTGGTCTTTTGAAAAGCGCAGTGCACGTTTAAAGTCATACACTTTCACTTTTTTCGTCGTTTCTTCTTTTTTCAGCTCTTCTGCATCCATTTCGCCTGTTGATATGGCGGATAATAATGCGTCGATCTCATTCTGGGAAAGCACTTCTCCTGACATTTCTTCACCTCCATCGTGTCAATTAATCGCCTCTATTGCAGATTAAAGGAGGTTATATAAACTTCTTTCACCTTGCCATCTTGCAAATAGTTATTCACTTTGTTTTTGACCTGTGTTTTAAAATGTTCTCTGCCTTTTTTGCCATCAAGTTCATCTGCATTCGTGTCTGATAAAATATCGATCACAGCATCTTTCACTTGGAAGCTTCTTTTTTCAAGCTCTTCTTTGGCTTTTTCTGAATCTGTTTCAATATTTAGTACAAGTTTAACCGCATTTCCTTCAGATTTTAAATTGGTCACAATCTCAGGAATTTCAACAGAAGCTTTTACGACTTCATCTGCTGTTGGCTCTTTTTCTGCTTTTGCTTCGTCTGACCCATTCACCAGAAAGACAATACCTGCTCCAATTCCGACGATAGCAATAATCATGATTAGCATTACTACGACTAATTTCTTCTTCATTCAAACTCCTCTATTCCTTGATTCAATGAAATGACTTGGATTTTTCTATAGAAAGAAATGATTTTCTCCTGAAGCTGCTCTTCATCTTCTTTCACAACGAATTTCTTTCCATTGGCGAGTGTAATGGTCGTGTCTGGAAAGCTTTCGATTTGCTCGATATGGAGAGCGTTGAGCATAAATCCTTTGCCATTTAATCTTGTCACTTCAATCATATTAAGCAGAGAAGCGATAAACCGCTCCCCCTACCTCCTATCGTTTCAGATTCACAAGTTCTTGCAGAATTTCATCAGATGTTGTGATCGTCTTTGCATTCGATTGGAATCCACGCTGTGCGATAATCATTTCTGTAAACTCGTCTGTTAAATCAACGTTTGACATTTCAAGTTTACCTGTTTGAAGTTCACCTGTTCCTTGAGTTCCAGGAGCCATGGCATTACTTGGTGCACCGGAACTGAGTGTTTGGCGATATAAGTTATCCCCAACTTTATCTAGTCCTCCTGCATTACTGAAAGACACAAGTGATACTTGTCCAACAGTACGAGAAACGTTGTTCTCAACTACAGAAACGGTCCCATCTGGCCCAACACTAACACTTGACACATTGTCTCGTGGAATGTTGATTCTTTGCCCATCCATCCCAAGAAGATAGTTTCCATCAGATGTTATCAGATCCCCATTTGAATCAGGTTTGAAGTTCCCTGTTCTTGTAAATAGGATTTCACCTTGCTTTTCAATACGGAAAAATCCATCTCCATTAATATAGAAATCATATGGTTCGTCTGTATTTTGAGAAGAACCTGATGTCATGATTTTATCAATAGAAGATAAAGCTGATCCTAATCCAACTTGTTTTGAGTTGATTGAACCAGAGTTATTCGTCGGTCCACCAGAACTTGCAATGGTTTGACTGACCATATCTTTAAACGTGATACGGCTTTTTTTGTATCCGTGTGTATTGACGTTGGCTACGTTATTGGCTACAACATCTAATTTTGTTTGGAAGTTTTTCATTCCGCTAATTCCTGAGTAAAGTGAGCGTAACATTTATTTTCCTCCTCGATTTGCTTACGATTTTTCTCCAACAGTTGTAACGTCCCAAGGGCTGATTTTCGTTCCATCTTCTAAATATAGGAAGTATTCATTGTTTATGTTTTTCACAGACTTCACAATGCCAGATATGTCTTTATCATCTTGTTTACCCTCTACTTCTTTACCAATCCAGCCTACATATGTCGTAAATGGATCTTGGTGTGCAACGAATGTAGACATGATCTGATTCATTTGAGTGATAGATTCGTTCATATTCATTTGCTGTTCTAAAGAAGAAAATGTTGCAAGCTGTGTGACAAACTCACGGTCATCAATCGGGTTTGTCGGATCTTGGTTTTGAAGCTGCGTAAGCAAGATTTTCAAGAACTGATCTCGGCCAAGTGTATCTGTTTTCTTTGCTGCGTTTGAAGAAGTGTCCGCTTGTGCGGCTGTTCTATTCGTCGCATCAACAGTTGCCATTAGATCTCCTCCTCTTCTTCTTCTGATCCAACAAGCGCATCCAGTACATCTTGGAATTCAGCTTCCTGTTCATCAGGCTGCTGGAAACTTTGTCCTTTTGATGGCTGCTGCTTGCCTTCCTCATTAAATTGTCCAAAAGACGGCTGATCATTTGACTGAAGCGGTATATGGAAACGGTCAACTTGAACCGACATATTCGGTAGCGCCTGCTTGAGCTGCGGCAGATGATGCTCGAGCAGCTCTTTTGCTGCTTGCGTTGAAGCTGTAATTTTACTCGCATACATTCCGTTTTGTTTCGTTAGCTGGATGGTAATAAACCCTAGATTTTCTGGATTTAATCGTACGGTAAACCGTCCGCTTGAATTGCCAAATGGTGTGAACTTCATTTGTTTCCACGTATTTAAAATCTGCTGATCAACCGTGCCTGGCTTTTCGTCAGTTGTTTGCGTCTGCTGCACAGGAGCAGCTGATTGCAGTTGGAAGAACTGTTTATGCCCTGGAAGCAGCGTATGGGTGATTGTTTTTTCAGAAGCAGGTGCCGTAGTGCCTTGACCTTTGGTGACTTCTTTTTTCATAAGCCATTCAAGTGAGGCAGCACCTTTTGCTGGAGATGAGAAGGAAGATTCTTGCCTCGGAGCAACCATTTCTTTTAACTCTCCTAAGGAAATTTTCCACTCTTTATCTGACCCTTTCGCATTCGCCATCATATGATCGATTAACTGATTAAAGTGTTTCAGCTCGCTTTGCGACATATTATTCAGCTTAGGTGCCGATCCTTGCGAGAAGAACTGCTCTTTTACTTGTTGAATGAGCTTTTCATCTGCTCCGTTTTTCGTTAGAAACTTGATGAAATCTTCACCTTTTGCTTGAATATCCTGTACAAGTTTTGCATCAAAGCTCACCGGCTGCTGATTCAGTATTTGATATAAGAAAAAGTGGACTTGTATGAGCTGTTCACTATGTTCAGCAACTGGCTTCTCATCCTGATCGCCATAGATAACCGATTCCATCTTTTGAAATAGCTCTTCAAGTGACTTTAAGTCAGCCCCTTCAAGCTTTTGACCTTGCAGCGCCTGAAGTGCCGCAAGAAGATCTCCATCTATTCCTTCTTCAGGTGATTGCATCCATTTTTCAATGATTTGCATCGCATCATTCATGGATAGATTGGTTTCCGCCGGCTGAGAAATAGCTGGACCACTTTGAATACCTGCGCCATTTAACAATTGTTTAAACAGGCCGCGAGCAGATACTGCCCCCTCTCCCTTTAGTCCCGAGAGACCTTGGGAAGATTGCTGTAAAGCTCCAATGTCCAATAGCTTCACTTATTGTCCACCTCCATTTTCACTTTCTTCTTTTTTGGCAAGCTCCTTCGTGAACGTTGCTGCCTTCTGAGGTGTCAGTTTTGCTAATATGTCCGTCAGCTTATTTTTACTCAGCTCTTCAAGGATCTTCAAAGCTTCTTTATCACTTAGCTCTGATAGAATTTTGGCAGATTTCCCTGCATCCATGCTTTCATAAATGCTGGCGACCTTTCCTTTTGATTGCTGATTAGAAGATGCTGACGAATCAGAGGAAGATCCTGATGCGTTATTACTTGATGATGTACTGTTTGATGAACTGTCACTTGCTGACGTGTTCTCTTTATCAGATGTTTTTTCAAGTGAATTGATTTTTTGATTCAATCGTTTAATCTCTTCATCACTTGTCTTCAAGTCTTTTTGAGCAATTTCAAGTTCATTCTCTTGTTCTTTAATCGTCTTTTTCAACGCTTTCAACTCTGTATCACGTTGATCGTTATTTGAAGATGACGTTTTTGATGTGTCATCTGATCCAACCAAGCTGCTAATCCCCGGAATGTTTTGGAGCGGTTTCTTTAGATCATAACCTGCCATATAAAGGATTGTGCCCGTTACAATCACAAGCACAACCAATGGGATAATGACAATAAACAAGATCCATTGAAATTTACCGCCGCCGCTTGATTCCTTTGTTTTTTCCTTCTTAGGCATTCATCTCGACTCCTAATGTCCTTGAAACATGAATTGGCTGATAGAGATATCATCCATTTCTTTCATTTCAATTGCCTTATGTTCAAGGGAGAACTTTTCAAATTGCTTTTCTTTCATTTTTTCAAACTTTTTAAACTCAATATTTTTTTCAGTTAAATCAGATTGCTTTTCATTCATTTGATGGCGTTTCATGATCACAAGCTGCTGATAATGATGAATGGTGTTATCTAAGTTCGTCACAAATTGTTGGTAATGACGCATTTCTTGAACACTCATCCCACTTCTCAGCTTTTCTTCTTTGCTCTTTTCCATTAGCTCTTTTTTACTCATATTTTCATAGAGTTTTTCAGCGGCTTGCTCAAATGCCGAAACGGATTGTTGATACGCTGCGAGTGATTTGTCTTTTTCACTTTCTTTCAATTCTAAGAGCTTTTGAAATTTGTATTGATATCTCACTGTTTTTGTCAATCCTCTCTATTCATCAAACTGAGCAATATCCTCACGCTGTCTTCAATCGATACAGCCTCTTCAACGTCCTGCTTCAAAAATGAAATCAGTTGTGGGTAAGCTTGCATGGCCTCATCAATATCTTTAGAGGAGCCTTTTTTATATGCTCCAATGTTAATGAGGTCTTCAGCGTTTTGATATGTGGATAAAAGCTGGCGGAACCGGTTAGCCGCTTCCTTGTGATCATGACTTGCGATATTACTCATGACACGACTGATACTTTTCAGAATATTGACAGCTGGAAACTGTCCTTTGTTGGCCAGTGCACGATCAAGTACTATGTGGCCATCTAAAATCCCCCGCACTGTATCAGCGATCGGCTCATTCATATCGTCACCATCAACAAGCACTGTGTAAAACGCTGTGATGGAACCAAGTTGATTTGTACCAGTTCGTTCTAACAATTTTGGCAGTATAGCGAACACTGAAGGCGTATATCCTTTTGTTGTTGGCGGTTCGCCTGTTGCAAGTCCTATTTCTCGCTGTGCCATGGCGACCCTTGTGACAGAATCCATCATAAACATGACATTTTTGCCTCTGTCTCTGAAATATTCAGCAATGGCCGTTGCAGTATAGGCTGCTTTTAATCTTGTCAGTGCGGGCTGATCTGAAGTTGCGACAACAACAATCGAACGCTTCAGTCCTTCAGCTCCTAAATCTTTTTCGATAAACTCGCGAACTTCACGTCCACGCTCTCCAACAAGTGCAATGACATTGAGATCCGCTTCTGTCTGCTTGGCAATCATCCCCATCAAGGTACTTTTACCAACACCGCTTCCCGCGAATATGCCAATTCTTTGACCAGTGCCGACTGTGAGCAAGCTGTCAATCACTCTGACACCAACGCCCATTTTTTCACGAATAGGCGGTCTGTCCATCGGGTTTGGAGGAGATTGTTCTGTTGAGACAGGTGCAAGTCCTTTAGGAAGCATGCTGCCGTCCAGTGGATCACCGAAGGCATCAACAACCTGCCCGATTAAACCAGTTCCTACTTTGACCTTTAACGACTCACCTGTTGCTTCAACAAGACTGCCTGGTGAGATGTTAGAGGCTTCTACGTAGGGCATGAGCAAAATGTTTTCATCTTTAAAGCCAACGACTTCTGCTTTGATCGGATGATTCTTGCTCCCTTTTTTGTGAATCAGACATACATCACCGATTGAGCTTTCTGGCCCCTTGGACTCGATCATCAGTCCAACAACTCGATTGACTTTACCAAAACGTTTATAAGGATCGGCAGTTTCAATCGTTTCTTTTAGCACATCTATGTTCATTTGTGATCACCTGAATCAATGACTTCTAATAACTTTTCTTTTAACTGATTCATTTGGGTATCAACACTCGCTTCCACTTTTCCAAAGCTTGTTTCGACGTAACAAGTACCTTTTGGTGCTTTTTCATCCGAGTAAATGGCAAGATGTGTATTCTTTTGAAGGATTCTATTTAATTCATCTTTATATTCCATCACATGCTCGTAATGTGCAGGGTCGACATAGATGGAAATATCGTCATATTCTTTCACTTCTGAAATGACCTGCTTCACTAGCGTTAAAAATTGTTCTTTTGTGTCCTCAACTGCATTCCATACTCGTTTAGCGAGCTCAAACGCAAGTTCGACAATTTCTTCAGCAGAGCTTTCGATTTTTGCTTCATAGTCCTGCTTTGCAAGGCTGACAATGTCATTCGCTTGATCAAGAATCGATTGATACTGTAAATTCGCATCTGCTTCGCCCTTTTGAAAACCATCTTGATATCCTGTTTGTTTTGCTTCTTCAATGAGCTGTACTCTTTCTGCTTCAAAATCAGCTCGCCGCTGATTGATTTCAGCCATTGTTTGTTCCAGCTCACGATTTGCTTTTTCTAAAATACGGCTTGCTTCATCTTGTGCATCACTTAATACAAGCTGAGATGCTTCTGTCTCGTTGACAAGCTCTTCTTCGTGATGTTCTCTTTTGAATTCCACTTGCTGTAAGGGAATGGTTTGACGGCCTTGTTCAGGAATAACAGATGTTTCATGTTTGATAATCCTAGACAATGATATCGTCTCCTCCACCTCGAGCTATGACGATTTCTCCAGCCTCTTCAAGTCGTCTTACGATACTGACAATACGAGTCTGTGCTTCCTCGACATCTCTAAGCCGGACAGGTCCCATAAACTCCATTTCTTCTTTGAACGTTTCGACCATACGTTGCGACATGTTGCGGAAGACAATTTCTTTGACTTCTTCGCTTGCCACTTTGAGTGAAAGCAGTAAATCGTCATTTTCAACATCTCGAATCACGCGCTGAATGGCTCTGCTATCAAGAGTGACAATGTCTTCAAAGACAAACATACGTTTCTTAATTTCATCAGCAAGCTCAGGATCTTGAATTTCCAGTGTATCTAAAATGGTTTTCTCCGTTGCACGGTCTACACCATTCAGGACTTCGACTACCGCTTCGACTCCGCCCGTTTGGGTATAATCTTGCGTAAAGGTTGAAGACAGCTTTTGTTCAAGAATACGTTCCACCTCATTGATGATCTCTGGAGATGTGCGGTCCATTAAAGCAATTCTTCTTGCAACCTCGGTTTGTACTTCCTCGCCTAACTCAGATAAAATCTGTCCAGCCTGTACCGGATCTAGGTAGGAAAGAATGAGCGCAATGGTTTGTGGATGCTCATGCTGGATAAAGTTTAAAATTTGCTCTGGGTCAGCCTTTCTAGCAAAATCAAATGGTTTCACTTGAAGTGAGGATGTTAAGCGATTTAAGATGCTGTCCGCTTTGTCCTCACCAAGCGCTTTTTCAAGCACTTGTCTTGCGTACATCAGACCGCCTTGTGATATGTAGTCCTGCGCGATGGCAATGCTGTGAAATTCTTCGATGATCTCATCTTTTTTAGCAGTATCTACACTTCTTACATTGGAAATTTCTAATGTTAATTTTTCTATTTCGTCTTCAGACAGATGTTTGTATACAGATGCTGACACGTCTAGCCCTAAGGAAATCATTAGGATTGCTGCTTTTTGTCTGCCTGTTAGTCGATTTGGATCTTTTCTCGACATGTGTATTCCTCCTAATCCTCGGACAGCCAGCTGCGTAGCAATTTAGCAAAGTCTTCTGGTTTATCTTTTGCCATTTTTTCAAGCTGATTTTTTCTCACCATTTCTTCTGTTTCTGGCTCAGTATCGATATCAGGAACATGAATTGGTGTACGTTCATCAAACTCAAACTCTTCTTCCTCATCTTTTCTTCGCTTACGTACGAGAAGGATAATGAGAGCGATAATGGCAAGTAGTAGCACACCGCCAACAATATAAACCCAAATCGGAATATTGTTTGAAGGGTTTTCTGCTGCCGTTTGCTGTTTACCGTCTAATTTTGATACAGATAAAACGATTTTGTTATCTAAGTCTGCTTGAGTGAGCGCTTGACCGTTTGTGTATTCTTTATCAATCGATGTACTGATGATGGTTGAAAGAATTTTTTTGATATCATCCTGCCTTTCAGCAGTTAATGAGGTCGGATCGTTTGCAGTAGGTGGTTCAACCAGTGCCTGAATGCCAACGTCTCTGATTTTATAAGGACTTTCTTTGATATCTTTATGAATGCGGTTGACTTCATAATTGATACGATCTTCGCTCTTTTCGTAATCTCCGCTTCCATTCGTTCCATCGGCACCTTGATAATTTGTGACATCATCGTCACCTGTTCCAGCGGTGCCTCCAGCTGCTGCGCCATTACCTGAATAAGTTTCAGCAATCTTTTCAGCGCTGACAGCAATTCCTTGCATGTTTTCTTGATCAACTGGTTCGACAAGATCTTCTTTTCTTTTTTCTTCAGTAAAATCAATGTCTGTAGTGACCGATACGGCAACTTTCTCTTGACCCATCATCGTTCCAAGCAGCTGTTGAATTTTTCGTTGAAGATTCTTTTCAATCTCCTCTTTTTTCTGCTGCTGTGCATCCATTCCACTTGCATAGGAATCTGAGCTGCTGTTTAAGTCATAGTAGTTGGAATCTTGGTCCATAATGACAATGTTTTCTGTTTTTAAATTCGGCACACTTTTTGAAATAAGATGATAAAGGCCTTTTACTTGTTGCTGAGTAAGCGTGTAGCCTGGTTGAACTTGCAGCACAATTGATGCTGATGCATTACTTTGCTCTTCTCCAACAAAAACGGAATCTTTTGGCAGGTTAATCATAACCTTTGAATCTTTAATCCCATCAATCGTGTTGATCAGATTGGATAGTTCTGTCTGAGTTGCGTCTACTTTCAGAACATCAAATTCATTATCTGTTAAACCGAAGCCGGAATTGTTCGCAAAGAAGGAGTAGTCAATATTCCCCGTTTTAGGAAGTCCTTCTGATGCGAGTGTGACTTTTAAAGTGTCTGCTTGCTTTTCTGGAACTAAAATCGTCGTTCCGTTATTTGCAAGTTCCGATTTAACGTTTTTGCCATCCAGTTCCTGTTTGATTTGTCCTGCTTCTGCCTCAGACAAATCTCTAAACAACGGAACCATTTTTTCAGAAGAAGCAAAGATGCTAACAACCGTAATAATGATTGCTAGGGCAGCTACGCCGCCAATCATGAGTATTTTTTGTAATTTTGATCGATTTCGCCAAAACTCAACTGTTTTTGTTCTTAATTGCATTAAAGTACGATTCATCTTAACCCCCGGTCATTCCATTCAGTCTATTTTTTGTCCACCAGCACCTCCTACATCTGCATTCTCATAATCTCTTGGTACGCTTCGACTGCTTTATTCCGAAACTCGGTTGCAGCTGTGAGTGTCACACTCGCTTTTTGTGAAGCAATCATGACTTCATCGAGATTGACATCTTTCCCTTGTGCGAGAGCATTCGTATACTGGTCTGATTTCAGCTGTGATTGATTTAATGCCTCAATGGAATTCTTCAGCACATCAGAGAAATTCGTTTGACTTTTAGGTGCAGCCGCCTGCACAGACGATGCATTCGTCAATTCACTTGCTTGCTGAGCGGTTTGAAGCTGGAAAGGAGATATTGCGTTAACCAATTCTTTTCACCTTACTTTCCTATTTCTAAAGCTTTCATCAGCATGCTTTTATTCGCATTCAGCGCAGTCACGTTTGCTTCATATGATCTTGAGCTGCTGATGAGATCAACCATTTCCTTTAATGGATCAACGTTTGGTGTTTGAACATATCCATTTTCATTGGCATCGGGATTTGTAGGATCATATTGAAGGTTGAATGGAGTTTCGTCTTCAGTAATTTTCGTTACTTTGACGCCGTTTCCTAATTTGCCGCTCGAATTCATGCTTGAGTTCAATATAGATGAAAATGATTCACCTGACGGCTGTAATGTGACGAGCTTGCGTCTATAAGGCTCCCACTCGCCATCAACCTGTTTAGCTCTTGTTGTATCCATATTCGCAAGGTTCGAGGATACAACGTCCATTCTGAGCCTCTGTGCTGTTAATGCTGAGGCCGAAGCGTTAACGCCTGAAAAAATTGACATCACTTACCTCCTGTCAAAACTGTTTTAAGAGAATTGAACTTTCCGCTCATTCTTTCAACCAACGCATTATACTGAATTTGGTTTTTAGCGAGTTCACTCATCTCTTGATCAATATCGACATTATTTCCGTTTTCTTGATAAGAAGTACGGTTACTCGAAACAACTGAATAATTAGACCCTGTTTTAGAAAAATCAATGTGGCCTTGGTATGTTTTTTTAGCATCTAATTTGATTGACGCATCATTTAGCATGTCGTGGAATGCAACTTTTTTAGACTTGTAGTTCGGTGTGTCTATATTCGCGATATTATTGCTTATGACTTTTTGCTTAACATTCGCTCTGCCCAAGGCATTCTCAAGGTTGCTTATCGTTCCAGAAAATATATCCAAAACCATATACCTCCAATCATATGTATTTCATTCCATTTAATCATGTCGAGATTTGTAAAACCATATGTTCATTGTAAGAAATAATAGGATTAAAGTCTATGATGTAATTGTAAAAAAAACTCGTAATATATATCTATTTTACGAATAGGTATAAAGACCTAGATTCAAAGCACTACAGAATTGTAAGGGGTTTCTTGGAAAAAAGAGTGTCATTTTTCGGACAAATCCTCTTTTTTTATACAAAAAAACCCTTTTCAGCGTTTATTTCGGCCGAAAAGGGTTTTTTGATTAGTGAGATTTTAAATTTTCAAGTTCAATTAAAAATTTGTTGTTTAATACTTTGATGTATGTTCCCTTCATTCCAAGAGAACGAGATTCAATAACGCCTGCACTTTCTAATTTACGAAGTGCGTTTACGATCACTGAACGAGTGATTCCTACACGGTCAGCAATCTTGCTTGCCACAAGCAGCCCTTCGTTTCCATCAAGTTCTTCAAAGATATGCTCAATCGCTTCAAGCTCACTATATGAAAGAGAGCTGATCGCCATTTGAACAACCGCTTTACTTCTTGCTTCTTCTTCAATTTCTTCCGCTTTCTCGCGAAGAATCTCCATTCCAACAACTGTTGCGCCGTATTCAGCAAGAATTAAATCATCATCTGTGAATGTATCTTGCAAACGAGAAAGGATTAACGTCCCTAAGCGGTCTCCGCCTCCGATGATTGGCACAATCGTTGTCAAACCTGATTGGAATAAATCACGGTTCTCAATCGGGAAAGCTGTGTACTCACTGTTGATGTCAAGGTTTGAAGATGTTTCAGGGACATTGAATAAGCTTTTTGTATATTCTTCAGGGAACTGACGATCTTCCAGCATTTTTTTCATACGTGCATTTTCAATCTGCTGGTTAATGGAGTAGCCAAGAAGCTTCCCTCTTCTGCTTAATACGAAAATGTTTGAATCAATGACATCTCTCAGTGTTTCTGCCATTTCTTTAAAATTAACCGGTTTCCCCGCTGCATCTTGCAGCATCGAGTTAATAATCCTTGTTTTTTGTAGTAACGCCATAATAATGATCCTCCTAGATTACTTTATTCATTTGTTAAAGTATAAATTGACTTAAGTCTTTGTTATTTGCAATCTTTCCTAGCTTCTCTTCTACATACTGAGGGGTAATGGTCACTGTTTCCATTGTAATATCAGGCGCCTCAAATGAGAGCTCTTCTAGCAGCTTCTCAAGTATGGTGTGAAGCCTTCTTGCACCGATGTTATCCGTCTCCTGATTGACGTGATAAGCCACTTCGGCAATCTTATGAATAGCATCGTCAGAAAATTCAAGAGATATACCTTCTGTTTCAAGTAAAGCCTTATATTGCTTTAATAACGCGTTATCTGGTTCCGTTAAGATTTTCACAAAGTCTTCTATACTTAATTTATCTAATTCTACACGGATTGGGAAGCGCCCTTGAAGCTCTGGAATCAAATCCGAGGGTTTCGCCATATGAAAAGCGCCTGCTGCTACAAATAGAACATGATCTGTTTTCACAGCCCCATACTTCGTCATCACAGTGGAACCTTCTACAATCGGTAAAATATCACGTTGAACCCCTTCACGAGAAACATCTGCAGACGATGCACCACCGCTTTTGGCAATTTTATCGATTTCATCGATAAAGATGATTCCTTGCTGCTCTGCTTTTTGCACGGCTTCCTGACCGACTTCATCCATATCAATCAGTTTTGAAGCTTCCTCAGCAGTTAACGCTTTTCTCGCTTCTCTGACGGTCAGCTTTCTGCGTTTTTTCTTTTTAGGCATGAGATTGCTAAGCGCATCCTGCATGTTCATACCCATTTGCTCCATACCCGAGCCTTGAAGCATATCAAACATGGAAGGCTGCTGCTCTTCAACTTCAATCGTGACGTAATGGTCTTCAAGTTCACCCATCGCCAGCTGGTGCGCAATGCGTTTTCTCGTCGACTCAAGCTCTACTTCTTCACTTGAGTGATCTCGATCACTTTCATCAGCATCAGAACCACCAAACAGCATCTCAAAAGGATTTTTCACAGACTGACTTTTTTTCTTTCCAGGAACAAGTAGATGAACAAGCCGTTTGTTTGCTTGTTTTTCCGCTTCTTCTTGAACATCCTTCATTTTTTCTTCTTTGACTAGTCTGATTGCTGTTTCCACTAAATCTCTGACCATTGATTCTACGTCACGTCCGACATATCCAACTTCAGTAAACTTCGTCGCTTCCACTTTAATGAAAGGTGCACCAGAAATCCTTGCAATTCTGCGGGCAATTTCTGTTTTCCCCACACCTGTCGGACCAATCATTAAGATGTTTTTAGGAACGACTTCATCCTTTAGCTTATCATGTAAAAGACTTCTTCTGTAACGGTTTCTTAAAGCCACCGCCACTGCTTTTTTCGCATCAAGCTGACCAATAATGTACTGATCGAGCTTTTCAACTATCTCTCTTGGGGTGAACGGCTTTTTCTCCATACGTCTCATGTCCTTTCTATTCAAGCTCTTCTAAAGTGATTTGATCGTTCGTGTAGACACAGATTTCTCCGGCCGTTTCAAGAGCCGCCTTTGCAATCTCTCGAGCTGAGAGATGGTCACCTGCATGTTTTTTGAGTGCTCTCCCGGCGCTAAGCGCGTAGTTACCGCCTGACCCGATAGCCAAAATGCCATCGTCTGGCTCGATGACCTCTCCTGTTCCAGATACGAGCAGGATGCTTTCTTTATTCATGACGATCAGCATGGCCTCAAGCTGTCTGAGCATCTTGTCACTTCGCCATTCTTTCGCCAGTTCTACAGCTGCTCGTTTTAGGTTACCACCGTATTCTTCAAGCTTCGTTTCAAACTTCTCAAAGAGTGTAAATGCATCTGCAACTGAACCAGCAAAACCTGCGAGTACTTTGCCTCCGAAAAGACGGCGCACTTTTTTTGCTGTGTGTTTCATGACGACAGCCTGCCCAAAAGTGACTTGACCGTCCCCAGCCATCGCACTTTTCCCTTTATGTTGAACGGCAAAGATTGTGGTTGCATGAAATGATGACATGAAAAAACCTCCTTTTAGGATCGTTTAAAAGCCCTTGGGTGATGAGACATGTACGTTTTTCTTAAAGAATCTTTTGATACATGCGTGTACACCTGTGTTGATGATAAATTTGAGTGACCGAGAAGTTCTTGAACACTTCTTAAATCCGCTCCCTCGTTTAAAAGATGCGTAGCAAAGGTGTGCCTTAACATGTGAGGATGGATATGTAATGTGCCAGATGCCTTTTTCATTAATTCAGTGAGAATGAATCGAACGCCTCTGTCTGTAAGAGGAGCTCCGCGCTGATTCAAAAACACATGTGAATCAGCACGATCCTTTCCCTTCACTTTCAGCTTCTGCCTTCCATCCTCTAAATATGTGGAGAGCGCTTCATGTGCATAAGAGCCGAAAGGTACATACCGCTGTTTGCTGCCTTTCCCATGAACAAGCACTGTATCCATCGATAAATCAAGATCAGATTCTTTTAATGAACATAACTCACTAACCCTCATACCTGTTGCATAAAGAAGTTCTAAAATGGCTTGATTTCTTTGACCAAGCGGTGTATTTACATCAGAAACTGTAAATAGCTCTTTTAGTTCCTCTTCATACAAAAATGAAGGAATTCGCTTATCCTGCTTTGGTAAGCTAACGAGTAAAAAAGGATTTTCTTTCACAAGCTGTTCTCTTAATAAAAATTTATAAAAGCTGCGAAGTGCAGAGACTTTCTTACTAATCGTTCTTCTTGTAAGGCCTTTTTCATAAGCTTCTGTTAAATAAATTCTCGTATCTTGATAGGATACCTCTTCAAAACCGTCTATTCCTTGAATGTTCATAAATCTGACAAACTCTTCAATCGCCTCAGTATAACCTGAGATCGTTAAAGCTGAATAGTTCTTTTCAATCTGCAAATATTCAATGAATAAGTGGACAAGACGCTGTTTATCTGTCATTTTTACACCTCTTTAAGGCTTTTAAATGGTATCACATATCTTGCTTCCCGTGCAATGTTTTACTACAGAGATTTCGAAATAGTTTGAATAGTTTCGATTGCGCGTTTAGCGTACTCTGCATAGCGCTCTTGTTTGTTTTTAATTCGAACGCCAAGATCTTTCAGCAAGCCAAAGTTTGCATTCATCGGCTGGAAGCTTTTCTTGTTTGTTGATGTGATGTAGTAAGCCATACTGCCAATCGCTGTTTCTTCTGGAAGTGTCACAAGCTCTTCTCCTTTAACAAAACGAGCTGCGTTGATTCCAGCCACTAGTCCTGAAGCCGCGGACTCAACATATCCTTCAACACCAGTCATTTGTCCGGCAAAGAATAAGTCGTCTCTATTTTTAAATTGATACGTCGGTTTTAGAAGGCTTGGCGAGTTAATAAATGTATTACGGTGCATCACACCATAACGAACAATCTCTGCCTCTTCAAGACCTGGGATCAAACGAAATACTTCCTTTTGATCGCCCCACTTCAGATGTGTTTGGAAACCAACAATATTATATAAAGTACCTGCTGCATCATCCTGTCTTAATTGAACAACAGCGTAAGGTCTTTTTCCTGTTTTCGGATCTTCAAGTCCAACTGGTTTCATCGGTCCAAAGAGCATGGTTTTTTTCCCTCTTTTGGCCATGACTTCAATGGGCATACAGCCTTCGAAGAAGATTTCTTTTTCAAACTCTTTTAACGGCACAGTTTCAGCCGAAATGAGCGCCTCATAAAAACGATCGAATTCTTCTTCTGTCATCGGACAGTTTAAATAAGCCGCTTCCCCTTTATCATAACGTGATTTCAAGTACACTTTATCCATATCGATGCTGTCTTTCTCGAGGATCGGCGCTGCTGCATCGTAGAAATATAAATACTCTTCACCTGTTAAAGATTTCAATTCTTTTGAAAGTGCTTCTGATGTAAGAGGACCCGTTGCGATAATCGTCGGACCTTCTGGAATGCTTTGCACTTCTTCTTGAAAGACGGTCACATTCGGGTGATTTTTCACACGGTCTGTGACGTTAGCTGCAAATTCATGACGATCTACTGCAAGCGCTCCACCAGCAGGAACCGAGCTTTCATCTGCTGCTGCGATGATTGCTGAATCTAAATGACGCATTTCTTCCTTTAAAACACCGACTGCGTTCGTTAAAGCATTCGCACGCAATGAGTTACTGCATACGAGCTCCGCAAATTTATCAGTGTGGTGAGCTGGTGTTTGTTTGACAGGTCTCATTTCATACAGATGGACTTTAATTCCGCGCTTGGCAATTTGCCATGCCGCTTCACTTCCTGCTAAACCTGCTCCGATCACATTTACAAATTGACTCATTGTACAACTCTCCTATTTCGTAAGTTCTATTTAATGACATAAAAAAGCAGGTGAACAAGGCTGCTCACCGCTATTTTTGTTGTTCCTCTTTATAATCACAGTTCACACATTGAACTTGAATGCCTTTTTTCAGCTTTTTCTCTACAAGCATATTTTCGCATTTTGGACACTTTCTTTCAATTGGTTTGTCCCAAGAGACGAATTCACACTCTGGAAAACGATCGCAACCGTAAAAAATGCGGCGCTTCTTAGATTTCCGTTCAACGATATTTCCTTCGTGACAAGTCGGGCATTTGACACCAATATCTTTGACAATTGGTTTTGTGTTACGGCAGTCAGGGAAATTAGAGCATGCCATGAACTTACCGTATCTCCCCATTTTGTACACCATTGGATGACCACACTCTTCGCAATCAACTCCGGCGTATTCAGGCTCGATCTCAACTTCCTGCATCTCTGCTTCTGCTTTTTCTACCCTTTTTGCAAAATCTTGATAGAAACTGTCGATAATGCGTACCCATTCAATCGTACCTTCTTCAACGCTATCAAGTTCTTTTTCCATTTTCGCAGTAAATTCTACGTTAATGATTTCAGGGAAGAATTCAATAATTAAGTTGAGCACAATCTCTCCAAGCTCTGTTGGAATAAACCGTTTGTTATCAAGTGCCACGTAGCCGCGCTTTTGAATGGTATCTAATGTTGGTGCATACGTCGATGGGCGGCCGATACCTAGCTCTTCAAGGGTTTTGACAAGTCTTGCCTCAGTGTAACGTGGAGGCGGCTGCGTGAAGTGCTGCTCTGGTTCAATATCTTTTGAAAGAACGGTATCCCCCTCTTTCAGATCAGGAAGCATTTTGTCCTTTTCTTCTAACTGGTCGTCCTTCCCTTCAACATATACTTTCATAAATCCAGGGAATTTCACCTTACTTCCATTTGCACGGAAAGTAAGCCCGTTATTTTCAAGATCCACACTCATTGTATCAAGAACAGCTGGTGCCATTTGGCTTGCCACAAAACGTTCCCAAATCAATTTATAAAGACGAAGCTGATCTCTACTTAGCACGTGTTTGACATCTGCTGGTTTTCTTAGCGTAGAAGTCGGACGGATGGCTTCGTGAGCATCCTGTGCATTTTCGTTCTTTTTGGCAGTACGTTTTGTTGTATTCAAGAAATTCTTGCCGTACGTTTGATCAATGAAAGCAGATACTTCTTCAATTGCCGTATTGGAAATACGTGTTGAGTCCGTTCTCATATATGTAATGAGACCTACTGTACCTTCTTTACCAAGATCAATTCCTTCATATAATTGCTGTGCAATCATCATCGTTTTCTTCGCACGGAAGTTTAGTTTTCTCGCTGCCTCTTGTTGTAAGGTAGATGTTGTAAACGGAACAGCTGGGTTGCGTTTACGTTCTTTTTTCGTCACTTTTTCAACAGAAAACTTGCTTCCTTTTAATTTCGCAAGGATTTCTTTTACATCTTCTTTTGTTTTTAGCGGATGTTTTTTGCCATTTACGCCAAAGAAACTCGCTTCAAAACTTTCTTTCCCTTTTAGGAAGGTGCCATCAATTGTCCAGTATTCTTCTGGTTTGAATTCATTAATTTCATTCTCGCGGTCAATAATCAGGCGGAGTGCAACTGATTGAACACGACCGGCGCTTAAACCCTTTTTGACTTTCTTCCATAAAATCGGGCTGATTTTATATCCAACGAGACGATCTAAAATCCGTCTTGCCTGCTGCGCATCAACCAAGTCCATATCGATCATACGTGGATGTTTAAAGGAATCTTTAATTGCATCTTTTGTAATCTCGTTAAAGACAACGCGGCAATCTGAAGAGAGGTCAAGGTCAAGGCTGTGGGCTAAATGCCAAGCAATCGCTTCTCCCTCTCTGTCGGGGTCAGCTGCGAGATATACTTTTTTTGCTTTCTTCGCTGCTGTTTTTAATTCTTTTAAGACTGGACCTTTTCCTCGAATCGTAATATATCTCGGTTCGAAGTCATGCTCAGTGTCAACACCAAGCTGACTTTTCGGTAAATCCCTTACATGCCCCATTGAAGCCTTTACTTTATACTTTTTTCCTAAATAACGCTCAATCGTTTTCGCCTTTGCTGGCGACTCAACGATGACTAAATAATCAGCCATACTCAAAATCCCCCTTAAGAGGTGTTCTCTCTTTATCCATTTCACAAATTTATATTTATGTTAATTGCACCTATCTAACAGGCAATCGTTAAAAATTCTTTATGATGAACATCATTATAAACACGAAAAACAAAGTGTAAACTTAAATCCTCACTATTATTAAATATTCCGATGTCTTTTGTCAAACGATATTTTTATGTGAGTTCAGTATATTGAACACCGCTCAAGGAGAATTCCTCTAAAATATCCTTCGTTGAATGAACAAGCTTGGCACCTTGCTGAATCAATCTAGCTGGACCTATAGAATTAGAATCAAAGATCGATCCTGCAACAGCAAACACTTCTTTTCCTTGCTCTAATGCCTGGTAGGCTGTAATAAGCGAACCGCTCTTTTCTTTGCACTGGACCACGATGGTTCCTCTTGTCAGGGCACTAATTAATCGGTTTCTCATTGGAAAATGCCATTTTTCTGGTTTGATATAAGGCGGGTGCTCTGACAACAGTAAATGATGTTCTCCCATATATTGAGCCATTTGCACATGTTCTTTTGGATATACATGTTGAAAGCCGCCAGCTACAACACCAATCGTTTTTCCTTTTTTTCTTATGCACTCTTTGTGTGCAAGTCCATCAATTCCTTTTGCTAAACCGCTCACAATCATCCAATCTTCCTCTACAAGTTCTCCAACAATTTTCTTCACGCACGCTTCTCCATAAGAGGATGGCACTCGTGTACCTACTACACCTAAACTTTTTTCTTCATTTAAATAGGTAACGTTTCCTTTTAGGAATAATACTGGGGGAGGATCATAAATGTGTTTTAGTGAGCTGGGATATAAAGGTGATGTGATGGGAATCATGTGAATATTTTGCTTTAAATAGGCTTGAACGATGTGTTGAAAAATGGGGAATTCATTTTCTTCAGCTTGTTGTAAGCGGGTAAAGTCGATCTTTTGTAATGATCGATCCTGTTTGAAATGATGTGTTTCTTCATTTATATATAGCTCAGGATCGACTTTCCACCATTTTGTTAACAAAGAGGGTGAGATGAGGCCTTTTAAGCGGTGAAAAATCATTCTTTCGGACACGTTGTACATACCATTCCTCCAGTTTAAGATAGAAAGAAGAAGACTTGTCAAAGAACAAGTCTTCTTGTGTCATTAATGCGTTTTACAAGCTTCGAAGAGATTCTTCTCTTTTAACACTTTAATTAAGGTTTCTCCCATGACAGATGGTGTCTCTGCCACTTCAATTCCACATTCACGCATTGTTTTTACTTTTTCATCAGCAGTTCCTTTACCACCAGAAATAATGGCACCAGCATGTCCCATACGTTTTCCTGGAGGCGCTGTTTTACCGCCAATAAAGCCAACAACCGGCTTGGTCATATTTGCTTTTACCCATTCAGCTGCTTCTTCTTCAGCAGTACCGCCGATTTCACCAATCATGATCACAGCATGCGTTTCAGGATCTTCATTGAAGGCTTTTAATACATCAATAAAGTTCGTACCATTGACAGGGTCGCCGCCAATTCCTACAGCTGTTGATTGACCAACACCAGCCTCTGAAAGCTGATGTACCGCTTCATATGTAAGCGTTCCAGAACGAGACACAACACCAACATGACCTTTTTTATGAATGTAGCCAGGCATGATGCCAATTTTACATTCTTCAGGTGTAATCACACCAGGACAGTTCGGTCCAACAAGTCTTGTCTTCTTACCTTCCATATAGCGTTTCACTTTAACCATATCCAGAACTGGAATGTGTTCTGTGATACAAATCACTAGATCCACTTCTGCATCAACAGCCTCTAAAATGGCGTCTGCTGCAAATGGTGCTGGTACATAGATAACAGAAGCATTTGCTCCAGTTGTCTGTACTGCTTCAGATACAGTATTAAATACAGGAACTCCCTCTACTTCAGTTCCACCTTTTCCAGGTGTGACACCGCCAACGATATTTGTTCCATACTCAATCATTTGTTTTGTATGGAATAATGCGGTTGAACCGGTAATCCCCTGAACAATTACTCTCGTATTTTTATTAATAAATACACTCATTTAGGTTCCCTGCCTTTCTGCTCTACTTGACTAAAGATACAATCTTTTCTGCCCCGTCAGCCATAGACTCAGCAGAAGTGATATTTAAGCCTGAATCACTCAGGATTTTCTTCCCTAATTCAACGTTTGTTCCTTCAAGACGTACAACGAGTGGTAATGTTAAGCCGACTTGTTTCGTCGCTTCAACAACACCTTCTGCAATGACATCACATTTCATGATGCCGCCAAAAATGTTCACGAAAATCCCTTTGACATTTTGATCAGATAAGATGATTTTAAATGCTTCCGTTACTTTTTCAGCAGTTGCACCGCCGCCAACATCAAGGAAGTTTGCAGGGTCCCCGCCGTAATGCTTGATGATATCCATTGTAGACATCGCAAGGCCTGCTCCATTCACCATACAGCCAATATTCCCATCTAGTGAAATGTAGCTTAGGTCATATTTAGATGCTTCAATCTCCTTTGGATCTTCTTCATCAAGGTCACGGTATTCTAATATATCTTTTTGTCTATATAAGGCATTGCTATCAAAGTTTAATTTTGCATCAAGTGCCATGACTTTTCCATCACCTGTTACAACAAGAGGATTTATCTCGGCAATTGAACAATCCTTTTCAATAAACGCATTGTAAAGGCTTGTCATAAACTTAACAGCTTGACCAACTAATTTTGTTGGAATATTAATTTTAAACGCAACTTCTCTCGCCTGATAGGCTTGGAGACCAATCGCTGGGTCGATGACCACTTTCACGATTTTTTCTGGCGTTTTTTCTGCTACTTCTTCAATTTCAGTACCGCCTTCTTCAGAAGCCATCAAAACAATTCTTGATGTCGCTCTATCCAAAACGAGTCCTACATAGTACTCTTTTTGAATATCGCAGCCTTCTTCAATAAGTAAGCGTTTTATTTCGCGCCCTTCAGGCCCTGTTTGATGTGTGACAAGTGTCTTGCCGAGCAATTCCTCTGCAAACCCTTTCACTTCATCTTTTGTTTTTGCAATTTTTACCCCACCTGCTTTACCACGGCCGCCTGCATGAATCTGTGCTTTTACGACATATACAGAGCTTCCAAGCTCTTCTGATGCTTTCACTGCTTCATCAGGTGTAAATGCTACTTTACCATTTGGAACTGAAACCCCATATTTTCTTAGGATTTCTTTTCCTTGGTACTCATGGATATTCATTTCCCATCCTCCCAACATATGTAGAAACAAAAATTATAAAATAGACTGCGCTTTCATTTTAAAGAATAAAAAAGAGAATGTCTAGGGTTCTATGTAAAATCGTAAAATCCTTCTAAACATTCAAACTTTTATTTTATTAAAAATATAAATTTTTCAGTCAAAACACTTATTTTACCTTATTTTTTCATTTTTTGATCCAATCGATAGATAAATGAAAATATTTCTGCTACAGTATCGTATAACGCTTCTGGGATTTCCTCATCGAGCGTTAAGTGGCGCATCAGTTCTACTAAATTACGGTCTTCTTGAATAGGGACTCCAGCTTTTTGAGCTTCTTCAATAATATGATCAGCCACATAGCCACTGCCTGTTGCAACGACTTTTGGCGCTTTTTGTTTTTCTTCATCATAGTGTAGAGCGATCGCTCTTCTAAGCGGTTTTGAATCTTTCATACTCGTAAGTCCAGCCCTTTCTCGCTGATTTTATGAAAGTGTTCATCTAGAAAGTCAGACGGATCAATTGGCTCTTCTCTCTTTTTCGCTGTAATCCCCGTCAAACTATACCCTAGGGCATTTAAATTCTCTCGAACAGCTGGAATCATTGGATTAATGGTCCCTTGCAGTTCGTGAGCCGTCTCGACTGTAATTGACATCACTTTTTGCTGAATCGTACAGTCTATTAACGTTTCTTCTAAGTTTTCCATGTTTAAATAAAACATTAAACGGCACTGAGAAATATCAATAGAGCCATCTTTTTTCTTATGCCCTTTTAGAATAAAGGTTAAATCTTGAACACTATGTTTTGAGAAAAGCGGGTAAGAAACCATCATTTGACTAACTGTTTGGTTTTCCTGATGCACTAGTAACTGCCCATTTAATCTATGGAATAATTGATCCACTTCTTTTTTTACGGGCTCGGGAACATCAGCTTGCCTTGCATCATTTAAAACCATCTTTAATTGGTGAAGCTCTTGGCTTTTGACATCTTGGCTGCCCTTTTCCAGTAATTTCAGCATCCCAATTTCATCTCGTACACCTATCGCTTTTTTCATCGTCATCAGTAAATTGAGTACATCGGTTTTATTGCCTAATGCTGGTTCAGTCTGCTGAATGACCTTTACCAATGCGTTCGCCTCTGTTTTTGAAAGAAACGGAAATTCCCTTTGAAGCACGGCTGCCTTTGCGTCAGCCTGTGGCCCTGCCTGCTGGACTGCTTGAACCAGTGATGTGAGTTGTTTTACATCAAGCTGCTGCTGTCCGTCTGTACCTTGCTTTGTGATGCTCGTCAGAATGCGTTCTATTTGCTGAAGCGGGAGCTGTTTTGGACTTAATAATTGCTGCACGCTGTTCTGATTCACTGTATCCGCCTGTCGCCCTTGTTGTATAGCGGTGGGCTGGCTCTGCTTTGTTTGCTGAGCCGGATTGACATGAGGCTGCACTTGCTGCAAGCTTTCTCCTTGCTTCGTTTGACCTTCTTTTGCTCCTAGAAGCACCGATAAGAGCTTTTCTGCATGAACGGTTGTCTCAGCATTTACAACCGTACGAACGGCCTGTGTAAGAGCCTGTGTGGCTTCTGATTGCTTCGGAAGCTGTGTTAATCGATCTAGCAGTGCTGTCACATCCTGATGAAGTGCAGAGGGGGATTTCATCGCTAATATTGATTGGAGCACTCCTTGTTGAATCGGCAAATCTTTCTTTAAAGCAAAAAGAAGTGCTTGCAGACCTTTTTTGATATCCGCACCTTGAAGTTGTTCAATCCATTTTACTGCCGTTTTTAACTCTGCTTCGTTGATGACCGGTTTTTCTTTTAAAAAAGCTGTAGCTGTTAACATTTGTTCAAGTCCATTTTTAAGCGACAGACCTTCTAGTAGTTTAGCTGCGGCATCCTTTAATGTTTTAGGATCTTGGTCAAATTGCTGAACAGGTCTTAATTTACTCAGACTGCCTCCACCTTCTTGTTCTAATTGGAACCAGTAGAAAGAATCGGCTTTGAGCTGAGCCGCTAGCTGCGCTTTGATTTTGGTCGAACCTATTTGAACAAGTGCTGTATCATCCCCGAGCATTTTCAGTACTTTGCCGAGAATGAGCCGGTGAATATTTTCCTTTCCTTCCGTGTTAAGCGGAACAGATTCTGCCGTATTCAGCCGACTATTCAGTGCAGTATGTATATCTTCAACTCTTGTCATCACAGGCAGCCTCCTTGTGTCAAAATATTTATGAAATAACAGATTTCACTGGTGCAAATGATAACCGGTGGATAGGTGTGGCGCCATGTGTTTGAATGGCAGCAAGGTGCTCTTTCGTTCCATACCCTTTATGTTTTTCAAATTGATACTCAGGGTACTGGCGTCCATACTCTTCCATCATTTGGTCCCTTGTCACTTTGGCAATACATGCACCAGCTGCGATGGATGCGCTTTTAGCATCTCCTTTGATGATATTCTCCTGTTGAGTAGGAAGCGGGAGCGTCATCGCATCTATGAGTAGATAATCAGGTGTGTGAGTGAGCTGCTTTACAGCCCTCACCATCGCCAGTCTTGATGCTTCGTATATATTGATTTCGTCAATCGTTGCCGCATCAACAATGCCGATGCCGATGTCGAGCGCTTCCTTTTGAATGAGCTCATAATAGGTCATTCTTTTTTTCTCAGATAGCTGTTTTGAATCATTTAAACCGAGTAGGACGGTATCTTCTTTTAATATCACAGCTGCCGCAACCACTGGGCCAGCGAGTGGTCCTCTTCCTGCTTCATCTATGCCTGCAATATAAGTGTATCCTTGCGCTTTTGCTTTGGTTTCAAATTGCAGCATTTGCTTCCATGCTGCATGTAGTTCTTGCTGCTTTTCTCTCTCTTTGTTCCATTTGTCCATCAGCTTCTGGACACTTTTTCTTGTATCGTCTTTCAATAGTTCACGAATGTATGACTCGTCGTCAGCATGTTGTTCTATTAATGCTTTTATTTGTTTGACCGTGTACATTGGCTTTTCCGCAGCCTCCTTCTTTATATCGGCAGTTTTTCGCAAAAAATAAAGACCCGCATGAGCTGCGTGTCTTTTAGCTTTCAGGCTTCTCAAAAGTGAGGGGACCAAATTTTTCCGTTCGAATATCCCGAATGATGATTTCGGTCGTTTTGTCGTAATTAATGAATCCTCCACTCATCAGACAGCCGCGTTTTGTGCCAATGGCATCAAACAGCTCAACTGTATCTTCAGGTATTTCTGCTAGATCATAGCGTTTTTTTAATCGCTCTGGATAGTGCTCTTCTAAAAAGCGTAGCGCATAAACGGCGACATCCTGCAAGTTGATGATTGAGTCTTTAATCGCTCCGGTGACGGCCAGCCTAAGACCTACTTGTTCATCTTCAAATTTCGGCCAGAGAATTCCGGGGGTATCGAGCAGTTCAAGTTCTTTTCCTACCTTCACCCATTGCTGTGACGTCGTAATACCAGGTCGATCTCCTGTTTTCGCAATATTTTTCTTTGCCAACCGATTGATCAGCGTTGATTTGCCGACATTGGGAATTCCGATAATCAAAGCTCGAATGGCACGCGGCTTAACACCTTTTGCTTTCATTCGATCGAACTTTTCTTTTAATATTTCTTTTGATGTCGTAATGATTTGATTTAACCCTTGTCCATCGACAGAATTAATGGCAAGCGACCGTACACCTTGCGCTTCAAAGTGTGCCTGCCACTCTTTTGTCATACGAGGATCTGCTTTATCTGCTTTGTTCAAAAGCATAATTTTCGGTTTGTTTTGGAGGATTTCTTCAATCATTGGGTTTCTAGAGGACATCGGAATCCTTGCATCGGTTAATTCAAATACGATGTCGATGAGCTTTAATTTTTCTGTGACTTCCCGTCTTGCTTTTGCCATATGGCCTGGAAACCATTGAATTGTCATATGTGCACCTTCTCTCTTCTAACGGTTGTCTCTATACATTGTACAAAAAAAGAGCCTGTTACAGGTAACAAGCTCTTTCCTTTGATATCATTATCGTCTGATTTCTTTGATACGAGCCGCTTTACCGCGAAGTTCACGTAGGTAGTAAAGTTTCGCACGACGTACCTTACCGTGACGTACAACTTCGATCTTAGCGATTTTTGGTGTGTGTACAGGGAATGTACGCTCAACGCCTACACCGTAAGAGATCTTACGAACTGTGAAAGTTTCGCTGATTCCACCACCACGACGCTTAATTACAACACCTTCAAAGATCTGGATACGCTCACGAGTACCCTCGACAACTTTCACGTGTACACGTAAAGTGTCACCAGGACGGAACGCAGGAAGATCAGTGCGTAATTGTTCTTTTGTGATTTCTTCAATCAATTGTTGCATCGTTTTCAACTCCTTCCAACAGATGCTCATGTCCTCTTTCTTCATTGCAGCGGAACATCGTTTTCAAACTTGAATCGGCAAGCCGTCCAAGTCACAAGTAGTATCATACCACACCTGTATACCTTGTGCAATACAATCTAGTCATTATGAAGCTGCCAAAGCCATCTTTTTTCTTCATCCGTTAATGTTTTGCAAGAATCGATCAAATCTGGCCGTCTTGTATAGGTTCGCTTCAACGATTCTTTACGCCGCCACTCTTCAATTTTGGCATGATTTCCAGAGAGAAGCACATCTGGTACTTTCAATCCTTTATAATCAGCTGGTCTTGTATAGTGCGGATGCTCAAGCAGACCTGTACTAAATGAATCTTCGATATGAGACGCTTCTTTTCCAAGCACATGAGGCAAAAGCCTGACCACACTGTCTGCAATCATCATCGCCGGCAGCTCTCCGCCTGTGAGAACGAAATCTCCGATTGAGATTTCATCTGTGACAAGATGCTCCCTGATGCGCTCATCGTAGCCTTCATAGTGGCCGCAAATGAACATAAGATGCTCTTCTTTTGCAAGCTCTTCTGCTTTCTTTTGTGTATATCTTTCTCCTTGAGGACAGACAAGAATAATGCGGGGCTTCTTGTTTGCTTTTTTCGTTAAATCTTCTACCGCATCAAATACTGGCTGTGCTTTCAGAACCATGCCAGCACCGCCGCCATACGGATAGTCATCCACTGTTTTATGTTTATGATCGGAATACTCCCTAAAATTCACGACATCAAATGAGACCGCATCTTTTTCCTGAGCTTTTTTTAAGATCGATGAGTGAAGCACCCCTTCAAACATTTCAGGAAACAGTGTTAAAAAGTCAATTTTCATTCGTCAATGAGTCCTTCCATCACTTCAATGTGTACTTTCTTGGATGAAATATCAACTGTTTTGACGACAGATGGAATATAAGGGATGAGGGCATCTTTTTTGCCTTTTCTTCCAACCACCCATACATCATTTGCCCCTGGTGTTAAAACTTCTTTGATTTGACCAATCAGTTTGTCCTCTTCATCATATACTTCACAGCCGATGATTTCGTGGAAATAGAATTCCCCTTCATCTAATGAACCAAGATGTTCTTTTTCTACTTTTAAAATCGACTCTTTTAATTGCTCAGCTTCATTTAACGAGCCGACTTCTTCAAATGTCAGTAAATCAAATTGTTTGTGCTGTCTATGTGATGCGACAGTCACTTTTAGCGGTTCTTTTTGATTTTGTTTGAAAATATAAAGGACGCTGCCTTTTTTGTAGCGTTCTTCTGGGAAATCAGTCTTTGACACAACACGTACTTCTCCGCGCACTCCATGTGTATTGACGATCTTTCCGACATTCAACCATTCTAGCTCCATGTTCTCAATCACCCCTGACGTATTTCCACAATGGTGCCGTCTTTCACGACGATGACATTGTCTTGCATTTTGTCATCCCATTTATCACCTATTTTTACTTCAATCAGCGCATCCACTTCTGTTTCTTTCATTTCACTGCCAAGAGGCAAGATATGCAGCTGCTCGACTTGAAAATCAATTTGCCTCATTTTCTCTTGTCTTTTTTCAATGGCTTTTTGAAATTGAGGGATGGCTTCTTGCTGATGTGGTTCTTTTTCATGCTTTTTTAGTTGAAAATATAGTTGATTGCATTCACGTTCTAGTCTTTCTTTTTTCTCCAAAAAAGTCGTTAACAGTTTGTCCTTACTGCTTTCAGTTAATACTTGCATGACGGTGACATGTTGAATGATCTGCATCTTCCTTTTTGTCCCCCTATCCGAAGGCATTTGTCCTCTACAGTATAACGAAAAATAGATTTAAACGTGTAAAAAAAGGGGAGGTCCTAAGCCCTCTCCCTTTTTAGTCAGCAATCTCAAGTTGAACTTTCTTAGAAGACTCTGCACTTGCTGCAAACATGACTGTTCGTATCGCTTTAGCTGTACGCCCCTGCTTTCCGATCACTTTTCCGGTATCTTCAGCATTGACAGACAGTGTGTAAATGACCTGCTCATCTTTTTCTAATGAAGATACGTGAATATCTTCAGGGAAATCAACAAGTGGCTCGACGATGGACACAATCAATTCTTCCAAGGACAGCTCATTCATTATTTGCTGTTTTTCGCATTATGAAATTTTTCAAGAATTCCTTGGCTTGAGAAAAGGTTACGAACTGTATCAGATGGTTTCGCACCATTTTGAAGCCATTTAAGCGCTAATTCTTCGTTGATTTTCACCTCAGCTGGTGATACCACTGGGTTGTAAGTTCCAACTGTTTCGATGAAACGACCGTCACGTGGTGAACGAGAATCTGCTACAACAATACGATAGAAAGGAGATTTTTTTGCTCCCATACGTTTTAAACGAATTTTTACTGCCATTTTACTAGCACCTCCGAAAATATTTCAACAAGATAGTATATTAACAATGATAAAAGGGTTTGTAAAGTGTTTTTTCTTAACAACGGTTTTATCATGTATAACCAATTACATAAATGGTAATTTAAAGCCGCCTTTTTTCTTTCCTTTGGACATGTTGGTCATTTGCTTCATCATCTTTTTCATTTCGTCAAATTGTTTTAAAAGGCGATTGACTTCCTGTACAGATGTTCCGCTTCCTTTTGCAATCCGTTTTCTGCGGCTTGCATTGATGACCTCTGGCTGTTCTTTTTCTTCGGTCGTCATTGATTTAATAATCGCTTCGATGTGATTGAGCTGCTTTTCGTCTACTTGGACGTTTTTGAGCCCTTTCATTTTACCGGCTCCCGGCATCATTTGAATCAGTTCATCAAGTGGACCCATGTTGCGAACCTGCCCAAGCTGCTCGAGGAAATCATCGAGCGTGAAGCTCATTGTCCGCATTTTTTGTTCAAGCTCTTTCGCTTTATCTTGGTCAACGTTTGCTTGTGCTTTTTCAATAAGCGTGAGCACATCTCCCATGCCAAGAATTCTCGATGCCATCCGCTCCGGGTGGAATGGTTCAATTGCATCAAGCTTTTCACCTAGTGCGGCGAATTTAATCGGCGTATTTGTGACTGCACGAATTGAAAGTGCTGCCCCGCCTCGCGTATCACCGTCTAGTTTTGTCAGAACGACACCTGTTAAACCAAGCTGTTCATTAAAGCTTTTTGCGACATTGACAGCATCTTGACCAGTCATCGAGTCAACAACGAGGAAAATCTCTTCTGGATTTGCGACTTCTTTTACTTTCTGAAGTTCATCCATTAAGTCTTCATCAATATGAAGACGTCCTGCTGTATCTAAAATGACATAATCATGATGTTCTTCTTTCGCTTTTTCAATTGCCTGTTTGGCAATTTCGACAGGACTAACTTGATCACCTAATGAGAATACGGGCATATCAAGCTGTTTCCCAAGCGTTTGAAGCTGCTGGATCGCTGCTGGTCTGTAAATATCAGCAGCCACCATCATCGGCTTGCGATTATGTTTTTTGCGAAGTAAGTTGGCAAGCTTTCCAGTTGTGGTCGTTTTACCTGCCCCTTGAAGACCAACCATCATAATGACAGTTGGAGATTTTTTCGCTACAGCGATTTTACTCTCTTCCCCGCCCATTAATTCAGTGAGTTCTTCTTTTACAACTTTAATGACCTGTTGTCCTGGGGTAAGACTTTGCATGACCTCTTGTCCAACTGCCCGCTCGCTTACTTTTTTCACAAAGTCTTTGACTACTTTAAAATTGACGTCAGCTTCAAGAAGGGCAAGGCGTACCTCGCGCATCATTTCTTTTACATCTTGCTCTGACACTTTTCCTTTGCCGCGGATTTTTGAAATCGTCTGCTGCAGTCGGTCGGCTAATCCTTCAAATGCCATACTGTGCCGCCTCCTAATCTAATTTCTCAAGCGATTCAATTAAAGCTTCTGCTTCTTCCTTTTGCGCGGAATCTGCTACAAGCTCTCTCATTTTTGTGAGAAGTTCTTTACGCTCTTTAAATTTCTTAAACAAGAGCAGCTTTTCTTCATATTGTTCAAGCATCGCTTCAGTCCGTTTAATATTATCATAAACAGCCTGTCTTGATACTTCATATTCATCCGCAATTTCACCGAGGGAAAAATCGTCTAGGTAGTAAAGCGACATGTAGCTCTTTTGTTTTGCGGTCAACAACGATTGATAGAAATCAAACAAGTAGTTCATTCTCGTTGTCTTTTCAAGCGTCATGGGCTCTCTCCCCTTTGTTAAGTTCATTCCCTTTACAACAACTAAGTTTACACGGTTCTGATCTATGTGTCAAGTTTTTATCTTGTCACTTCCTGCGGCGACATATAAATAAAAATGCCGGCAATTTTGCCGGCATCTTGATTAGTCTTCTTGATCAATCATGTCTGAGAATAATCCGTACACATACGATTCAGCATCGAACTCTTGCAGATCGTCTACTTTTTCACCTAGTCCGACAAGTTTTACAGGGATGTTGAGCTCATTGCGAATGGCAAGAACAATCCCGCCTTTTGCAGTACCGTCAAGCTTTGTTAAAGCAATACCTGTCACGTTTGTTGCTTTAGAAAATTCCTTCGCTTGCGCCATCGCATTTTGACCCGTTGTCGCATCAAGGGCAAGCAGTACTTCGTGCGGTGCATCGGGCACTTCGCGTTCAATGACTCTCTTGACCTTCTCTAGCTCTTTCATCAAGTTGACTTTGTTTTGCAGTCTGCCTGCTGTATCACAGATCAAGACATCTGCTTTTTTGGCTTTAGCTGATTGAACGGCATCATAGATGACCGCTGCCGGGTCAGAGCCTGCTGTTTGTTTAACGACAGGAACACCAGAGCGCTCGCCCCATACTTCAAGCTGCTCAATCGCCCCCGCACGGAACGTATCACCTGCTGCTAAAATGACGGATTTCCCTTCATTTTTTAGCTTGTTTGCCAGCTTACCAATGGTTGTGGTTTTACCGACACCGTTCACGCCTACGAATAAAATAATATTTAAACGGCCGTCTTCAATGTTCAGTTCAGAAATTTGTTCCTCACCGCTATTGTAAATCTCCACGAGTTTTTCAGAGATGACTGCTTGTACTTCACTTGGGTCTTGAATGTTTCTTAATTTCACTTCTTTTTTCAGCTCATCAATCAGTTCCATCACAGTCGTGAAACCAACATCCGCACCGATTAACACTTCTTCTAGTTCTTCAAAAAAGTCTTCATCCACTTTACGATAGCGAGAAATGAGTTCATTTACTTTTCCCTGAAACGAATTTCTCGTTTTTTCAAGTCCATCTTTAAACTTTTCTGATACTGAATCGGTTTGCTGCGTAAATTTTTCTTTTAATTTCTTAAAAAAGCTCATGGGTTCAAAAACCTCCTTTAATTACTGGACAAGCTCTTTCGTTTCCTCTAGTTTGACAGATACCAGTTTTGAGACACCTGACTCCTGCATCGTGACACCGTACAGAACATCTGCTTCTTCCATGGTTCCTTTTCGGTGTGTAATCACAATGAACTGTGTTTCTTGGCTGTATTTCTTTAAATACTGGGCAAAGCGGAACACATTCGCTTCATCAAGTGCCGCTTCTACCTCATCTAGCACACAGAATGGAACAGGTCTCACTTTTAAGATCGAGAATAATAAAGCGATGGCTGTTAATGCTCTTTCTCCGCCTGAAAGCAGGCTTAGATTTTGCAGCTTTTTCCCCGGCGGCTGCGCCACAATATCGACGCCTGAGTTTAGTAAATCGTTTGGATCTGTGAGCTTAAGGTCTGCTCTTCCTCCGCCAAATAATGCTTGGAAAACAGATTCAAAATGCCCGCGGATTTGAGAGAATGTCTCAGAGAAACGTTTCGTCATCTCCTGATCCATTTCTTCAATGACTTGGAATAACGTATTTTTCGCTTCTGTCAGATCATTGCGCTGTTCAGTTAAGAAGAGATAACGTTCATTCACACGTTCATACTCGTCAATGCTGCCTAAGTTCACTGTTCCAAGCTCTTCAATGGCTAGTTTGATCAATTTTACGCGTTTTCTTGCTTCATCCGGCGATAGCGTCAGATGATACATTTCTTTTGCTCCTTCAAACGAAAGGGCATACTCTTCGTTTAAGTAGGCGATGAGGTTATCAAGTTCAACTTCCATGCGGCCAAGCTTGATTTCTTCATCTTTTAAGCTTGTCGTGAGCTGTTTATACAGGCGTTTTTGCTCTTTTAGTTCACGTTCTGCGAATTCTAATGTTTCAGAAAGAGCCAGGCGCTGTTTCCGTCGCTCTGAGATAAGCGCTGTCGTTTTATTTTTATGTTCCAGTTTCTCTTTTGCCGCTTCTTCCAGTTGTTCGGCGCCGCTTGAGCTGGATGACATTTCACTTGTTAAGAGAGACAAATCTTCTTTTGTTTCCGTCAGCGTCTTTTCAGCCTCTTCTAATTCAGCCGTTAAGCTCGACAGTTTTTCTTGTTCATTTGCTAAAGACTGCTCTTTTTTGGCAAGCGAGATTTTCAGCTCTGTTAATTCGGAAGAAATGGTTTCTTTCGTTGAGCTTTGGGTCTGCTTCCGTTTTGTTAACGTGTTGATCTCTTCGTCAAGAGAGGTCAGTTTCTCACCTATAGATGTTTCAAGGGCTGCCTGCTCTTTGTCCTTGCTCGCAAGTTCGCTAGAGCGCTGCTGCAACTCTGCTTTTTCTTGATCATAGAGCTCTAGATGAGCGTTAATATTTTTTTCAGCTACTTGCAGTTCATATAATGTCCCTTTTAACTCTTGCTGCTTTTCTCGAAGCATTTCGCCGCGCTGACGCAATTCATTTAATTGGACTTCGCTTTCGGCAATCGATTGCTTCGTTTCTTTTGTTTCTTTTTCAAGGATCGTTGTTTTTTCTTCCATTTCAACGAGCTGCTTTGTTAATGTTTCAATCTCTCGGTTTCTGGACAGGAGGGAATTGTTCTTTTTCTTTACGCCTCCCCCAGTCATTGAACCGCCTGGGTTCACCACGTCCCCATCAAGGGTCACGATACGATAACGATGTCCAAGCATTTTCGCTAGCTCATTGGCACCTTTTAAGTCTTTCACGATTAGGACTGTTCCAAGCAAATTCCGAATGACTTTTTCATACTTTTCATCAAAGGAAACGAGCTGACTCGCTACGCCGATAAATGCGTCATGCTGCTCAGCTGTTTGAATATCTCTGAACTGAATGGTTCGTTCTTTGATGACGTTCATCGGCAGGAAGGTCGCACGCCCAAAGGAATGCTGCTTTAAGTATCCAATGGCCTGTCTGGCAGCCGCTTCATTTTCAGTAACGACATGCTGCGTGGCTGCGCCAAGTGCAATTTCAATCGCTGTTTCATGTTGCTGCTCTGTTTGAATCAGCTCTGCAATCGCCCCGTGAATACCGCCTAACCGATCCTTTGCCTTTAAAACCTCTTTCACTCCTTGGAAAAATCCTGAGAAGTCTTCCTGCATGGATTCAAGCATTTCTTTTTTAGATTTTGCCTGCTGTACATATTGATAGGCTTGGTAAAGAGCCGTTTCTTTTTTCTCGTATTGACGTTTCATCTGCTCTAGCTTTTGTTCCGCTTCTCTAAAGCGTTTCACCTGAGCCAAAATGTCTTCTTCTCGTTCTGAAAGTTGCTTCTCGGCTTCTGTTTTCTTTTCCTTCACAGACACCCGTTCTTCGATATGTTTCTGATTATTTTGCGTTAACCGCTCTAGCTGCAAGGCTGCTTGGCGCTGCTGTTCTTCTAGTAATGTACGTTCGTTTCGGATAGAAGCTTGCTCGTTTAATAGGTCAAAATAATCGCTTTTCAGCTGTTCAATTTGCCCTTCCACATCTTCACTATGAAGGGTCAGCTGATGCTGTTTTGTTTTCACTTCATCTTTTAGCTGCTGCACTTCTGTTTGCAGGCTGTCACGTGTGACTTTCTGCTGTTCAATCTTTTCCGTTAATAACGACTGTTTTTCGGTTAAACGCACGAGCGTGTCTTCTAGCTGCCCTTGGTTAGCGGCCGCATTTTTTTTCCGTTCTTTTAGAACTTCTTTTTTCCCTTCAAGCTTTTCTAGTTCTTCACTTGTGAAAAGGAGGACTTCTTGGAGGTCATGAATCGAATCGTCAAGTGCCTGAATACGGTCTCTCGATTCTTCGATTTTGGCTTCCTTCGCTTGAATGTCTGTAGACTGCTTCATTTCATCTTGTTTGAACCGCTCGACAGCTTCACCAAGTGTTGTCCATTTTTTGTGTAGTGCTTCAATATCATGGACGGTGAGAGCAATTTCTACATTTTCAAGTTCTTCTTTCTTTTGCAGATAGTCTTTTGCAATAGATGCCTGCATTCTTAGTGGTTCTACTTGATCTTCTAGTTCATGCAGAATATCTTCCACCCGGTTTAAGTTGTCCTGCGTTTCAAACAGTTTATTCTCGGCTTTTTTCTTTCTTGTTTTATATTTCAGGACACCCGCTGCTTCTTCAAAGATGCTACGTCTTTCTTCAGCTTTACTCGATAGAATCTCTTCTACCTTACCTTGGCTGATGATCGAAAAAGCTTCTTTTCCAAGACCTGAATCCATGAAAAGATCAATAATATCCTTTAAGCGGACAGATTGATTGTTAATGAGAAATTCACTTTCTCCAGAACGATAGACTCTTCTTGTCACACTGACTTCGTGAAAATCGATCGGCAAAAAGTGATCTTCGTTATCGAGCGTTAATGTCACTTCTGCTAAGTTGACTCGTTTTCTTGAGTCACTTCCTGCAAAAATGATGTCTTCCATTTTTCCTCCGCGGAGGCTTTTTGCTGATTGCTCTCCAAGTACCCAGCGGATCGCATCAGTAATATTACTTTTGCCGCTTCCGTTTGGTCCAACAACAGCTGTAACCCCTTTGACAAAGTCTACAGTCACCCGCTGTGCGAAAGATTTGAATCCTATCACGTCTAAACGTTTGAGGAACATGAGAGTGATCCTCCTTATGTATTTAAAGTACTATTATCTTACCATATGAACTGAAAAAAGATGATGGAAAACAGAGTGAAATCCCCCTGAATCACGAGGGGGATTTTATTGGTTCATATGATGTTTCTGTAATTTAGCAAGTGCTTCCTGTGCAGCATGCTGTTCCGCTTCTTTTTTTGAACGGCCATTTCCAATTCCGAGCACTTCTCCTCTAAGGGATACATTGGCTTCAAATTCCCGGTTATGTGCTGGACCTTTTTCATGCAGGATTCGGTATTCAAGTACACCTTTTCCATCTCGCTGAACAAATTCTTGAAGCTGGCTTTTAAAGTCCATGACATGTGAGAATGCCCCGTCATTAATTTTCGGGTATACATAGGCTTCTAGGAATCGTTCAACAGGCTCAAGTCCTTGATCTAAATAAAGCGCTCCGATAAACGCCTCAAATACGTCTGCTAAGAGTGCTGGGCGTTTTCTGCCGCCTGTCATTTCTTCCCCTTTTCCTAAAAGAACAAGGTCTCCAAAGGACAGCTCATGTGCTAATGACACAAGTGATGGCTCACATACGATCGCCGCTCTCAGTTTTGTTAAATCTCCCTCGCTCATGGCTGGGTACTTTGCAAATAAGAACTGTGAGATCGTCAATTCTAAAACAGCGTCCCCTAAAAATTCAAGTCTTTCATTATCCTCATAAGGTTTTTTCCTATGCTCATTCACATAAGAGGAATGTGTAAAGGCTTGATAGAGTAGTTTCTCATTTTTAAAGTGTACAGAAATGCGCTGCTGAAATTCTCTGAATTGCTCTAGTTTTTTGCTCTGTTTCTGTTTGTCTTTATATTGTTTTGGCATAGCAACCTCCAGGTAGGCGTCATCGCCTTTAAGGATACTGATTATATGGAGTCTCTCTTTCTACATGCAAGGAAACCGTGCTCCTTAGCATCTGAAAAAGGCTGACAATTGATCAGCTGAATATGTTGAAACTAACATAAATTTTCAAAGTCCCGCCATGAAAATAGACGGGACTTTGTTACGCTTATTGCTGGTTATTTATGTAGTTCACAGCGTCACCGACTGTTGCAATTTTTTCAGCATCTTCGTCAGAAATTTCCATATCGAACTCATCTTCAAGTTCCATAACTAGCTCAACTACATCAAGGGAATCAGCGCCTAAATCTTCTTTAAATGAAGCTTCCATTTTCACGTCAGCCTCATCAACGCCAAGGCGGTCTACAATAATTTTTGATACACGCTCTAATACGTCTGCCATTGCCTTTCACCTCCCCTCAAAGTATTATAGTTGATTCGTTTTTAAAAAACTAGAGAAAACGTAACGAAATTTTGATATTTCTTAGGACATAACCATTCCGCCATCCACTTGGATGGTTTGGCCTGTAATATAACCTGCTCCTTCTGAAGCTAAAAAGACAACAACGTTGCTTATATCTTCAGGCGCACCAAAGCGTGCGAGCGGGATTTGCTTAAGCATTTCTGTTTGAACATTCTCATCAAGCTTGTCAGTCATATCAGTAGAAATAAAGCCTGGTGCTACGGCATTGACTGTAATATGACGGCTTGCCAGCTCTTTCGCTGTTGTTTTCGTTAAACCGATCACACCAGCTTTTGCTGCAACGTAGTTTGCTTGTCCAGGGTTTCCGCAAACGCCGACAACAGATGCTACATTGATGATTCTTCCGCTGCGCTGTTTCATCATTTGACGTGTCACAGCTTTTGTACAGTTGAAGACACCTTTTAAGTTTATGTTAATGACATCATCCCATTCATTTTCTTTCATTCTCATGAGCAGGTTGTCCTTTGTAATTCCAGCATTATTCACAAGAATGTCGATTGAACCAAATGTATCAACGGCTTGTTTCATTAATGCCTGTACTTCTTCTGCATTTGACACATCCGCTTTGACAGCAAAAGCTTGCTGGCCAAGTGCTTTGATCTCATCGACGACTTCATTTGCTTTTGCTTCGTTGCCTGAATAGTTCACCACAACATTGGCACCTTTTTTCGCCAAATCGATCGCAATCGAACGGCCAATACCGCGTGATGCACCTGTGACAACGGCTGTTTTATTTGTAAGCATCAAGAATCCCCCTTGAGTGTTTGAATAGCTGCTTCAATTGTTGCTTGATCTGATACGGAAATGGTCGTCAGGCGGCGATTGACTTTTTTCACAAGACCTGAGAGCACTTTACCAGGACCAATTTCAATAAATGTTGTCACGCCTAAGTCAATCAGGCGTTCTACACTTTCTTCAAATCGAACAGGAGAATACAATTGTTCAATCAGCTTCGTTTCAATTTCATTACGTGATGTCACGATGTCTGCTGTTACGTTTGAAATCACTGGCGTAGCGGCATCAGAAATGTCTAATTTAGATAATACATCTGTGAATTTTTCAGCTGCTGGTTTCATTAATGCAGAATGGAAAGGTCCACTCACTTCAAGTGGAATTGCACGTTTTGCGCCCTTTTCTTTCGCTTTCTCTGATGCAAGTTCCACACCTTTTGCTGTACCAGAGATGACGATTTGGCCCGGACAGTTTAAGTTCGCGAGTTCTACAAGATGACCGCTTTCTGTCACTTCTTTTGTCACTTCTACAAGCGCTGCTTGGTCTAAGCCAAGAATCGCCGCCATTGCGCCTTCTCCTGCTGGAACGGCTTCATTCATTAATTCGCCGCGCTTTCTCACTGCGAAAACGGCATCATTAAACGAAAGAGCTCCCGCTGCAACAAGGGCTGTATATTCACCCAGACTGTGCCCTGCTGCATAATCTGCTTTGATTCCGCTCTCTTCAAATTTCTTTAAGATCGCGATGCTTGTCGTTAAAAGAGCTGGCTGTGCATTATATGTCAGCGTCAGTTCTTCTGCATCTCCTTCAAAAATCATTGAAGATAAATCAAAACCAAGGGTCTGATCTGCTTCTTCAAACACAGCTTTAGATGCTGCTTCTTGGTCAAATAAATCTTTTCCCATGCCAATTTTTTGAGAGCCTTGGCCTGGGAATAAAAAAGCAATTTTACTCATGCTGCTCTACCTCCATTACGACTCATTCGTGTCTTCTTTTTGAACTTCTTGATGAATGATAGCTGAAACGTCTTTTTTAACGATGTCGCGCGCCTGACGAATGGCATGAAAAATCGCATTTTCATCAGAGGATCCATGCGCTTTAATAACGGGCGCTTTTAAACCAAATAATGCGGCACCACCATATTCGGAGTAATCCATTTTAGATTTCATCTGCATTAATTTTGGCTTCATCATACCTGCTGCTATTTTAGCTGTGAAGCTGGATGTTAAGGTTTCTTTCAGCATTTTAAAAACAGAAAGAGCTGTGCCTTCGATCGTTTTAAGGGCGATATTCCCCGTGAAACCATCTGTGACAACGACATCAGCTACACCCTCTAATAAGTCACGCGATTCTACATTTCCTACGAAATTCAAATCTGATGCTTTTAATAATTCAAAGGTTTTTTTCGTTAAATCGTTGCCTTTTTTATCTTCTGTCCCGACATTTAAAAGTCCAACGCGTGGATTGCTCTTCGGGAAGACATGCTCTGCGTAAATAGATCCCATCATGGCATATTGCACAAGATGCTCTGGCTTTGCATCAACGTTTGCGCCGACATCCAATAATAAGAACCCGCTGCCATCAAGTGTTGGCAACGTCGGAGCAAGTGCTGGTCTGTCAATGCCATCAATTCTGCCTACGATAAACAGGCCTGCTGTCATGAGTGCCCCAGTATTTCCAGCTGAAATACATGCATCTGCTCTTCCTTCTGAAACTTCCTGCGCCATTTTCACCATAGAAGAATCCTTTTTACGTCTCACTGCACGCACTGGCTCATCCGTTGGTTCAATGACTTCTTTTGCATCTAAGATCGTGATGCGTTCATGATTTGTTATGTATGATTTGATCTTGCTTTCATCGCCGACTAGTGTAATCTCGATATCTGAAAATGCTTCTAAGCTTTTTTGCACACCGTCAATAATGGCTTTAGGGGCATGATCTCCCCCCATTGCATCGACTGCAATTCTCATGTTATGTGCCACCTTTTACTTTTGTTTTGAGCGATACATGACGAAATCGCCTGAGAAGACAACTTCCTCACCTACATAGCTGTTTACTTCAACTACGGTTCTGCCTTTTTCTTTATCATGTGAGGCAACTTTGGCTTTTGAGACGACTCTTTCGCCTTGTTTGACCTGCCTTGTAAACTTAATATTTGCTTTTGCTGTCAAAGCCAGTTCATCGTCGATGACGGCTACTGCCAGCGAATTTGCCTGGGCAAAAAGATGATGTCCCCTGGCAATTTGGTTACGGCTGAATACATGCTCTTTTCTCACTTCAAAAATGGAAATCGCTTGATCATCAAGCTCTACATCAATCATTTCTCCAATGACTTCATCCAGCGGAAGAGACTTCACTTCATCCTCTAATGTCTTTTCGGCCACGTGCTTAATTCGTTCGCGTAATTCAGGGATTGATAGCTCCAAACGGTCAAGACGAACCGTTTGAATGCTTACACCGAATTTACTTGCCAATTCTTCATCAGTAATGAACGGAGTCGAGCTGATCGTTTGCTGGAGAAGCTTTTGTCGTTCTTTTTTATTTAGTTTCATATGCAGACACCATCCGTACATTTATGACTAGGTACTAATAGTAGTATATAATCTCATAGATGATAAATCAATCCTTGTTTCAAAAAGACAAGAAAATTCCTCCAGCACTTGATCAGCTCAATTTATCTCCGCCAAGCACACCGCTGTCTACGAGTGTTTGCCTAAGTTCTTTGTATTCAGGGTCTGTCCAAAAGGCTTCAGACTGCACGAGCTCTGCCGCATCTTTTCTAGCGGTTTCAAGCGCTCTATAGTCATGAACCATATCTGCCACTTTAAATTCAGGCATTCCGCTTTGTTTCTTGCCAAAGAAGTCGCCAGGGCCTCTTAGTTCTAAGTCCTTTTCAGACAGTTCAAAGCCATCCGTTGTTTCAGACATGATCCGCATGCGTTCTTTACCGGTCTCTGATTTAGGGTCCGCCATTAAAATACAAAAAGATTGATGCTCTCCGCGTCCGACCCTGCCTCTTAACTGATGAAGCTGTGACAGTCCAAAGCGGTCCGCATCATAAATGACCATGATGGTCGCATTCGGCACGTTGACACCAACTTCAACAACTGTCGTTGACACAAGGATTTGCACTTCATTGGAAGTGAAATCTCTCATCACTTGATCTTTTTCATCACTGGCGAGTTTCCCGTGCATTAAGCCGATCGACCATTTTCCGCGATACGCCTCTGTCAGCATGCTGTGAACATCAATCGCATTTTGGACATCCAGTTTGTCTGATTCTTCTATAAGTGGACAAATAATATACGCTTGTCTGCCTTTTCTCAGCTCTTTATCAACAAAAGCAAGAATCCGTTCAAGCATGTCATGCTTCACCCAATACGTTTCAATCTGCTTTCGGCCGGCTGGCAGCTCATCAATGACTGAGACGTCCATTTCTCCAAATACTGTGATGGCAAGCGTTCTTGGAATCGGCGTTGCGGTCATAAACAAAACATCTGGGTCCTGCCCTTTGCTTCGCAGTTTTTTCCGCTGTTCCACGCCGAACCTGTGCTGTTCATCTGTAATAACAAGACCAAGCTGCTGAAATTCCACTTCGTCCTGGATAAGGGCATGCGTGCCGACTAAAATATCAATATCTCCCTCTTTCAGACGTTCAAGCAGTTCTCTGCGGCGCTTTCCTTTCACTGAACTCGTCAAAAGAGCAATATTTAGCCCCCATTTTTCAAATAGCTGATACAGTGAATCGGCATGCTGTTCAGCCAAAATTTCAGTTGGCACCATCAGCGCACCTTGAAAGCCGGATAAATGAGCGGCATAAAGGGCAATTGCCGCTACAGCTGTTTTCCCCGATCCAACATCTCCTTGAAGAAGCCGGTTCATTCGGTACGGGGATGCCATATCTGCCATAATTTCATCCAGCACTCTTGATTGTGCTTTTGTCAGTGGGAACGGCAGGCTATGAACAAACTCAAAGACCGCCTCTTTTGCGAACGGATGCTGGATGCCTGATGTTTTTTCTCGTTCTTTTTTTCTGATCGCTTGCATCTTCAGTTGAAAGATGAGAAATTCCTCGTACACGAAGCGTCGTCTTGCATGCTTGAGCGAGTCTCTCGTTTCAGGGAGATGAATGGTTTTTAGTGCTTCTTGATAAGACATGAGTTTATAAGCAGCTACAAGCTGCTTTGGCAGTGGATCTTCAGCATGGTCTACATAGAGTGACAACGCTTGTTTTACAAATCGTCTCATCATCTTCACGGTTACATTTTCTTTGACTGAATAAACAGGTTCTATACTGCCATCTTGTTCGTGTGTTCCTTTTTTAAATTCCTGCACCATAATGGATTGCCGGTTTTTATCCCACTTCCCTGTGACGGATACCGTATCGCCTAAAACAAGACTTCGTTTTAAATAAGGGCGATTGAAGCATATGGCTGTAATCAAAAAACGACCGACAAGCAGCCTGAATGTCAGCCTGCTTCGTTTTTTTCCATAATAGGTGAGAACGGGCTCACTGTGCACTTTTCCTTCAACTGTGACACGTTCGTCATGTCTGACTTCTTCTAAGTTGCGAAGCTCATAGTCGTCATATCGATAAGGAAAGTAGCCGAGTAAATCGGCTACTGTGTAGATTCCAAGTTCATTTAGTGTTTTTTCTGTTTCTTCTCCAATCCCTTTGAGGGCAGAGATCTTATCTTGCAATTTCTGTATCACGAGATGAGGTCACACCTCCGAAAATCTTCTTTTCAAGCTCCCTTGCTGTCGGTGTTGCAGCAAGTCCGCCTTGTGCAGTCTCACGAAGAGCTGTTGGCATCGTTTGACCAATTTTGTACATCGCATCAATGACTTCATCACAAGGGATGCGGCTTGTAATGCCGGCAAGTGCCATATCTGCTGCAATCATCGCATTAGAAGCCCCCATTGCGTTTCGTTTCACACATGGCACTTCCACAAGTCCTGCGACTGGATCGCAAACAAGACCCAGCATATTTTTTAAGGTGATGGCCATGGCTTCAGCGGATTGCTGCGGCGTACCGCCTGCCATTTCTACAATGGCTGCTGCTGCCATACCTGATGCAGATCCTACTTCTGCCTGACAGCCGCCTGCTGCACCAGAGATACTTGCGTTATTGGCGACAACAAAACCAAATGCACCAGATGTAAATAGGAATCTGACCATTTGTTCCTTTGTTGGCTTTAATGTTTCTTTCACCGCAAAGAGCGTTCCTGGCACAACACCTGCTGAGCCAGCTGTAGGCGTTGCACAGATCGTTCCCATTGCTGCATTCACTTCATTTGTTGCCACTGCCTTACTCACGGCATCTAAAATGGTATGACCAGACAATGTTTTGCCTGATGCGATATATGCTTGAAGTTTCACAGCATCCCCGCCTGTTAAACCAGATAATGATTTCACACCTTTCAGTCCGTTTTCAACGGCCTGTTCCATCACTTCTAGGTTGCGGTACATCTGCGAGAAAATGTCTTCACGTGACTTCCCTGTCACTTCCATTTCTTGAGTAATCATAATTTCTGAAATGGAGGTATTCCGTTCTTCTGTTAGCTGCACGAGTTCTTTGACGTTTTTAAACATCATACATAACCTCCTTGTTGTTACTCTGCAATTTGTGTGACTTGAATAATGTTTGGCAGCGTCTCAAGCTCTGTTAAAACCGCTGGATCAATATTCTGATCCACTTCAATCGTCATGAGTGCTTCTTGCCCGACCTCTTTACGTGCCACTTCCATATGACCAATGTTGATGGCGAATTTCGCTAACACATTGGCAACTGCTGCAATCGTCCCGTAGCGGTCGTTATGAACCACAAGAATGGCCGGATGATTCCCTGAGAGTCTCAGTTCAAAGCCATTTAATTCTGTGATTTCAATTTTACCTCCGCCAATGGAAATGCCGATTAATTCAAGGCTTCCATTCGCATCTGAAATTTCTACTTTTGCTGTATTTGGATGCGCTGGCACCGCATCTTCTTCTTTAAACTCAATATCGATTTCTTTGCTTTTTGCAATATCAATCGCTGTTTTAATTCGTTCATCAAATGTATCAAAGTCAAGAACACCGCCGATAATGGCTACATCTGTCCCGTGTCCTTTATACGTATCTTTAAAAGAACCATAAAACGATACAGTAATTCGTTTCGGTTCTCTTCCGAACAAGCTGCGAGCCACTCTTCCAATACGAGCCGCACCCGCCGTGTGCGAACTTGATGGACCAATCATGACGGGTCCAATAATATCAAACACACTTCTAAATTTCATAGGTCTTCCCCTCTCATCACCAATCACAGATTGGTTTGTTACTCCCTTTAGACTAATGGATTCATTCGATTCCCGCAACTCATTTCACGAATGAACACATAGTAAAAAAATGCAAAAGAAGAAGAAGGGCTTCATGTGCCCTTCTTTCTTTATTCAACAGCCAAAATATATGAATAAAGCGGCTGTTTTCCATCGTGGACTTCAACTTCTACATCTTCAAATGTGTCTTCAATATATGCTTCTAAAGCTTCCATCTCATCAGATGATGCATCTTCCCCTTTGATGATTGTGACAATCTCATCATCTTCTGTCACCATTTGGGTCAAAAGCTCTTTTGCTGCATCTAGTTGATTTTTAGCTGTTAAGGTGATTTTTCCATTGTATAGGCCCATATAGTCGCCTTTGGCAATGTCGATCCCATCAATTTGGGTATCTCTCACTGCAAAGGTAATTTGGCCGCTTTTCACATGATCAATCGCTTCTAACATCGCTGCTTCATTGTCTTCATTTGAAGCTGCTTCATTGAGAGAAAGAAGTGCCGACATTCCTTGAGGAACGGTCTTTGTCGGAATAACAACGACCTCACGACTTGAGACAGTTGCCGCCTGTTTAGCTGCCATGACAATATTAGAATTATTAGGTAAGATAAAGACGGTTTCGGCATGAATGCTATCAATTGCTTTGACAATGTCTTCTGTGCTCGGATTCATTGTCTGTCCGCCTTCAATGACGACGGATGCTCCGATACTTTTAAACAAGTCAGCAATCCCTTCTCCCATTGCGACACTCACTACTCCAAAACGCTGTTTTTCAGCAGCTGTTGCTTTTGGTGTAGCAGGCGAGTGATCTTTTTCTTCATTGACGATCGAGCTATGCTGCTCTCTCATGTTTTCAATTTTCATATTAATCAAGCTGCCGTAGCGCTGTGCATATGATAAGACATCTCCTGGCTGCTCTGCATGAATATGAACTTTTGCAAGCGTATCATCAGATACCACAAGAAGTGAATCTCCGAATTCGCTTAATTCTTCTCTGAAGGCATTTTCGTCAAAGGACTGTTTGTCTTCTTCGAATTTCACCATAAATTCTGTACAATAGCCAAATTCAATATCTTCTGTGTTCATATGGCTTTGTGCACTTTTATGATGCTCTGCACTCACTAATTCTTTTAATGTTGGCAAAGAGGCCGTTTTAGGAGGAAGCTCTTCTCCTCTTAATGAAGCAAGGAAACCTTCATATACACAAAGAAGTCCTTTACCGCCGCTATCTACAACGCCGACTTCTTTTAAAACAGGAAGGAGATCTGGTGTGCGGTCTAGTGATGCTCTTGCTTCCTCAATCGTTAATTCAAGCACACGATCGATTTGGTCTTCTGTTGCTGAAACAGCAACCGCTTTCTTTGCTGCGTCTTTTGCAACCGTTAAGATGGTTCCTTCAATCGGTTTCATGACGGCTTTATATGCTGTATCAACACCGGCCTGCAAGGCAAGCGCAAATTCTTTTGCATCAATTGTTTCTTTTTGTTCTATATTTTTGCTGAAACCTCTGAAGAGCTGAGACAGGATCACACCTGAGTTTCCTCTTGCCCCCATTAACAGCCCTTTTGACAGAGCCACCCCGACCTTACCAATGTGATCGGTATTTGTTTCTTCAACTGCTTTTGCCCCTGAAGTCATTGACAAATTCATATTTGTCCCCGTGTCTCCGTCTGGCACTGGAAAAACATTTAACGCATCAACAATTTGTGCGTTTTGAGAAAGATGGTGAGCACCTGCAAGAATCATTTTTGCAAATGAGCGGCCACCCAGATTTCTAATAGACAATATATTTCCTCCTTACTACGGGTTCGTAACTTTTACTCCTTGTACATAAATGTTGACTGAGTCAACTGAAAGTCCAATCGTGTGATGAATCGTATATTTGACTTTCGTTTGAACATTATGTGCGACTTCTGATATTTTTGTACCGTAGCTGACGATGATGTACATATCAATATGAATGCGATCTTCTTTTTGACGCACAAGAACACCCCGGCTGAAGTTCTCTTTGCGGAGAATATCCGTCAAGCCGTCCTTTATTTGATTTTTGGACGCCATGCCAACAATACCATAGCAATCGATCGCAGCGCCTCCTGCCACCATTGCAATGACTTCATTTGATATATCAATTTGTCCGTATTTCGTTCTAAGTTCAATGGACACATTGGTTCCCCCTTTTTGAGAAATTGCCCTGAGTTATCACTATTTTACTATAAGACCCTTCTTTTTAAAAGAAATCATTCAATCCGACCCAATCCTACTTATACTATAGCCTTGATTTTTTATCAAGATGTCAAGGTATTTTTCTTGAAAGAGGAGTAAACAATCCTTGCAAACCCCTTGAAGCTGTGGTAAATTATTAAAGTATCTTGAGGCATCTCTAAGTACGTATATGAAGAATATGATGATGTTTTCGCAGTTAGGAGGGAAACAAATGGCACGTAAATGCGTTATTACAGGCAGAAAAACAAAAGCTGGGAACAACCGTTCTCACGCAATGAACTCTACAAAACGTACATGGGGCGCGAACCTTCAAAAAGTTCGTATTCTAGTGGACGGTAAGCCTAAAAGAGTATATGTATCAGCTCGAGCTTTGAAATCTGGTAAAGTTGAGCGTGTATAAGCAAGAGTAAACGCCTGCTACATTTAACTGTAGCAGGCGTTTTTATGTGGAAATAAAGGAGAATACTCATTAATCTTTCTTAAATGAACCAAGCATCGCACGGACAATGCCGCCAAGAAATCTAGGCAGTTTGATTGTATAAAATTTCATTTTGTCCCCCTCCTAAAAGTACCGCTTGCAGCACAATTGAGCTTAATCAGCCATCCACATTGATAGGTTGGTCAATCTTTGCTTCTTACCATTATTAATATGCCTTCATGAAAAGAAAAAGTACCATTTGAGTGGATGAGTTCGTTACTAATACATAGTGTGGAACCAGGCTCAATATGACAATTTTTCAGAGGATATTTGAAACCTTTTAATGTCAGCTTTTCAACCGATGTACCGAAGGGCAAAAACGACACATATTTTTTATCCGGGTCTTGTTTGATTTCGTATGTACCAGGTCCAAACATTTGAATGATATTTTGTTTGTCTACAAGGGTCATGCTCTGTTTGTGCTGAATGCCTTTATAAAGGAGATGGATATTCCCAAGAAAATGATCTGCTCTTCCGCCTGTGATACCGTAAATTTGAATATGTGCTGGATTCTGACGCAAAGACCAGTTCAGCGCAAGTTCTAAATCCGTTTCATCTTTCTCTGCCTGAAATAGATTGAGTGCAGGCAATTTCTTTTTCAGTTCATGAAGCTCCTCTTCTGTCACACTATCAAAATCACCAAATGCTCTGTCAGGTACAATGCCATGCTCTAGTAAGAAAAGGGTTCCCCGATCTACGCCGACCCAGAGAATGTCCTCCTCAGATGCTTCATGATCAAGCGGCGGGATGTACGCAAAAGGACCGCCGGCTACGATATGTATGTGCATGATTACGCTCCTCTCCATTGAAAAAGAACCAAAGATCACAATGACTTTGGTTCTTTTTCTTATGCTTCTCGAATGGCCTGAATGGCCGCCGCGCGGTCGTCTTTCCCATATACCGCTGAGCCGGCAACCAGTAGATTAGCGCCTGCTTCTTTGCAGCTCTTTGCTGTCTCTACATTGACACCGCCATCTATTTCAATGAGTAAATCGGTTAAGCCCTTTTGTTCACTAAGTGTCTTTACTTCTTTTACCTTTGAGAGAACAGAAGGAATAAACGCCTGTCCGCCAAAACCAGGGTTCACCGTCATGAATAAGACTAGGTCAACATCCTCTAATACATGCGCGATTTGAGAAACGGGTGTGTGCGGGTTCAAAACGACCCCTGCTTTGACACCTTGTTCTTTTATATGCTGAATCGTGCGATGTAAGTGTGGACACGCCTCGACATGAACAGAAATAATATCAGCGCCCGCTTTTGCAAATGCAGGGATATACTGGTCTGGCTGCTCAATCATTAAGTGAACATCGAGCGGCAGCTTTGTATGCGGCCTGATCGCCTCCACTACATTTGGTCCAAATGTCATATTCGGTACAAAATGACCGTCCATCACATCAATATGAATATAATCCGCACCACCTTGTTCCACATCACGGATATCTTTCTCCAGATTGGCAAAATCGGCTGATAAAATGGATGGGGCAATATAAACCATGATTTAGTACCTCGGCTTTCTGTCTTTAATTTCAGTTAAAAACTCTAAATAATGCTGATAGCGATACTCTCTGATGCGATCGTGTTCTACTGCCTCTTTTACCGCACATCCAGGTTCTTTTACGTGCAAACAGCCTCTAAATTTACATTCTGCACTCTTCTCTCTGATTTCTAAGAAATAGAGCCCTAAATCTTCCGCTTCGATGCCTGTAAATTCAAGTGAGCTGAATCCTGGTGTATCAGCAATGAGCCCTTCAGCCGTTCGAATGAGTTCCACATGTCTTGTTGTATGTTTCCCCCTGCCAAGATGGGAGGAAATATCATTTGTTTTCAGTGCTAAATCAGGACTCATCGCATTTAAGAGAGAAGACTTCCCTACACCTGATTGACCTGCAAATACAGTAATCTTGTGATGGAAATGCGGGGTCAGTTTTTCAATTCCATCCCCTTCGATCGTCGATGTTAAATGAACGTCGTATCCAATTTGGCGATAGTCTTCTGCATAGGCTTGAATCGTTTCTCGCTCTTGGTCTGTTTTCAGCAAGTCCATTTTTGTGATGCAGATAATCGGTTCAATCTGGCTCTCTTCAACAAGCACTAGGAATCTGTCTAAAAGCGATGTACTAAAGGTCGGCTCTGCTGCTGAGAAAACGAGCACAGCTTGATCAACGTTGCTAATAGGCGGCCGAATCAGCTCATTTGTCCGCTCTTTTACTTCCAGCAAATAGCCTTCCTTATCGTTATCTGCTTGATAGACGACATAATCTCCAACAAGAGGGGTTATTTTGTTTTTACGAAAAATCCCTCTCGCTCTACACTGAATTACTTTGCCACTTTCTAGAGACTCATCTAGCACATAATAAAATCCGCTTAATGCTTTAATAATTTTGCCCTCAGGCATAAAGTCCCTCCTTTATTCATCATCAGGGTATTCAATCGTTTTGGAGCTCACTACTTTATCATCCACTGTCACCTGATAGTATCCTTTTTGACCAGGTTCTATCTTAAATTTAATCGTTCGCTCAGTGGGCGCAGTGATTTTAAAGGTTTCATATAAATCAGAAATGCTATGTTCTGCGTCATCAATAGATATTTGAACATTCATTTCTTGTCCTTCTGTTTCTGGTTCATACGGGATCGCAATCTTTTCAGTCACCGTTTTGGCCGGTTTCTCTTTTGGTCCAAGAGAGAACGTAATTTTAACCGTATCACCAGGTTTAACAGCTGTCCCCGCTCCCGGTTCCTGCTTCATGACCTCACCTTTCGGCACATCGTCAGAATATGCTTCTTTTTCATCTAGCTTTAGTCCATTATCCTCTAGATAATTTGATGCGGCCTGTTTACTATACGTCGTTAAATCCCGTAAGGTAATATCGGCAGGGCCTATACTGACGGTCAATGTGACTTCTTCATCTGCTGCGACAAGTTCTGTATTCGCGGAAGGTTTCTGTTCCATGACAATGCCTGATTCTATGTCATTATCATTCACTTCCTCTACAACAACCTGTTTAAACCCTTTTTTCTCTAATAGTTCTTTTGCTTTCTCGACCTTTTCACCTGTTACATCAGGTAATTCGGTTTTTTCTTTACCTGTACTTTGATAAAGCTGAATTTCTGTCCCTTCTTTTACCTTAGTTCCGATTTTCGGGTCTGTTTTGACAACCAGCCCTTTTTCAATCTTCTCGTCGGCAATATCAATGGGTTCAGAAGCGACGGTAAATCCGGCTTTCTTCAAGGTGTCTTCCGCTTTTTCAACCGTCATGCCAGAAACATCGGTCACCTCTACATCCTTTGGAAAGAGTAATCCTGGGAATACCGTGATCGCTAAAATGGTCGCAGCCGTCAAAACAAATAAGATCGACGCTACAATCCACGGCCATTTTTTCCGTTTTTTCTTCGGCTTTTGTTTCTCTTTTTTCTTTGGTTTTTGAACCGGGTGGACGGCTGTTTTTTCATTGTCTTGATCGACTTGATGATCTTTTATAATAGGAATGGCTTTTGTTGCTTCATGATCTTCTTCAATGACAAAGCGCTTTTCTTTTAGTCTTGCAGGGTCAAAAGCCGTTTTTAAGTCTTTTTGCATTTCAGATGCATCTTCGTATCGATAGAATGGATCTTTGGCCATCGCTTTTAAAATGATGTTCTCCACGCTTTGTGGTACAGAAGGATTCCACCTTCTCACAGATGGCGGCTCTGATTGCAAATGCTTCAGTGCGACACTGACAGCGGATTCTCCTTCAAATGGCATGCGTCCTGAAATCAGCTCATAAAGAACAATACCAAGTGAATAAATATCTGACTTTTTCGTTGCAAGACCGCCGCGCGCTTGCTCTGGGGACAAATAATGCACGGAGCCAAGAACAGAATTCGTATGGGTAATCGTCGCTGAGCTAAGTGCCATGGCAATGCCAAAATCAGTGACTTTGATATTCCCCAAGTTGTCTATTAATATATTGTGAGGCTTAATGTCTCGATGGACGAGCTGTTTCGCATGGGCTTCTTCCATCGCCGCAACGACTTGCTCCATAATGCGAACGGCTTCTTTTGGATGAAGCGGTCCATTGGCGTGTATGTATTCTTTCAGCGTCATCCCTTCGACATATTCCATGACAATATAATAAATGTCATCTTCTTCTCCTACATCGTAGATACTGACAATATTCGGATGATCTAAGCTGGCTGCTGATTGCGCTTCTCTCCGGAACCGTCTAATAAAATCATCATCGCTTGCAAAGTCAAACCGTAAAATTTTAATCGCCACTTCGCGATCTAAAATCATATCCTCCGCCAAATAAACGTTGGCCATTCCGCCTCCGCCTATGGCGCGAAGAATTTGATAACGGCCGCTGATCCTTTTTCCGATCAACACTTGCTGTCACCCTCCTCTGTTTGGGAGGAGATTTCTAACAGTACTGCTGTAATGTTATCTTCACCGCCGTTGTCATTCGCTGTTTGAACTAACTCTGTTACTTTTTCATCTGGTGCGGTTGTTTGCGATAAAATCTGAATCAAATGCTCTTCTTCTACTTTATTCGATAATCCGTCTGAGCAAAGCAAAATTTGATCTCCTGGGTCCACTTCAAAAGTTCGTGCATCAATTTGAACGTGTTTATCCGTTCCTAACGCTTTGGTCAGCACATTTTTTCTTGGATGATATTCTGCATCCGCTTTTGAAATCTCTCCTGTTTTCACTAACTCATTCACTAGTGAGTGATCATCTGTTAATTGGGTCAGCGCGCCTTCTCTTAGCAAATAGCAGCGGCTGTCACCAATATGGGCTATTGTGACCGTTTGCAAATGAACAAGCGCACAAACGATGGTCGTCCCCATTCCTTGGCACTCCTCATTGTTTTTCGCATGTTCGTATACTTGGTCATTAATATCGCTAATTTTTGAGATTAACCAATTTTCTTGATCGGCTGGTTTATTTGGAATTGAAGATGTTTGCTGCCAGTATTCTTTTAAAGAAGAAACTGCCATCTTGCTGGCTACATCACCAGCAAGATGACCTCCCATTCCATCTGCTACAACAGCTAGAAGTGTGTCTTCTTTTGCTTCAAAAATACCTGCATCATCTTCATTATGCTGACGGACTTTTCCTGTATCGGTTTGAAAGGCTGCCCTTATCAACATTCGTCACCTCGTCTCTTCCTGACGCTCCTTCGCTCTTAGCTGACCGCAAGCAGCATCAATATCATGGCCTTGCTCTCGTCTAATCGTTACGTTTACGCCTCGTTCTTTCAGCGTTTTTTCAAATAGGAAGATTTGTTCTCTTGGTGTTCTCACGTAATCCCTTTCTGGTACATAGTTCACCGGGATGAGGTTTACATGGCATTTGATTCCTTTTAATAAATCAGCAAGTTCTTCTGCATGATGGACTTGATCATTGACTCCGCCAAACAGACCGTATTCAAAGCTCACGCGTCTGCCTGTTTTTTGAATGTAATATTCAATAGCTTCCATTAATTTTGGCAGCTTGTATGCCTTATTGATTGGCATGAGGCGGCTTCGAATGTCAGTATTTGGTGCGTGCAGGGAGACAGCAAAGTTGATTTGCATTTGCTCATCCGCAAATTGATAAATCTTTGGAATGATCCCGCTCGTCGAAACGGTAATATGACGTGCACCAATATTTAAACCGTTGTCATGGTTAATGATTTTAAGGAATGCAAGCATTTCATCAAAGTTATCAAACGGTTCGCCAATACCCATGATGACAACTGAGCTGACGCGTTCATCTGTTTCATCAAGCGCCTGTTGTACTTTCAATACTTGGGCCACAATTTCTCCTGCTTCAAGGTTTCGTTTTAACCCGCCAAGTGTAGATGCACAGAATGTACAACCAATCCGGCAGCCAACCTGTGTTGTGACGCAGACAGAGTTGCCGTATTCGTGGCGCATTAGCACGGTTTCAATGGTATAGCCATCGTGTAATTCAAATAAGAACTTGATCGTTCCATCTTGAGAAGTTTGTTTGATCACTGTTTTTAAAGTCGTGATGGCGAATTGATCTTTTAATTTTTCTCTTAATTCCTTTGAAAGGTTAGACATTTCATCAAAGGACGTGACGCGTTTTTCATAAAGCCACTCAAAAATTTGTGTTGCACGGAAAGGCTTTTCGCCTTGTTCCTTTAACCAGTCTTTGATTTCATTTAGCTCAAACGAGTAGATCGACGGCATGTCTGTTTTCAGTTCTTTTCTTACTTTTTGTTTTTGTTCTGTCATTTTTTATCCCTTCTTTCTCATGCTGCAAATAAAGAAACCATCTGTTCCGAAATAATGAGGAAGTATTTGTACACTTCCGTTTTGAACAAACGGAGCAACCTGCTCAGGCAGCCGTTCATTAAGAGATAGATCGGGTTCGAAGTCTTGGTGTTCTTGTAAAAACGCATGAATCACTTGTTGATTTTCTGTTGGATCCATTGTACATGTACTGTATACAAGGGTACCGCCTGGCTTTAGCAGCTGGGCTGTTTCATGCAAGATCGATTGCTGAATTGTCGCAAGTCTTGCTGAGTCTTCCGAGGACTTTGTATATTTCATATCTGGTTTTCGTCTGATGACGCCAAAACCTGAACATGGTGCATCAATAAGAATACGGTCAAACGAAGCATCATCATAATGGTCGGATGCTTTTCTTGCATCAAGCGCTTTTGCCTCAATATGCGTTAAGTTCAGACGCTTTGCTGCCTGTTTAATCAGTTTTACTTTGTGCTCATGTAAATCAAGAGACACAATGTTCCCCTCATCGTTCATTCGCTCTGCGATATGTGTTGATTTACCACCAGGAGCGGCACAGGCATCAAGCACCATTTCTCCCGGCTGAGGGTCCAGCGCTCTTGCGACAAGCATGGAGCTTTCATCTTGGATCGTGACAAAGCCCTCTTGAAAGAAAGGAGTGGATACGATAGATCCTTTCATGAGCTTGAGTGCATCCTCAGATAAGTCGCCGAGCTCTGTTTCAATTCCTGCATCCATGAGTTCTTGCTGCAGTGCAGTGCGGTCTTTTTTCATTCGATTGACACGCAATGTCTGCTTTGGCGGGACTAAATGAATACGGCACATGCTTTCTGCTGCTTCAAAACCGTACGCCTCCACCCATTCTTGTACGAGCCACAATGGATGGCTTGTCTCTATTGAAAGCCTTTTTACCGGATCTTTAATCGCATCAAATGCTGGCACGCCTTCTCTTTGCACGGAACGCAAAACGCCGTTGACTAGTGAAGAAATGCCTTTATGTCCGCGCTTTTTCGTTAGTTCCACTGCTTCATGGATGGCTGCACGATCTGGAATTTTTTCAAGATAAACCATCTGATAAAGAGACATCCGCAAAAGCTGCATGACCCATGGAGCCACCTTTTGCGGTTTTTTCACAAAGGGTGTGAGCATATAATCAAGTGCTAGCTTGTTTTGCAGTATACCGTATACAAGTTCTGTTAATAGCGGTTTGTCTTGATCGGAGAGTTCTTTCTCTTTCATCACTGACTGCAAAAGCAAGTTACTGTAGGCTTGATTTTGTTCGAGTTTGATTAAAGCGTCCAGCGCTACTTCTCTCACATTACTTTTCTTCATTGATTAACCCTAATTTCTGTCCAATTTCGATATTTGCGCCTCTTAAGAAGTCTTCACCGCTCATTTTTTTCTTTCCAGCGGGCTGTACACTCGTTAATAAAAGGCCTTGCTGATTTCCTGTTCCAACGACTGGTCCTTCTTTTTGAAGCTCAATCACTTTCCCAGGTTCTTCTGGTGCTTGAAGCGGAACTTTTTTCGCTTCCCATACTTTTAAGTTAGCACCGTTCCATTCAGTATAGGCAACTGGCCATGGATTTAAGCCGCGAACTTGGTTGTAAAGCTCTTCTCCTGGCTTGGTCCAGTCTAATCTTTCCTGCTCCCGCTTAATATTTGGTGCATACGTTGCTGCCTCTTCATTTTGCGGAATTGGCGAGATAGACCTGCTTAACACATTTGGAACTGTGTCTTTTAATAAGGCCGCACCAGCCACACTTAATTTATCATGCAGTGTTCCGACGTTGTCTAATTCATCAATTTCTACTTCTACTTTGCTAATCATGTCACCTGCATCAAGCTTTTCTACCATATACATGATCGTCACGCCTGTTTTCTTTTTGCCTTGCAGGATCGCATAATGGATCGGTGCACCGCCTCTTAGTTCTGGCAGCAGTGAGGCATGAACGTTGATACAGCCAAATTCAGGTTCATCAAGTAATCTTTTTGGCAAGATTTGTCCGAATGCTGCTGTTACGATTAAATCTGGCTTTAACGCAAGCACTTTATCAATTTCTTCATCAAGACGTACCTTTTCAGGCTGTAAAACTGGAATGCCGTGTTTTAAGGCTTCTACTTTTACAGGAGGCGGTGTCAGCACTCGTTTTCTGCCTTTCGGGCGATCTGGCTGTGTGACGACCCCTACCACTTCGTATCCTTCTGTTATAAGTGTTTGCAGCACAGGTACTGAGAAATCAGGGGTTCCCATAAATACGATACGTGCCATTTTCTTCACCCTTCCATTTCCGCAAGTTCTTTTTCTGTATAGGTTTGAATGATCTTCGACGTGAATAATACGCCGTCTAAGTGATCAATTTCATGCAATAAAGCTCTTGCTAAAAATCCTTCTGCTTCTATTGTAAATGGTTTGCCTTTCTTATCAAAGGCTTTCACCTTCACATAATTTGGTCTTTCAACCGTTCCGTATAAAGATGGAAAGCTCAGGCAGCCTTCAATGTCTGTCTGGCTCCCTTCCACTTCAAGAATCTCAGGATTTACCAAGTCAATCCTCCCAGAATCTTCTCCGATATCGACCACGGCGATTCTTTTTGAGATGCCGATTTGTGGTGCGGCTAGGCCGACTCCATCTAGTTCAAGCATTGTATCATACATATCATCCAGCAGTTTTTTCAGTTTTTTATCGAATGTATCAACAAGCTCTGTTTGTTGTTCAAGCACGTCTGCAGGATGTAAGACTATCGGTTTGATTGCCACGAAAAGACCTCCGTTTTACATCATCATATATGGATTCATATCGATTGATATCATCAACTGTTTTTGTTCCATTTCTTTTTGATAATGATCTTGTATTTTCCGTAATAAACTTGCCAGTTCATTTTCCCTTTTGTATTTTATCACGCATTGATATCGATATCTATCTTTGATCTTAGCGATCGGAGAAGCAGCAGGACCGAGAATCCTTGTATTCGGTGCACAATTCATTTTCAGGAACTGAACAATTTTGTCTGTGACATGCGCTGCCTTTGTCACTTCTTCATGTGATACAGTCACCATCGCCAAAAAATAAAATGGCGGATAGGACTGATGACGACGGTGCAACATCTCCTGCTCATAAAAGGCTTCATAATCATGCTGTTTGGTTAATTCAATACTATAATGCGAAGGTGTATATGATTGAATAATGACTGACCCCGCTTTTTCATGACGTCCCGCACGTCCGCTTACTTGCGTGAGAAGCTGAAACGTTTTTTCACTTGAACGAAAATCAGGGATGTGAAGAGACGTATCCGCACTAAGGACACCGACAAGTGTAACATCTGGGAAGTCTAAGCCTTTTGCAATCATTTGCGTCCCAAGCAGTATATCCGCTTCTTTGTTGCCAAAGGACGTGAGAAGCTTTTCGTGCGCGCCTTTCCGAGAGGTTGTATCTACATCCATTCGGATGACCCTTGCTTCTGGCAATACCTTCGTCAGCTCTTCTTCCACACGCTGCGTGCCTGTACCAAAATAGCGAATATGCTCACTATGGCATTCTGGGCATTCTGCAGGTACAGGAGCTTCGTGACCGCAGTAATGGCACTTCAGCCGTTTTTGAAAGCGGTGATAAGTGAGAGAAATCTCACAATGTGGACATTGTTCCACATATCCGCAATCACGGCACATCACAAAGGATGAATAGCCTCTTTTATTGAGAAATAAAACCGCCTGCTCTTTCCTTTCAAGTACTTCTTTTAACCTGAGCATTAATTCTTCTGAGAACATGGAGCGGTTGCCGTTTCTTAATTCTTCTCTCATATCAATTAACGAAACGTGCGGCAGCTGCTGCTGATTGACGCGCCGTTTGAGCGTCAGCAGTGTATACACACCCTTTTTCGCACGCGCATATGACTCAAGTGAAGGCGTTGCACTGCCCAATACAACCGGACATTGGTGCCGCCCTGCTCGTTCAATGGCCACATCTTTCGCATGATACCGAGGCATTTCTTCTTGTTTATATGACGATTCGTGTTCTTCATCTATAATGATCATTCCTAGATTTTCAAACGGGGCGAAAACAGCCGATCTTGCGCCAACGACAAGCTTGACTTCCTTGCGGTGGATTTTCCGCCATTCATCGTATTTTTCCCCAGTCGATAAGCCGCTATGAAGAACAGCCACATTGGACCCGAAGCGCTCTTTAAAACGCTGGACCATTTGAGGCGTTAATGAAATTTCAGGAACTAGGACGATCGCTTCTTTTCCCTTTTGGAGGACATGATCAATCGTCTGTAAATAAATTTCGGTTTTACCGCTTCCTGTGACTCCGTGCAGTAAAAACGTTTCATGTTTGTCATCGCTCACTGCTTGATGAATGGGTTTTGCCGCTTCTGCTTGCTCTGCTGTGAGATCAAGAGGAGTAGACGGTGTAAACTCCCTATCCCGATAAGGATCTCGATAAATCTCTTCATAGCTTTCTGTTAACAGACCTTCTTGAATCAAGGCTTTTATCGTTTGAGAACTAGCACCTGTTTGTTGCTGCAAATCTTTTGCTAAAAACGTCGTTTCATTCGCTTGAAATAAAAAGGTAAGCAGCGCCTTCTGTTTCACCGCATTTTTCTTTAACTGCTTCTGTTTTTCTTCAAGTTTTTCTTTCGTAACTGCTATCTGAAGTGTCCGCACCTTTTTCTTTCCGGATTTTTGTGAGACGTGATATCTGACTTCTAGATGGCCTTTTTGGACATGCTTTTGAATAGGCTTCAGCTGTTCAGGCGGAATGTCAGCGTAAAGGATGCTCTCTTGCTGACCGAAAAGCTCTTTCAATGACTGCGGAAGTTCCTCAGCTGATAACACCTGAATTTCTTTTTCATATTTGGCTTTCATCGCTGCTGGGAGCATCGATTGAAGCGCCGTAATATGATAGGACAATGTTTTTTCCGTCAGCCAGTGGGAAAGCTCCAATAGCTCATCTGTCAGAACAGGAGATAAATCAAATAAATCGACAATGTCCTTGATGTTTCCTGACTGTACGTCTGTTTCTTCTTTGATTTTTGTCACAAACCCTTGAATCTTCCTTGGGCCAAAAGGAACCACTACCCTCATACCAGCCTTGACAAGGCCTTTAAAGCGGTCTGGCACACGATAGTCAAATGGCCTGTCAATGGCTTTCGTTGTGACATCGACGATCACTTCAGCAATCATGCTCGATCACGCTCTTTTGGCAGCAGCTGCTTTGCCTCCTGTAAGATTTCAAAGGCAAGGTCTTTTTTGCTCATCATTGGCAGCTCTTTTTTTGTTCCGTCTGCTTTGATCAATGCTGCGACATTTGTATCTGTGCCAAAGCCTGCGCCCTCTGCTGCAACATTGTTCGCGACAATCATATCTAAATGCTTGGATTCGATTTTCTTTTTCGCATAATATTCTACATCCTGCGTCTCAGCTGCAAAGCCGACTAGCACCTGATGTTCTTTTCTTTTCCCAAGCTCTTTTAAAATATCTTTCGTCCGCTTAAATTCAACCGCTAGTTCACCGTCTTGTTTTTTCATTTTATGAGAATACGTCGTGACAGGCGTATAATCGGCAACGGCTGCTGATTTAATCACTATATCTGCTTTCTCGTACACCTCTAACGCTGCTTGATACATCTCCTCAGCCGATTCCACTTGCACCACATCCACATGCTCAGGCGCAGTTAACGAAACAGGTCCTGAAATGAGCGTGACATCAGCCCCCATTTGCTCGGCAGCTTCTGCAATGGCATAGCCCATTTTCCCAGAAGATCGATTTGAAAGGAAACGAACAGGGTCGATCACTTCTCGTGTAGGGCCAGCTGTGACCACGACTTTTTTACCTGAAAGCGGCAAACTGGCTGGCTCATCAAAAAACGCACGGATGTGTTCAACAATTTTTTCAGGCTCCTCTAAGCGTCCTTTTCCAATGTAGCCACATGCTAAATAGCCTTCACTTGGCTCTATAAACCGGTAGCCGTCTTCATATAAAGTGCGGATGTTCCGTTTGACAGCTGGATGGTCATACATGTGCACATTCATAGCCGGTGCAACCCATACAGGAGCTGTTGAAGCAAGCAAGGTGGTTGTGAGCATATCATCAGCAAGTCCTGCGGCCATTTTACCAATGGTATGTGCTGTTGCAGGGGCAACAAGAATGAGATCGGCCCAGTCAGCTACATCAATATGCGCAATGACTTTTGGATTATTTTCTTTAAATGTATCCACATACACCTCATGCCGAGATAGGGCTTGGAAGGTGAGCGGAGACACAAACTCACGGGCAGATTCTGTCATAATCACTCTTACGTTTGCGCCTGCCTGTACGAGTTTACTAGTGAGTGCAGCTGCTTTATATACGGCGATTCCTCCGCTGACGCCGAGTAAAATATTTTTCGACTGTAACATTTGTTTGTCCCCCTTAACGGCCTTTTTCACAAATTCGTCTACAATTCAAAAAAGTCAAAACCAATCATAGTTTTGACTTTTTTGAACGTATCGTATCTGCATAGCAGAAGCGATGTTATTCTTGCTCTTCTTTTTCAAATGTCAAAAGACCAGCATCGATTTCTTCAAGAGCTTTCCCTACAAATTTATAGGATTTTGTGTTTTCGATTTGTTGATCTTGATGGATTTGCATTTCACGTGCACGGCGTGCAGACACTGTGACAAGTGTATATTTTGAGTCAAGTTTGTTCATCAATGAGTCAATTGAAGGATCTAACATGGTTTATTCTACCCCCAGCATTTTTTTATATCTTGGTGCGACTCTGTCTCTTCGCAGGTGCTCTGCAAGGACGATCGCTTTAATTCTTTCACATGCAAGCTCGACATCGTCGTTTTCAACGACATAGTCATAAGCATCCATCATTTCAATTTCTTCTTTTGCAGCAGCCATTCGGTTACGGATGAGATCCTCAGATTCTGTCCCGCGTGTAATAATGCGGTTTTGAAGTTCTGAAAGACTTGGCGGTGCAAGGAAAATAAAGAGACCTTCCGGGAATGCTTCTCTTACTTGAAGTGCACCTTGCACTTCGATTTCAAGGAAAACATCTTTTCCTTCGCTCAATGTTTGTTCTACATAGTCAACAGGCGTGCCGTAGTAATTCCCGACATACTCTGCCCATTCTAACAGCTTTTTGTTTTCAATCATATGTTCAAATTCTTCCCTGGTTTTAAAGAAATAATCAACACCATTTCTTTCACCTTCACGCGGTTTGCGGGTTGTCACAGAAATAGAGTATTCAAATTTCGTATCTTCCTGGGAGAAAATGGCTTGTCTGACCGTTCCTTTTCCAACTCCCGAAGGTCCAGAGAGAACGATTAAAAGTCCTCTTTCTTTCATAATGGCGTATTACCCCTGCCCTTCATCTATGATTTCTTCTTTTACAGAAAGTCTTTGCGCGACAGTCTCAGGCTGAACGGCAGATAAGATGACATGGTCACTGTCCATAATGACAACAGCACGGGTTCTTCTTCCGTATGTCGCATCAATGAGCATGCCTCGATCTCTTGCGTCTTGTATCATTCGTTTAATCGGTGCTGATTCCGGACTGACGATTGAAATCATCCGATTCGCTGAAATGATGTTTCCAAATCCGATATTGATCAACTTTATGGTCATCTTCTTTCGTCCCCCTGTAATATAAACGTCTCTAGTCTCGCCGAAAGAGACGCACTGTAAACAGCATACACAATGACTATTCTATATTTTGCACTTGTTCTTTTATTTTTTCAATAGCGCTTTTCATTTCAACCACCAGCTTTGTTAAATGGTGATGGTTTGCTTTTGATCCAATCGTGTTCACTTCACGGTTGAGCTCCTGTACAAGAAAGTCAAGCTTTCGTCCGGCAGCGCCACCTTGCGTCAAAATTTGCTGGAACTGCTGAAAATGACTTTTCAGCCTGGTAATCTCTTCTGTAATGTCACAGCGATCCGCAAAGATGGCCGCCTCTGTGATCAGCCTGCTCTCTTCAAGCGCCTCTCCGATCCATTCTTGCAATCTTTGATTCAATCGTTCTTTGTACTGACTCACAACCTCTGGTGCAAACACTTTGATTTCTTCTGTAAATGCCTCGAGTTCAGACAGCCTGAGTTCACAGTCTTTTTGAAGTGATGTTCCCTCCTGCTCTCTCATAAAGCAAAGCTCCTTGACAGCTTCTTCACAAGTGTCTATCAGCAAATGCTCCAGCTGCTCATTACGGCTGACTGACTCTTCCACCTGAACAGCCTGTTCCAGCTTCAGTAAGTCATGTGCATGCTGAATACCTGAAATATGATAGCGGTCCTCAAGGTCTTTTGCGGCTTTCATATATTCATCAAGCAGCGGCCAGTCAATTTGTAAAGACCGGCTTGCAAGTTTACCGCCTTCAATCGTAACAAACAGCTCAATTCGACCGCGCTGCACGTGACGAAGAATGATTTTTTTTAATGTATCTTCGAAATATAAAAGCGGCCTCGGCAAACGGGCATGAACCTCTTTAAAACGGTGATTGACCGATTTTAGCTCAACTGACACTGTCAGTTCACCATCCGTTTTACTCGCTTGGCCGAATCCCGTCATACTGCGTATCATGTGAAAACACCCAATTCTTTCATATTAATAAAATGAAAAAGGTAATAGCAGACACTATTACCTCAAAATTATACCATAACCAATTATTTTTTTCTTGTCAAAAGTGACCCCGCCAGTAAAAAAGTTGGCAATGCAGACATACCGATGATCAGAAGCCAATCAACTGGTGCGACTGCCACCGTTTTGAAAATCGGCTGAAGCGGCGGATAATAAATGACCACAAGCATCAGCAGAAGGGAAGACACAACGGCGCCGATCAAGTACATATTCCCGAATGGATTGCGTTCAAAAATAGACCGTTCACTGCGGCAGTCAAACACATGAATGAGCTGCGCCAAAACGAGTGTGCTGAATGCAACCGTCTGCGCATATTGAAGATTGTTCGGATCACGGTGATACACAAACATAAAGGCTAACAAAGTGGCAATCCCGATCAGAAACCCTCTTGATATGACCTTCCAGCCAAGCCCTCTTGCAAAAATCCCCTCTTTCATGTTGCGCGGCTTTCTCTTCATGACATCGCCTTCTGGTTTATCCATTCCAAGTGCCATAGCCGGCAAGCCGTCTGTGACAAGGTTTACCCACAAAATTTGAATTGGAACGAGAGGCAATGGAAGCGCAAGAAGCATCGCAAACAGCATGACCAAAATCTCTCCCACATTCGATGCCAGCAAATAGCGGACAAATTTGCGAATGTTTTCATAAATATTCCGGCCCTCTTTAATAGCGGATTTAATGGTCGCAAAGTTGTCATCAAGCAAAATAAGAGAAGAAGCTTCTTTGGCAACGTCTGTTCCGGTAATCCCCATGGATATACCGATATCCGCCTGTTTAATCGCTGGCGCATCATTCACCCCATCACCTGTCATCGCGACAATATGGCCATTTTTTTGATAGGCCTTCACAATTCTCAGTTTATGCTCAGGTGATACACGGGCAAAGACGTACACATCTTCTGCTGTTTGCTCCAGCTCTTTGTCGCTTAGCTGATCCAGAGCTTTTCCATCAAGCACCTTTCCTTGCTTCGGTAAGAGACTTAAATCTTTAGCGATCGCTTTAGCCGTTTCTACGTGATCGCCTGTAATCATCACTGTTTTAATGCCAGCATCCCGGCATTCTTTAATCGCTCGTCTCACTTCAGGACGAGGTGGATCAATCATGCCCTCTAGACCGATAAATGTGAGGCCAGTTTCTGCCTGCTGAACAGAGGTAATTTTTTCTGTCAGGCTTACTTTTTTATATGCAATCGCAATGGTTCTAAGCGCTTGTCTTGCTAAACCTTGAATGGCAGCTTCTGTTTCTTGCCGGTGGGCCTTTGAAAATGAGGCGGTGCGTCCGCCGTGCATCATATGACTTGAACGGTTCATCAGCACATCTGGCGCCCCTTTGGCAATGACATACCGCTCCTTCTGATTCGTTTCCACGACGACTGACATCATTTTTCTTTCAGAGTCAAAAGGGAATTCCTCCACCACACGAAATCCCGCTTCGATGAATTGCTCTGTAAAACCCGCTTTACGCGCAGCGGTTAGAAGTGCTCCTTCTGTCGGATCGCCATCAAGTCTCATCTCACCGTCTTTTTCAACAATGGTCGATGTATTACAAAGTGCTCCGTATAATAGCACCTTTTGCAGGCTTGGATGTTTGTCTACATGGACAAGTTCTCCATTTAAGGTAAAATCACCTGACGGCTCGTACCCAGTGCCAGAAATATTCCACGTTTTCCCCTCTGCCCATACATGTGTCACTGTCATTTTATTTTGTGTCATTGTGCCTGTTTTATCTGAGCAAATAATCGAGGCGCAGCCAAGTGTTTCCACAGCCGGCAGCTTTCTGACAATGGATTTTTGTTTAATCATCCGCTGCACACCTAGGGAAAGTGCGACAGTGACGATCGCCGGCAGCCCTTCTGGAATCGCAGCAACAGCGAGAGATACACCCGCTAAGAACATATGATACAAATCATGACCTTGCACCACACCAAGAACAACCACAAGCACAGTTAAAAATAATGCAGCCACAATTAAAATTTTTCCCAGCTGCTCAAGGCGTCTTTGCAGCGGTGTTTCCATATTACCTGCTGAATCCAGCATACCGGCAATTTGTCCCATCGCCGTATTCATCCCTGTACCAATGACAACCCCTACACCGCTTCCTCTTGTGACAAGCGTCCCCATAAAGGCCATGTTCGTCAAATCTCCAAGTGAGACATGATCTCGCGAGAGCGGACTCGCATGTTTGACCGCTGGGATGGACTCTCCAGTGAGGGCAGATTCTTCGATTTCCAAACTCTTTGTTTCTAGTAATCTGATATCTGCCCCAATTCGATCCCCACTTGAAAACTTCACAATATCTCCCGGCACGAGGTGCTTCGACGGGATCTTGACCCATTCATTGTTTCTCCTTGCATAGACATGCGGCGTTGATAATTCCTTTAGTGCTTGGAGGGACTTTTCCGCACGGCGTTCCTGATAAAAACCAAGCACACCATTTATCAGCACAATCGCCACAATCGCCACAGCATCAATGTATTCACCTAAAAAGGCAGAAATAATCGTTGCCGCAAGCAGGATTAACACCATAAAGTCTTTAAATTGCGCTAAAAAAATAACGAATGCCGACGCCTTTTTCCCTTCCTGCAATTCATTTGGCCCATGCTTTTCAAGCCGCTTTTGCACATCTTTTTCTGACAGTCCGTCACCTATCGATGTATTCATTGTTTTTAATAAATCGGTTTGGTTCAGTTCATGCCAATTCATTTGACCTCGTCCACTCCTCTTTTGTTCTCTCTCTTATGCAGTGTTCTATAAGCCAGTTTATTCAGACTCGTCCTAAATCATGCTATAATAATAAGACTGCCTAAAGAACGAGAAAACGTAAGGTTCTTTCAGTAGATTTGTGTGAAAGAAGAGGGTGTATCCAACATGTCATTTGACGGCATTTTTACATACGGTATGACTAATGAATTGCAAGAAACATTAACTGGCGGAAGAATTTCGAAAATACATCAGCCATACAAGCATGAGCTGATTTTTCATATCCGGTCAAAGGGGAAGAATCATAAGCTGCTTTTATCCGCTCACCCGAGCTATGCAAGAGTACAGCTCACTGAGCACCATGATGATAATCCGAGCGAACCGCCAATGTTTTGTATGCTTCTCAGAAAACATCTTGAGGGTGGGTTCATTGAACGTTTTGAACAAATTGGGTTAGATCGGGTGATCGTGCTGCACGTGCGAAGCCGAAATGAAATTGGCGATGAACAAACCCGTAAGCTGTATATTGAAATTATGGGCAGGCACAGCAACTTAATTCTCGTGGAGGACGAAACGGAGCAGATCATTGACGGACTGAAACATCTTTCTCCATCTGTGAACAGCTATCGAACGGTGCTGCCCGGACATCAATATCTTCTGCCGCCGGCACAGCAAAAGCTGAATCCTTTTGACGTGACAAAGGAAGATATTTTAAAGCATTTACGTTTTCAAGAAGGGAAAATCGCCAATCAAATTGTCGATACATTCTCCGGGGTTTCTCCGCTGTTTGCTAAGGAAGCTGTCCACAGGGCCGGTCTTGCCAATCAGGAAACGATTCCAAGTACATTGCTCGAGATGTTCCAGCTCATTCAGGCGCATTCTTTTACCCCTCAGCTCACGAGAAAAGATGGGAAAGAGTATTTTTATTTATTAGAACTTCAGCACGTCGATGGTGACATGAAGACGTTTGATTCTCTTAGTGAGCTACTTGACCGCTTTTATTTCGGAAAAGCTGAAAGAGACAGAGTCAAACAGCAGGCGGCTGACCTTGAACGTTTTGTTGCGAATGAAAAAAAGAAAAATGAAAACAAGCTGAAAAAACTAACAAGAACACTTGAAGAATCTCAAAATGCGCACAAGTACCAGCTTTATGGTGAATTGCTTACTGCCAATATATATGCGATTAAAAAAGGGGATAAAGAAGCGACAGTTATCAATTATTATGATGAAGATGGCGGAGAGATCACGATCCCGCTCAAAACAAACAAAACCCCTTCTGAAAATGCGCAAGCGTATTTTACAAAATACCAAAAGGCAAAAAATGCAGTAGAGGCCGTAAATGAACAAATCAAGCGAACGCATGAAGAAATTGTTTATTTTGACGAGCTGATCCAGCAGCTGTCCTCTGCCTCACCAAAAGATTTAGAGGAAATAAGAGAAGAACTGGTGGAAGGAAAATATTTGCGTCCCAAACAAAAACGCAATGCCAAAAAGAAAAAACCATCGGCCATTCAGCTTGAAGCATATGAATCCTCTCAAGGTGTTCCGATTCTCATTGGAAAAAACAACAAGCAAAACGAATATTTGACCACAAAGGCGGCAGCTCGTGATGACATTTGGCTACACACAAAGGATATTCCTGGATCACATGTCGTCATTCGTCACAAAGCGCCTGATGAACAAACCTTACTTGAAGCGGCACAAATTGCTGCCTACTTCTCGAAGGCAAAAGAATCAAGCTCCGTCCCTGTCGATTATACGAAAATCCGGCATGTGAAAAAACCAAACGGAGCAAAACCGGGCTTTGTCACGTATGATCAGCAGCAAACATTATTTGTAACGCCTGATGAGGATGTTGTCCTAAAGCTGAGAAAATAAAAAAGAGCCGATTAAATCTTTAGATGAGATTTTATCGGCTTTTTCTTTGTCGTTTTTTTCTTTCTATATAGAGCTCATCGAGTGCATCTACATCCTCTTGTTCAAGCAAGGTCTCAATGGCCTCAGTCAGCTGTTTAGTGCGGGCTGGGCTTGCACCACTCGTAGATACAGAGATTGTCACTTTTCCTGCCCTCACAACCTTTGGCACAATCACATTGCCAAGCTCTGACTGGCTCACACAGTTGACGAGCTGATGAGGAAGCGCTGATTGCGTCATCCACTCGTTTACTGAAGGATCGTCTGTAGCAGCGACAATCAAAAATGCATCCTTTACATCTTCCGCATCCACTTTCTTTTTCTTCCAAGTCAGCTGATATGTCTCAATGAGATTCGCCATTTCAGCACAAATGTCAGGGCTCACAATGGTTATGCTGCATGGCTCCATGCATAGCGCACTCGTCCTTCTAGCCGCAACCCTTCCACCGCCGGCAATCAGCACGTGTTTATTGGTTAGATCAAGATGAACTGGAAGCATGGCTTTCTCCTTGAAAACGAAACGCATCCTCTTTGTTTAAGATGGTTTCCTGCACACGTTCAATATAAGCTGCTTTTACATGGGGATGAAACCCAATATATCGGCAGACACGGACATCTCGCAACCGCTCTCTCGCCTGATTCGCTTCACTCTCAATCTCTTTCATTAAAATGCCGGTAAATAAAAGATAAGGCACGAGATAGACAGGCGTATCGTCATCTACTGTTAACTGTGCTAAGACGTCACGATAATTCGGTTCACACGCTGTAATAAAACACGGAAAAACTTCTGCACAAGGCAACAAACTTCGGACATCATCTGCAATGCCAAACACATCCCGTTTTACATCTGGATCAGAGCTTCCACGGCCAATTAAGAGAATTTTTGCGTGCTCTCCCTTGTATCCTGCTTCTTCAATCCTTGCGATAACCGCTTTCGTGACTTCTTGGTTCACGCCTATAGGTCTTCCATATGTCACCTTCACTTGTGGGAAACGTTTTTGTACTTTCACAATCTCATCTGGAATATCTGATTTGGCATGCATGGCAGTTAAAAGGAGGAGCGGGACGATCGCAATGTGGGTTGCTCCTTTTTGTACACAAGTCTCAAACCCTTCTTCGATTGAAGGGTCCGTCAACTCTAAAAAACAAATTTCTTGGATATCTGCTTCCACTAACGGCATACAGCTTTTCATAAAAGAAATGGCTTTATCCTGTGCTTCTTTTACCCTGCTTCCATGCCCAACATAAAGGACAGCTTGTTTCATTTGACTCCTCCTTGCGACCTTAGTTTTATTCAGACGAAAAGACACGATGTCCACACGTGTCTTTTCACCTTTGTTCTCATTTCTCAATCAGTGCTGGTTCAAACCAGTTCAACTTTTGATGAAAGTGAACGACATCTCCTACCACGATTAAACTTGGGTGCTCGATCCCTTCTTTTTCAACCGTTTCAGATAGTGTCGCCACCGTGCAGCAAGTCGTCTTTTGCCTTGTGGTCGTTCCCCAGTGAATAAACGCAGCTGGGGTTTCAGGATTCCGCCCATTTTTCAAAAGCAGCCGCTGAACTCTTTCCACGTTTTTGACGCCCATGTAAATGACAAGGGTATCAATCCCCGTCGCCAGCGCTTCCCACTTTTCTTCAAAATGTTCATCCTTTTGATAATGCCCTGTCACAAACGCAATATTTGAGCTGAATTCTCGGTGCGTGACTGGAATGCCTGCATAAGCAGCGGCTGCAATGCCAGAAGTAATCCCCGGGACAACTTCATACGGAATACCATGCTCAGCTAAGCATTCGATTTCTTCACCGCCACGGCCAAATACAAAGGGATCACCGCCTTTTAGACGAACGACTATGTTCCCTTCCTTCGCATAAGCAACAAGCGCTTCATTAATCGCTTCCTGTCTCATCGTATGATGATTTGGCAGTTTGCCGCAATAGATCAACTCCGCCTCCGGTTTGGCATGGGCAAGAATCTCTTGATTGACAAGACGATCATATAAAATGACATCTGCCTGCTGTATTGCCTTATGGGCCTTTAGCGTAATTAAGTCTGGGTCACCCGGTCCGGCACCAACAATGTATACTTTCCCCATCTTGCTTTCTCCCCCTGCCATCAGGCGATTATTTCGTTTTATCCTTTACATAATCAACAAGGCGCTGTTTTGACTCCTCGCGTGATAATTCACCTGTATCTAGGACGAGCTCAGGCGCAGCTGGCTCTTCGTATGGTGAATCGATTCCCGTGAAAAATGGAATTTCGCCGTTTCTTGCTTTTTTATATAATCCCTTTGGATCACGCTCTTCACACACGTTCAGATCACATTTCACAAACACTTCGTGAAATTCTCCGTCTTCGACTAACTGTCTTACGATTTGGCGGTCTTCTTGAAATGGTGAAATAAAAGCAGTAATGACAATCGTTCCTTGCTCAACAAATAATTTCGCCACTTCACCGATGCGCCGAATGTTCTCTTTTCTGTCGTCATCTGAAAAGCCTAAGTCTTTATTGAGTCCATGACGTACGTTATCGCCGTCAAGGACTGTCACTTGGTACCCCTGTTCAAACAGCTCTCGAGCCGCTGCGTTGGCGATCGTCGATTTACCTGAACCGCTTAGACCTGTCAGCCAAATGATCCCGCTTGTATGGTTGTTTTTCTGTTGATATTCTTTTTTAGTAATAGATGAATCATGCCACACGATATGTTCGTTGCTCATGTCATATCCTCCTTTAAGATACCGTCGTTTTTAATCCTTCGATTAATGTTTCAATGACTTCTTTTCGGCTGAACGTGCTCGGTGGTAATTCACCATTTCTTAGCATCGTTCTGACCTTTGTACCTGAAAGAATGACATGTTCGCTTTTATCATGTGGGCATGTTTTTGGTGTTGCCATGGCTTCACATGTATTGCAGTAAAAGCTGTGCTCAAATTTTAATGGTGTGATCCCAATTTCTTCGCTTGTAAATTGTTCAAATAGCTCCTGCGCTTCGTATGTGCCGTAATAATCACCAACACCTGCATGATCTCTGCCGACAATAAAATGTGTACAGCCATAATTTTTACGCACAAGCGCATGAAAAATCGCTTCCTTTGGTCCAGCATAACGCATGGCAGCAGGAAAAACACCTAAAAAGACGCGGTCTTTCGGGTAATAACCGTTCAGTAACACTTGATAGCTTTTCATTCTGACATCTGCTGGAATATCATCAGATTTTGTTTCACCAACAAGTGGATTTAAAAATAGACCATCCACTGTTTCCAGTGCTGTCTTTTGAATGTATTCATGCGCTCGATGGACTGGGTTTCTTGTTTGGAAACCGACAATGGTTTTCCAGCCGTTTTCTTTAAAATGTTTTCTTGTTTCTTCTGGCTCATACGTAAATTGCGGGAAAGGTTTTTCACTGCGTTTTGTCAGTGTAATTTTACCACCAATATACGTGTCACCGCGTTCAAATAATTTTTTCACGCCTGGGTGATTGCGGTCATCTGTTTTATACACATTCACTGCTTCTTTTTCCTTATCAGGTGTGTATTGATCTTCCACCTCAATGACCCCGTATACTGTTCCATTATACGATAGACGAACAATGTCACCTTGATTGATCTCCGCTGCTTTTTCCTTTGTGACAGGCAAAGTAATCGGAAGAGACCAAACGACACCACTCGCTAGTCGCATACTGCTGACAACTGCTTCATAATCAGCTTTCGTTAAAAACCCTTCAATTGGACTATACCCGCCAATTGCGATGAGTTCAAGGTCTGCAAAAGAGATGGCATCCAGCTCAATTTCTTTCGCAGCTGTGCTTAGATCAAATTCTTCATTTACTCGATTAATTAATACGCCACCATGTGGTGTTAAACTCATTTGTTCATCTTCCTCTCAATGTTCATATTTATTAGATGTTAATAGTCGGATTTATATTTAAATCCCGCCGCCCTGTTCATGAATCGAGCTGCTCTCATTTTTAACTGCCTTCATAAGACTCAGTGCACCTAGTGAAGCAAGCAGTACACTCATCATGATAAAGATAGAGTAATAGTCTCCTTTTAAGAAAAGGCTTACCAACAAATAAGATAGACTAAGTGATAAGAAAGGTGACACAACCCATACCTTCAGCATTTTTTTCACAACATGTTTATGAAAAATGTTCGGTCCACCCTTTGCCATACCTAGCCCAATAATGGACGAGGAGGTAATTTGAGTAAGGGGAACAGGGAGTCCGAATATAGAGCTGACGATGACAAGTCCTGCACCGGTGCTCGATAATAGAATGCCTTCACCCGTTTGATAGCGTGTAATTTTCTTTCCGTTTGTTTCTAGTACCCTTCTTCCTAGAAGCAGCGCCCCAATGGCCACAAAGATTCCGCCGTAAAGGGTTCCTTGCCCGACTGATAAAACACCTGACGCGACAAGCGGGCCGACCGCATTGGCGACATTGTTCATGCCGGCTGAAAATGCTTCTAAAAACCCACTGATAATCAAAACAACAGATAAGATCAATGTACCTTTTTTGGATAATGTTCGTTTAGGGAACAATCTGATGATTTTGACAACAGCAAAGGTAAAAACAAAGGCAACAATCGGAATAATCACCCAAAAAGAGACAATGACTAAGATCGATTTCACATACAGCACTTTATATGCGGCTGCCACACCGACCACAGCTCCTACTGTGACCTCACTTGTGGATAAAGGAATGGCCAAGAGATTCGCTATGAAAAGTGATAATGCGGCCGAGCCAATGATGATACACACAATTTCAAGTGTGATGACAGATTCCGGCATAATCCCGGAGCTGATCGTTTTGACGACCTCACCGCCGCCAATCACTGAACCTGCTAATATTCCAACCGCACAAACGCTGAGCGCGTATATTGGCTTTTTGATCGCACCTGAACCATATGCGATGCCCATCGAAGCGGCTGCTCCGCTTGCGCCAATATTTAAAGCAAAGAATAAGCTAAATAAAATTGCGGCGATTTCCATACATTATACTCCCTTACTCATGTAATCCGCACTCAGTCTTTGCTGTCCCTGACCATCTTCCAGAACGCAAATCATCAGCAGTAAATGCCGGCTGTGTACAAGGTGCACACCCGATGCTTGGATATCCTTGGTCATGCAGCGGATTATAAGTAAGATCCTCTCTAGACGCATATCTCCATATGTCCTTCCACGTCCAGTGGATGAGCGGACATACTTTGACTGATTGGAATTTTTCATCCTTATTTAAGAAGTTCGTACCTGCTCGTTTAGGCGACTGCTCTCTTCTTAAACCAGACAGCCATGCCGGATAGCCAGATAGTGCCTCTTGCAACGGAATGACCTTTCTCATATGGCAGCAGCTTTGAGGATTCGTTTCCCATAATTTATCACCATGCTGCTCATTCTGCTCTTCCACCGTCAGCTCAGGTGTTTTCAGCACGATGTCTAACCCGGGATATCTTTCCCTAACTGCATCAATGGTGTCGTATGTTTCCTTGAAATGCAGACCTGTATCTAAAAAGACAATTCTTGCATCTTTTTTTACTTTCGCAATAAGATCGATCAGGACAATGCCCTCAATGCCAAAACTGCATGCATAAACGAGCTGATCACCATAGTGGCCGTACGCCCATTTCAGCACAGATAGGGCCCCTTTATACAAATCGTCCTCTTGAAATGTAATGGACGGCTCTTGCCAATTTTCATAAGTTAACATTGTTTCTCCCCTTCCGGAGTACTGCTTCTATTGCTATTCTCCGCACTACTTTAATCTGATTTTTTCATTTTTTTCCACTTGAATCACTTGACCGTCCTGAACGATCAACGTAATTGAACCGAATTTCATATCCCCAATCAGCTCTTGCATATGCTTCACTAAGTCCTCATCCTGGTTTTGTTTCAGTTCCATCTCCTCTTCCTCCTCACCGTTAAAATAAAAAAACTTTCTTTCAGTCCGAAAGAAAGATGAGGAAGCTCACGATTTCCTTATCTTTCAAAATAGAATCATTTTGCAGGAAGTAGCACCTTGCAAATCGCAGGTTGCCGGGCTTCATCGGGCCAGTCCCTCCACCTCTCTGGATAAGAGTTTTAATTTGTATTAAATATTAACACAATTCAAACAAAAGTCAACCCGACTTTATTGATAGGATTAGTTTTTATTTAAATTTGAGTCTATTTTACTATTTTTAACCAAATAAAAAACTGTGCAGCGCAGCACAGCTTTTTTAAAAAAGGACAAGCTTTTTAGACCGTTTCTTCCATCCAAGATTCAGACGAAGGATCCTGTCTCCAGCGTTTTAGTTTATTCATAGCAGAGGGCTCAATTGCTTTTAGCTCAAGTGCCACTTCTGTCAGTGTGTCATAGTCTGTCAGCGTGACATAGGGAATGTTTTTCTCTTGAAAAGCCGCAGTTGCTTTTGGCAGTCCATAAGTGAAGATCGCAACAACTCCGAGTACGTCACAGCCTTCTTCTTCTAGAGCAGCCACAACTTCAAGAACGCTGCCTCCAGTTGAGATGAGGTCTTCTACGACAACCACCTTTTGTCCAGGTGATACGGCTCCTTCAATTTGATTTCCTTTTCCGTGTGCTTTTGGTTTACTTCTTACATAACACATCGGTACGTTCAGACGATCAGCTGCTAATGCCGCATGAGGAATGCCAGCTGTAGCTGTACCTGCGACAACTTCCGCTCCTTCAAAATGAGTGAGAATCAAGTCTTTTAAACCTTCCGCAATGTCTCCTCTGACCTCAGGATAAGACAAGGTGAGGCGATTGTCACAGTAAATCGGTGATTTGATACCGCTCGCCCATGTAAATGGTTCGTCTGGTTTTAAAGAGACAGCTTTGATTTGTAATAAATGCTTCGCGATTTTCGTTTTCATCCGGCAGTCACTCCCACTCTTTCAAAATTTGTTGATAAGCTTCCACTGGGTTTGTGGCTTTTGTGATCGATCTTCCCACAACAATCTGTGAAACACCCTGCTCTTTGGCAAAGGCAGGTGTCGCCACACGCTTTTGGTCATCCGTTTGATCATTTGGTAAGCGAATTCCTGGCGTCACAGTGAGAAAGGAAGGAGAGATTTGTTCATGAAGCTGTTTTGATTCATGAACAGAGCACACCACACCATCAAGTCCACTTTCATATGCCAATTGTCCATAATGAAGCACAGCCTCTTGCAACGGGCGGTTAATTAGTAATTCTTTTTTCATCATATCTTCTGACGTGCTTGTCAGCTGGGTCACTGCAATAATACCCGGGCGATTTTGGCCGGCAGGGGTTCCGCTTTCAAGCCCCTCTAAAGCCGCCTGCATCATCCTTTTCCCGCCGGCTGCATGCACATTCACCAAATCAACACCAAGTGCAGCAAGCCTGTTCATCGCTTTTTGCACAGTTGTTGGAATGTCATGAAGCTTCAGATCAAGGAAAATACGGCAATTTTTTTCTTTCAGTGCGTCAATAATGGCAGGACCTTCTTGGTAAAACAGCTCCATGCCGACCTTTACGAATAATGGAGTGCCTTCAAAACGATCTATAAAGGCGTGCGCCTCCTGTCCTGATGGAAAATCAAGCGCGATGATGGGCAAGTGCTTCATGTTTCCAGCTCCTTCCGATGCATTCCTCTACAGATGAATACCCATAAGCCGCTAACACATTCGGCAGTTCATCAATGATTTCCGGGCAAATAAATGGGTTCACAAAATTGGCTGTCCCAACAGCTACCGCACTTGCGCCAGCTAGTAAAAATTCAAGTACATCTTCAGCGCTTTGCACGCCGCCCATCCCAATAATCGGAATAGAAACGGCCTGACTGACCTCATGCACCATTCGGATGGCAACAGGTTTTACAGCAGGACCTGATAATCCACCTGTTTTATTGGCAAGAATGGGTTTGCCTGTTTTTAAATCTAAACGCATCCCAATCAAGGTATTGATCATGGTGAGTCCATCCGCTCCAGCCGATTCAATCGCTTTAGCAATCTCAACGATATTGGCTACATTAGGTGACAGTTTCACATAAACAGGAACGGAGGAAACTTCCTTAACGGCTTTTGTCAATGTAGCCGCCATTTCTGGATCGGTCCCAAAGGCAATTCCGCCTGTTTTCACATTCGGACACGAGATATTCAGTTCAAGGGCATGAACATTGCTTGCTTGACTAATTTGCTTTGCTACTTCAACATAATCATCAACTTGTGATCCAGCAACATTGGCAATAATAGGGGTATCGAACTGCTCAAGCCAAGGTAATTCATGTTCAAGCACGCCTTTTAGACCTGGATTTTGGAGACCAATCGCATTCAGCATACCGGCTCCTGTCTCAGCTACCCTAGGTGTCGGGTTGCCGAATCTCGGTTCAAGGGTCGTGGCTTTAATCATGATGCCGCCCAGCAAGGAAAGGTCATATAATGATGCGAATTCTTTTCCAAATCCAAAACAGCCTGATGCAGGAATGATTGGATTTTTTAAAGATAAGCCGGGTAATTCGATGTTTAGCATGATAGCGCCACCTCCTCCGCTTTAAAAACAGGTCCATCCAGACAAACTTTAACGTACGGTTTCTCGTGCTGATCGGTATGACAGACACAAGCAAAGCATGCACCGATTCCGCAGCCCATTCGTTCTTCCATTGAAATATAGACAGGCTTATCGGGATAAGAGTCTTTTAGTGCTTTTAACATAGGTGTCGGTCCACAGGAAAGCAAGACATCAAAGTCCAGCTCATTCTCTTCAATGACATTTGTCACGAAACCTTTCGAACCATATGTCCCATCAACGGTTGCGATAAACGTATCTCCGAGTGCTTGAAACTTCTCCTCATAAAATACATCCTTTTTCGATTGAAAACCGAGAACATGTTTTACGATGACGCCTTTTTTCGTTAACCGCTTAGACAGTTCATATAACGGAGGCACACCGATTCCTCCACCGACTAATAATGCAGTCTGTCCGGCCTGAACGACTGAAGGGTCATAGCCGTTTCCAAGCGGTCCTAACACATCGACTGACTCTCCCGCCCGCTTTTGGGAAAGGAGCTTTGTGCCCTCTCCCTCTGCGCGGTAAATGATGGTTGCTTCTTGCTTTTCGGCATGAATGTTGGCAATACTGATCGGTCTTCTCAGCAGCGGTGTCATGGATTCACTGACCTTTATATGAAGAAACTGTCCAGCTGTTTGAAAGGATTCAACAAGATCACCCTTTAATGTCATTTCGTAAATATGATCAGCGATCTCTCGGTTTGAGACGACCGTCAAGTATGCTTTTTTCATATCGTTACTGTCACCTCAGCATTCGTTTTCACTTCTGGCATTTCATCTGCTCTAAATGTCATGCTCTCTAGCACTCTTAAAATCGCTTCTGCTGTATCTAGTGACGTTAAGCAAGCGACACCATTTTCAACAGATTCACGTCTAATTCTAAAGCCGTCTCTTGCCGGCTGTTTTCCTTTTGTTAAGGTGTTGATGACAAATTGGGCTTCACCATTTCGAATGACATCCAGCAGATTCTTTCCTTCTTCTCCTATTTTGCCGACAACACTTGATGGAATGGAAGCTTGTTTTAAGTAATTCGCTGTTCCTTCTGTTGCTAAAATATGATAGCCGATGGAATGGAATCTTCTTGCAATCTCAAGTCCTTCTTCTTTATCTTTATCAGCCACTGTCAGGAGAACCGTTCCGTCTTTTGGAATTTGAATGCCTGATGCAATCAATCCTTTGTAGAGGGCTTTTTCGATTGTGACATCTTTCCCCATGACTTCACCTGTTGATTTCATTTCAGGCCCTAGTGTAATATCTACTCTTCTTAGTTTTGCAAAAGAGAAGACTGGAACTTTCACATATACGCCTTCTTGCTCAACATGAAGCCCTTCTTGGTAGCCATAGTTTTTCAGTTTTTCTCCTAAAATAACCTTTGTAGCTAAGTTCGCCATTGGAATGCCTGTAATTTTACTTAAGAATGGGACAGTCCGGCTTGAACGCGGATTCACTTCAAGTACATACACTTCACCTTTTGATAGCACAAATTGAATGTTCAAAAGTCCAATGATGTTAAGGCCTTTTGCGAGTTTAATCGTGTATTCTGCGATTTTCGCTTTGATGTCCTCAGACAAAGTTTGCGGCGGGTAGACCGCAATCGAGTCTCCAGAGTGAACGCCGGCTCTTTCAATGTGTTCCATAATGCCTGGTATGACAACCGTTTCTCCGTCAGACACAGCATCTACTTCAATTTCTTTTCCTGTCAAATACTTGTCAATGAGCACTGGGTGCTGCGGATTGACTTTCACCGCATTCTCCATGTAGTGAAGGAGCTCAGCTTCTTGATACACAATTTCCATTGCACGGCCGCCTAATACATAGGAAGGACGGACAAGCACGGGGTAACCGATTTGATTCGCAATCGCTACTGCCTCTGGCACAGACGTTGCTGTCTTACCTTTTGGCTGCGGCACGCCGAGAGTTTCTAATGTTTGTTCAAACTTGTCACGGTTTTCCGCACGGTCAAGGTCTTCAAGCGATGTTCCAAGTATCTGAACCCCTCTATTTGATAATTCATCTGCTAAGTTAATCGCTGTTTGTCCGCCAAACTGAACGACGACACCTTCTGGTTGTTCAAGGTCGATGATGTGCATCACATCTTCTACAGTGAGTGGTTCAAAGTAGAGCTTATCTGAAATACTAAAGTCTGTTGAGACGGTTTCAGGGTTGTTGTTAATAATAATGGCTTCATAGCCTGCTTGTTTGATTGCCCACACTGAATGAACGGTCGCATAATCGAATTCAACCCCTTGTCCGATTCTGATTGGACCTGAGCCTAGCACGATGACACTTTTCTTATCTGTTCGTTCGGATTCATTTTCATCTTCATATGTGCTGTAGAAGTACGGTGTTTCTGATTCAAATTCTGCCGCACATGTGTCCACCATCTTATACACAGGAACGATGCCTGCTTCTGTTCTTAGGTTGTAGACATCTGCCTCATTCATATTCCATTCGCGGCTAATATAAATATCTGAGAAACCTTTTTCTTTCGCTTCTTTTAAAACGTCTACATTGCCTTTGTTTTCTTTTAGTGTCTTTTCAAAAGCGATGATGCCTTCCAGTTTATGAAGGAAGAAGTAATCAATTTTCGAGAATTCATGAATCTGTTCGACGGTATAGCCTCTTCTTAGTGCCTCAGCGATATAAAACAGACGCTCATCTCCTGCTTTGATAATCCGCTTTTCAAGCACTTCGTTTGTAATGTCCGCTTCGTCTTTTAATTCAATGTGATGCACATCCGCTTCAAGTGAACGAACAGCCTTTAAAAGAGACTCTTCTAATGTGCGGCCAATTGCCATGACTTCACCCGTTGCTTTCATTTGTGTTCCAAGTCGTCTGTTGGCAGATTCAAACTTATCAAACGGCCAGCGCGGGATTTTTGAAACAATATAGTCGAGTGCTGGCTCGAACGCTGCATATGTTTTACCTGTGACTGGGTTCATCATTTCATCAAGTGTTAGGCCAACTGCGATTTTCGCTGCAAGTTTTGCAATTGGATATCCAGTTGCTTTAGACGCAAGAGCAGAAGAACGGCTCACGCGCGGGTTTACTTCGATAATATAGTATTGGAAGCTGTCTGGATCAATCGCCAGCTGTACGTTACATCCGCCTTCAATGCCAAGTGCACGAATCAGCTTGAGTGACACATTACGAAGCAGCTGATATTCACGATCACTTAGCGTTTGACTTGGTGCCACAACGATACTGTCACCTGTGTGGATGCCGACAGGATCAAAGTTTTCCATGTTACAAACCACAATGGCATGATCTCCGCTGTCACGCATAACCTCATATTCAATTTCTTTAAAACCTGCGATACTTTTTTCAAGCAAACATTGTGTCACCGGACTTAACTTCAGTCCATTCTCGACGATTTCTTTTAATTCTTGCTCATTTGTACAAATTCCGCCGCCTGTTCCGCCTAGTGTATAGGCTGGTCTAACAATGACCGGGAAACCGATTTGATCTGTGAATGCCATCGCTTCTTCAAGGTTATGGATGATTTCACTTTCTGGTACAGGTTCATTTAATTCATTCATTAGATTACGGAATAAATCTCTGTCCTCTGCTTTTTGAATAGCTGACAGCTTTGTGCCTAGTACTTCAACACCGCATTCAGCGAGTACACCAAGATCTGATAATTCAACAGCAAGGTTCAATCCAGTTTGTCCGCCAAGTGTTGGCAGAATCGCATCAGGACGTTCTTTTCGAATGATTCGTGTTAAAAATTCTGGTGTCAGTGGTTCGATGTATACCTTGTCGGCCATTTCCGTATCTGTCATGATCGTCGCAGGGTTAGAGTTCACAAGAACGACTTCATAGCCCTCTTCTTTTAGCGCTAAACAAGCCTGTGTGCCTGCATAGTCAAACTCCGCTGCCTGACCGATGATGATTGGACCTGAACCGATCACTAAAATCTTTTTGATATCTACGCGTTTTGGCATACTTCTTCCCCTTCTTTCTCAGTTGTATGAATCATGTCCATGAACTCGTCGAATAAGTAGTTCGCATCTTCTGGACCCGGTGATGCTTCTGGGTGATACTGGACAGTGAATGCTGGTGCTTCTTTATGTTTTAATCCTTCAATGGTATTGTCATTTAGCGCAATATGTGTGACTTCAAGCACGTCTTCATTAATGGCGCTAACCGTGTAGCCATGGTTTTGAGACGTCAAGGTTACCTTGCCAGTTGCTAGTTCTTTGACTGGATGATTGGATCCTCTATGCCCAAATTTCATTTTTTCTGTACTTGCGCCGCACGCAAGCGCGAATAACTGGTGTCCCAAGCAGATACCAAAGAGTGGTACCTTTCCAATCAGCTGCTGAATCATTTCAACCGCTTCTGGCACATCGACTGGATCCCCAGGTCCGTTTGAAAGCATGATGCCGTCTGGTTTTAACTGTAATACTTCATCTGCCGTGATATTGTATGGCACCACAATGACATCACAATCTCGCTTATTGAGTTCGCGCAAAATGCCATGCTTCATGCCGAAATCGACAAGCACAATTCTTTTTCCTCTTCCTGGGCTTGGATACGCATTTTTCACAGATACTTGGCTTACTTGATCTGTTGGTAGCTGCATCGTTTGAAGGCGGCTTACAACGTCTTCTACTTGTTCATCCGGTCCTGCAAAAGCTCCTCTTAATGTACCTGCACTTCGAATCATGCGCGTGAGCTTGCGTGTATCAATGCCGCTAAGACCCGGGATATTTTTCATTTTTAAATACTCATCAAGTGAGTATGAAGAGCGCCAGTTTGAAGGCTTTTCACAAAGCTCTTTCACGATCAGCCCTTTCACAAACGGTGTGATCGATTCAAAATCATCACGGTTAATGCCATAGTTGCCGATCAGCGGGTAAGTGAGTGTGACAATTTGTCCGCAGTACGACGGGTCAGACAAAATCTCTTGATAGCCTGTCATCCCTGTGTTAAAGACGACTTCTCCGACTGACGGTTCTAAGCTGCCAAAGCCTGTTCCTTCGAATACTGTTCCGTTTTCTAGCACTAAGCGTCTCTTCATTTTACTAGTCTCCCCTCTTCATAAACGACTTCCCCAGATGCAAGTGTCATGACCGGCCATCCTGATACAGTCAATTTGTCAAACGGTGTATTTTGTCCTTTAGATAAGAAGCTTTTTTTGTCAATTGCCATTTCTTTGTTTAAATCAATCAGTGTGATATCAGCGATTTGACCTTCTTCCAGCTTTCCGTATGGAAGAGCAAAGGCTTCTGCTGGTTTGATGGTCATATAATCAACAAGTTCTTTTAATGTCCATTCCCCTGTTTTCACAAAACGTGTGTACAGAAGCGGGAACGCTGTTTCAAGTCCAACAATCCCAAAAGGTGCCCTCTGCATCGTTTCGTTCTTTTCTTCTTCTGTATGCGGTGCATGGTCTGTGGCGATAAAATCAATCGTGCCATCTAAAAGCCCCTCGATCAGTGCCTCGCGATCTTCTGCTCCTCTGAGCGGCGGATTCATTTTATAGTTTGTGTCAAGACCTGGAATGTCTGCATCACATAAGAGCAGGTGATGTGGCGAGACCTCAGCTGTCACACGAATGCCTGCTTTTTTTGCATCGCGTACCACTCGGACGGATTCCTTTGTGCTGATATGGCATACATGATAATGACAATTCGCTGCTTCTGCTAAGAGGACATCTCTTGCAATATGCACCGATTCACAAATTGACGGTATCCCGTTTAACCCATTTGCTTTTGAAAAGTCTCCTTCATGAACGCATCCTCCATAAATGAGTGAGTTATCTTCACAGTGCGCCACTATGGCTTGATCAAGGCTTGCTGCCTTTTTCATTGCTTCGTACATCATGCCTGCGGTTTGAATACCAACACCGTCATCCGTAAAGGCAAATGCGCCCGCTTCTTTTAACGCTGCAAAGTCTGTCATCTCTTCGCCAATTTGTCTCGTCGTGATGGAAGCGTATGGCAGTACTCTTACAGAGGAGGTCTCGTTGATTCGATTCATCAGCCATTCCATTTGTTCTTTTGTATCTGGAACTGGCCGTGTATTTGGCATCGCTGCAATGGTCGTATACCCGCCTCTTGCTGCTGCCTTAGAACCTGTTTCAATGGTTTCTTTTTTCTCGCCGCCTGGCTCTCTTAAATGCACATGCAGATCAATCAAACCTGGTGATACAAATAGCCCTGCTGCATCAATGACTTCTTCTCCGTCTTCTCTTTCTAAATGACCCATTGCTTGAATCACTTTTCCTTCTACCCTAATATCCTGCTGCACTCTTTCCCCTGTGCTTGTTAAGATAAAACCGTTTTTAATGAGATATGACATAGACAGAATCTCTCCCTTTTTGATGTAGTCTGCTATTTTGAAAAGCCCTTTTTAACACAGCCATTCGGATATACACACCATTTTCCATTTGTTTGAAAATCCTTGACTGTTTTGACTCTACTAATGAATCATCTATTTCAACACCTCTATTTACTGGTGCTGGATGCATAATAATCGCTCTTTCTTTCATTTTGCTTGCCCTGTCTACTGTTAATCCATAAGTCGATAAGTAACCCTCGTTGCCCATCTTTTCTGAGTGTCTTTCATGCTGAATTCTCAGCAGCATCACCACGTCAGACCGCTTCATGGCTTCGTCCACCTCGACATACGTTCCATGAGGATTTTGTTCATCTTGGAAGGAAGCTGGTCCTGAAAAGAGCACTGTCGCTCCTAGTCTTGCGAGGACTTCAGCATTGGACCTTGCCACCCTGCTATGTTTGATATCACCATGAATCGAGATGGTTAAGCCTTCAAAACCGCCAAACTCTTCGAAGATCGTCATCAAATCCAGCAATGATTGGGTAGGGTGCTGACCGCAGCCATCTCCCGCATTAATGATTGGAATCCCGACCTTCCCAATCAGCTCTTTGTAATATTCGTCTGTACTGTCTCTGATGACACATGCCTTCACTCCGATGGATTCAAGTGTTTTCACTGTATCGTAAAGGGTCTCTCCCTTTTGAACAGAGGTACTTGCTGCGTCTAGGTTCAGCACATTCATTCCAAGTTTTTTCTCTGCCACCTCAAAGCTAAAACGCGTTCTTGTACTTGGTTCAAAGAAGAGGTTCGCTACAAATTCACCTGCTAAACCATGTTCCTGTTTCCCTTTTTTCAATGCACATGCTTCTTCAATCAGCTGTAAAATTTCTTCCTTTGACAAGCTGCTCATTGTCGATAAATCATTCATTTTTTCTGCCCCCTCTAGTTTTTCATCACTTTCAGGTTCAAAAAAACCCTAAGCCTCGGCAGCTTAGGGTTCTCCAAAAGAAGCAGGGGTGCTTTCGCACGTTCTGCTCCGTTTAGAACCCTTGTCAGCCTCACTGGACTTCTTTTAAAAGGTTTTCGGTATTCGATTCATTTGACTCATCATCTTCTGCCTTTTGATGCGGCAGAATCAGGTTTAGCAGGACGCCAGTAATAGCAGCGAGTGCCATTCCTGACAGCGTCAGATTGATTTGTTTCACCTCAATGAATGCCCCGCCAATACCAATGACTAAGATGACTGATGCGATAATGAGATTGCGCTTTTCTTCAAAATTCACTTTATGATCAATCAGGATTCGCAGTCCGCTTGAAGCTATGATTCCAAAGAGCAGGAACGAAACGCCTCCCATAACCGCGGACGGTACTGTACTGATTAATGCTGAAATTTTCCCAACAAAGCCGAAGCAGATCGCAAACACCGCTGCTCCGCCGATGACGAAGATACTGAACACTCTTGTGATGGCAAGGACGCCAATGTTTTCTCCATAAGTCGTTGTTGGAGGTCCGCCAATGAGTGATGCAAAGATCGTCGCTGCACTGTCTCCTAAAATGGAGCGGTGAAGACCTGGTTTTTTAATAAAATCCTGCCCGACCACCTTGCTTAACACGACTTGATGGCCGATGTGCTCAGACATGGTCACAAAGGCAACCGGCACCATCACTGTGAGAATGCTTAAGGTCACAGCAGGTGTATAGTCGACAAATGGCACAACAAAGTCTGGTACAGCAAACCATTTTGCGTCAATAACCGGCTGGAAGTTCACAATGCCTTGTGTTAAAGCAAAAAGGTAGCCGCTGATAATGCCGATTAAGACTGGAATCAAGCTAAGGAATCCTCTTAGGAAGATCATACTAATAATGGTGACAGCGAGCGTGAAGCCTGCAACCATTAAATGCTTAAGGCTGTAAACAAGCTCCTTTGCATTTGGATCCACGTACATCGCCATGTTAACAGCTGTTCCAGCGAGTCCGAGTCCGATGACCATAATGACGGGGCCTACAACGACAGGCGGCAGAAGCTTCATTAACCAGCCTGTGCCGAGCCATTTGATAAATAATGCGATGAGTGCATATGCCACACCCGCCATAAAGGCACCTACCATTGCGGCTCCAGGGCCGCCGGTGGCTTTTACATTCAAGATAGGGGCGATAAAGGCAAAGGACGATCCAAGATACGCCGGAATCTGTCCTCTTGTGATGATTAAGTACACAATGGTTCCAACCCCGCTTGAGATGAGCGCAACGGCTGGGCTCATATCAATGATCTTTGGTACAAGAATGGTTGCACCAAACATGGCAAACAAGTGCTGCAGGCTGAGTGACAGCCATGTGAACGGTTTTGGGATATCTCGAATGCCTAAATTGGCTTTTTGCTGACTCATGATTTTCCTCCTAGATGTGTCCTTTTTCATTAAAAAAGCCTCTTTGCGAGTATGCGCAAAGAGGCCTAGAAAAACCGTACACGTCACTTTAGCCGTGTGCTCGGTGTCTCTTGTTATTGCCCTCTTTGCAAACTCTCTGGAATGCATTTAAAAAGGTTATTTTTCATATATAGCGACAAGGTCGTTTTGATCTACTTCATTAAGCTGAACCATGACTGTCTCTGCTTTTGATGTCGGGATGTTTTTTCCGATATAATCTGCCCGAATCGGCAGCTCCCGGTGTCCCCGGTCGACTAGAACAGCCAGCTGAATGGAAGATGGTCTTCCTACATCCACAAGCGCATCCATTGCTGCTCTCACCGTTCTGCCTGTGAACAGCACATCATCCACGACAATGAGTGTTTTGTCATTAATGTCAGCTGGAATGTCTGCACCCTTGACAAGCGGGTCTTGATTCTCTGTCTTTTTTGTCAGGTCATCACGGTATAGCGTAATATCCAGTTCACCCACAGTCACGGGGTTTCCTTCAATTTGCTCGATGCGCTCTGCAAGGCGCTTTGCAAGATGAATACCTCTTGTCTTGATCCCGGCCAGGATGACATCCTTCATCCCTTTGTTGCGCTCAATCATTTCATGCGCAATACGGGTAAGCGCTCGTCTTATCGCTTGTTCATCAAGAATAACTGCTTTTTGTTCCATCTTTTACACCTCTTTTTGACAAATAAAAAGCCCCTTCTGCAAAGGGCAGAGAGGGGCGCTCATTTGTGCATACTCGTGCACAAATTGATCCGTTATCCTTCTCAGCCTCTCTGGACTGTTTTAAAGAATCTCAATTTCTTCGTTTATTATTTCAAAAAAAGAACGGCCTGTCAATCGTTATTTCTTAATGAATCGATAAAAGCTTGCATATCAGCTGGAATTGGAGCTGTAAACTCCATATATTCTCCTGTTCTAGGGTGATCAAATCCTAACACGCCTGCATGCAGCAGTTGTCCATTGAAATCAACAGTTTTTCTCGGGCCATATTTTGGATCTCCTGCAAGCGGATAGCCAATGTATTTCATATGAACACGAATTTGGTGGGTTCTTCCTGTTTCAAGGCGGCATTCTACAACGGTAAAGTCTTTAAAGCGCTCCATCACATCAAAATGAGTGACCGCCTGCTTTGCATTTTCTTTTGTGACCGTCATGCTTTGGCGATCTTTTTTGTCTCGACCAATTGGTGCATCAATCGTTCCAGTATCATGCTGAATGATGCCATGAACAACGGCTGTGTATTTTCTAGTGACCGTTTTCGCCACCAGCTGATTGACAAGTGATTCATGCGCCATATCATTTTTTGCGACCATTAAAAGCCCTGACGTATCTTTATCAATCCGGTGGACAATTCCTGGTCTCATCACACCATTAATGCCTGACAAATCATTGCAATGAGCCATGAGGCCATTGACAAGAGTACCTGTCACATGTCCTGGTGCTGGATGAACGACCATTCCTCTTGGTTTATTGACCACTAGTACATCTTCATCCTCATAATAAATATCAAGATCCATTGATTCCGCTTCTACATCTAGTGCTTCTGGATCTGGAATTTCTACTTTGATTTGATCTCCAGCTTGTACTTTATAATTGGCCTTCACTTGTTTTCCATTTACTTCGATGAGCCCATCTTTCACCCACTGCTGGACTTGGGTTCTTGACCATTCTGGTTCAGTTGTGCTTAAAAATTTATCAAGCCGTTCACTCGTTTGTTCTTCTGAAACGGCAATGTTTACTTGATTCATGTAGTTGACTCCTTATTTTTCTTTCCATCTAACAGCATTTGAATAAAGAGCAGAATGACCCCCACACATAGAGAGGAATCTGCGATATTAAAGATTGGATAATGATAATCCCCAAATACGAAATGAGCAAAATCAACCACTTCTTGACGGAAAATACGGTCAATAAAGTTTCCAATCGCTCCGCCAAGCATTAAGGCAAGCGCTACGCCAAGTAGCTTGTCCTTTTGTCCATGTTTTTGCAAATAATAAACAATTCCTGCAATAACAACGAGTGTGATCGCATAGAAAAACCACATTTGTCCTTGGAGAATCCCCCATGCGGCTCCTGAATTTCGGTGGGATGTGATGTAAAAGAAGCCATCAATCACAGGAATAGAATCACCGAGCATCATATGTTTGACAATGAGCCATTTTGTTAATTGATCTAAACAAATTATCACGAATGCGATTATGTAATAGAACACACACGTTCCTCCATCTTCATACTTTGGTCTTTATGCATTTTATCAAGAAAACAGGATGGAGTAAAGAAACTTTAGTTGACAGACAAAAACCTCCCTACATGTGGAAGGCTTCAAAATGAGAATCGTTTGATTCATAAGGATAAGGGGTGAATGCTTTTTTCTCGTATTGCTTATGATATAAAAAGTCGTCAGTCGTACGAGCAGTCGGAAGAATACTCATTTGTTCAATAGGCATTGTATGCCCTGTCGCCTCGCATATGCCATAAGTTCCTTGTTCAATTTTTGCAATCGCGAGCGAAACATCTTGCAGTTCTTCTTTGATGTGATAAAGAAGCGTGGTCGTTTTTGCTTGATCGAACGTGACATGTTCAGCGGGTGAACGCAATGATGCATATTCAAACAGTTTCGATTGCAGTTCTTCTCTCATTTGAAGGAGTTCCATGTAAATCGTCTCTAGATCGCCATTCATGTCGCTGTTTCAACTCCTGCCCTGTCGTGATAATCATATTGTTGCCCCGCCTGTTCACTTTAAAGCCATAAGATTTTTCCTTTCGTTCTAAACGCTGTCATTTTCTCTATATCAAAAACGCCCCGCTATATGCGGGGCGCTAGTTGGTGATATCACGCTGTTAATTCTGGTAATATTTCTCCACGATTTCAGCATTTTTGAGCGACAATGTTGGGTATTTTGGATTTGCGCCAACATCTTTTGAAATAATGCGGGAGCGTTCGCACAGTTCGCCTTCTGCTTTTTGAACAACAATACGTCCTGATGTGTATTCAGGCGCTGATGCGTCTGCATGCTTCTCATCTTCTACTGTTAACTCAGAAATGATAAAGAGCTGCTTCACATCTTCTTTAATGGATGCAAGAAGGTTTTTCACTTCCTCTGTTGCATAAAGGGTCACACTCGCTTCAAGTGAACGTCCGATGACTTTCTCATTACGCGCAATTTCCAGCGCTTTTAGCACATCGTCACGTACTTCCATAAAGCGGTCAAACTTCACTTCTGTCGCTTCTGCTTGAGGAACAGCTACACCTTCTGGCATATCTGTTAACTGAACACTTGGCTCTTCAACAAAGCTTAAGTGGCTCCATAGTTCATCTGCTGTATGCGGAAGAATTGGTGCTGTCAACTTCACTAACGCCATTAATGTTTCATAGAAGACCGTCTGCATGCTGCGGCGGTCTGGATGATCCGCATGCTCAATGTATACCACATCTTTTGCAAAATCGAGATAGAAAGAGCTAAGCTCAATCGTACAGAAATTGTGGATGGCATGATAGACAACCGCAAATTCGTAATCATCATAAGCTTTTTTCACTTTATCAATCAATTTGTTTAATTTGATTAAGATATATTGATCCACTTCGCGAAGCTCTTCGACTGGTACTGCATTGACTGCTGGATCAAAGTCAAACAGGTTACCATGCAAGAAGCGGAACGTGTTACGGATTTTACGATAAACTTCTGCGACTTGTTTTAAAATGTCGTCAGACACTGGATGATCGGCTTGATAGTTGACAGAAGATACCCAAAGTCTAAGAATCTCCGCACCAAGCTGCTTCGCTACTTTCGTCGGATCAATCGTATTGCCTAATGATTTACTCATCTTGCGTCCTTCTTTATCAAGCGTAAAGCCATGGCTGAGAACACCTTTATATGGCGCTTTTCCAGTGACTGCAACTGCTGTAGATAAAGATGAGTTAAACCAGCCGCGATATTGATCAGAACCTTCAAGGTAAAGGTCTGCCGGACGAACCAGGTCATCTCGTTCTTCTAATACCGCTTGGTGAGAAGAACCAGAATCAAACCATACATCCATGATATCTTGCTCTTTTGTAAATTCACCGTTCGGGCTGCCTGGATGTGTAAAGCCTTCAGGCAATAATTCTTTTGCTTCTTTTTCAAACCAAATATTCGAGCCATGTTCTCTAAATAATTGAGAGACGTGCTGAATCGTTTCATCTGTGATGATTGGCTCACCATTTTCAGCATAGAAGACTGGGATTGGAACGCCCCATACACGCTGTCTTGAAATGCACCAGTCACCTCTGTCACGCACCATATTGAACAGGCGCGTTTCGCCCCAAGCTGGAACCCATTTCGTTTCTTTAATATTATCTAGTAGCGCTTCTCTGAAGTCTTTAATCGAAGCAAACCACTGAGCGGTTGCACGATAAATCGTTGGTTTTTTCGTTCTCCAGTCATGCGGATAAGAGTGCGTGATAAAGTCGAGCTTTTTCAATGCGCCTTTTGCTTCAAGCTGTTCTGTGATGGCTTTATTGGCATCCTCGTAGAATAGTCCTTCAAAACCAGGTGCTTCTTCTGTCATCACACCTTTTTCATCTACTGGACATAACACATCAAGACCGTACTTCATACTTACGATAAAGTCATCTTCCCCGTGACCTGGCGCTGTGTGAACACAGCCTGTTCCTGCATCTGTTGTGACGTGATCGCCAAGCATCACTAGAGAATCTCTATCGTAAATTGGATGTGCTGCAACGACCTTATCTAATTCTTTACCTTTTAAGGTTTTCACAACTTCGTACTCTTCAAATCCAAGTGTTTTTGCCACTTGTTCAACTAGCTCAGATGCGATGACATATCGCTCAGCACCCACTTGAAGCACGCTGTACTCTAGGTTTGGATGAACACAAATGCCAAGGTTTGCAGGAAGTGTCCAAGGTGTTGTTGTCCAGATGATGAACTGCTCGCCGTTTTCAAGTACGCCTTTGCCATCTTTCACTTTAAATGATACGTAAATCGATGGTGAACGTTTGTCCTTGTATTCAATTTCTGCTTCAGCAAGTGCTGATTCACTTGAAGGAGACCAGTTAACAGGCTTAAGACCTTTGTAAATATAGCCTCTTTTCGCCATTTCACCAAAGACAAGAATTTGCTGCGCTTCGTATTCAGGCTTCAATGTCACATATGGATTATCCCAGTCTGCTCTTACGCCCAAACGTTTAAACTGATTGCGCTGACCTTCGATTTGTTTCCAAGCATACTCCTCACATAGTTTACGGAATTCTGCTGTCGACATTTCTTTGCGTTTGACTTTTTTATTTTTCGTAAGGGCTGTTTCAATCGGTAAGCCATGTGTATCCCAGCCCGGTACGTACGGTGCATGGAATCCATTCATTGATTTAAAACGGACAATAAAATCTTTGAGGATTTTATTGAGTGCGTGCCCCATATGAATGTCACCATTCGCATATGGAGGTCCATCATGCAAAATAAAGGTTGGGCGTCCTTTTGTCCGCTCTAAAACCATTTGATAGATGTCTTTTTCTGCCCACTCCTCTTGGATTTCAGGCTCTTTGTTCGGCAAGTTCCCTCTCATCGGGAATTCTGTTTTTGGCATTAATAAGGTGTCTTTGTAGTTCATACCTATTCCTCCACATGCAAATTCGTATTAAAAAACAATAAAAAAAGCCCTCTCATCCCATAAGGGACGAGAAGGCTTGTCTCGCGGTACCACCCTTTTAGACAAGCGCTTTGAAATTGCCGCTTATCCACTCTAAAATCGTAACGTGATCTGACGCCTTTTCTTACTCATTCATTTCAGAAAAGGAACTAAAGGGGTGATCTCATTGCAGCGTTTCGTAATGTCAGGCTTCCACCGTCCCTGATTCGCTTTATTACGCATGTAACCGCTGCGAGTGTCCCTTTCAAACGTTTATCTCTTGTTAATTTATGATGGTATTATATGCAACATGAGCACGTCATGTCAAGGTGATGCGCTTATTCTTTTTCGTCAAAGACAGCGTCAACTTCATATTCCAGCAAATGATCCCAATCATCATTTTTCAGAAGATCAAGCTGAGCTTCGATGAGCATTTGGAAACGAGTTCTAAAGACTTTCGACTGTTTCTTGAGCTCTTCGATTTCCATTGCAATCTTTCTTGATTTTGATAACGCTTCGTTGATAATACGGTCTGCATTTTTCTCAGCTTCACGAATGATCAATTTCGCTTCTTTATCAGAATGACGCTTCACGTCTTCTGCTGCTTCTTGCGCCACAAGAATGGATTTGTTTAATGTTTCTTCAATTGTTGCAAAATGGCCTAGTCTTTCATCAAGCTCGTTGACTTTGTCTTCAAGCTCGTTCTTTTTGCGAAGTACGATCTCGTAATCTTTACGTACTTGGCTTAAAAACTCATTTACTTCATCTTCGTCATAGCCGCGAAAACTTTTTGTGAATGTTTTATTATGAATATCATTAGGTGTTAATGGCACTCTTGCCACCTCCAGATTCAAATTCGTTATGTCAGAAGCTCAAATGTTACTTTGAATTTATCTTTTTTCGTCTTCCCATCAATTGTTTTTAAGCTAAAGCGGCCAAATCCCCTGACAGAGAGCTGATCACCTTCACCAATTGTAAAGGAAGGGTCTTCAGTGACTTTCCAGTTTACTTTGACAAGACCATTTTTGACCAAAAGCTGTGCTTTTTGCCGAGACTGACGGCTGACAGCAGCACATACAGCGTCAAGCCGCAGTGAAGAAATCGTATCTTCTTTGATATCGGTTTTGCTGATGACTGGCTGAAGATCTGCCTTGCTGATTTCCTCTAATGAAACAGATGCTCTGCCGACATGCGTCAGCTGAGCCTGAACAAAATCGGCAACATCGCTTGTACAAATAAATTGTACGTTGTCCTCTGAAAACAACAAATCACCGAATTTTTGACGCTTCAGGCCTGTCCCAATGAGCGAACCGAGAAGGTTGGGGTGTTCTATCGAAATAAACTTTTTCGCATAGTTCACCTGAAAAAAAGTCAGTTCAAAATCCTGTATGGTCGGTGCTAAATAGTCAGGATAGATCAAAGCCCTTTTCCGCTCTGCTTCCTCATACCCGCCAAAAAACATGAGACCCAGTTCATCAGAATGCTGAATCACGGACTGGGTAATGAACTGCTCACGCGGATCAAGAAAGTCTGTTAATTTCATTCGATATTGATCGAGTGCGATGTTTTTCCAGCCTAATACTTGGTCGACAAATGGCTGTTCGTCTTTTCTAAAATGTTGATAAATATCGCTCATTTTGTTCCCCTTTTATGTAAAAGAGCCTGGCAGATGCCAAGCCCGGCAGCCTGTTTACATGAATCGTACAATCATATTATAAAGACCAGTTAGTCCATACGATGATGCGAAACGAATCACAAGCAATGCCACAATCGGCGAGATGTCAATCATACCAATTGGCGGAATAATTTTACGGAATGGTTCTAAATACGGTTCGCAAATGTTTGTCAAGAAGCGGCCAATCGATGTTTCTCTTGCAGATGGCACCCATGACATAAAGATGTAAATAATGATCGCGAATGAGTAAATCGTTAATACCGTACCCAAAATATTAAAAATGAAATTTAGAATAACTATGATTTACCACCTCTGAGGTTCTTCCTCTGTCAATAGTTCTGATATTGTGCCAGATACATCCACATTATCAGGTGTGCAGAGGAATATATTCGAGCCAATACGCTGAATGTCTCCACCGATTGCATAAACCGTTCCGCTTAAGAAGTCGATGATTCGCTTTGCTTGATCGTGCTGAATGCGCTGCAAATTGACGACGACTGCACGCCGATTTTTAATATGATCTGCAATCTCTTGAGCCTCTGCATAAACACGTGGCTCACTTAACACCACTTTAGAGGATTTTTGCACGCTTTGCAAGCTGACGACATTTTGTTTTCCTGCCTGAGGACGCTCTTGAAATGCCGCTTTATCTTTTGTGTTTTTTTCTTCTTGTGCTGGTTCTCTTTCTTCATCAATATATTCGTACTCATACTCTTCATCATCGAGTGTGAAGAAGCTTTTAAACTTATTTTTTATGCTCATGTCACGCACCTCCTGTTTCATTTCCAACAAGTGAAGAGCCAATCCGAACAAATGTCGCACCTTCTTCAATTGCGATTTCAAAATCGTTTGACATGCCCATCGATAAATGCTGACAAGGTGCATTTACTTGGTTCAGTTGTTTTACCTCTTGTTGAAGGCTTTTTAATGTTTTAAAACAGTTTCGTATCACAGTATGATCATCTGTAAATGGAGCCATCGTCATGAGTCCAGCAATTTCAATCTTTTTGAAATCAGCGAGCTGCTTGACAAATGGAATCACGTCCTCACTTTGCAAGCCGTGTTTTGACTCCTCCAGTGATGTATTCACTTGTACAAAACAGCGAACCGTGTGATCCGCTCTTTTTTCAATTTCATTCGCAAGGGACATTCTGTCTAGCGAATGTAAGTAGTCAATGGTCTGAATGACAGATTTCACTTTTCGCGTCTGTAAACTGCCGATGAAGTGCCAGCTAATGTTTTCATCGGTTATGGCTGCCTGTTTTTCAAGTAACCCTTGGTCACGATTTTCACCAAAGTGCAAAATTCCGGCATCCTTTGCTTCTAATGCTCGTTCAATCGAGACATATTTTGTGACAGCGACAACCGATACATCGTCTGGATGTCTACCTGCTCTTTTACATGCTTCGTTGATTTGTTCATTTATTTGTCTGAGATTCTCTCGTACATTCAATTGCACTTATGCCTCCTTAAACCCGACAAAAGACATCATACGTCCTGTTTTCCCTTGATCACGCCGGTGTGAGAAGAAATGCTGCTCATTGCAACTTGTGCACATCGAACTGACATGTATGTTTTCTTCTTTTAATCCTGCATGAAGTAATACGTTTTTGTTTAGTGTTTTTAAGTCAATTTTGTATTGTCCTTGTGACATCTCGGAATACACATCCTCTGTTGAAAAAGGAAGCTGTTTCACTTGATCTATGACAACATCATCTACTATGTAGCAGCAGCTGCCAATGGATGGTCCAATGACGACTTGTATATGATCGGCATCAGCGCCTTCTTGGCGAACCCATGCATCAACCATGTTGGCGCCAATTTGTTTGACGGTTCCTTTCCAGCCGGCATGAGCCGTTCCAATCAGCCCAGATTGCGGCGCTAGAAAATAAAGCGGAACACAGTCAGCGAAACAAAGAGCGAGCATGATGTTTGGTTCAGAGGTGTATAAACCATCTGTTCTAGAGAGCGCTTCATCATACTGAAGACTTCCTCTTCCCTTTTGTTCCTTCGTGACTTTCATGATGCGATCCTCGTGTGTTTGGTCAGCAAACACCCAATTAGAGAGCGGCACAGCAGTAGCATCTGCAATGACTTGACGATTCATTTGGACACTAGAAGCATCATCTCCTACATGGAGTCCAGTGTTCATTGATTGATATGGAGAAAGACTAAAGCCGCCATTTTTTGTCGTAAAACCGGCCAATATCTCTTTTCCAGAACATGTCATGTTCGTCCAATCATGAATCAGCATTGCATAAGGTGATTTCTGCTGAAAGGGGTCATATTTGTCTATCAAAGCTGCCTCCCACCTTTCATTCATCTCTCTTTATATCGCTCCTATTTTACCACAAGACCTGCTAAGACAGTTAGTGGGATTCATTAAATATTACACTCAAATGTGCCCTTTCTACAGGTTTTTTTTCAAATTGATATGAAAACGTAATCTTTTTACCCGAAAAAGACATTGATTGCTGAGAATGGAGAGCTTGTTTTAAGGAAAATTTGATCTATTAGTTGAGGAATTTACACAAATTAAGAAGACAAACGGACAAGTATCACATCTTCGCCAATTTTTACTATATTTCGCCACGGGACAATCATTTCCTCTTCTTTTCCGAAAAATCCCATCATTTTACCTGTACCGCCAATGATAATCGCTTGTATTTTACCGCTCGTGACATTGATATCAATGTCTCCAATAGTACCTAATTTTTTTCCGCTGGACACATCGACGACATCTTTGATTTGGAATTCAGAAATACTGATCATCTGTCCTTCCCCGCCTTTCGTTTTCTACTATAATATGTATGATGGAAAAGCAGGGAAGCAGACCAATAGTTTCTCTTATCTACAATTTACTTAAGTGAGGACGGCCGTTTTGCCACATGACTTCGACTGGACATTCAAAAAAGGAAGAAAGCAAGTCACTTGTCATCATCTGCTTTGTCTCCCCTTTATGAAAAACAGTACCTTCTTTTAATAATAAAGTGTGCTGAAAAATCGGGAGAATCTCTTCTGCATGGTGGGTCGTATAGAGCAATGTGGGCGCATCTGGTTTTGATGCAATCAATGAGATCGTCTCCAGCACTTGTTCTCTTGCTAAAAAATCAAGACCCGTCACAGGTTCATCTAAGATTAGAAGCTTCGGATCATTCATTAAAGCTCTTGCGATGAGCACTTTTTGTTTCTCCCCTTGCGACAGGGTTTCATACGTGCGATTGGCATATTGAAATGAGCCAAATGTTTTTAATAAATCAATCGCCTTCTCTCTTATCTCATCTGTCGGTGTTTCATAAAGTCCGATGGAAGCAAATGCCCCGCTCAAAACAATTTCAAATGCATTGTCATCTCTGTGCAGCTTCTTTTCAAGACCAGCAGAGATGAGACCAATTTTCTTCCTTAGTTTTTCACCAAGCGCTTCCTTGCCAAACACATGGCCTAACACCGTCATCTCACCTGACGTTGGAAAATAATATGAGCAAAGCATATTTAATAAAGCCGTTTTCCCAGCACCATTTAAACCATAAAGCACCCAGTGTTCCTGGTTTTTCACCTGCCAGTCAATAGAACGAAGCAGCCATTTTCCATTTCGTTTTAAAGAAACATCCTTCAAGTCAAGCGACACGATCTTTTCCTCCTGAATAAAAATTCTGAATATACAAATAATAACGTCTACAGCATATCGCAAATGTTTCAATCAGTAAACCTAACGCAAAAAAGCTGCTCCCTATAAGGAACAGCTTTTTTCCATGGTTACGAAATTTCAATTCGTACGCCTTCTTTAATATCAGGAAACGTATGCGGGGATGCAAAGACAGCTCCCGGTAATACATCATCAAACGGCTCTTGGAAGTAGATCGAAATATGGCCGAGTTCCTTAAAGTTGTCATTTGCTTTATTGCCTAAAGCAGTAATGGTATAAGTTTGGTCGCCCACTTGAATCGTTCCCCCTAATTTCAGCGGCTCTTCTTCTAAGTGTTCAAACTCATGAATGACAGACATATCTCTTAATTCCTGCGGCGCTGCTGGTCCAAATAAAACAATCAGCTTATCTTCTTTAAACTGCGGGACTAAGATCCCAATTTCTTTTACGACAGATTGTGTTACCATGTATCTCGATTCCTCCTTTAATACGTTTAATACATACCGAAGCTGGCAACGTATGCGATCACAACAGATAGAACGCCTGTAATGAGACGGCTATACAAAACAGCTGGTACCCCATATTGTACCGTTTCCGGCTTCGCTTCACCAAGTGATAGCCCCACCGGGATAAAGTCACACCCTACTTGACCGTTGATCGCAAACAGTGCTGGAAGAGCAAATTGAGGCGGAATGTTTCCTAGTGCAATTTGACTACCAATCAGTACACCGATGACTTGTGCGATGACTGCCCCAGGTCCTAAGACAGGCGATAGGAACGGTAAGGTACAGACAACAACGAGCAGTAAGAGCCCCCATAAAGATCCTGCCAAAGGTGAAAGGAAATGGGCAATCAGATCACCGATTTTCGTATAATTGATAATTCCAATTAACATACTGACAAAGGCCATGAATGGAATAATGTTTTTAAGGAGCATATCAACAGAATCACGACCAGCTTGATAGAATGTGCCGGTTACTTTTCCGATTCCTCTTGAGAATCTCATGAGGAAATTCCCTTTTTCTTGACGCTCGATATTTTCCTCTTTCAGTTTTGAATAGGTTTCTTTGAAATTCTCTTTGTCAATTGGGCCGCTGCTTTCTTGACCTTCTACATTCCCTTCACTATCAGTTGCTTCAGCAAAGGAAATATCTTTTTCTGTGACACCTGATACGAAGATATCCTCTGTAATGTGTTTTGCAAGCGGTCCAGAAGGAGAGGATGCCAGCACATCGACAGTTGGAATGCGTTTCATTGGATAAAGTCCGATTCGCGCTGTTCCTCCGCAGTCAATGACAACACACATCATTTCATCTTCTGGTATAGAATTTTTAAAGCCGTCACATGCTTCTGTTCCTGTCATTTCTGCAATTTTACGTGCAACTGGGTGAATGCCTCCTCCTGTAATGGAAACGACCTTTCTTCTTTTACCGGTTGGTTCAAGCTCTAATCCTTTTCCCCATCCGCCAGCACCTTTTGCAACAAATACTTTGTGGTTTGTCATGTCTAACCCTCCCCTATTGTGAATTCGCTTTCATTTTTCCTGCTAAGTACTTTGTGATCCATTCCGTAATGATTCCGCGAAGTAAAATGACAACGATCCCGACTAAGAAGTAACGAACAGCCAGCTCTGACATAGAGTATCCAGCTTCTTTAATCCCGTTCGCAATTCCTAAGTAGACAAACAGTTCTCCTGCGTTGGCATACGGGAACAGTGATGTCACCGGATGAACAAATGAAACAGCTGAATCATAGAATGCTGGTTTTTGTTTTTCAGGTAAGAAGCGGCCAAACGTATAAGCCATTGGGTTTGTCAAAATAAGAACGGATAAGATCGGCATTAACGTATAGCGCAAAATGGTATATTTCGCTGCAAACTGAATCGCTCTATTCACTCGCTCTTCTCCAATAAACTTCATGACAGCATAAGTGAAAGTAAGTAACACAACAAGCGTTGGAACGATACCTGTAACAAGACCCATGAACTGCTTTCCGCCGGCTTCAAACATCCCGATAAAGTGCTCTCCAAACCATTGAATCCATTCCATGTTTCATCTCCCCTTTCTTAGTTCACATTTGTTATATTTTTTTTAGAAATCGAGACAAGCGCCTGCTCCGCTGCCATGGAGAGTGCTTGCATGACAGCTGGTCCCCTTTTGCGCTTTTTCAATGTTTGTTTCATCATGTGATGCTCATCAAGCACAGCCCCCACATGTTTTCCTTCATAGGAAGGCAGTTCCTTAAATTTAGACAAAATCGAGACGCCACCCAGCACATGACACTTTTGAATGATGTATGATTCATCGACAATGATGAGCGCAATGGCTCCAGGACCAAATTTGCGCCGCTCCATTCCTGAAAACAAGTGATAGCCTTGTTTCCCTTTATAGTCGTCAATCAGTGAATCCATGCTCTTGCGGTAGTACTTGATTTGAATAAACGATAAACCATACTGCACAATCAGAATAATGCAAAGTACGATTGCTAATTTTTCCATAGCCTCACGTCCTTATGATTGAAATAAGTGATCTTGTAATGAACGCAGCTTCCAGACCGTTGTGCTTGCATCGAGTTCTACATCATCATGAGATAGGAATTGCCCCAATTTGATATCTTTTTTCGCTACCACTTTTCCGCTGATTAAGCCAATTGGGATGTGGCCGTTCGCTTTCATGTCTTGATGTGTTTCAAGTACACCTCTTACGGAGTATCCGCCAATACCATCAAGTGTTTCTCCTGCTTTAATATCTCTTTTCGCCACAGCGACAGTTTCTGATACTGGTACACCAATTGGATGGATTGAAGAATCGTGTTGTAAGACTGCTTTTGCGATCGTCACTGGTGTTTCAAGACTTGCTAAGTGGAAAGGACGATACAGTGTGTAGTGAGGACCTTTTCCAACTTTTAAGTAGCGAAGTTCTTCATCTACTGGCTCAAGATCACTCTTGACGATGACAAAGACACCTGGTGCCAGTCCGTTTACATATTCAACGACTCCGAAGTTATCCAGTACGCCGCCTTGCTGTTTTTGATTTAATTTATCTGCTACATTTTCTAAATTCGCTTCTACTCCATGCATGCCGACTTTATCAGGCAAAAGTCCTGTTGCATTACTTAATAGGTTCATTTCTGCCATCGTTTTTGTTCCGTCTTGGAATGCTGCCAGCATGTGGGCACTCATATGTTTACTATCTGCTTCAGCTTTACACGTATCTGGGTTTGCTTCTGGGAAGAATGGGTTGTTCTTACCTTTCCCAGCAACCAATACTTCAAGCCCCATTGTTTTTGCAAATTCGTATAGTTCTAGCGTTGCTGCTGGTTCATCTCCAGCTGATCCAGAGTAAACAAGTCCTGCATTCGTGAATAATTTATGCATGACCAAGCCGATCGTAATATCGACTTCTACATTTAAAAGAACGAGATGTTTTTTTGAATTAAGCGCTTCCAAAGAAATGTTTGCTCCGACCTCTGGAACACCTGTTGCATCCACAACGACTTCCACAGAATCTGATTGAATCACTTCTCTGTAATCATTTGTGACGACCATTTGATGTGGTTTCGCATGTTGCTTGTAAAAATTCGCTGCTTTCTCAGCTGCACTAAGATGAATATCACAAACACCTGCAACAATCATGCCTGGAATTTTAGAAATTTGTGAAATGAGTCCAAACCCCATTTGGCCTGCCCCGATAATCCCAACTTTGATTGGATCTCCGCTGCGTTCTCGTGCTAACAATTGTTGATAAATTGACATCTAAATCATCCTTTCAGGTTTTCTTGCTTCACAATAGATTGCTAGAAAAATAATCTGAAACTTTTAACAAATGTTATAAAAATTAACAAAAATCTGTTTCTTGTAACATTTGTTATTTTATTTATCATTTGTTATGAACTTAGTTTATATGATGTGTCAACTTTGTGTCAAGATAAAATCGATAAAATTCTCAATCTTTTTGAGTCTAAAGACTCAAAAAAACTACCTAATCGGCTTAGGTAGTTACTTTAATAGGGCATCTCCGGTTTGTTCATCTGTAATTAACACATGAATTAATCCACCTTCTAACGCTGCCCTGATCGCTTCAATTTTTTCTTCTCCTCCAGCGACACCAATCACAAGAGGGATCTCTTTCAGTTTTAGAGGACTGATCCCCATCACCCGGTCGTTCCACGGATGCGGATACACTTCACCTTTATGATCAATAAAGTTATAACAAATGTCACCCGCGACATCTTTCGCTTGCAGGATATCTTCCTCACCACTTGTCATATAGGATTTCACCATCGTTGAATGTTGCGGAACCCCGCCTATTCCTACGACCGCGATATTTGATGATTCTCCTAATTCAATGACTTTTTTGATCGACGGCTGTCTAATGAGTACATCTTTCGCTTCTTTCGTATCAAGCATGACAGGCACATGTAAAAACTCACATTTGGATTTGAGTGCTTCTGAGCATCTTCCAATAATATAGTTGGCATGAATATCAACATCTTCATTTCCGACGCCTCCGACTAGCGGAACAAATGTTACAGACGGAAAATGCTGAACAGAGGTAAGCGCTTTCGCCATTTCATGCAAGGTGGTCCCTGATGAAAAACCGATGACTTGTCCATCCTTCATGACTTTTAATAAAAAGCCCGCAGCCGCAGCTCCTATTCGACTTTTTGTTGTTTCTTGACTGAGAGATTCCACACACACGACTTCTCGCAGCCCGTATTTTCGCTCTATTTTTCTTTCTAACGAACCATATTGTTGATTCACTTCATCATGAATAATGATTTCCACGATTCCTGCTTCACGTGCTTTTGCCAAATATTTCGATATGAGCGAACGGCTAACCCCAACAGCTTCTGCAATTTTAGATTGAGTGGCGCCTTCTTCATAGTACATATGCGCAACCTTAATGAGCAGCCTTCTTTCATCATGGAATGTCATAATAACCCTTCTTTCCGCTTCTCTATTCCCTCACAAATGATATTTTAAATAACATTTGTTAAAAACAGATTAAATGAAAAAAATAACAGAGTCAATACTACAGATGGGTTCTCTAAAAAGAATGAAAAAAGCCGCACATTAGCGGCGGCTTTAAAAAATATTTTTATTCATTTGTTTGATTGCTGCTTTTTCAAGCCTTGATACTTGTGCTTGAGAAATGCCGATTTCTTCTGCCACTTCCATTTGTGTTTTGCCTTGGAAAAAGCGTTTACGAAGAATCATTTTTTCTCGATCATTCAATCTGCGCATTCCCTCTTTTAAGGCCAATTCTTCTACCCATTGTGTATCTTTGTTCCGTTCATCACTAATTTGATCCATCACATAAATCGGATCTCCTCCGTCATTATAAATCGGTTCAAACAAAGAAACAGGATCTTGAATGGCATCTAGGGCAAAAACAATTTCCTCATGAGGGACTTCTAACACTTTGGCAATGTCTTCTGCCGTTGGTTCCTTGCTTGTCTCACTAATCAGTCTCTCACGGACTTGAAGCGCCTTATAGGCAATATCTCTTAGTGAACGAGACACCCGGATAGGGTTGTTATCGCGCAAGTATCGACGGATTTCTCCTATGATCATAGGGACCGCATAAGTTGAAAATCTGACATTGTGGCTTAAATCAAAATTATCAATTGATTTCATTAATCCGATACAGCCTACTTGGAAGAGATCATCAACATACTCGCCTCTGTTGTTAAAACGCTGAATCACACTTAAAACCAACCGCAAATTGCCATTGACTAGCTTTTCTCTTGCTGTATCGTCACCTTCATCTTGCAGCTGTCTGAATAATTTTCTCATCTCGTCGTTTTTCAGAACAGGCAGTTTGGAGGTGTCGACTCCGCAGATTTCCACTTTATTTCTGGACACTTTTTTCCCTCCCTACAGGAGCTGTTGTACAAAGTTCAGTATCTCCGTGGGATGGAAAAATATGCACGGTCTATGACGAGAAATATGTGAAAAAATGGTGATCCCTTTGACAGTACAGGGATAAAGCTTTCAAAAAAATTTTTTAGACCATCTTATTAAATTCTTTTTGCAATCGTTTAATAATTCTTTTTTCGAGCCTTGAAATATAGGACTGAGAAATACCAAGCATATCGGCAACATCTTTTTGTGTCTTTTCTTCACCGCCAACTAAACCGAATCTCAGTTCCATGATCTGTTTTTCACGATCGTTTAATTGTTCTAACGCTTTTTTCAGTAATTTTTTATCGACATTTGCTTCAATATCGCGGGTGATAATATCATCATCTGTCCCAAGTACATCTGATAAAAGCAATTCATTGCCGTCCCAATCGATGTTAAGCGGCTCATCAAACGATACTTCTGAACGGATTTTATTATTTCGGCGCAAATACATCAAAATCTCATTTTCAATACATCTAGACGCATATGTGGCCAGTTTGATCTTTTTTTCTGGATTAAACGTATTTACTGCCTTTATGAGGCCTATCGTTCCGATACTAATCAAATCCTCAATATTAATGCCTGTGTTTTCAAATTTTCTTGCGATATAAACGACCAATCGCAAGTTTCTTTCAATCAAAATGGCTCTTGCTGTTTGATCACCTTTAGGTAATTTAACGAGCAATTCTTGTTCTTCATCCTTTGATAATGGCGGAGGCAGTGCCTCACTTCCACCAATATAATAAATCTCATCACTCTTTAGCCCTAGCTTCATGAGGAGTTTATACCAGTAGTAAGTGAGTTTAAATTTTAATTTTTTCATCTTCTTCTCCCTTCTAAATGTCCAGTTGACTTCGTAAGATAAAAGACATCACAAAAAAACTACGACACCCCTTGTATCATTTTTCCGTCTAACATCTCTGGATGAATGATGGATTGAAATTCCTGATCTGCTGATAATCCACTGAGACTCATCCCAACAAAACACTTCGCTGGCTGGATCATATGCGTTTTTGTATAAAGGACGACCGTATCTGGTTTAAAGCATAGTAGAAACCCGTGATCATGACCGACTGCGCGATACGGAACGAGTCTTAAACGATCAAGCAGCGGAAAATGGTCATCGAGCTTTTGCATCACTTCAACAGGATGAAACTGTTTCATTTTTTCTATAAATGGCTCTCCGAAAATAGATGTGAGCTGATCGAGCTGGACGATCATGACAGGTGTTTTCGTCAATGGATCATACAACTGATTTCCAGAATCGACCAGACCATTTAAGCGGATCGTTTCTCCTTGAATGTGTATCTCCACAAGTACTTGTTCGTCATATTGTCTTTTTTTCGCACCAACCTCTCCTAATCGTTTCTTTGAAAACAGCCAAATGGCCGGAAAGCCAGTGAGAACAAAAAGCCAGCTAATGGGATCACCAAATCCATCATTTTGTGAAATAAGCAGTCCATCTTGAATGACTGTATTTGTCTGCAAAAACGAATGAACCCCGATCATGCCCCCTCCCATCAAAAATGTGACAAAGTAAAAAGCAAACAGGTTTTGAAAAAAGGAACGAAATCTTTGAAAGCCAAAGGTTCCAAGCACGATCAAGACAGAAAAAAGCAGTTTGCCTAAAGGGTGCGACACAATCATTGCAAATGGCGTAAAGAGCAAGAGAACAATGCTCGACCCAATGAGAGCTCCTAACATATATCGCCTTTTTTTCACTTGTCGTTTGAGAATAAATGCCGTGAGTAAGAGCAGCAATAGATCAAAACAAAAGTTTAACAGCCAAATGACATCTAAATAAATGACCACCTTCTGCTCCTTTCATCTGAAACAAAGAATCAAAAGCAGTACTTGCACTTGTTTGTACCAGTATAAAACAGTCATCGGATGGAAGTCTGTCAATTCTTGTAGGGGATGATAGAGAACTTTTGGTGGATTGTTATCGTTTTTGTCGACGTATGAGACAGAAAGAACATCCGAATGATTTGTTGGACAAGTGTCTCCTCTATCCATTGCACAAAAAAAGACACGCTCCGAAGAGTCGTGTCTTTTTCGCTGTCATTCTTTCTCATTGATGGTGAGTGTTCCTTCTGCCTTCTGTCTTGTGACATTTCCATAATCATCTTTGACAATGACTTCTATCACTGCACCTTTTGCTTTTGCAATAGATGTCGCCGTCCAGTAGCCTTCATACGTTCCCGGTGCTACTTCACGAATCGGCAGTTCGGTTGTGTTTTGAAGTTTTGATCTAGCATTTGTCAGCGGCATATGAAGAACAAAGGTGGCATCTAGCTTTTCCCTGCTTTTAAATGAAATCTTAACCGATTCACCTGATGATAGATTCATATTGTCTTTTGGCGTTAATTCTGAAATGACAGGTGCATCATATTGTACATCGATGTCGACCTTTTTAGTCGTTTTGTTTCCAGCCGCATCTTTTGCTGTCACTTTGATTGTATTTTTCCCGTTCTCAAGCAGCACCCTTGCAGAATATGCCCCATCCTTTACGGTCGCTTTTTTTCCATTGACTGTGACTTGATCTAGATGATCGTCTGCTACCTTTCCTTCCACCGTGAGTGATTCTCTATTAGATTTTTCGCCTTTTTTCGGTGTATCAATGGTCAATGTCGGTGCTGTTTGATCGATGATCACCTTGACTGGCTTGGAATGTTTTGTTGAGCCTTTATCCGTTACAGTCGCCGCCGTGAAGACATGCTCTCCACTTGGAACAGATACATTTTCTTTGAAAGTACCCGACTCATCTGATTTGACGTTGGCCACCTCTTCATCATTCTGATAAATGGCCACATCGAGACCCGGAGAGGCCGTGCCTTCAATCGTCAATTCACCTTGATTTGTTATGGTTCCTGCCTTTGGAGAAGTGATTTCTGGTACATCTGCTTCATAGTTTACGAGCGCACGTATCATATAATTCCCCTCTTCTTTCGGAGAAGGAGAAAAAGCACCGCTCGTCAGCTGCCAGCTTCTTTCAGCATTAGGGCCATCTTCATCTGTGGCAAGTCCCGGAGATTCGGTATTCTTTTTCGTTTGAATATAAACAAGGTAGAAATCTCCATCCACTGTAATGGCTTGATCTTCTAAATCTACTTTTGTCCATTCACCATTACGCAGCGCATTTGCTTTTAAAGGTCCTGCGATTTTCTCACCTGGTGCGCCACCCTTCCCAGAAGCATCATATACTTCAACAGCAAATTCATCGCCTCCAGGAGCTGGCCATTCTGATGTCCAAAACCGGAAAAGACCACCTGTGACTTGTGCTTGTTTTTTTCCTTTTTCTAATGAAAACTTCACAGCCCAGCCATTGCCAGGATCGTAGAAAGCCCGTGCATTTTCAGCCGTTCCATCATCGTAGCCAATCTCCCCCGGAAAACCGATAAAAGGCTCAAGTTTCACTGACTTTTCAAGTGGCTTTTCCGTCACATCCGCTGAAAACGTATAGCCTTTAAACCCCTTTGCAAAAATTTTGACTGTATAGACACCGCTTAATGCCTCTAGAGAAAATTCACCGGATTCATCTGTTTTCACCGGCTCAATTTTTGCGTCCTCCACAAGATAAACAGTCGCATTCTTCACCTTTTCACCAGTTGTTTCATTGACGACCGTGCCGGAGATCGTTCGTTTCTCTAGCGGCTGTAAGGAGAAATTCGCTTCTGCTGTTTCTTTTGATGCCACTTTGACTTTTTGGGACCGTGATTCAAAGCCGTAAGCTTCCGCTTTCACTGTCCATTCTCCTGCTCCTTGAGACAGCTGATATTTCCCTGTCGCTTCATCGGTGGAAGTTGATTTTCCGCTTTCTAGAACACTGATTTGCGCTCTCATTGGAAGAGCTTGAATAGACGGAGCCTCATGACTGTTTTGCTTTTGAATGTGTACATGTTTATTTTTTACTTTAGCAGGCTTTGCCTTTTTTGGATCAACTGATTTCTTATTCTGGCTTGTGGATTTTTCTTTTTTGATCACACCCAGCTGGTTCTTGGCTTGTTGAGACAATGCCTGATCTGTGATTTTCACATCATCTAAATAAAAGCCATCTTTTGTGACACTGCCATCTGTTCTTATCTGAAACAGGACTCTCACTTTTTGACCTTTATAAGCAGATAAATCAACTTCGCCTGCTGTCCACGCATTTGTTTTCCCCGTATAAGCTGTCACTTGAACGGCGTCTTCACCCTCTGGCTGTACATAGACATGCACATAATCATAATTGGCTTCGAGATCATGCCAGTATTGATATTGCAGGTAGGAAGAACCTGAATCTGGTACAGCAATGAGCGGCATAGACAAATTGGCGTCCGTTTTATTTTCATAAGGACTGTCTAAATTGGTGGCATAGACATGTTCCCCGCTAAATGCTTGTTTTGGACCTGTGGACGGTTTTCCCCACTGCCACGGATCTTTTGTTCCACCACTGAACCATCCACTTGGCCATGCTTCAAAATCTTGTGAGTAGCCAGTGGTGATGGATGTTTTAATTGGAAGTGTATAAGAATCTGATGCCGCTTCATTTTCTCCAAAATCTTTCACAATCCATCGGTACGTCACGTTTTCCCCCTCAAGTTCAGGGAGCTGCACCGTATAGGTTCCTTTTAAATGATTTCCATCCGTGCGGTTGGCTTGCAACGTCTCCCATTCACCTTGATCTACTCGGTAAGTCAAAGAAACATTTGTCACTGCTATCCCATCTTCTGCAGTGATGGTCAATGGGGTTGGCGTTGTAGCAAAAATTTCATTCGGACCTTTATGTGAAAAAACAGGTGGTTCTGTATCTTCTCCCTCTTTTGTCACCTGACCTTCAATCGTACCGATGCCATTGGTTAAAGCCGTAATCGCCTCTCTTGCATCAACTAACCCTGCCCCATAGCCGTTGTTAGGGGATTCAGGAAATTGCTGATCTGTCAGTGGTTTCGCTGTCTCAATGAGAATTTGCTGAATTTCATCAACAGAAAGGTCTGATTGCACTTGGCGAAGAAGAAGAACAACAGCTGAGACATGCGGACCTGCCATTGATGTACCATTCCACCCATCCTCATATCCTTTTCCCGGGATCGAAGAACGAATGTTTACTCCCGGAGCAGCAATATCTGGTTTCATTACGCCATATGGAGATGGACCCTGAAGGGAGAAAGACCCTAACTTGTTGTCCTGGTCTGTTGCGCCTGTAGCAAACGCTTCCTGATAGTTAGCGGGATTTGCAATCGAACCCGCGCCGCCTGGATTGAACAAATCGGTATTACCGGCTGAAAATTCTGGAAAGATGTCTGCTGCTCTCCAAGCATTCACTACATCTTTATACCAATCATCAAGACCTGGGCCACCGCCCCACGAATTATTCACAACATCAGGTGCCTTTTCTGGGTGAGGATTTCCGTTTTGATCTTTCGGGGCTAAAATCCACTCACCGGCATCTAACAGATCAGCATCTGTACCACCATCTTCTGAAAAAGCTTTCACTGCAATCCATTCTGCTCCCGGTGCGACCCCAATTTGATTCTTTCCATCTGGCTCAGAACCAACCATTGTGCCTGTCACATGGGTCCCATGCTCCAAGTCATCATAAGGGACTTCAGAGCCTGTCGTGGCATCATACCAATTCAGTTCATGAGATGGTTCGTTCGGACGAGCAGGGTCAAACCCGCGGTATTTTTCTTTTAGCGCAGGATGATCCCATTCGACACCTGTATCAATACTTGCCACAACGGTTCCAGTCCCATCATAGCCTAAATCCCACGCTTCTGGTGCATGCACCTGAGCAATATTCCATTCAACTCCATCTACTGCTTTGATTTGTTTGTTTGGCTTAGCATGCTTCAAATCAACAGGACGATGAAGTTGACGTGTTTCATTCGGCAGCACTTGAGCTACTTCTGGAAAAGAAGCAACCTTTTCCATCACTTCTTTTGTTGCCGTCACAGCTAGACCATTCACAATATAGTAGGAATGAATATCTTTCACTTGCTTATTCTTTTTTTCCTTTTGTAAATACGCTAGGAGCGCTTGCTGCGTTTCATCAGATGTTGCTCTCAGCTCAGATACAACGGCTGATCTTTTTGTGTACTGCGTTTTAGCAGCAGTTAATTTTTGTTTTTTTGCTTTTGATACAGCTTCTTTTGCTACTTTTTGTACATTCGTTTGTTCCTTCATTTTGACTAAGAAGGTCACCTTATCTTCCTTTTGAAACTGCTTCTTTAATCTCGAAGAAATCTTGGCTTTTGTTGTCTTAGAGGAAACGGCTTCCTCCTGATATGAGGTAGAAGTCGATTTTGCTTGAACCATCCCAAAGCTTGTCATCGTTAAAGTACCAATCACCAAAAGACTCATGAAACGATAGACGGCGGTTTTGCGAAACTTCACTTTCAATAAAATCCCTCCTCCTCAAATGGTCAAACAGTGTGTATCCTGCCCCTCCCCCTTCTTTTTGATCATGACAAGATTCATGGTGTTCTCATTAATGTAGTCAAATAAAGTTCAACATTTTGTCGTTTTTTGTAAAGGAAATGAAAAATGATTCTTTTGACTTAAAAGACTCAAGCCAAAACACATACAATAGTTCCAAATAACACACAGAAACAAGACTTTTATATCAATCAGACGCAGGATCTTCTCACCATGCAGACATAAAAAAACCCCTTCCAAAGGAAGGGGATGAATCGTGCTTGCTTATCGTTTGTTGCGGTTACGTAAGAACGTTGGGATATCCAATGTATCATCACTTGACTGTGTATTTTGTCTTGGTTGTGATGATGTTTGCTGATGTTCCTCACGTTTTACTTCACGCTTTGGTGGAATGGATTGATTTTGCTTTAATCCTTGTCCTAATGGATTTCTTTGAGGTTTTGTCACTTCCGGCTCTTGCTCAATAAAACCGGTTGCGATGACTGTGACCACAATTTCATCCTTCAAGTTATCATTAATGACAGATCCAAAGATCATGTTGACATCTTCATCAGAGGCTGATGCAACAATATCCGCTGCTTCTTGTACCTCATAAAGACTAAGGTTCGTACCACCAGTAATATTCATGATAACACCTTGTGCTCCATCAATCGCTGTTTCAAGAAGTGGTGAAGAAATGGCTTTTTTCGCTGCTTCAGCAGCACGGTTTTCGCCTGTTGCGACACCAATTCCCATAAGAGCTGAACCTTTGTTAGACATGATCGTTTTCACGTCAGCAAAGTCAAGGTTAATTAAACCTGGTGTTGCAATGAGATCTGAGATCCCTTGAACACCTTGTCTTAACACGTTATCTGCTGCACGGAATGCTTCAAGCATTGGCGTGTTTTTATCGACAATTTCAAGCAGGCGATCGTTTGGAATCACGATTAACGTATCAACTGCTTCTTTCATAGAAGCAATCCCTTCAACTGCTTGAAGCTGACGCTTTCTTCCTTCAAATGTGAAAGGACGAGTCACAACTCCAACTGTCAAGGCTCCAGAATCTTTTGCGATTTTCGCAATGACAGGTGCAGCACCCGTACCAGTTCCACCGCCCATACCGGCTGTCACAAAGACCATGTCAGCGCCTTTTAGGACTTCTTCAATTTGTTCTTTGCTTTCTTCAGCAGCTTTTTTACCGACTTCAGGATTCGCACCTGCTCCAAGCCCTCTTGTCAGCTTAGCACCGATTTGCATTTTTGTTTCTGCTTTTGATAAGTTTAACGCCTGTGCATCTGTATTCACTGCAATAAAATCGACACCCTGTACGTCATTTTCAATCATTCGGTTGACAGCGTTATTTCCGCCGCCACCTACACCGATTACTTTAATTGATGCTAGGCCGTCTATATTTGTTTCAAACTCCAACATGCTGAATCCTCCTAATCCGTCGAAAATCTAGTTCTATTCCCAGAACATATTAAATAGTTTTTTCATTTTGCCCGGTTTTTTATTTGTCTCTTGTTGCGCTTTTTGTTTCACTTTCGGTCTTGGCTGAGCTTCTTTTACTTGTGGTGTAGAAGAAACCGGCTCCATGGACGCGCCTACTTCATGAAATGCTTCATCCGGCATTTGGAATCCAACCTGTCTGCCCTGAATCTTTGCATTGCGATAAGCAAAATGGATCAGGCCCACTCCTGTCATATATTGAGGTTCCCTGACCCCAATATAATTAGGACTTGCGATTCTTACATTGTTTTGTAAGACCGTTTGTGCCAGAGAAAGGATACCTGGTATAGCTGCCTGTCCACCTGTTAGAACGAATCCGCCAGGCAAATCATGGACACCCATATTGCGTAATTCCTCTGCCACAAAAAGCAGAATCTCTTCCAATCGTGCTTCAATGATATTGGCTGCTTCAAGTTGTGTATACGTCTGTTTTTGGTCCGTACCGATGACGGAAACTTCAAATGTCTCCTCAGACGATGCCTCATCATAGAATGCATGCCCAAATTGCTTTTTGATTCGTTCAGCTTCTTCAGTGGAAGTTCTAAGTCCTATAGACAAATCTTTTGTAATGTTCTCTCCGCCCAATGGGATACTGTGAGTAGAATAGAGATGCCCGTTTTCAAATACGGATATCGTAGTAGAGCCGCCGCCAATATCGACAAGAGCTACCCCTAGATTTTTTTCATCTTTCGATAACGCTGCTGAACCCGATGCGAGTGGCTGCAAGCAAATATCCATAATTTCAATACCAGCCCGCTCTACACATCGGAGCCAGTTATGTAGAATCGTTTTAGAACCTGTGATTAACGATCCATCCACTTCTAGCCGTACACCTAGCATTTTTTTCGGATCTGTGATCTCATCTCTTCCGTCGACGATAAATTGTCTCGGAATTACGTCTACTACGAGATGTTCTTGCGGAATAGATACTACCTGTGCAGCATCCAAGACACGTCTCACATCTTCAGCATGTATTTCTTTATTTTCACTAGACACTGCGACAACGCCGCTCGTATTCTGAATATGAATGTGGTTTCCGTTAATTCCGACTATCGCCTTTTGTAAAGGAAAACCTACCATTCTCTCAGCCTGTTCAAATGCTTGTCTAATAGAATGAACTGTTTCATCTATATCAACAATCGATCCTTTTTTTAACCCCTCTGAAGGGACATTTCCAACACCTATAATGTTAAGCGAATCATCCGCCATTTCTCCGACGATGACTTTTATATTGGATGTACCGATGTCAAGGCTGACGTAAATTTCATTGTTGTTCATTCTATGGCACCTCCTCACATATCAATACTTTCTATTCTATTATTTGCTGAACAACAATACAATGAATGTGTTTTTACAAGTGTGTAACAAAACTTAAAAAATCAACATTTTTTATTAGGATTACTGAAAATATTCGTTACATCATATGTATATCCTTTTTTATGACTCACTTTTTTTCTTTTTTTCTCTAGAAATTGTCCATTTTGTTAGTAGAATTCTTCGAATAACGGCGATATTTTGAAACAATCTAACACCGAATGCAAACATTCCGACTAAATACAAGTCTACACCAAGATGGACGCCCAGAAAAGCTAAACTTATTGCGAGTATAATATTAAAGAAGAAACCTGATACAAACACTAGTTCATCGTATGCTCCTTGCAGATGTGCTCTGATTCCACCAATCAATGTATCAAGCGCAGCAAGTACAGCGAGGGAAAGATAGTTAGAATACTCATTCGGTATCGTAAAATTCGTTAAGAAACCGATCGCAACTCCTATGATTAAACCAAGTACAGGAAGCCACATTAAGATTTTCCCTCCTTTACATCGTCAAGAGGCTTCAATTCATTTAATTGAATTGTACCGTCAAATGCTTTTAAATGAATTTTTTTCTTCGGCGGTCTAATACTCAAACTGAAATTTTCCTGAGCAAACAAATCACCAATATCTGATACATTTAAACGGCTGTATAATTTATCGGCCTGCTCACTGACCATCTTAATCGTGACTGTATCACCATCTATGCTGTAACCATCCATTTTCGTCGTACCATTAATATCTCGAATAACACTGGTGTTAATCACCCGGTGTTCATTAATGGAAATATGTTTTGCCCCAAACATATTGGCTTCGTTGATTAATTTTTTCAGAAGATCAGGTGGTATATTTTTGACTTCTTCTCCGGTAAGTTCCTTAGAAAAAAGCTGAGTAATTTCTATTTCAACTCCTTCACCCGTTACCTCTGTAAAACCAGCCTTTTCTTTCAAATCCTTCAACGTTTTTGTTAATTGTGCTTCTTTTGATTGATCTTCTTGGTTGCCATACTTTTTTAGCATTTCATCATATTTATCAATTTCTTTCAATAAATCCAGTTCTTTACTTTTAGATGCAGATAAATCCTCTCTTAATTCCCAAACGTCTCGAGTATCGCGAACTTTAGGCTTTTGTAGAGAGTTAAACTGGATGGAGACCATGATGCCAAATATGACCATCAGGACTGTCAAACTAAGTAATGGCTTCTTTTTCCTCAACACCACTCACCTTTTCACATTTAATCTTTGTTTCTTAGAAGAGGATTCATACGAATATCCTTCTTTTCAATCGTCATGGAAATATGATCACTTGTCAGCTGATCAACCACCCCGCCTGCAATGTTTAATGCAGGAATTAAAACAGCTGGATCTCCAATAGCAGAAATGACAAATGGTGCTGGATGTTGAACACCATCAACCGTGACGACTGGACCGTTACAATGTATGTATGATTGGTGTGTGATTCTTTGTCCGTTTATAGCTACAGCAGATGCCCCTGATATAAATAGTTCGTTTATCACATGGAAAATGTGGCTCTCATGCACAATGTAATTATTGACATTTTGTCCACTCGGGATATAAGATGCATCTTCAAGAGATACTTTTACCCCTTTCCCTTTTACACCTATTTCTCCTGTAAACATTCTGTATTTCTCAACATCTTCCAAAACATTAAAATACTTCTCTTTTTCATTTTTCAAACCAAACTCTGTTTCTTGGACCTTTGATTGAAGACGATAAAGTTCTTTTTCAAGTTTTTGATTCGCCTTTTCTTGCTTTGTTAGCTGACTTTTCAAAGAATATTCTTTTTTCCATTGTTCTGTTCGATTGACATCTGCTCGATGCTGCTTCGTATATTGGTATGAAAAAGAAATCAGAAATCCAAGAACAAGCATTACAATTGAGAATATGACGGTTTTGCCTCTCAACGTTCATCTTCCTTTTTCTTAGATTTAAAAGCTTCAAAATATGTGGCTACTTCCATATGAATCGTACCTTTCTCAGAGGAGGAAAGCTCTTTGACAATGGCAGGGTACGTCGTCATTTTATCTGCGAATGTTTTAATTGATGCAATAACGGTGTTTCCATCATTCATATAAAATTTAACGAGCCACTGATTGGAGCTAGTCGGTACGTAATATACTTCTGAGATTAGTTCCTGAATAGAAGCCGGCAGTTGATTCAGAGCTCTCACTGTTTGCTTCAATTTCTCTTTATTGTCCCAATCGACAAAAATAGGTCCTGCGTGACTTGGTGTTACTTCATCTGGCAAAGCCGTCCCGTTTTCAAGAAGTTCATAATAAAAATGTCCCTTTTGCAGATACGCAATATTTGAATACTCTTTGACAGCAATACTGACCTTATTAGGGAAATGTTTTTTGATACTGACACTTTTAATCAATTTATTTTGCTTTATATGGTCTGCTGTTATATCTTTATTTAAATTCCAAAACTCTGTCTCGCCTTCTTTAATTTGCGAAAGTTTAACGAGCTGTTTTGTTGGTACATGTTCATTACCGGTAATGGTTAAAGAAGAAATTTTACTGATTGGTGTTTGCAAATAGACAATAATTAAAACCATGATAAAAAACAGCAAAATAAAAGAGATTAATCTCCGATTCGCTTTCTGCTTCCTTTGTTCTTTAATTTTAGGGATTCGCTCTTCTATATTGACGATCTTTTCATTTTCATGATCAGGCCGCATATATACTCTTCACCTCATTCAAAGCTGCTTGTCCGCACCTTTGGATCATTCTTTATCTCATATTGATTAGAAAACAAACGGCATGAAAAAATGCCGTTTGTTTTCCTGTGATACCATCATTCATAAGTAGTAGCCTTTAATTTGCTTCACCAATAATTTCTACTTCTGTATGCATCTCTACATTGTAGTCATCTTTGATTTTCTTTTGAATGTATTGAATTAAGTCGAGCACATCTTGAGCCTTCGCCCCACCTGCATTGACAATAAAGTTTCCGTGCATATCAGAAATTCTAGCGCCGCCAATCTGATATCCTTTTAAATTCGCCTTTTCTACAAGCTGTCCTGCATATTCAGGTAATGGATTTCGGAAAATACTGCCGGCGCATGGTTTATTATACGGTTGTGTTTCCTTGCGATAATCTTTATTTTGCTGCATTTTCTTTGTGATTTTCTCACGTTCGTCCTGTTTAAGCTTGAACACTGCTTCGAGAACAATTCCAGGTCGTTCCTTTTGAAGCACAGAAGTTCGATAGCTAAAGTTCATTTGCTCATTAGTTAACCACTCGATCGTTCCATCTTCAAATAAGACTCTCGCTTTCACAAGAATCTTGCTGATATCAGATCCATGTGCCCCTGCGTTCATATAAACAGCACCACCAATAGATCCTGGAATACCAGCTGCGAATTCCAATCCTGACAGCCCCTGCTTACTAAGAGACGTCGCGAGTCTTACAACTGAATAGCCTCCACCAACTGTAATTTCTTCATCATTGACAGTTAAGTGATCAAGCCCAGCGCCCAGCTTTAAAACGACCCCGCGAATTCCTTTATCAAGGACAAGTAAATTGGATCCTCTCCCAATGACCGTCCATTGAGTATCATGTTTTTTCACCTGATCCATAATTGTTTTGACAGCATCGACATCTTTAGGGATGACTAATAGATCGGCCGGTCCGCCTATTTTCATTGTCGTATGATTTGCAAGCGGTTCATTTTCAAGTACTTTACCAACTTGCGCTTCTAATAATTCATTCTTCAAGTTCTCCATATTACCCTCCGCCTTACCTCATATCATTCATCATGAAGTCGTAATTTCTTTTAACACATTATATAAACGTGTGGCCGCATCTGGTACTCCAAGTTCTTTTGTTAAACGGCTCATTTGATGTAGTTTCTCGTCATTACCAGCAATTTCATCAATTGCATGAAGCAAGCGATCTCCAGAAAGCTCTGATTCTCTTAAAACGATCGCAGCATCATGTTTTTCAAGTGATCTTGCGTTAATTTCTTGATGATTTGCGGTCACGTATGGACTTGGAATGAAGATGGTCGGAATTCCAAGTGCCGTCACTTCAGCAATCGTTGTGGCTCCCGCTCTTGCAACAATGACATCAATTGATTTTAAATACTCCGGCATTTGATGCAAGAAAGGCTTTGTGATCATATTCGGTGCTTCACCTTTTTCTTTTAATTCGTTCAGCACTTTTTCATAATGAACCTCACCTGTAATATATAAAAGCTGATAGTTCTTTGCCTTTAATTCATCTTGCATGTCAATCACTGCTTGATTGATTGGAGCTGCACCTCTGCTCCCGCCAAAAATGAGAACCGTTTTTTTCTTCTCATCCAGCCCGAACTCTTTAAGAGATTTTCCCTCTTTAATAGAGACGACTTCAGAGGCTCTTGGGTTTCCCGTAAAAACAACCTTTTCTGAAGGAAAGTGTTCCTTTGCTTCTTCAAAACAGATGGCTACTTTATTCACATACCGTGCCAGAAACTTATTTGTGATGCCTGGCAGGCTATTTTGTTCGTGAATGATCGTCGGGATTTTTAGCTTAGACGCAGCATAAACAACAGGACCACACACATAACCACCTGTTCCAATAACAGCATCCGGCTTAAATTCTTTTAAATAAGATTTACTTTTTTGGACGCCCTTTAGAAACCTCATCACTGTTTTTACATTATCAAAGGAAAGCTTTCTTTTAAAACCTGAAATTTCAATTGATTTAAAAGGGATATTTTCTCTTTCTACAATTTTCTTTTCAAGCCCATTCTCAGTGCCAATATATAAAAATTCCACATCAGGATGCAGTCTTTTCACTTCTTTAATAAAAGCTAGAGCAGGATAAATATGCCCGCCTGTTCCGCCTCCACTAATAACTATACGCATTATACCATTTCCCCTCAATTTTTTTCTGCTCTGAACAAAGTATAAACCCTGTTTTAAACAACAGGGCTCCGTCAAAACCTGTAAAGAAGAGTTAATCATCATGTTTTCGAAACAGAAACTGCCATTTTCACTCTTCAAATCATTTTTTCATACTTTTGCAAAATAAAAGTCTATATGGTTTTATGAACTATCGGCACATTAATATCTAGCATACCTGCTTACATTCAAAAGTACGCCAATTGCCATCAGCATTAATGTCAGTGATGAACCGCCATAACTTATGAATGGGAGTGTGATGCCCGTCACAGGGATGAGACCAGTGACAACTGCGATATTAATCATTACTTGAATGGCAACCATTGAGATGATGCCCACTGCCAAGAAACTTCCATATAAATCTGGTGCACCGAGAGCTATTCTAATGCCTCTCCACAATAGAACACTAAAGAGCAGCAAAATGAGTGATCCACCTATAAATCCAAGTTCTTCAGACAAAATAGCAAAGATAAAGTCTGTTTGAGGCTCAGGCAAATAGAAGAATTTTTGTCTACTCTGACCTAGCCCCATTCCAAACAGACCGCCTGGACCGACAGCATATAAGGATTGAATAATTTGAAACCCGCTGCCAAGTGGATCCTCCCAAGGATTTAAATAAGATGTAATTCGTTTTATTCGATAGGGTGCTGATAAGACAAGTGCGGCAAATCCGCTAAGCCCTAAAAGACCGAGAAAGATAAAGTGAGCGATTCTCGCACCTGAAACAAATATCATAATAATACAGGTTCCAACCATAACCGTTCCTGTACCTAGGTCCGGCTGCAGCATAATGATGGCAAATGCAGAAAACACAATGCCTAGTGCTGGGGCGAAACCTTTACGAAAGGATGTGATATTCTTTTGCTTTTCAGATAAGAATTTTGCAAGAAACGCAATCATCGCAAGCTTCATAAATTCAGATGGCTGAATACTAAACGCACCGACACCAATCCAGCTTCTTGAACCATTTCTCTCCATACCGATACCAGGAATCAAGACAAGCACGAGTAGGAGAAAACACACTGCAATCAGTATCTTTGACCAAGTCCGCCACGTCCAATAATCGACCCGCATAATGAAAAACATTGCGATAACTCCGATTCCGGCAAACAAAAGCTGTCTTTTTGCAAAATAAAACGAATCATCAAATTTATACGATGCCCACACAGCACTTGCGCTGTACACCATAATTAAACCAATCGTCAATAAAAGTAACGTAATGACAACAAGCAAAAAATCCGGAGAAGTTTTCTTATTCGTCAAGAGACCGACACCCCAAGCATAATTTCATTTGGGCTGTCAGTCATATGAGAGACAAGCCCTTATTTAAGCATATGCACGGCGTTTACAAACATGTCTCCACGTTCTTCAAATGTTTTATGCTGATCCCAGCTTGCACAAGCTGGAGACAATAAAATCACGTCTTCTTCTTCAGATATGCTAAACGCCGCAGGTACTGCTTGTTCAACATTATCGACATGTTTTACGTGATGTATTCCCAGCTCTTCACCAAGCTTCACAAACTTAGGCGCAGTCTCACCAAATGTAATCATTCCTTTTACATTCTTCATAAAAGGTTTTAATTCATCAAATTCATTGCCACGATCCAGTCCACCTGCTAGTAAAATGGTCGGCTGCTTGAAGGCAGACAAAGCTTTACTTGTTGCCAGTATATTGGTCGCTTTACTGTCATTATAAAATTTTCTATTTTGAATCGTCTCCACAAATTGCAAACGATGCTTCACTCCACTAAATGTAGTAAGAACTTGCGCAATCGCTTCGTTTGAGCAGCCTGCATTTTTTACAACACAAATAGCTGCTAGAATATTTTCTTGGTTATGCTCACCAGGAAGAACAACATCCTTGAGGTCAATGACATGTTCATTCATATAGTAGATGGCACCATCTTTAATAAACGCTCCATGTGCTACCGGCTCTTTAACAGAGAAAAACACTTTTTGCGCTTTCGAATCTTCTGCTAGTTTGACAACAGATGGATCATCTAGGTTAACCACAGCTATGTCATCTTCTTGTTGATGTGCATACACTTTTTGTTTTGCTTTTTCGTATTCTTCACGCGTGTGATGATAGTCTAAATGTGCGTCAAAAATATTTAATATTAAGCTGATTTTAGGTCTGAATTCAACGGTTCCCATTAACTGAAATGATGAGAGCTCAGTTACGATCCATTCATCGCCCGCTGCACGCGCGGCAACTTCACTTGCGACCGTTCCGATATTACCTGCTACCAATGTTTTTTGACTGTCTTTTTTCAACATTTCATAAATCAAAGTGGTCGTGGTCGTTTTTCCATTTGATCCGGTAATCCCAATAAAAGGAGATGAGGTCAAATGATACGCCAATTCTATTTCAGTCCAAACTGGAATTTTTCGACGAAGCGCCTCTTGAACCATCACATTCTCATAAGGAATTCCAGGGTTCTTAATTAAAATCGTAATTTCTTTATCGTCGAACATACGAAGAGGATGACTGCCACAAATGACATCAATCCCCTTTTCAGAAAGTAACTGAGCAGGCTCGTTTTCTTCAAAAGCTTTTTGGTCATTGACCGTCACATTTATTCCGTGCTCGTGAAGAATTGAGGCTGCCGCATATCCGCTTTTTGCAAGGCCTAGTACTAGTACATGTTCATCTTTTAACATTTGCATCCTATTCAATTATAACCACACCTCGATGTAAATTCCTAAAACAGCAAGCAATAAACCAGCTGTCCAGAAGGTGACAACTACTCTCCACTCAGACCAGCCAACTAACTCATAGTGGTGGTGAAGCGGGCTCATCTTAAAGATTCTTTTTCCAGTTGTTTTAAAGGAGATGACTTGAAGGATAACGGATAACGTTTCAACAACAAATACTCCTCCAATAATGACGAGTAAAATCTCAAGTTTCGTTAAAATGGCAATGGCCACTATGGCACCGCCTAAAGCAAGCGATCCCGTATCACCCATAAATACTTTTGCAGGATGCGCATTAAAGACAAGGAACCCAAGGACAGCGCCTGCTACTGCTACCGAAAAGATCGCCACATCATACTGAGATTGATTCCAAGCCAATATAGCAAAAGCTCCGAATGCAATAGCAGCTGTTCCAGATAATAAACCATCAAGTCCATCCGTAAGGTTTACCGCATTAGAACCACCGACAAGCATGAAAACGACGAGGATAAAGTATGCCCATCCTAAGTCAAAGCTGACATCTGTTCCTGGAATGCGAATAGTCGTTGCAAACTCATAATAATGGAAGACTGCATAGAAAATCACAGCAATCACAATTTGCCCGATCAGTTTTTGTTTCGATGTTAAGCCAAGATTTCGCTTCATCGCTACTTTAATATAATCATCTAAAAATCCTAATAATCCGTAGCCAAGGGTGACAAATAACAATAAAAACATTTCTGGACTAATCTCAGAGAATTTGTTAATCATCACGATCGTTGTAATTGTAATAGAAAAGATAATCATAATTCCACCCATTGTTGGGGTACCAGATTTTTTTTGGTGAGACTGAGGTCCTTCTTCTCTAATACTTTGACCAAATTTAAGCCTTCTTAAAAACGGAATAAAAATCGGGGATAAAAGAACACTGATTAAAAATCCCATTATGATTGTAAACAATATCACCTGTTCAAGCATTGTTCTTTACTCCTTCCGAATTTCCAAAGCCGTTTTCCATTAGAAAATAGCATTCATTATTATGATATTCATTCGTGTCTTTCGTATGTTGTTTTTGTACAAAATGCTTCATTTCATTACACTCTTTTCATCATTTTTAAGATTTGTTTAGATCTAAAATAGCGTCCGCTGCCACCTTGGCATCATCAAAGTCATAGACTTGATCACCAATGATTTGGTACGTCTCATGGCCTTTTCCAGCTATTAAGACTGTATCGCCCTTTTTTGCATTAGCAATGGCAAAAAAGATGGCCTGTTTCCGGTTCACAAAGCTGTGATAATAGGCGTTTGGCACGCCATTTTCCATGTCTTTCAAAATGGCTGATGGATCTTCACTTCTTGGATTATCTGATGTAAAAACAGGCTCATCTGCATATTTCACAGCGATTTGGGCCATCTGAGGGCGCTTGGTTTTATCACGGTCGCCCCCGCAGCCAACTACACAGAAAATTCTACCTTTTGTTAATTCTCTGCACGTAGTCAGTACATTTTCTAAACTGTCAGGTGTGTGCGCGTAATCAACGATGACTGGGAAGTCTTGATCAAAATTCACAAGTTCGAATCTTCCTTTGACTCCCTCAAGTTCTTCAATGGCACTAACGATCGTTTCAAACGTTAAGCCTGATACAATTCCTACTGATACAGCTGCTAAAATGTTATACACATTGAATTTCCCAATAAGGGCAACCGTCACATTTTTTGTGCCGATTGGGGTGATCAAATCAAATTGTGTTCCCTTTGGTTTGATTTGAATGTTCTTTGCCATTACATCTGCTTCTTGCTCTAAGCCATACGTCATAATTTCAGCAGCTGTGACTTTTTCAAAATAACTAGACGCTTCATCATCTGCATTTAAAATGGCATGCTTCGGCTTATCGTGCTGGAAGGCACTTCCTAGCTGGGAAAAGAGCAAGCTTTTTGCATGTTTATATTCTTCCATTGTGTTGTGGTAGTCCAGATGATCTTGGGTAAGATTTGTAAAGACGGCAATATCATAATCACATCCATGAACACGCCCAAGATGCAAAGCATGTGATGATACTTCCATAATGGCCGTATCTACGTCTTGATCAAGCATCTGCTTAAAGGTCTTCTGAAGGGTGACACTCTCAGGTGTTGTGTTTTTCACTTCGAGAATTTCATCGTTTACCTTCATATACATCGTACCGATTAAACCTGTTTTTTTATCGGCTTTTCTCATGATTTGCTCAATCATGTGTGTTGTGGACGTTTTCCCGTTCGTTCCTGTAATACCAATTAGATTGAGTTTATGAGTTGGCTGTTCGTAAAAAGCATCTGCCATTCTTGCAAGTGCTCTTTGAGAGTGTTTTACAATAATGACTGGTACATCTGTTATGTGAAGTGGGTGTTCTGCTACAATCGCTGCAGCCCCGCTTTTCACTGCTTTTTCAGCGTAATCATGTCCATCTACTGTATAGCCTTTTATACAGACAAAAAGACTCCCTTTTTTCACTTCTCTTGAATCCATTTCAATGGAAGTAATCTCCGGATTTTCGTTTATCAATTCACTGTTTTCACTTTTAAAGTATGTAAGGAGTTCTTGTAATTTCATTTCATATCAAACCTCTCAAATTCGTTCACGTGCATGTCTTGTGAAAAAAACACACAGTCTATATTTTATCGTAAAAAAAAGGATACATCCAGCGTATTCCTTAAGTTTCTCTTGGAAAAAACACACTTTATGCTCTTTTTTTAAAGCGACCCTTCACTTTCAACAAAAAGAGGCAGCCGAATGAGTGCGGCTACCCTCTGTTCATTCTTTATTATTCATCATTTAAGTATAATCGGATCGTGGAACCTTCTTTGACCTTTGTGCCGGCAGCAGGCGATTGCTTCACCACTTTACTGCCAGTTCCTGAAGCATCAATCTTTAAATTAATCAGGAGTGATTCAAGGTCAGAAACAGATCCTCCTACAAGATTCGGTACCTCAATGGTTTTTGTGTCCAGCCATTGGTACTTCCTTTCAATTTGTCCTTTTCTTTTTTTCACGCCCATTTCAGGCAGACTGTCTCGCATAATATGGCCCACAATAGGTGCGGCTACTGTCCCACCAAATTGAATCGTGCCTTTTGGGTTATCTACTGCTACATATACAACAATGCTTGGATCATCCGCAGGTGCAAACCCGATAAATGACACAATGTGGTTATTTTCCATGTACTTTCCGTCTTTTACTTTCTGTGCTGTTCCTGTTTTTCCGCCCACCCGATATCCTTCAACGAATGCATTCCGACCAGTTCCTTGAGCGACTACACTTTCAAGGGCATACCTGATTTCTTTAGACGTCTCCGCTGAAATGACTTTCTTCTTGGCAATTGGTGATTGCTTTTTCACTACCTCTTTTGTAATTGGATCGATCCATTCTTTTGCAATATACGGCGTGTAAAGCGTTCCTCCATTTACTGCGGCTGCCACTGCAGCCACTTGTTGAATCGGCGTAACAGATACACCTTGACCAAAGGCTGTTGTTGCCTGTTCTACAGGACCAACACGATCAAGCGGGAACAAAATTCCTCTACCTTCTCCTTGAAGGTCGATTCCTGTCTTTTGACCAAAGCCGAAATTTTTAATATAAGAAAATAGTTTATCTTTTCCAAGACGGTCGCCTAGCTCGACGAAACCTGGGTTACAAGAGTTTTGTACCACTTCTAGAAACGACTGTGATCCATGTCCTCCCTTTTTCCAGCATCTGAGCCTTGCGCCATCCACTGTCACAGATCCGCTGTCAAAAAAATGATCACGTTTTAAATTTACTTTATTTTCTTCTAGGGCAGCTGCCAGTGTAATGATTTTAAACGTCGATCCCGGCTCATATGTGCTCCACACTGGTAAGTTTCGGTTAAATACTTTTGGATCAACTGATTGATAGTCAGCCGGATCAAAGTCAGGTCTGCTCGACATTCCCAGCACCTCACCATTTTTCGGATTCATGGCAATGGCAATCATGCCATCTGGGTTATATTTTGCCTGAGCATTGTCTAGTTCTCGTTCGATGATGGTTTGCACTTTTGAATCAACTGTTAATTTCATATCAAGCCCATCTTTAGGCGGTGTATAATCATCTGCTTCATCTGGCATTTTCTGCCCTTTTGCATCAGAATAAAATTTCACAGAGCCTTTTTCACCTTTTAGGTCATCATCATAGTACGCTTCTAGCCCAAGTAAGCCTTGATTATCAATTCCAGCAAAACCTAATACATGAGATAAGAAACTTCCAAACGGGTAATGTCTGATGCTGTCCTCTGCTACATAGACTCCATCTAAATCAAGCTCTCTGACTTCTTTTGCTTTTTCATGAGATACTTTTCTCCCCTCTGGGGAAATTCGTTCTATAGACGTTTTCTTGGTGACATGCTTGTACGCTTTCTCCTCAGACATATTCAGCACTGCTGCTAATTTTTTGCTTGTTTCTGCTGGGTCTTTCACCTGCCGTGGCACGACTAAAATAGAGGGAGCACTTTTGTTCGTCGCAAGCTCCACCCCATTTCGATCCAAAATATCTCCTCGTTCTGGTTCAAATGGGAGGTTACGGCTCCATGAATCTTTCGCTAAACTTGTCAGCTTCTCGCCCATAATAAACTGCACATATCCTAATCTAGTATCTATGATGAAAAAAATGATCACCCCAAACAGCAGCACGAAAAGCAATCGTTTTCTCACTGTTACACTTGACACTCGCACGCCCGGTTCACTCCTTACATATGGCTTGTTTTCATCATATGCAGGCTCGTCTTTTTATAGAACGATCTCGTCCATCGCTCAAGCAAAAGAAAAAACCTAGCAAATGATTTGCTAGGTTTTCAAGTTAATTTGGACTTTTGAAGGTCACTGTGACGACTTTATCTGAAATCTCCGCTCCACTTTTGACGCTTTGTTTGACAGCATATCCCTGTCCATTTGTTTCAATATGCACACCTGAAATAGACGCATATTGAAGAACTTCCCTTCTGGACCAGCCTGTCATATCAGGCATTTTAATGGTTTTCCCTGCTGTTTTCAAAAAGACTTTCTGGCTTTCAGAGAATTCAGAGCCCGCATTTGGCCATTGGCGTTTAATGGATAGACCGTCACCAATAACAACAGGTGATAACTTTTTGTTTTTTGCTTCTGTTTCTGCCTGTTTCACTTCTAAATCTAGGAATGACGGCATTGTTTCTTGTTTTATTTTCTGTTTGCCAGATTTTTTATCGTCTGTTTTTGTTGGTGCGATATTTAAATAAAGCAAACTATTTTTCATCACAGGGTTAAAGATTTCTGAAACAGGAGCAGAGCCTGTTTGTGTTTCAGATAGCTGAGGCTGTTGGACAGCCACATAAACGAGCAGCTTCGGATCATCTTTTGGTGCCATTCCCATAAATGAAAAGACGTAATCGTTTCTCCCTTGAAGGTAGCCGCCAGCACCGCCAATTTGTCCTGTACCCGTTTTCCCAGCGACATCAAAACCTTTGATTTGGTATGGCTGTCCTGTGCCAATTTTTGAGGAAACGACCTCACCTAAAATGTCACGGACTTGCTTCGCTGTATCAGAAGAAATTGGTTTTCCTGCTACTGTTGGTTCGTGCTGTAAAATTGTTTTGTTTGTGTTCGGGTCTGTAATATGATCGATTACATATGGCTTCATCATCGTTCCACCGTTTGCAATGGCTGTCGCCGCTTCAATTTGCTGAATTGGGGTAATCGCGGACGCCTGACCATAAGCAGTCGATGCTTTGTCATATTCGTATCTGAAATTGATTTTACTAGACGCTTCGTTCGGCAAGTCTATGCCTGTTTTGTCATAGAAATGGAATTTTTGCAAGTATTGTTCATAGCGTGTGAAACCTAATTTTTCTTTTGCCAATTTCGCAAAAGCTACGTTTGAAGAACGTAGAACACCTTCATGAAAATCAATTTTTCCCCAGCCATTTCCGTTGTTATGGTCTCTTACAAGACCGCCGCCTACTTTATAAGTACCAGACTGATACTTGTCACTGCCTTGGTACACTCCTTCTTGGATAGCAGCAGCGAGTGTAAAAATTTTCATCGTTGAACCTGGTTCAAATGCGTAAGAAATGACATCGTTGTTATAATTCGTAATGTCGAGTTCATTTAAATTAAAGCTTGGCCGCTGTCCCATTGCAAGAACTCTTCCAGTTTTCGGATCAACGACTGTCGCAATGATTTTCTTCGGCTTATATTTTTTAGCGACCTGCGTCATACTTTCTTCAAGAAATGCTTGAATTTTTTGGTCGATGGTCAGTGTGACGTTTTTCCCGTCTTTCGGGGCAACGATGTCTTCTTTACTATTCGGAAGTGCCCATCCGCTTCTGTCGCTGTTATACGTTACATAGCCATCTTTTTCTTTTAAATATTTATTCAGAGCCTTTTCTAGACCCATTGCGCCTGACATGTCCTTGGTGGCTTCATCTAATCTAGCATAACCGATTAAGTTCGAAGCAAACATGCCGTTTGGATAATACCTCTTTGTATCTTTTTCAAAGGCGATCCCAGGAAGTTTTAGCTTTTCAATTTTTTCCTTAGTTGAAAAACTAATATCCTTTCCGGCTTTACCAAACTCGACTTGGAACGCATCTTTTGTATTCAGACGCTTTAAAATTTCACTCTCACTCATATCAATGACTTTTGACAGCTCTTTTGCTGTCTTTTCTTTGTCAACGACATGCATCGGATGCTTTGGATCGACCGTCATTTTCTTGCTCATGATCGCAATCAGTTTATACACAGATGTATCTTCCGCAATCACATTTCCGTTTCTGTCTAAAATGGACCCTCTTTTGGCTTCAAGTGTTTTTTTCGATTGATATTGTTCATTGGCTTTTGCAGCTAACACTTGTCCATCGACGGTTCCCGTAATCTGAATATAAATAAAACGTGCAAGGATGATAAAGAAAAACAGGGCGAAGCAAATACTCGCAATTGCCGCGCCTCTGTTCATCATTTTATTCTTTTTAGGCATCGCCATGTTAATCGACCTTCTTAACATCTTTCGACATGCTTAAGCCTGCTTTTTTAGCGGCTTCAATGATTCTCTCTGGTTCACTTAGTAAATCTTTTTGCTTTTGCAGTTCAGTGATCTTTTTCGATTCTAAAGACACTTGCTGTTCTAGTTTCTGCACTTCGATATTTGCGTGATAAACAGCAAAGGCTTTCGAAATGATGAGGATCGAGCTGCACATGAGAGCCATGACAAACATGACAAGTAAGATTTTTTCACCAAGTGTAATAGAACCTCTTCTTCTAATCACAACCGATTGACCTTGTTGCTCGGTTTGATGTTGCTTTACTTCTCTTTGGTAAGCCAAATTACTCATAAGAAACCTCCTTTTTATCATCATCTATGGTGTCGTTTACTTTTTTTCTGCAATTCGGAGCTTCGCTGAACGGGCACGGTTGTTATATTCCAGCTCTTGTTCTGATGCAACGATTGGTTTTCTCGTGATCAGCTTCAGTTTTGGTTCAAGTCCTTCTGGAATTACTGGCAGTCCGTGCGGAAGTTCTGGAAGAGAAGACATTTCTTTAAATGTACTTTTACAAATCCGATCTTCAAGTGAATGGAATGTAATGACAGAAATTCTCCCCTTCGGATTGAGTAACTCTATTGCTTGTTCTAGTGCTTCTTCAAATACTTTCAATTCATCATTTACGGCAATTCGGATCGCTTGAAATACTCTTTTCGCTGGATGTCCGCCTTTTCGTCTTGCAGGTGCGGGAATTCCTTCTTTAATAATGTCGACAAGCTCTCCTGTTGTTTCAATTGGCGCTTTTTTTCTGGCTTCTTCAATTTTGCGTGCGATTTGCTTGCTGAACTTTTCTTCCCCATATTTGTAGAAAATCCGAACTAGATCTTCAAATGGCCATTCATTCACCACTTGTTTTGCCGACAAAGCAGCGGTTTGATCCATTCGCATGTCAAGAGGTGCATCATGGTGATAACTAAAGCCTCTCTCTGGTGTGTCAAGCTGAGGTGATGAAACCCCAAGATCAAAAATCACACCGTCTACGCTTGTAATTCCTTGTTCATTCAGACGTTCTTTTAAATATCGGAAGTTGCTTTTTATGAAAAGAATGTTCGCTTTAACATGTGCGAGCTTCTCTCGTGCATGATCCAGTGCAGCATCGTCTTGGTCAAACCCAATTAATGTACCTTTTTCTGATAATTGAGATAGTAAATATGAGCTATGACCTGCGCCGCCTAGCGTGCAGTCCACATATGTACCGTCTTCTTTGACGTTTAAACCGTCAACTGTTTCTTTTAATAATACTGTCTCATGTTGAAACATGATGATATGGTCCCACCTTTTTCAAATAGAAATGAATGTGTAGAAAGCTTGCTGCACAAGGGATTATTATATATCAAATCCAATCATGTTTTCAGCAATTTCAGCAAAAGAATCTTCTTGCTCTTCTGTATATTGTTCCCAGATCGACTTACTCCACAACTCAATTCGATTTGAAACGCCGATGACCACACATTCTTTTTCGAGTTTTGCATATTGGAGTAGGTTGGATGCGATGTTAATGCGCCCCTGCTTGTCCAGATCACATTCAACTGCGCCGGAGAAGAAGAACCGGGTAAACGCACGTGCATCTTTTTTCGTTAGCGGCAGTGCTTTGAGTTTCTCTTCAATTAGTTTCCACTCACTCATAGGGTAGCCAAATAAACATTGATCAAGCCCTCTCGTCAGCACAAACTGTTCTCCGAGACCGTCTCTAAATTTAGCAGGGATGATCATGCGCCCTTTTGTATCAATCGTATGTTGGTATTCACCCATGAACATGATCATCAGAGCCCCACTTTCTCACCTATACTCTCCACTATCCACCACTTCTCTCCACAAAACTTATTTTACACTGTTTCTACATAAAAAAAAACCCTGAACTAGTCAGGGTTCATTAAAACTTTATTTCAAAGTTTGACAATTTGTTGCTTGTTTTGAAATGAAAATGGCAGATTTTTGAACGTTTTGAAGAATTCTGGACCATATTTGTTTAAAAAGTACATGATATTCCAAATTCTTTCTTGTGGTGCTTCGAGTGGTTTTAAACTATTTTCAATCCGTTCAAAATCTCGAAGGATGTATCCTTCCTTCTCTTCCACACGCTTTGCAACCTTTTGATAAACAAATTGAAGCTGGTCTTCTATAAATTTGGCATTTTTATCTAATAGCTGTTCAAAGTTTGGTTCGATCTCTAGCGCTTCTTGTCTCATGGCCTCATGAACATTCGCTAATTCACGTTTGGCATGTTGAACCGATTGAACGAAGCTGTCTGGGAGACTTTGCTGAAAGTGCATATCCTTTTTTTCTTTCACGCCTTTTGTCAGCACTTCTTCAACCGACAATTCTCTTATCGGCAGCTTCTTATCAATATGCCGTTCAAGAATGGTGACGTGCAGTCTTGGAAGAACGGGTGCCATTTTGACATCGAAGTACTCGAAGATGCCTTTCAGCTCACCCCAATAATTCACTTCACCGTGTCCAGCCATAAAAGCAAGCGTTGGAAGAAGGGTTTCTTGCATCAATGGACGGGTCACCACATTATTGCTAAACCGCTCTGGGTGCTCCTCGACTTCCTGCAAAAGCTCATCTTTTGTCCAAGTAAGCCCCACTTCAGATATAGAAAATTGGCCATTCTCTTGTTCAATGAGGAAACGCTCATCATCATATTCGTAAAACAAGTTGGCTTGATGGTCACCAGCTTCAATAATCGGCTGATACCCCGCTTGTTCCATGGCAGCCTGCGTGTTATTTAAGTGAGTCACGATCGCATCACTCGACTCCACAATTTGCTTGAATAACGTACGTTCAAGTGGCTTCACACCGAAGTCTCCTGAATTCAATAACAGCAGTCCATCTTCTTCAAATAGATCGCAAACAATCCACTCAAAGAAATCAGTAAACGTTTCTGATTTGCGTAAACATCGAAGAAGCTGATCAAACAAGTCATTTGTGTAAGCAGATTCCTCATAGGTTGAAAATACATCACGAAGCCATCTCTCTGTTTTCTCTTGGTGGAGAGGTGTTCTTTTCGCAGCTGTTTTTTTCACATGATGTAATGGAAGCTTTTGTTTGACTGGGCCTTTTTCGCCAGACGTGTACACAAAGTTAATTTCGTCTACGTCGTGATCTTCACCCGCTACCCAAAAGACCGGAATAACAGGAACCCCAAGCTCTGATTCTTTTTCTTTGGCAAACTGAATAATGGAAATGATTTTATGTATGGTATAAAGCGGACCTGTTAAGAGGCCTGCCTGCTGTCCTCCAACCACCATGACGCTCCGTTCATCACGGATCTTCTCAATATTCTCACGCATCGCAGCCGAATCAAATTTTGCATGGTATGCGCTCATATAATCCGCTAAAGCCTCGCGCGGGAAGCTCCTTTCCATGAGATCGTCGTATCTCTTTTTCCATGTGTGCTCAGAATGTATATCATAATCAAAAAAAGCAGTCATCTCTTTTTTTTCTTCTATATAATCACGTATGAATAAATTCTGACTTCGGATGGAAAGTTCAGTCAATTGCATGTTTAGAACTTCCTTTCTTCAATAAATAGTTAGTTTCCCGAAAAAAGTATAGCATGTAAATGAGCTCACTCAAAAGATTTTGTTTGCTTTTTTTCCAATACTTCCAAGCTTCTATTCAAGAAAGTGAGGAATGGCGGCGTCATCCCTTGACCTTGAGCTTTTTTTAAAAGGTAGCCAATGATTGCTTTTCTTTCAGTTTGGCGGCCTTTGACGATATCTTGTAGCATTGACGATTGATTGGCAGCCGTTTGATGGCAAATTGATTTCACATGAGCCCATAGACGATCTTTCTCAAGCAACCCTAGAATGGAAACCGCTTCTTCAAATGCACATGTCATCATATGTTCATATGACGGGTTCGATACCAATTCCCCATTATTCACATGTAATAAAGCCGTCAACGGATTAATACACACATTGACGAGCAGTTTTTCCTCCAGTACTTTCTTCCATTCATCTGTATAAACCATTTGAAAATCGCCCGTTGACAGTTCACTACTCATAGGTCCTTTTTCCTCATGCAGAAATGCTCCCCACTTGATGACACCAATTCCTGTATGGTTTACTGCGCGATCAGACACCTTCATTGCGCCATGCTCTACTACACCAATATATAACTGATGTGCCGTTTTCCAGTTCTTTAAATCGACGAGGTGGGCCATTCCGTTCTGCAAAAATAAGATCCGATGACGAGGCAGTCCCGATAATTCCCCTAGAACATCTTGCAGATGATGATACTTCACTGTCACAATCAGCAAATCAAATATTCCTTTGACCCCCGTATCGGCCCCAACAGCTGATTGAATGGTTTCCCCTCTTACCATTCGTTCAATGCCTAATGCTCGAATTTCTTCTGCCTGCTGTTTCCTTCTTGTAAAGACGGTGATGTCATGATGTTCTGATAAATAACTGGCACAAAGCAGACCAATCGCACCACCGCCAATGATTCCAATTTTCAATTGCCGCACTTCCCTTTTTCTGTTTACTTCATGTTATCAACTATTTTACCAGTTTCGTGCTACGATGCAAAAAGCAGATAACGCGCTATGATTGAATTTTTTTAATTAAAAAACTATAATAATAAGTGTAAAAACTTTTTTAGGCGGATGGGATGAAAACGCCTTCAATGACATCACTGTCGACATTATGTGTGTAAGGGGGAAGATCACATGACACAAGTAAAACGTCTTCTGATTAACTACAAAACATTAGAGGAATTTAAACAATTTAAGGAATATGGTATACAAGAACTTTCCATGCTTGAAGACCTAGAAAGTAATATGATTGAAAATGACAGCAACTCTCCATTTTATGGGATTTACTTTGGAGATAAGCTTGTGGCACGTATGAGCCTCTATCAAGTAGATGGCTCGACGACGACGTATTTTGACCATAATCATGATTATCTAGAGCTGTGGAAGCTAGAAGTGTTGCCAGGATATCAGCGTAAAGGATACGGCGAAGCACTTGTTGATTTCGCAAAATCTTTTGGCCTTCCAATTCGAACGAATCCACGCGTCAAATCCGCCGGTTTTTGGGATAAAATGGGCTTTGAAGCGGTGAAATATGATATGGAACGCGATAAAGGAGAAAACCCACTCATTTGGGAGCCTGCACATATTCAAAAGAACACAGGTGAGTCCGCTTAATCATTTTAATCATTAAGAAAACGCCCCTCTTTCCATCTGTGAGGGGCGTTTTCTTATTTTGCGTAATCTTTTAAGCTGATATTCTGTTTGACTCTTTCAACAATACCAATAAGTGCCCGGTAATCTTCTTCTGTCATTTTTAATTGACGTTTCAGCTGTTCATTTTCTTCGGTGAGTGATTTTAATTGATGCTGTGCATCTTTAAGCTCCTCCCGTAAATAAGCTGGACCAGATGGTTCTTTCTCAAGCTGCTCTAGAAACCGAATTACTTCTCGAAGCGTCAGTTCAGTCTGATCAGAAGATGCCTTCTCTTCTATGGTGAACGCATGCTGCGGTAAACCCGAAGAATGGATACCAATTTTTTTACGCAGTTCTTTTCGCTGTTTTTTGGCAAGCTCAATGCCTGCCTGGTACTGCTTTCTGACGTAAGAATTCCACCTGAATCCACATGCTGCTGCTGTTCTTGACAATGCTTTTCCAACCTCTTCAAATGCTGAAAGCTGGGTACCCCCATCTCGGATATGCCTTAAGACAACTTCTGCTAAAAGTAAATCTTCATCTTGTGTCCATGCGTCCTGCCGTGTAATCGTCAACTCATCATCCCCCCTGAATCTGAATACCACATCATATGCGCTTACTAGAGTAGATAGACTATTTGCAGGAGAGAAACCTAAAAAATAGATCAATAAAAAAACGCAAGGGAAGATTCCCTCACGTTTTTTTATCAAGCATTAGTTGCTTTTTACGTCTTTGCCTTTGTATGTTCCGCAAGATTTGCAGACACGATGAGAAATTTTCATTTCACCGCATTCTGGGCAAGCTACCATACCAGGTACTTGTAGTTTGAAATGCGTACGACGCAATCTTTTTTTCATTTTAGAAGTTCTTCTAAAAGGTACAGCCATTATTCCCACCTCCTTAAAGAGTTAAGATTCATTATTTTCTTCTAAGAGCTTCTTCAAGCCTTCCAGACGAGGATCAATTCGGTTTTGATGTGCATCTTCCGAAATGACCGCCCAGTCATTCCCTTCCTGTGGTGCAGCACCTTTTACGTCAGCTTGGTCGCAAAAAATTTGCATGGGCACTTCAAGAAGAATTTCTTCCTTGACTATAGGCGTTAAGTCGATGATATCGTCTTCTACAACAGATACGTCTTCATCTTCTATATCGTCTGTCTTATGAAGTACAAATAGTTCTTTTGTTGAAATCGCAAATGGATAATTTACATCAACAAGCGTTCTTGAACAAGGCAATGTCATTTCACCTGTGATGGTTAAATCAAATGCGACTTGCTTTGATTCGATCACTCCAGTCCCTTTCACCTCTACTGGTGAAATGCGACGTATATCTGAATGAAGGCTAGTAAGTTCATTTAAGTCAACCGTCTCATGAAAATCGAAGCTGTTTTTAGCTTTTTGATGTAACTGATAAACTGTCCATTTCAATTGTATCACCTCTAAGAGCAACAAACATGATTATAGCTTTCATCATGCTATTTGTCAATATTTTTTCTTTACAGTCCTTCATGATGTCAAAGGGCTGTTTGACATCAGTTCTCGGAATGCCTACACTGAAAAAAATGGTCTTCATTTTTCCCTTATGCTACTGTAGCACAGACCATTTAACCATAGCAAGAAAGGCGGAACATCTATTGAAAGCAGTGGGAGTCGTTGTCGAGTACAATCCATTTCATTATGGGCATGCCTATCATGTGAATCAGGCGAAAAAACAAACCTCCTCAGATGTTGCCATTGCCGTCATGAGCGGTTCTTTCCTCCAGCGCGGGGAGCCTGCCATCGTCTCAAAATGGGCACGTACAAAAATGGCACTGCAAAACGGTGTAGACATTGTGTGTGAGCTTCCATACATATATGCCGTACAAAAGGCAGAAACCTTCGCCAATGGCGCTGTGTCCATCCTCGATGCATTAAAATGCCATTCTCTTTTTTTCGGCAGTGAGGATGGAGAGATCAAAGCATTTGAGCGCACAGCACACGCTTGGCATGAAAAAAAAGCAGAGATTGATCTTTTAACAAAAGAAAAGGTGAAAGAAGGCCTTAGTTATCCCGCAGCAGCAGCAGGTGCGTTTCAAGAGGCCATTCATTCTGAACACTTACTGGATTTGTCCAAACCAAATAACATTTTAGGCTTTCATTATGTTAAAGCCATCTTAGAGAGAGCTCCTCACATGCAGCCTTTTACGTCTCAAAGAATTGCATCTGATTATCATGATGAAGAACTGCCTGACAACCAAAAAATCGCAAGCGCCACAAGTATCCGAAAAGCATTAAAAGAACAGAGCTCATTTCAAGAAGTCACGCCCTACCTACCAGACGCTACTTTAAAGCAATTACACGACTATCATTCTTCATATGGTCTTTTACATACGCAAGAAGCCTATTTTCGCTTTCTGAAACATGTTTTTCATACAATGGATACGAGTGAATTAGAGGGCATCTATGAAATTGAAGAAGGCATTGAACACCGCATGCAAAAAGCCATAACACATGCGTCTTCCTACGATGAGTATCTATCACTTGTCAAAACAAAACGATATACGTGGACAAGGTTACAGCGGATGAATACGCATCTATTAATGAACATGAAGAAAAAGACGATGCACGAGCTGCTTGAAGAGAAAAAAGCGCCCTATATTCGTTTACTTGGAATGACAATGAAAGGACAACAGTACTTGTCTCTTGTAAAAAAAGAGTTGGATGTACCACTTGTGAGTAAACTGTCTTCCTTTTCACATCCCGCCCTTGATCTTGATATTCGCGCTTCAAGGGTGTTCAGCCTTCCCATCTCTGAACCCATGCAAACAGAGTTAACAAAAGCAGAGTTTAAAACATCACCGATTCGATATGATGAAGAGAGCGGACTCTTTTCATCTCGATAGAAAAAAGCAGCCTGATTTGCAGGCTGCTCTTTTTTATGATGCTTTCTCTTTTAATTTGTTTAAATAGTTTAGTGCGTCCTGCATGGTATCCACAGGAACGATTTTCATATCACTTTTAATATCTTTTGCTGTTTTGACTGCATTTTTGTAGTCAGAGTTTGGGTCACCTTTATCATTCGGTGCAAAGAAGATGTCTTTCCCTGCTTTGTCTGCTGCAACAACCTTTTGATCAATTCCGCCAATCGGTCCGACTGTACCATCTGCATCAATCGTTCCAGTTCCTGCGATCGCATAGCCGTGTGTTTCATCTTCTTTTGTCAGCTGATTGTAAATTTCAAGTGACATCATTAAACCAGCCGATGGACCGCCGATGTTTTCAATATCCACTTTCACAGAAGGAGACACTTTCACATGACGGTCTGTAAATAATGATACGCCAATTCCCACTCGTTTTGGCTCTTCTTTAAATGGTTTTAACGTCACGTTCTGCGTGATTTCTTTGCCATTACGTTCAAGTACAAAACGGACAGTCGTGCCTGCTTTTTTACTGCTGATATACGAAACCATTTTATCTGCTGACTCATATGTATGGCCGTCGACGCTTTTGATCTTATCGCCAACTTCAATCTTCCCATATGCAGGCATTCCTTTCATCACATAGCTCGCATATACCCCATTAAACGTATAATCTACTTTTTTTCCCGCTTTTGTATAAGCGGCAATCATCGCATTTTCTTGAGAACTTTTCATGAGCTGCAGCTGCCGTTTCATATAATCCTCATCAGACTCTCCGTCCGCTTTAATATTTTCTTCTGGAACGATTTCGTCATACTTGTTCATTTTTGCAAGCAAATACGTATATGGATTGGCTGGACCTACTTTAATGGTCATAAGAGAAAAGCTGCCCTTCTCGCCATATCCTCCGTCCACTTGAATGTGTGGCGCAATTTCTGTTGCATCACCTGGCTTTGTGACGTAATAGGGCAGTTTCACAAAAGTTAAGCCAAATAAGACTAGAACAACAGCAAAAAAGCTGAGCCAGCGAATATTTAATTTTTTCATTCGATTAACACTCCCATTTATCAATGACATCTTTCAGTTTTCCTTTTAGTTGGTCGGCGGCGAGTTCACCTGCTTCAATCATTTCTTGAACCTGTGTAAACGCACTAGAGCTAAAGGTCTCGAGCTTCGGCCGAATCATGAGATCTGCATGAATGGTTTGGTGACGAACCAATTCATTTTGAAGGATGTCCAAACTTTGCATAATGACATCCGATAATCTCGTTGCCTTTTCTGTTTTTTTCACCCTTGATACATCAGAGGCGATAATGAGATCTGCCCCCATTTCTTTGAGAACAGAAACAGGAATGCGGTCCACTACCGCTCCATCCACCAATTGCCTGCCGCCTATTTCATGCGGAACAAACACACCCGGAATGCTAATGCTTGCCCTGACTGCTTGTGAGACAGATCCTTCTTTGAACACAACCTTCTCCCCTGTCTGAAGGTCACAGGCGACAATTGCAAGAGGCACGCGCATTTCTTCAATATTCTTCCCATATGTAAACGTGTGAATCAGCTGCAAAATTCGATTTCCTTTTAACAGACCGATTTTTGGCAGTGTATAGTCAGCATAATACTTTCTTCTGAAGACAAGTGCAAGTTTTTTCATTTTTTCTACGTCTTGTCCTGCTGCATAAAAGCTCCCCACAAGAGCACCAATACTGCTTCCTGCGATCATATCCACCTGAATTCCTTGTTTCTCAAGACTAGATAAAACCCCGATATGCGCCATCCCTCTGGCACCCCCGGAGCCCAGCGCAAGCCCGATAATCGGTCGTTTCATGAATCCACCCTCCTCTTTCTATGCATATATACGAATCTATAGGTCTAAACATGCCCCTTCTCATCGTATAGTAATAGAAGACAGGCTCGGCTAGCATCTCTTTTTCTTTAATCACGAGCTCGCCAATAGATTATAACGGCAAGGGGCGACATCTCCATGAAAAAATGGAACACTCTGTTCATCGCTGCTTTTTTTATCTTTTTAACAGCCACTGTGATTACACATCCACAAGCCTCTTTGCAAGCATCGAAAAATGGACTTGCAATGTGGTGGGAAGTGGTTTTTCCATCGCTGCTACCTTTTTTTATTTTGTCCGAGCTATTAATCAGTTTCGGGATTGTCAGATTTGTCGGCGTATTATTAGAGCCATTTATGCGGCCTATCTTTCGGGTGCCTGGTGTCGGCGGATTTGTACTGGCGATGGGAATGGCCTCTGGTTTTCCTTCTGGCGCTAAATTGACGACAAGACTTCGGCAGGAAGGACAGCTGACAAGAATTGAAGCAGAACGCCTTGTGTCATTTACCAATTCTTCAAACCCTTTGTTCATTTTTGGAGCAGTGGCTGTAGGATTTTTTCATCACCCAGCTTTAGGCATTGTGTTAGCCTGTGCACATTATTTAGGAAATCTCGCGGTTGGGGTGACAATGCGCGGATATAAAGCACGTCATGATGCGCACCTCAGAAGCCGAAAAGGATTTTTATTGCCTCCAATTCGAGAAGCATTCAGCGCTCTTCATACGGCAAGACTTGCAGAGAAAAGACCACTTGGCCAAATATTAAGTGACGCTGTCATGTCATCTGTTCAAACGCTCTTTATGATTGGCGGCTTTATCATTTTATTTTCTGTCTTTAGTCAAATGCTCGCTGTCGTTCATGTGACAGATCTTCTCTCTATCGGGATCGGCTCTATACTGAAAACGATGCACCTTCCGCCGGAATTAGATCTAGCCATGATTGCGGGTCTATTTGAAATCACATTAGGAAGTCAGCTCACAGGATCACAAGAGGTTTCCATGCTCGCTAAAACAATTGTGGTCAGCTTTATTTTAGGATTTAGCGGATTCTCCGTTCAAGCTCAGGTAGCCGGGATTTTGGCAGCCACCGATATACGCTTTAAACCGTTTTTCTTCGCCCGTTTGCTTCACGGTATTTACGCAGCCGTCTTTGCTTTTTTGTTATTCAAACCCCTTTATGTCTCTAAAGCAGACATGGCGCTTCCAGCAGGGGCATTTGAAACAAGCGAGCAAGTCGTGATGTTTAGCAGCATGTTATGGAATCAGCTTGTATCTGCTGGTCCCCTCATCACCTTGTTCAGTCTGATCGTGTATATTGCACTCTATTATCAGAAATTAAAAAATGGATGAGTGCACAATGCACTCATCCATTAAATTTCTCTTTCAGCGCAGCTTCGACCTCTTGCGGTACAAGCTCTTTGACTGATCCATGATATTTCGCTACTTCTTTAACAATGCTTGAACTTAAGAAGGAGTATTGATTATTCGTCATCATAAAGAACGTTTCAATGTCATCATTCAACACTTTGTTCATTGATGTCCCTTGCATCTCGTATTCAAAGTCCGTCACCGCTCTAAGTCCGCGTAAAATGACTTTCGCCTCTTTTTGTTTCGCATAATCAACGAGCAGTCCATGAAAGGATTCCACTTTGATATTTGGTAGCTCCTTTGTTGCTTGACGAATGAGTTCACATCGCTCTTCAACAGTAAACAACGGCTTTTTTGACGAGTTATTGAGGACGCACACATATACTTCATCAAAAATCTTTGCCCCTCTTTTGATAATATCCAAATGGCCCAATGTGACTGGATCGAAGCTACCCGGACAAACGGCTATATTCCCCATGCTTTAATTTCCCCGCTTTCTATAGATCGTAATGCCAGTCATTCCGTACATTTCCTGCCTTGAGATATGCAGCTGTCCTGCTTCCTCTGGCAGTGTCACATCTTTATCATGCTCACACACAATGACGCCATCATCTGCTAATAAGGAATGCTCATCAATCGTATCAAGAAGTGCTTTCAACTTTTGATCTTTATACGGCGGATCAAGGAAGATGGCTTGAAAAGATTCTTCTCGCTTCACTACAGCGGCGAGTGCACGGTTTGCATCATTTCGAAACACTTCACTTTGATCCATTAGCGACAATTGATTCAAGTTGCCTTTAATCGTCTGAATCGCCTTCATATCTCGATCCACAAATATACAATGATCGAATCCTCTAGAAAGCGCTTCAATTCCTAAACCACCACTTCCAGCAAATAAATCAAGGGCCCATCCCCCATCAAAATACGGTCCAATCATATTAAAAATGGATTCTTTTACTTTATCTGTTGTTGGTCTTGTTGATTGGCCGGGTACGGCTTTCAGCGTGCGGCCTTTTTTTGTTCCAGAAATCACTCTCATTTTTCCACCACTTTTTCTGCTTGCATCTATTGAATATTGTTTGATGACAAAAAATTCAACATTATCTTACCATATCCACTCCACATGGGACAATGCACTGAATTCCATTCATTTTCTATGTATAGATCACAAAAGAGAGGGTCATACTACTGTTAACAGCATCTGATGTGGTGCTGTTGCCAACCGCGGAGAAGACTTACGTTTCCCCATAAGTTCTTCCTCCGGTTTCTCCTCTCCCTTTGCCTTCTCCTTAATGAATCATTAAGAATAGAAGGACCCCGCGGGTGATGCCGCGGGGGTTTTTTTGTGTCTTTAAAAGCCCACCTTATAATCATACTCTTTTGCTTTGTCCAATTTCGATTCGTACTCTAATTTAATAAAAGGTTTATAGGAAGGCTCAACACGTTTTACAAATGGCAATGAACTGAGCTTTGCCATGTGGCGCTCAAGATCATTCATATCACAATAAATCACTGCATATTTCATTTTCCTTGAAATATAGTGAACATTCCCAAATTTCCTTAGCGCTTTTGACTGCTTTAACGAATGCAGCCAAACGACCATCCCTTGACGTTTGGTATCCATCTTTTCACCTTCCGCTTTTCAATTCTTTCCGTTCATTATGTAAAAGACGAGACGTTCAAGTCTCGTCAAGATACTTTACAGCCACAGCTGCCTCCTGATCCACAGCCACCGCCGCATGATGATAGACCATCAAAATATGGGTTCCCTGTTGGAACTTTAATATATGCTGATACAGCTTGACCGATTTCAATACTAATCTCATCTAAGATGGATTGAATCGCTGTTTCTGCTTTTTTGAAATCAACCACTGTATCGTGAAGATCTAGCTTTCTTTTGACCTCACGCATTTCTTTTGAGATCGTTCTATAGTCCGGATGGTATTTGCCGAACCGCTGCACATCTTCATATTGCTCTTTTACTTTTGTAAAATGGGCAATAATTTGTTGGGCTTCTTCGTCTTGCTGGAGACGCTTAAAGCAGTTGCGGTAATGTTCAGCCTCCTCCGACTGAAGAATCATGGCAGCCAATTGATTTGCTTCCTCTTGGAGCTCCACAGATTCGATTGTCGCATACATAAATGTTGCACCTCCAATTCATAGTTTACCACGAAACCTATGGATCAGAAAATGCTTTTACGTCACAAATACATCCCACGTCTCTCTTTTCTGCTTATATTCAGGGTGACGAGAATTTAGCACAACGGTCATTTTATGCTTTCCTTTTGAAAGGTGCTTGACCACAAACGCCGCAGTATACTCATTGCCTGCCCGTTTCCCGTCTACATACACTGTAAAATATCCCGCCTTCTTATCCTTTTTCAAGGGTGAAGGTTCAAGGTGAAAATCTTGAAGTGTACTTTCTATATACACAACAGATCCCTGCACTTTGTATTTTAAAAAGCCTTGCTGCTTCATTTCACTTTGCGTCTGCTGCATGACTGGTACTGCTGGTTCTTGCCTAGTTACTTGCTCTTGATCATGTTGACTTTGACATCCGGTGAGAAGAAAAAGCAATGCGCATATTGACAGCATCCATTTCATGTTCTGATTCTCCTTTCGTCTACTTTCATAGGATGCTCATGAAATAGACATCTTAATCAACTCAAAAAAAGCCTCACCCGGCTCCATTTTGATTGCGCATTGCTTGGAACATCTGGATCATCATTTCAGCCATTTGGACACTATTGCTCAACTGGCTCACACGATGAGGAATGGTTTTTTCGTAAAAGTTCATTTTATCTAATTCAAACGAAGTGACATTTTCAGGATGCCGCGTTAACTGTCTATACCAGAGTGGGCGCTGCCTGATGAATTTGATTCGATCCTCTTCGGCCATGACAAACTCTTGTACTTCTCTCCGCACCAAAAGCATCCCCTTTCAATTAATCTTTCCTGAAGGAGAATGGGTGCTGGCTGCCTCCAGATGAACCCTTCTTTGAGCCATTTGATGAAAATTGACCGAGTAAGCTTTGTAAAGAGGAAATAGACTGGCTCATTTTATTAATTTGTTCATTCATTTGATCAGCGTCCATTTTTTTCACTGCAGAAACCATTTTAGACATAAAATCTGCTTTTCCCGGTTCACTTTGCTTAGCGGCTTTTTCTTCTTTTGCTTCTTCCGTTTGTGTTTGCCGGTAAGGAGACCACATGTCATCTTCCTCACCAAACATGACCCAATTCTCGTATAAACTTTGCCAGCTTTTTTCTTGCGTCTGCACTTCTTGAATTAATTTCGGATGGCGTCTGACGAACTGTTTAAATTCATCAATGGATGTTTGCTTTTGCTTATTTGTCATATCCTCACCCCCCATACAAATGCCTACTATACTATATACATCTGGGTCTATTTTGGTGAGCCCTTTTCATAAAAAAACAGCCGCCATCTGTGCGCAGCTGTTTAGAGGATTAAGACGTTTTCTTAATGAAGTTTTGTGTATAATACTTTTCTTTCACACCAACGCCAAGGTGCGTGTAATCTTGATTTAACAATGCCTTCCGGTGACCTTCGCTATTCAGCCAGCCTTCTACAGCTGCAGGGCCATCAACATAATTATACGCAATGTTTTCCCCCGCAAGCTGAAATGCGACCTCGCCTCTTTCTAACCGATCTTTCAGCGTACCGTATTTTTTAGATTCATGGGAGAAATAATGATGATCTTTCATGTCCTCACTATGCATGAATGCCACTTCAGAGGTTTCATCGTCCCACTTTAAGGTCGGCAGTTTGTACTTATGGCGGATAATATTGGTCATATCAAAAATTTGTTTTTGACTCGACGCTTCAATATCCTTCCACTTTTCACCTGATATCGCCTCAGGTTCAATTAATTGACCTCGATAAACGACTTCATACGGCTTTTGTTTGACAAATGTATCTGCATTAAAGGCTCGAATGCTCGAAAGAGTGCTTTCAAACTTATCCATGTAGAGCTGGACATACACATCATCTCCCACTTTCACCGTCGGCCTGGTATTCATATCATCTTCTGAAAATTCAAAGCGATATGAATTTCCCTCGTCCTCTACATGAATGTAAGGAGCGATTTGTGTTTTTTTAAACACTTCACTTGTGGCTTGACCGATTTTAAACGGCTCCACATTCAGCCCACCCCCTGTCGCAAACAAGGTCACCACTTTACTGTCCTTTACCCCTACTTGAATATAGTGTTTCTTCGATTGATTGTATATCCACCAGTCATAATCATATGCGGAAGGATCAATGCGATCTGGTTCCCCTAGCTGTTTAAGCACTTCGTTTGAAGACTTCCCCATAAAGGACATGAGACCTTTTTTCGGAATGTTAATCGGCTTATCGCTAGATGTTTCTTCATTAGACACCTTCGGCTCATTGCTGTTTTCTTTTTCTGGTGAAGATCCATATTGAATAAACAGAACGTACGTTCCAGATATAATCAGGAGGATGAAGAGTGTTTTCAGCACAGTTTTCAAATAAACACCTCCGTTAAATTGGCAAGGTACAAAAAGTACCTTCTACTGTCATTTAAACAAAACTTGCTCCATTTATCAACGACAATACAGCCTATTTAACACGAATTTAAAATATGCCCCTCCTAATGAAGAAATCCTTGGCCATGATCCTGGTCTTGTTGTGAGATTTCCGTCAGAGCATCACCTGCACGATCGTTTGATAAATCTTCAACTGATAAATCCCCAAGGGCTACGATCCCTGTGAGTGCCCCGTTTTTGACAACCGGGATACGGCGGAGCTGATGTTCTGACATCAACCGGACAATTTCTTCTAGGGTTGCATCTTCTTCAGCTGTCAATACTTCCTTCGTCATGAGGACACTAACCTCTTGTGAGTTCGGCTTTTTCTCAGCAATACCTCTAAGTACAAGGTCGCGGTCTGTGACAATACCAACAAGCTGATCCCCATCGACTACTGGAATGGCACCAATGTCAGCATCTTTCATTTTGACTGCCGCTTCATATGCATTGTCGTCCTTTTGCAACGTCACTACTTTTTTCGTCATGATATCTTTGATTTTTTTCGTTTTCACGTTGATTCCTCCATCCGTTATTTTCTTTATTACTGTAACCAGCTTATAAAAGAACATACCTTTCACAGTTGAAAGTTTAACGCTTTCATACTATGATTGTCAGTAAAGGGAATTTTTATAAGGAGGGGTTTTGGGTGAAGTTTGAAGGTACGGGGATTGAAAAGGTATCAGCTGACTTAAATAAATTAGATTTCATTATGGAAAGTGAAGGATTTGTACGAGCCGATCAATGGGATTATGAGCGTGTGACGTACGACAGGAAGTATAATATGGTAGAGGGGACATTTTACTTACGGATCTCTGGCTACGCCACTGAGGGAGATGTCGGCTCCAAAAAAGCCCACATCCAGCTGCTGACACCTTTACTTGGAAAACACTATTATCCGCATGGTGTTGAATATGGAGAAGGCGAAGATTTCCCTAAATCTCTTATTCAATCCAGTAAAAAAACGCTGAACCAATTAAAAGAAAAACTAGAAGCGATAACTGCTGAAGCATAAAAAGCACAGCCCCTGCGGCTGTGCTTTTCATTTATTCATATTTCGGAATGAGCGCATCTGGTACGGCATCTTTCGCTCTTTCTTTTCTCGCCCAGTCAAAGAAGACAACAGCAAGAATCGATCCGTATACAATCTCTTGAATGATTTTCATCAAAATAGCACCTAGCTGCTGATCTTCTAGCAGCGGCAATGTATGAAACATGTCAGGTCCCGTAAGCGCAAGACCAGCAAGCATATCACTCGGTACGCATAGGTGCAGTGCTTGTATCCATGCGCCGGCATCTGAATAAGTGGCATAGATAGGCGCTTCACTAAACATAATGAGTGCGCAGGCAGGTGTCATTAAAATCCCATCTGCCATAATATATCCAAGCTTTAAAATGCCTGTAATCTGCGGCTGACTTTGCACTTTATGGACAAGCGGCCACCACATGAAAAAAGCAGCGATAAAAATGACAACTGTCATCAATGCGTGATAAAACGGATCTGTTTTGACAAAATCGAACACAAGCGGAATATGATACAGCGAAAACAACCCGTTAAAACCGAGTAAGGCAATCAACGGCTTAGAAAACAAGCGGAAAATCGGCTGAATACCCCGTGTTTGAATGATCCGCTCCCAAATCGCCGCAGGTAAACCTGTGATAAGAAGGGGCGGGATGACCAAATAGAGCACTGCCATTTGCGCCATATGCGCACTGAACATAATATGCCCCATTAAATCAATCGGGCTCCCCTTCACTGCATAAAGCAACACAAGCCCCGTGAGAAACAGCGTTTTCTCTTTCACCGTCGCACGGTGCTTACCCTTCGTCACGAGAAGCAGATAAAAAGCGGCTGCTGCTACAATACATGTCAAATAGTAAGGACTCCATAATGCACGAAATCCAAATATCTCTAAGTTTTCCATTGCTGCGCCTCCTTCAAGGGCAAAGCGAGCTTACCACCAAATAATGGTCAAAAAGGCTAAAACGGTAATAAACGCGACAAACACACCTGAGTAAAGAAACAACGCGGGTGTTTCATGCCCTTTTTGGTTCATGTGCATAAAATAATAAAGCTGAAAAGCGACCTGAATCACTGCAAGCAGTAAAATAAAAGGGACAGCGAACCAATTTCCGACGTCTTCAGAGGCGATTGTTAAAAAGGCAACAAACGTTAAACCAATCATCAAGCCGAAAGAAATGAGCTGATGCTTCATTTCTTCGGCATTTTTCTTTTTCCGATAGACAAGATCGACTTTGGACTGATTTGTGTTTTTATTTCCCATTCTTATCCCACCATTCCCATTAAATATACAACGGTAAAGATGAAGACCCACACAACATCAATGAAGTGCCAATAAAGGCTTGCCACATAATATTTTGGTGCATTGTATAAATCGAGTCCGCGTCTCATATTCCGAATCATCAGAGCGGTGATCCAGCAAAGTCCAAATGCGACGTGAGCCCCGTGTGTTCCAACAAGCGTATAGAAGGAAGAGCCAAGTGCAGAGCTCGTAATGGTAAATTCATACGCATGCACATAATGATAAAACTCATAAATTTCTACCCCTAAAAATCCAGCACCTAAAAGAACGGTTATACCAAGCCAAAGCTGCATTTTTTTAAAGGCAAAGTTTTTCATATGATACATAGCATACACACTCGTTAAACTGCTCGTTAACAGAAGCATTGTGGCAATAAACACAAGTGTGAGGTCAAACATTTCAGTTGTTGTTGCGCCGCCTGCATTTGAATTTTTCAGCGCCAAATAAGTGGCAAACAAAGATGCAAACAGGACCGTTTCTCCCCCAAGAAACAACCAGAACCCGACGAACTTATTCTTTCCTTCTAACGTGGCTTTCTCAGGAGAAGCCGGAAAGGTTTCCGCTGTCATTTTTTGTGGTTCCATTATGCTTTCACCCCTTTGTCATCGTCATCCGTCAAATCTTCTTTGTGAATATGGTATCCATGATCATCTTTAAGAGAGCGAACGAGCATGGTCGCAAACGTGATCCCAAGACCAATGAAGATCACCGGTAGACCCCAGCTGTGTTCTTGACGATACATAAAACCAAACGCTGACACAAATAGACCGAATGAGATAATGATAGGCAAGATGGAATTATTCGGCATGTGAATATCATCGAGCGGTTCAGATGCTGTCATTCCTTTTTTACCATCCATTTTCTCAATCCATAATGGATCAAGTCCCCGTACAAGAGGCAGCTGCTTAAAGTTATATTCTGGCGGAGGTGAAGATACTGCCCATTCAAGCGTTCTTCCATCTCCCCAAGGATCGCCCGATACACGCTCCCCTTTTGCTGTCGTCCAGATGATATTAATCAGCATGATGACAACTGCTACAAACATGAACAGTGCCCCAATCGTACTCACCAAGTTCCCAAGGTCTAGACCCTGACCTGGCAAGAATGTAAAGACTCGGCGCGGCATGCCCCAAAGACCGAGAAAATGCTGGATAAAGAACGTTAAATGGAAACCGACGAAAAACAGCACAAAGCCAATTTTCCCAAGCTTCTCATTCAGTATTTTCCCAAACATCTTCGGCCACCAATAATGCACACCTGCTAAAATACCGAAGACCACACCACCGATAATGACATAGTGGAAATGCGCCACAACGAAGTACGTGTCATGGAACTGATAATCCGCTGCTGCTGCTGCAAGCATGACGCCGGTTACACCGCCAAGTAAGAATGACGGAATGAACGCAACTGAATATAGCATCGGCGTTGTGAACTTCACATTACCGCCCCATATGGTGAGCAACCAGTTAAAAACTTTAATTCCAGTTGGCACCGCAATCGCCATTGTGGCTACGGCAAAGATCGCATTGGCAATTGGACCAAGTCCTGTTGTGAACATGTGATGCGCCCACACCATGAATCCAAGGAAACCAATTAATACAGTCGCAAACACCATGGACGAATAACCAAACAATCTTTTTCTTGCAAACACCGGAATGATCTCAGAGAAAATCCCAAATGCCGGCAAAATCAAGATATACACTTCTGGGTGTCCAAAAATCCAGAACAAATGCTCCCAGATGATTGTATTTCCGCCGAGCTCTGGATTAAAAAAGCTCGTATCAAACATTCGATCAAGCATCAGCATCGCAAGCCCTGCTGTCAGCGGCGGGAATGCGAATAAAATTAGTGCAGATGCCACAAACGTCGTCCAGGTAAAGAGCGGCATTCTCATATACGTCATACCTGGCGCTCTCATATTAATAATCGTTGCAAGAAAGTTGATTCCGGCAATTAGCGTACCAATACCCGCTATCTGCAACCCTAAAATATAGAAATCCATGCCGTGCCCTTCTGAATTCAGCGTGAGCGACGCATAGGCAGTCCAGCCTGCATCAGGTGCTCCGCCCATAAACCATCCAAGGTTTAAGAAAATACCTCCGAAAAAGAACAGCCAAAAACCAAGTGAATTCACAAATGGAAACGCTACGTCACGTGCACCAATTTGAATGGGTACAACCGCATTCATTAATGCAAATAAAAGCGGCATTGCTGCAAGGAAAATCATCGTTGTTCCATGCATCGTCATGACTTCATTGTAAAACCCTGCACTCACAAAATCATTTTCAGGGATGGCTAGCTGAATACGGATAATCATCGCTTCCAGGCCACCAATTAAAAAGAAAAATCCCCCTGCCACTAAATATAGTATGGCAATTTTTTTGTGGTCAACCGTCGTTAAGTAATCCCATAAGACAGCGCCAAACCCCCGCTTTTTAGCTATTGTACTCACCATGAAATCCCCCTCTTATCTCCCATTTGCCCCTTTTCATATCAATGTCTATCTTCACGTTCTAAAAACAGACTATATCTGACAGATGACTTATTCTTGGATGTAGAGACTTATTCGGGAGCTCTTAACAAAAACTTCACATAGATCGTATACCCTTTTGAATGTGCGCAACTTCAAGCTGCTCAAGGCATTTACTGTATTTTAAGACCTTTTAAATACTCGTAGAGTGCGTCTGCTTCTGAGTCATTTAGTTTAGGGTACGTCCCTGTCATCTTATTACCTGGTTTAAAGCTCTCTGGATCTTTCAGCCATGCTTTGACATTTTCTTTGTTCATGTCTTTAATTCCAGCTACTTTTGTCCGCTCTCCGAAGGTTGCAAGGTTTGGTGCAGTCCTTGCCGCCTCTGGCCGTTCATCTCCAGGCTCTACCGCATGACAGCTTAAACAGTTTTTCTCTTTAAAGAGTTTTTCACCCTCAAGGGCTAGATCTGACGTAGATGCAGGCTTCTTATAATCTGTCATCTTTTTCGTCCAGCCTAAAAACTCATCTTGAGAAAGCGTTTTAACTTTAAAGTCCATTAAAGCATGTGATGGACCACAAAGCTCTGCACATTTCCCATAGAAATATTCTCCAGCATCTTTCGTTCGTTTTGAGTCAAACGTTAAATAAAACTTGTTCTCGTTGTCTGTATTTGTATCAATTTTACCCCCAGCTGATGGAATCCAGAATGAGTGTTTCACATCAGATGCTTTCAGCTTAAAATAAACCTTTTGATCAGTTGGAACAATCAATTCCTGACTTGTCACAATCCCATAATCAGGGTATTCAAATTCCCACCAATATAAGCTGGCTCTTACATTCACTACAAGTGTCTTTTCAGGATCTCGTTTTTTCTTATCCATGGCGCTTGTATCCCCTAGCTCAAGCGTGTATGCCACAACAGGTACAACGAGAATAATGAGTAGAAGTATCGGAATCGCTGTCCACGTAATTTCGAGGTTACGGTTCCCTTCTACCTGTTTAGGAATCGTATCTTCTCCCACTTTAGAACGTTTGAATTTAATGATGACGTAAAAGAAAATGATCGATACAACAATAACGACAAGAACCATAATAAGTGTACTCAGTACCGTTAGGAAAAACTGTTTATCTGCTACTTCCCCAACTGGCTTGAGTGTTGATAAGTATGGTTCACCGCAGCCCGCCAAAACGAGCGTCAGTAAGAGAAACAGTGAATAAACACGCCATTTTCTTATCATAATTTGTCCCAACCCCTTTTGCTTGATCTCCTTTGCCTTTCGCTTTTACCTCTTATTTATAAAATCACCTTTCACCCATCCATAACCCCCGCCTCTTATAAAAGCACTTACATTTCCTCTTTTCATAAAAAAATGATGTTTTTACTCAAAATACCATCTATGTATAAACAGAAAGCCGCCTAAATAGAACTGAATATCAGGCGGCTTTCATAGTTGTAAGAAAATGTTGTGTTATAAGATATAGCCATTGTTTTGATGTGATCAAAGTGTATTTCACTCTAGAATAGTGTAATAATAATCATCGCAACGAAAAAGATCGTTAAGTAGTTTAATGAATAAACGAACATGAGTGTTGACCACTTCATGATATCTTTCATTTTAAAGCCCATAAGCCCAATGACGAGCCATCCAATGTTCAGCAATGTGCCAAGTGCGACAATCGGCCATCCTAATCCACCTAAGAAAAATGGAAGCGGAAGAAGACATGCTGTCCAAATGATGATTTGGCGTTTTGTGACTTCAAAGCCGTAAACAACTGGCAGCATTGGAATACCTGCTTTACGGTAATCTTCCGTTTTCTTAATCGCAAGTGATAAGAAATGCGGAATTTGCCAGATGAACATAATCATAAACAGGACCCAAGCCGTTGTGTCGATGGTGCCTGTAACAGCTGTCCAGCCAATTAATGGCGGAACCGCACCAGATACACTCCCAATGACTGTATTAATGGTGTAATGACGTTTAGACCACATCGTGTATAGAACTGCATAAGTAAAGACACCGATAAATCCAATCACTGCTGATGTAACAGTTGTCATCAGAAGCATAATCAGTCCAAGTATAACAAGCAGAATACCAAATGCATACGCTTGACCTGGCTGAACTTTACCTGTCACCGTCGGTCTTGTTTTTGTTCTTTCCATTAGTATATCAATATCACGGTCAAACGCATTATTAATGGCGCATGAACCGGCAATAATAAGAGAAGAACCAATCATTGTTAACAGCACAATATCAAGATTCCCAAGAAAACTCATACCTGTAAAATAAAAAGCAAGCCACATTCCAGTAAAAGTTGTAATGAAATTGGAATTGACGATGCCCATTTTAATAAGAGCAAGAAAATCTTTTAAAGCGGTTGTTTCTTCTATTTGTCCATGAATAGCTGCTTCCGCGGCTGTTTTGGAATTTGCCAATGTGTATAACCTCCCTTGCCCAAACCTTCAAACGAACGAATAAAACGTAAAATCGTTACAACTCTATCATACAAGATAAAGAGCTGTAAAAAAACATCCTATTAAATAATAAACGACAAACTTGAAGTTATTTGTGAACTTTTCGTGAATTTATTAGGATGTGCGTTTCAGAAGGCGGTGCAAAATGAAATATTCTCTCCTCTATTTCTATCAGACTGTCAAAGAAAGATCAAGCACTCTAAATCTGTAAACTTTGTGAACTAACATATCATTTTTTTGTGAACTTTGGTCATTATGAATTGCAACAGAACACGCATTTGGCTTAAACTTGAGAGCATGTGAGGTTTTCATTTAGATCAGAAGTTATTTAGAGAAGGTGAAATCATTTGATGAAATTTGCTTTAAGGTTATTGAGCGTTGTCACAACATTTGTGATGCTGATCGTTCTGATTGGCGGTGCGCTTGTGACAAAAACTGGCTCCGGTCTTGGCTGCGGCAGACAATGGCCCCTTTGCCACGGTCGTTTCTTTCCAGAAATGAATCCTGCTTCCATTATCGAATGGAGCCACCGCATGTCAACAGGAGTTTCCACCATTCTTGTATTGGCACTGGCGGTCTTATGCTGGAAAAAAATCAGTCCAGTATTCCGTGAAACCAAATTTTTGGTCATCATGTCCATTATATTCTTACTGCTTCAAGCGCTGTTAGGGGCACTCGCCGTTGTGTTTGGTTCTAACGCACTTGTCATGGCACTGCACTTCGGTATTTCACTGATTTCTTTTGCTTCCGTTTTACTGCTGGCACTGCTTGTGTTTGAAGCCACCAGATCTGAAACAAAGCTTGTGAAGCCACTTCATATCGGCAAAAGAATGCAGTTCCATATTTATGGGTTGATCACATATACGTATATTGTGGTGTATACGGGCGCCTATGTGAGACATACAAAATCAAGTCTTGCATGCTCTGTCTTCCCATTTTGTTCAAAAGACGGCGCACTTCCAGCGTATTTTAATCAATGGGTTCAAATGTCTCACCGAGCAGCAGCCCTTCTTTTATTCGTTTGGATATTTGTTGCGATGTTCCATGCCCTTAAACATTATAAAGAACAAAAGCAGCTGTATTATGGATGGATCATTTCAGCCATTCTGATTACACTTCAAGCGATCTCTGGTGTCATGTCTGTTTATTCTCAGCTCGCACTCGGTTATGCGCTTGCTCATTCATTCTTTATTTCTTGTTTGTTTGGGGTACTATGCTACTTCTGCTTACTCATTGCCCGGTTTAAATATGAAAATAGAGAGCCTTTCAGATAAACATACAATCCCCCTTTCATCCGAAAAGGGGGATTTCTTTTATGTTTGTTTCGCTTCTTCAAATAGCGAAATGGCCTTTTTTCGTCTTTCTTGATGATCGACTGTAGGCAGAGGATATGTATCCCCCAACACACATCCCGATTTCATTTGCTCATCTATCGGCATTTTACTCGGTTCATGAATCCATTTTTCATTCACATGCTTTAGTTCTGGTACATACCTTCTAATATATTCTCCGCTTGGATCAAATCGTTTCGACTGGGTCGTTGGGTTAAAAATACGGAAGTAAGGAACAGCATCCGTTCCGACAGAGGCTGCCCACTGAAATCCTCCAATATTCGAAGCCTCATCATAGTCGACAAGTTTTCTCGCAAAATACGCCTCGCCCATTCTCCAATCGATGAGATAATCTTTTGTCAGAAATGAAGCCGTCACCATTCTCAAACGGTTATGCATCCAGCCTTCTTCATTTAACTGTCTCATCCCAGCGTCAACGAGTGGGAAGCCTGTTTGTCCTTTACACCAAGCTTCAAAAAGTGTCTGATCATCATTCCATTTTATATGTTGAAAGGAGGCGTTGATTTCTTTTTCTTTCATCTCTGGATAATGCGCAAAGATCATATGATAAAAATCACGCCACGCTAGCTCTTTCATAAATGTTTCCTTGCCCTTATCTTCAAAAAGTTCTTCCTCATTGACTGCATGAAAGATCGTGCGAATAGAAATGGTCCCGGTTTTTAAAAACCGAGACAGCTTGCTCGTCCCAAAAACAGACGGAATATCTCGTTTCTCGTGATAATGCGTCAATCTTTCTTGAATAAAGCCGCCTAGCGTGCTCATCGCTTTGTCTGATCCAATCTGATCGAATTTCCTTGTACATTTCTTGATGATGTCCCTTAGTTTCTCATCTCCCTTTTCAGAAAGTGACTCATCACAAATCGTATGCTTGCTGCTCAGAAATGATTTGTCAACTTTTATCACAGACTGCTTCTCCTGCTTCCGCCACGCTTGATAGTATGGAGTAAACACTTGATAATGAGTCCCATCCGCTTTTAAAATATCTCTCGCCCCATGCAGATGCGTATCTTGCCACTTTGACACATGAATGCCCTTTTCTTCTAAGAAACGGGTCACTTGCTCATCACGTGTTTGACCATTTCCTACTTCGTCTTCATTAAAAAAGACCGCATTGATGTCATAAGCATTCATGAGCTTTTGAAAAGCGGACAAAATATCATCATGAATGAGATGAACATACATGTGAGATTCTCTCGCTTCCTTGACGAAATTGGCCAAGTTTTGAAAGAAATGTTCGTTGTTCAAATCCAGTTCCATTTCTGTAAAAAACGGATCTAGATGATAAAAAGCAAATAATCGGTACTGATGTTTTTTTGCATATGTGATCGCTTTTGATAAGGCGATATGATCATCCAATCGCATATCTCGGCGAAACCAAATCACGACAATTTCCACTCTTTCTTCACCTCATTCTATAGTGTAATCACTCTAGCGGGCGGCTGCACATTTTAATGCGCTCAAAAAAAGACACATCCAAATGGATGTGTCTCAGCTTGTAGACAAAGTCTACAAGCTTTTTTGTATAATAAGGGTAATAACACAATTCTGTGGGGGATGAACATGTTATCGAAACGTGAAGAAGAAAGANATGCGCTCAAAAAAAGACACATCCAAATGGATGTGTTTCAGCTTGTAGACAAAGTCTACAAGCTTTTTTGTATAATAAGGGTAATAACACAATTCTGTGGGGGATGAACATGTTATCGAAACGTGAAGAAGAAAGAAGAAATCAATTAGAAGTAGTGGCCTTAGATGAATTAGTGCCTGAAGATCATCTTGTACGAAAAATTGATCAAGCGATCGACTTTGATTTCGTTTATGATCTTGTCAAAGATCATTATAGTTCTGASAAYGGTAGACCAAGTGTTGATCCCGTTGTTCTCATTAAGATGGTCTTAATTCAATATCTATTTGGCATTCGCTCTATGCGGCAAACCATTARAGAAATTGAAACCAACGTGGCTTATCGTTGGTTTATTGGATATGGATTTTCYGAGAAAATCCCGCACTTTTCTACCTTCGGTAAAAACTACGTGAGACGCTTCCATGATACAGATTTATTCGAACAAATTTTTTACCGAATCTTAAGAGAAGCGATGAAAAAAGGACTCGTTGACCCTTCTATTGCCTTCATTGACTCCACTCATGTAAAAGCGAATGCCAATAAGAAAAAACWTGAAAAGAAAATCGTTCGAGTAGAGACGAGAAGTTATCAAAATCAGCTTCATGARGAGATCAATATTGACCGTGAAGAACATGGAAAAAAGCCTTTACCCCTACAGAATAAAGAAGAGACAAAAGAAATCAARGTAAGTACGACTGATCCAGAGAGTGGYTACTATGTGAAGGATGAGCGAGAAAAATCATTTRCCTATTCATTTCATACGGCTTGTGATTCTAAAGGATTTATTTTAGGATCACTGGTCACAGGTGGAAATGTTCATGATAGTCGTATGTTGGATTCACTCGTATTAAAGGTGACAGAAAAAGTCGGAAAACCATTTGTAGTCGCAGTAGATGCAGGATATAAAACACCTTACATCGCTAAGTTTTTAATGGATCAAGAAATAAGACCTGTCATGCCTTACACTCGTCCAAGAACAAAAGCTGGTTACTTGAAAAAGAATGAATATACCTTACATCGCTAAGTTTTTAATGGATCAAGAAATAAGACCTGTCATGCCTTACACTCGTCCAAGAACAAAAGCTGGTTACTTGAAAAAGAATGAATATGTGTATGATGCATATTTTGATTGTTACATTTGCCCCAACGGGCAAATTCTCTCTTATCGTACAACGACTAGAGAAGGCTATAAGCAATATGCATCTGATTCAGAGGTATGTAAATCCTGCTCGTTTTTAAATAACTGTACACAAAGTCAAAATCACACTAAACAAATTCATCGGCATATTTGGCAGGACTATCTAGATGAAGCAGACCATCTGAGGCTGACACAAATGAATAAAGACATCTATGCAAAACGGAAAGAAACAATAGAACGCGTTTTTGCGGATGCAAAAGAAAAGCATGGTATGCGTTGGACGAAACTTCGAGGACTGAAAAAAGTTTCAATGCAGGCGATGCTTACTTTCGCTGCCATGAATCTTAAAAAGCTAGCAAACTGGACTTGGAAAGAGCCATGTCCAGCGTAAAACACATAATGTTTTTATCAAAAAATGTGAAAACCCCACTTTTACTTGAAGTAAAGGTGGGGTTTGTCTACGGTCTGANAAGAGCCATGTCCAGCGTAAAACACATAATGTTTTTATCAAAAAATGTGAAAACCCCACTTTTACTTGAAGTAAAGGTGGGGTTTGTCTACGGTCTGAGCTGCCTGATCATCAGGCAGCTTTTTCTATGACATTTATTTTCCACCAGTAAATACAGAGACGATCGCGTTCCAAATAGAGACAAAGAAATCCCAAATCTTCTGTAGAAGGTTTTTCCCTTCATCTGATTCTATGAATTTTGTAATCTTGTCTTTTGCTTTATCAATTTGAGATCCGACTTGTTTCCAATCGATATTGATATTTTTCATTTTATCGAAGAGAGAGACAAGTTGATCTTTTTGATCCTGCGTCAGATTTAAGTTCAAATCAGAAGCGGCTTGATCTACTTTTTCTTCCACTTCTTTTGTTGTTTTAGGAACTCCATTTTTGGCAATGTCATCTTTGATTTTTGCAATCAGGGCAGAAGCATTGTCTTTTCCAATAGAGTCTCCCAGTTTAGATGTTGTTACAAGCTCTTCGTTTGCCACCTGTTTCACATCTTCAGGAATGGCTTTGTCGCTTGACACTTCATAGGCTTTTAATAGACCTGTCAGTGCTGCTGTGCCAGATACTTCAAACGGCGCCGTCACGACAACCTTTGCATCTTTCACGCCTGCGGTCATTAAAGCATTTAAATACATCTCATCTGTAATGGTCTTAATGTTATGTGTATCCACAGTCAGACCCGTACCTGATTTTTCAATAGTGATAGATGAAGATGATAATGCTCGAGTCCCGATTTGAGAGCGAGGGATATACTTTCCTAAATATTCGTGCTCTTCTTTATTGGTTACTTCAATTTTTGTCGCATTTTCAGGTGGATTCAACTCGTCAAGCACCTTCTGGCGATCAGCCGGTGTTAAGTCTTGCCCGAGTGTGACGATGACATCGCCGACAGCTGCATCCGCTAAGCTGACTTTTGGCGCACCAATCAGTAAAAGGAGCGCTGCCATCATACCAAGCATTGTTTTTTTAAACATGTTGACCTCCTTCAAGTCGAAAGCGTTTCTCGATGGTGAGAAACTCATCTTTTGAGTACATGATTTGAATCGTACTCCATCATATAGACGTAACAAATCAGTCTGACGTTTCAATTTTCTTTTAAAGATGTTTGAAACCTCCAAGATGATGAAGTGATTTGCTCAGTCTGTGATCATTTCCTTAGGAGAAAAGGATCAAGCGCTTTTATTTTATCAATGATGGCAAAAGAGGTAAATCACATTAGGTAAGCAGGGGATGTTTAACATCACCGAAAATGTGCTATAATGAGCGTTGTTTAACCTGAAAGGAGAATGTGAAAAATGGCGAAAAAAGGATACATACAATTAACGAATGGAAAGAAAATTGAGTTTGAACTTTACCCAGAGGCTGCTCCAGGTACAGTAGCAAACTTTGAAAAATTAGCGAATGAAGGCTTCTACGACGGATTGAAATTCCACCGCGTGATCCCAGGGTTCGTAAGCCAAGGCGGCGATCCAAACGGTAATGGAACTGGAGGACCTGGTTACACAATTAAATGTGAAACAGAAGGAAACCCTCATCAGCACGAGAGAGGTTCATTATCAATGGCACACGCTGGTAAAGATACTGGCGGCAGCCAATTCTTTATCGTACATGACCCACAGCCGCACTTAAACGGTGTTCACACTGTTTTTGGCAAAGTAACATCTGGTATCGAAGCTGTTCTTGATATGGAACAAGGACAAGGCATGGAAAAAGTCGAAGTGATCGATGCTTAATCCAAAACACCGCTTAATTGCGGTGTTTTTTTATTTTACATCTGATGTTCCTGTGATCTGTGCCGTGAAGCGGTAGGTGATCATCCAATATAAAAGGGCTAAGGCGCTGATAGAGGCTCCAAATAAACATACCCCATTCCAGCCAGCGTTGGCGTATATATTAGTTGATACAATAGAACCGAGCGCACTGCCGAGGGAATAAAAAATCATATAAGCAGCAGTCAGCCGGCTTCTCGCCTCAGGCCGGACCATGAAAATCATACTTTGATTGGTCACATGAACTGCCTGCACAGATAGGTCAAGAATGATGATACCAACGATTAATAAAATGAGGGAATATTCAGTGAAAAAAATAAAACACCATGAAAAGAGTAATAGGACAAGGGCGATGCACGTTGTTAACTGTCCTAAGCCTCGATCAGCAAGGCTTCCAGCTCGAGCGGCACCTAATGCTCCGGCAACTCCAGCAAGGCCAAATGCTCCAATCGCCGTATGTGACAGATTGTATGGCGTAGTGCTGAGAGGCAGCACAAGTGAAGTCCACAGCGTGCCAAACACAACAAAGATCAGAAAACCCAGTACGCCACGAATACGTAGAATTCGTTCTTGTCTGAACAATATAAACATTGAAGCGAGCAAGTTCACATAGGATATGGAGACTCTCTTGCTGTCAGCACGCGGAAGATACCGGTACAACACGCCAGTGATGATCAACATCATCACGCCGGAAACGAGATAGACTGATCTCCAGCCGGCGAGATCGGTTAGTACACCAGCAAACGTTCGTGCGAGAAGAATACCAATCACAATTCCACTTTGAACCAAGCCCACTATGCGGCCACGTTCTTCAGGAGCGGCCCATGTCGCTGCGAATGCTACGAGTACCTGAGTGACTACAGCAAGCAGTCCCACCGCAGCTAGTCCTATGAACAGGACGGTGGCGGTAGGGGCGATACCGACTAGAATGAGAGATAACACGGATACTAGCATTTGAGCTACGATGAGTCGCCGTTGGTTGAACAGATCACCAAGTGGTACGATCAGTAGCAGTCCTAGCGCATAACAAAGCTGAGTAATCGTAATGACCATACCAATGGCTGAATAGCTGATACCAAACTCGGATGCGAGGGAGTCTAATAATGGCTGTGCAAAGTATATGTTTGCAACTGCCATCCCTGAGGCTGTCGAAAACAGTAGAGCCATATTACGAGTCATCGTTGATCGGGTGTTTATTTGTAAATGAGTTGTTTCCAGATCAGAATGTTCAACGGCATTCATTTTTTCTTTTTTCATGCATGTCAGCAGCTCCTTTTGTACTGAAAAGTATAATATACTGATTGGTATAAAATGATTCCTGTTAAGGATAACCAGAGAAACGTTTTAAAGTCAAGATGATGTAGTGAAGATCTAGTCAATTTGACAATGATATGTCAATAAAATAAAATGATAATATACCGATGAGTAAAAAACGTTATAAGAAATAGATGATTGATTTAGTGAAGAGATTTTTATGATAGAAATGAGGGTTGATAATGGTTCGACAACGGGAATTTGATGAGGAAAAAGCGTTAGATGAGGCCTTGTTGCTTTTTTGGGAGAAGGGGTACAGAGCGACTACATTAAGCGACTTAACTGCAAAAATGGGAATACAGCGGCCAAGCTTATACTCAGCGTTCGGTGATAAAGAGGAATTGTTTGAAGCAGCATTACGCAAATATACAACTCAGCATGCTGCCCACATTCGAACAAAACTTCAAAACAATCTATCTGTAAAGGAAGCATTTCATACATTATTTGCTGAATTAGTAGAAGAGGAATATGGACATGGGCCGAGTAAAGGGTGCTTCTGCATCAATACAATAGTCGAGCTTGCCCCACACGAAGAGAAGTTTGAAATTCTCACAAGAGAGCATCAGATGTATCTTTCGGTCATTTTTGAAGAAAAAATTGTACAAGGTATTCGCTCGGGTGAGCTCGAAAGCAGTCTGAATGCCAAAGCCTTAGCACAGGCGCTGGTTGTTTCTTTTATTGGACTTACAGTTCTCATGAAATCTCGCCCAGAGCGTTCATTTGTAGATCATTCTGTAGCGACGATCCTATCCATATTGAAATAAATAGTCTATATAAAGAAAGCGTATTTTGATCCATTGATTAAAACACGCTTTTTCTTTTAGGGTGTGATGGACACGTTTTTGTGATATGATAAGAGAACAAACATTCGTATTCGTGAGTGTCACCATATGTAGCTCTAAAAATAAGTGGAAGTGCACATCTAAAAAGCGTGTGATCATGCTGAAAGAAAGCAGGAGATACTTTGAAACCATTAACAAAAGAAGAAAAAAACCAGATGATGATTGCCATTCAGCGTTACTTTGCCGAAGAACGAGAAGAGGAGATTGGTGAATTAGCAGCCATTAATATATTAGAATTTATCACAAAATATCTTGGAAGCTACTATTATAATCAAGGGGTTCGTGACAGCCGAAATATCGCTGTTCAAAGATCTCAATTGTTAGAGGAAGATCTATTCGCACTAGAGAAAAGAATATAATCAAAAAGCTCGTCTATCTTATTCATCCTGCTAACAGATAAAGAGGAAAAAAGACCCCCTTAATAAAGAACGCATATTCGTATCATATGTAATGATGAAAAGGTGGAACCAAAAGTCCATTTGAATCGTTATATAAGTAACCATTAATGAAAATCAGCTTTTTTGGTTTTATTTCATCAAAAGAAGGAATAGAACATACAAATAGGCGAAGTGCAGATGATGGAGGTTCTAAATATGGGGAAAATCAAATTGAAAATCGCAATCTTATTTGTTTTACTGCTTTGTTTAGGCGCAGGTTATTTATACATGAATGGCATGAAAATTGAAGATGTGCCAACAGCCATTGGCGAAAGTTTAACGAATAATGATAAAGATTACACAATCTATGAATATACCATTACAAAAATTGATGGTGATGAGTATTACGGTCAAGCCAAAAATGGCACGAAAATCATTTTTAACGGGAAGAAATTTGAAGATGATGTGGCCGATCTGAAAAAAGGCGATCGTATTAAAGCATACTTTAGTAATGAAAAAAGAATAGACGGTCTTATAAAAGTAGTAAAAGTCGTCAATTAACAAGTCTCCTTTCCTATAGGGAGGCTTTTTTTATGAATAAGTGAATAAATCTTGATTGTTGCATTTGACCACAAGGATCGCTATAATAGCCCCTAAGGACAGCTAAATATCGATTGTATCCTTCGGGGCAGGGTGAAAATCCCGACCGACGGTAATAAAGCAAATGCTTTACAGCCCGTGACCCGTTAATTTATTAACGGTTGATTCAGTGAGAAGCTGAAGCCGACAGTGAAAGTCTGGATGGGAGAAGGATAACGAAAGCTATGTATGAACAAAAAATATGTGTTGATCATAGTTTTATTTCTAATGCAAAAAAACCACAGCCCCGGAATTTTTCCGGGGCTTTCTGTATGTCAATATAGTCATCGCATGCAGTGTTTATTAGGTGATCCCTCATCTTGTATGGACCATAAAAAGCGACGAAGGTGTTCAATCGATCACATGTCCCAAACATCGCTTTTTCATAAAGTGAGAAATACAAAAGAAAGAGAAAGGGAGGATCACATGTTTACGGGGATTATTGAAGAAGTGGGTACAGTTCAGTCATTGAGCAAAAGATCCGCAGATGCCATGGAAATCATCATCAAGTGCAGTCGTGTACTAGAAGATGTTCACCTAGGCGATAGTATCGCCATCAATGGCGTTTGTCTCACTGTCACAAGCTTCACAAAAGAACAGTTTGCGGCAGATGTGATGCCTGAGACGGTCAAAGCGACATCACTTGATCAGCTTGCGCCAGGTAGCCAAGTGAATTTAGAGCGAGCGATGTCATCAAATGGACGATTCGGCGGTCATTTTGTTTCAGGCCATGTTGATGGAACGGCTGTGATTACCCGTGTAGAAAAGAAGAGTAATGCCATTTACTATGATTTGAAAATGGACAAGACCCTCACAGATATGCTCACAAAAAAGGGATCGATCGCAATAGACGGCGTCAGCTTGACTATTTTCGATTTGCGAGATGCTCATGTGACAGTTTCTATCATTCCACATACGCTTGAAGGAACTATTTTCCCGACTAAATCTATGGGAGATGTAGTAAATATTGAATGTGACATGATCGGTAAATACATTTATCGCTTTTTAACAAAAGAGCAAAACGAAAAGCAGCCATCACGATTAACCCCATCATTTTTAAAAGAGCACGGATTCTAGGAGGCGATTGTATGTATCATTCAGTTGATGAGGCAGTAAATGCCCTGAAACGAGGAGAAATCATTATCGTAGTAGATGATGAAGACAGAGAAAATGAAGGAGACTTTGTGGCACTTGCTGAGCATGCAACGCCGGAAGTCATTAACTTCATGGCTTTACATGGAAGAGGTCTTATTTGCACACCAGTTCATGCCTCGATTGCGAAACACTTGGATCTGCATCCCATGGTCGAGCGAAATACGGATGCACATCATACAGCATTTACAGTGAGCATCGACCATACGTCAACGACAACTGGTATAAGTGCTTTTGAGCGCTCAACGACCATTTTGGCCATGTTAAATAAAGAGTCAAAACCAGAAGATTTTGCCCGCCCAGGTCATGTTTTCCCTCTTATTGCGAAAGAGGGAGGCGTAGTAGAAAGACCAGGTCATACAGAAGCGGCCGTTGATCTTGCTAAACTTGCGGGTTCAGTGCCAGCGGGTGTCATATGTGAAATTATGAATGCAGATGGAACCATGGCCCGCGTACCCGAACTGCAAAAAATTCAAAAAGAACACGATTTAAAGATGCTGACGATTGAAGCATTGCAGGCATATATAAACAAGCAAACAACGACAATGAAAACAAAATAAAAATCACAAAAAAGGATGATGAACATATGAATACAATACAAGCGAATGTAGTAGCAGAAGGATTAAAGTTTGGAATCGTCGTCGCTAGATTTAATGATTTTATTACAAGTAAATTGCTAGATGGAGCAGAAGATACATTGCTCAGACACGGAGCAAACGGTGACGATATTGATGTCGTGTGGGTGCCAGGGGCTTTTGAAATTCCGTATATGGCAAAAAAACTAGCAGAAACAAAAAAATATGATGCAGTCATTACACTTGGAACCGTGATTCGCGGGGCAACATCCCATTACGATTATGTTTGTAATGAAGCGGCTAAAGGAATCGCACAAAGTGCCATCTCAACAGGGGTGCCGATTATCTTTGGTGTACTGACAACAGAATCTATTGAACAAGCCATTGAAAGAGCCGGTACAAAGGCTGGAAATAAAGGCAGTGAATCGGCTGCAGCTGCTATTGAAATGGCCAACCTAAATCGAACGTTTCGTTAATTTGATGAAAAAGAGTTTAAAAACAACCTAAAAGTGTTTATAATGTGTGATGAGCAAGTGATTCATAAGACATTTGCTGGAAAATAGGATAATTTTAATATTGAGGGGTATATATGTTAATTCGTTACAAGAGGTCTTTTGAAAAAATTGCCATGGGACTCCTGTCCTTTATGCCGGGTGAGAAAGACGTCAAACAGCTTCAGCAGACGATAAAGTCGTATGAAATGGATGAAGATCGGCAGCTGTTCCTTTGGAAAGATGGTGAGGATATCGTCGGTGCGATTGGTGTGCTGAAAACAGACGACCAAGTACAAATCGAACATATTAGTGTCAATCCGTCCCATCGTGACCAAGGCATCGGCAAGGAAATGGTATTAGCCGTGGAAGAAGTATTCAAAACGAAAACACTCATTCCAAATGAATTAACGCAAGGCTTCTTTCATAAGTGTCACAGTGAAACAAACTAAATATCACACATGTAAAAGCAGAGGTTATATGCCTCTGCTTTAGATTGTTGACAAATGGCTAAAATGAACTTGATTTTAGCCATTTGTCTTCTTTTCAGCGTGATAGAAAACCTTTGCAGTCTAGGAAGGACGAGTACTGGAGCGGAGCGAATTCGATATTCGTGAGCACCGGCACGCAGGACTGACACCGAATGCGAGGGTTTGTCTACACGCTGAAGCAGAGGTTATATGCCTCTGCTTTTTTTACGTTCCATCTGCTTTTCACGTTCAAGCAATACGTCCGTCCGATCACGCAGTCTATGCTTTTCAATTAAGAATGTATGGGATAAGTTGCTCTCCTGTCCGAAGGTTAAGCCTTCTTTTTCGGCCATCTCTTGGCATAAAGAAAGAAGCGTTTCATCTCGGATTGGCAGCATCACACTTTCGTAGGGCATGTCTTCATCGATTTTCTTTTTCAGTGTTCTCAGCAGCAAAAGAAATGCCTCTTCATCAAGACCTAATTCTGTTAGTATGTTCCTGTCCGAATCTAATATATGAAGGCTGTTTGAAATCAGCCGTTTTGCTCCTTTTCCATTTCCTCGTCTTTGATGATACAAAGCAACAGCAAGCTGAATGAGACCCACCCAGTACTTTTTGCGCTGATGAGGAGGATCTTCTTTCCAAAATTCTTCAAGAATTTCATGACACTCAAAATAATCTCTTGTCGTATGAAATTCATGTAAAAAAGCCACGTACGCTTTAGGATACACAGCGGTCATCTCCTTTTCCACTATCAGTCTAACATACCGAAAAGAAAAGAAGAAAGAGCGCCCCTTTATGAAAGGACGCTCTGTTTCTTTAATAAACCCAAGCCGCGCCAACGATGATCAGCAAGATGAACAGCACAACAATAAGCGCAAATCCTCCGCCGAAGTAATAACCATCTCCCATAATGTTACGGCCTCCTTTTTCATCAGTTCTGATTACAATGGTATTCTATGTATAAATGCCCTCATTGGTATGGGCGAATCCACTGTTTTTCTTTTTTTGCCTGCTGCCTCATGGTCGAAATTATATTGGACGAGAGCTTTATCGTGTCTTATACTAAAGGTTAGCCGATGAAAACGGTACTTAGAAGACAGTAGAAATGGTGAGAAAAAGAATGCTGGAATATCAGGTGAAAATAGATTCGTTTGAGGGTCCTTTGGACTTGCTTTTACATTTAATTAACCGTTTGGAAATTGATATTTATGATATTCCCGTCGCTAAAATTACGGAGCAGTATTTATTATATGTCCACACGATGAGGGAGCTTGAACTGGATGTTGCAAGTGAGTATTTGGTGATGGCTGCAACCCTCCTGAGCATTAAAAGCAGAATGCTTCTCCCAAAACAAGAGGAAGAGCTGTTTGATGAAGACCTGATGGAAGAAGAAGAGGACCCTCGTGATGAGCTGATTGGCAAGTTAATTGAATACCGCAAGTATAAAAATGCAGCGCAAGAACTGAAGGAACGTGAAGAAGAGCGGCAAAACGCCTTCACAAAACCACCAAGTGATTTAAGTGAATTTGCAAAAGAAGCAGAAGCGAAGGACACAAACTTACACGTCACGGTGTATGATATGTTAGGTGCGTTCCAAAAGGTATTGAACCGCAAAAAAATAACAAAACCAGCACCATCAAAGATTACAAGACAAGAAATCCCGATTGAAGACAAAATGAATGAGATTATGAACCATTTAAGAAAAACAAAAAAGCGGACCAATTTCATGACTTTGTTTCAACATGATCAAAAGGAACACCTTGTCGTGACATTTCTTGCTGTTCTCGAATTGATGAAAAGCCATCAAATCATGCTGGAGCAGGAAGGAAACTTTGAAGATATTTATATCATAGGGAGTGAAACGATTCATGACGCTTGATATCGTGAATTGGAAAGCCATCTTAGAAGCGCTGCTATATGCAGCAGGTGACGAAGGCTTAACAAGAAAACAGCTCATGTCTGTTCTTGAAGTTGATGAGGCAGCGTTGCTTGATATTATGTCTGCCGTAAAAGAAGAATATCAAAAACAAGAACGAGGGATTGAGCTTATTGAATATGCAGATTCATATATGCTGCTGACGAAAAAAGAATACAGCGTATATTTAAAAAAATTAGTAGAGACACCATCGAAAGGTTTGTCACAGGCAGCGCTAGAAGTGCTCGCCATTGTCTCGTATAAACAACCGATTACACGCAGCGAAGTCGAGGAGATCAGAGGCGTTAAATCAGAACGAGTACTGCATAGTTTAGTGGCCAAAGCACTGCTCTGTGAAGTAGGACGTGCCGATGGACCGGGACGAGCGATCCTTTATGGGACAACACCTACCTTTTTAGAGCAATTTGGTTTAAAAGCCTTAGATGAATTACCGCCACTTCCAGAGAATGTGGAAGCAGATGGGGTGCAAGAAGAGGCTGATCTCTTTTTTGAAAACTTCAATCAAACATTTGAAGAGATAAAATAGTTCAAAATAAGGAAAAATGTATGATAAAATATAACAAAGATTTTAGGTCTAAAACCTTTGTTTGAAAGATAAAATGGTGACAAAGCCATGAGGGGAAGGTAAACACGAAACAAATGGCACATATGAATGTAAAGGCTCAAGTTGATCAAGCAGGCGTTTTTTTATCAAAGGTTGCAGTTGAAGTGAATGGTTTTCTGAACGAAGCTACCTTATCAAGCTTGAAACGATTAAACCCGGAAGCGGAAGCCTATTATTGTGACATATTAAGTACATTGCGGAAGCTTGCAGTTTATAGCGAGGATGCCGCGGCGGTTTGCAGGAAAATCGGGCAGCAGCAGACATTCCCGCAGCAAGCCGCACAGCAGACGCTTCATCGTATTTATCATCAATGTATTGAAGAATTTTTTACACCAAAAAAGGATACATGGTATGAAGATAGCCGTTCAGCCTACACGGGAAAAAGCTGCATTGTTTTCCATCATGAAGTATCGGCTGAAGTCAAACGTTTGTTTTCTTCATTAGAAAAAGAGTTTTTAACGATGAGAGAAGAGCTGGAATATACAACATCTCATCAGCAAATGAAAATGGTATAAAGAAGAATGAAAAGTGACTCTAATCATCGAGTCGCTTTTTTTTATGGACGAGGGCATCATAACTTTTTCAGCCGCGCATACACTTGTACAAAACGGACAAGGACGTGAATGAACATGCCCTATTTAAAAATTGGAACAGCAGTCCTTCTTCTATTGACACTCTTACTGCCTTTTTCCTCCCACGCTCAAGCAGACATTTCATTATCGGTGAGTGCGAGAAGCGCCATTTTAATAGATGGACAGTCAGGCAGAGTCCTATTTGGAAAGGACGAGCACGAAAAAAGAAGAATCGCCAGTATCACAAAAATTATGACGGCTGTATTAGCCATTGAATCAGGAAAAATGAACGACATGGTCAAAGTGTCAAAACGTGCGATTCAAGCGGAAGGTTCTTCGATTTATTTAAAGGAAGGACAGAAGGTGAGCTTAGAAGACTTGACATACGGGCTCATGCTGCGCTCTGGAAATGATGCAGCTGTTGCCATTGCAGAACATGTTGGTGGCAGCTTAGAAGGGTTTATTTTTATGATGAACCAAAAGGCCTCTGAACTAGGCATGGAGAATACGAATTTTCAAAATCCGCATGGACTCGATGATCATAAAAACCATTATTCATCAGCTTATGATATGGCGATCTTAACGAAGTACGCCATGAAGCATAAGCAATATCAAAAAATTGCCGGTACCACCTTTTATAAAGCAAAAACAATCGAAGGTTATTGGAAAAACAAAAACAAGCTGCTCACTGGTTTGTATCAATATTCGACTGGAGGGAAGACAGGATATACAAAACTTGCAAAACGCACGCTTGTCTCCACAGCTGCAAAAGGAGATGCTGCGCTCATTGCTGTGACGATTAATGCACCGGATGATTGGAAGGATCATATCTCAATGTTTGAGTATGCATTTGATCACTATAAAACGTATGTGCTTGCTGAAAAAGGCAGGCTCGCTTCGTTAAAAGGGACTTTTTACGAAAAAAAAGCGTTTATTAAGCGGGATGTGGACTATTTTCTAAATGAGGATGAGAAAAAACTAGTGGAAATCGAAACGGAAATGCTGACGCCTGAAAAGAAATGGGAAAAAAACAAAGAAGCGATCCCAGATGTAGTAGGGAAAATGACGTTCTTACTGGATGGTCAGGTGATTGAGCAAGTCCCCATTTTTTATGAAAACAAACGCAACCGAATGCCTCAAAAAAGCTTTCAAGAAATGTTTAAGTCTGTCTTTCAGACATCGATAGGCGGATCTTCATGGTCAATCTGATCTGGGTATTCCTCACGGTCATCGGTCTTGTCTATGCAATGTTTAACGGAACGATGCATGAAGTGAATGAAGCGGTCTTTAAAGGATCAAAAGAAGCGGTCACCATTTCAATAGGGCTGATTAGTGTTCTTGTATTCTGGCTAGGATTGATGAAGATCGCAGAAGAAGCGGGGTTGTTACATTTCTTTAGTAAATTATGCCGGCCCTTTATCTCAAAACTATTTCCTGAGATTCCTGCGAATCATCCAGCGATGGGGTATATTCTGTCCAATCTCATGGCAAATTTCTTTGGCCTTGGCAATGCTGCCACTCCACTTGGGATTAAGGCGATGGAGCAGATGAAAGCATTAAATGGCGGAAAAAATGAGGCGAGCCGGTCTATGATTACTTTTTTAGCAGTCAATACATCTTCTATCACACTTGTGCCAACGACTGTCATTGCCATTCGTATGACCTATGGCGCAGATCAGCCAACAGATATTGTAGGCCCAACCATTTTGGCGACACTTATTTCAGGTATCGGTGCGATTATGATTGATCGCTATTTCCACTATCGCAGAAGCAGGCGGGGGTGATCTTGTGGCATTTATTAACTGGCTGTCACTTGCTTTGATTCCACTGATCATCGCAGGAATATTGATTGCAGGGACGATTAAAAAAGTACCGACGTACGAAACATTTGTAGAAGGTGGGAAAGAAGGCATTCAAATTGCCTTTTCAATCATTCCGTATTTAGTCGGTATGCTTGTCGCTATTACGATTTTCCGAGCATCAGGTGCCCTTGATTTTGTCATGGAATTATTGAAACCTGTGTTTACAGCGATTGGTGTTCCTACAGAAGTGGTGCCGCTTGCGCTTATTCGTCCTATATCAGGAACAGCGGCGCTTGGTATGACATCAGACTTAATTGCGACTTATGGTCCAGATTCTTTTATCGGCAAGCTTGCCGCCGTTATGCAAGGGTCAACAGATACGACCCTTTATATTTTAACCGTCTATTTTGGAGCAGTTGGTATTAAAAAAATGGGAGATGCACTGAAAGTGGGGCTGCTTGCAGACCTGATTGGGATCATTGCATCGATTATTATCGTCAGTTTGTTATTTAGTGGCGCCTAATCGGGTGCTTTTTTTATTTCGTGGATGGAAAACAGCTTTTTAGTTGAAATTAGACAGATGAAACGCTTATTTTTCCACGAATGCTTGTTTGTTTCAAGCCAAGCAAGTAAGATAGTACATGAGGTGAAAGACAAATGGAACGTTTACAGAAAGTAATTGCCCATGCCGGCGTCGCTTCTAGACGAAAGGCTGAAGAATTAATTAAAGAAGGACGAGTTACCGTTAATGGTGAAACAGTGACAGAGCTCGGAGTAAAGGTGGGCTCTTCAGATAAAATTGAAGTCAATGGCTTAAAGCTTGAAAGAGAAGAACCGGTTTACTTTATGCTTTATAAACCGCGCGGCGTCATTTCAGCTGCTGAGGATGATAAAGGACGCAAAGTCGTGACAGACTTCTTTGATGATGTCCCGCAGCGCCTGTATCCAATCGGCAGGTTGGATTATGATACGAGCGGTTTAATTTTGATTACAAATGATGGCGAATTTGCCCATAAGCTCATGCATCCGAAATATGAAATTGATAAAACGTATGCAGCAAAACTAAAAGGCATCCCTTCAAAAGAATTGCTTAGAAAGTTAGAAAAAGGAATCATGTTAGACCATAAAAAAACAGCACCTGCCCGTGCCAAAATGCTCTCGATTGATAAACGAAAGCAAACATGTATTGTGCAATTAACCATTCATGAAGGCAGAAACAGACAGGTTCGCCGCATGTTTGAAGCAATCGGCCACGACGTTCTAAAACTCAAAAGAGAGCAATATGCTTTCCTTCATATTGAAGGCATGAGACCAGGAGATCGCAGAGAATTGACGCCGCATGAAGTAAAACGCCTAAGAGCGATTGCGGATCATGGGAAAAGCGCTTTTTAATTTTCACATAAACTTCAAAAAATGAAGAAGCATCAAAAGAAGGAGAATGCTATAATTTACCTGAATGTCTATGGGGAAGGGGTACTTCAGATGAAGAAAAGACGATTTTTCATACGGACGGGCATTCTCCTCGTGATGCTTGCTGCACTATGTTATACGATGTATAACTCAGTATTTGCCAAACAGGATCAAATCAAAGAAGGATCTATTGCGCCTAACTTTGTCCTTCAATCGGTAGATGGGGAACGGATTGAATTAAAGGACTTAAAAGGCAAAGGCGTCTTTCTCAATTTTTGGGGTACATGGTGCGGTCCATGTAAGCAGGAATTCCCTTATATGGCAAATCAGTATGAAGTGTTCAAGGATCGCGGTGTCGAAATTGTTGCCGTGAATGTGGGGGAATCCAATATTGCTGTGAAGAACTTTATGGATGCTTATGGCGTGAATTTTCCTGTTGCCATGGACAAAGATCGTCAAGTGACAGAGGCATATGATATTACGCCGCTGCCAACCACATTTTTAATTAATCCTGAAGGCAAAGTAATCAAAGTCATAAAGGGAACGATGACAGAACGTAATGTCTATGAATATATGAATTTGATTAAACCAAAGGGGTCATAGAATGAAAGAGGTAAAGTGCGAGTGTGGACATATTAATCCAATCGGTACTGTTCTATGTGAATCATGCGGGAATCCCATTGCAGCAAAAGAGAAAAATTCATCAAAGCTGCTTGATATGAGATATGACGGCAGTGCAAGACGCTCGCAAACATACAACAAAACGATTGTTGATAAAGTATGGAACTTTTTTTCTTCCGTAAAAGTGGGTGTGTGGCTCATTGTCATCACACTGTTAGCTTCTTCGCTAGGAACTATTTTTCCGCAGGAGCGGTTTATTCCGCCAGGTGCATCAGCTTCCACTTATTATGAGGAGCAGTATGGGTCGTTTGGCAAGTTATATTACATCCTTGGATTCCATGATCTTTATAATTCTTGGTGGTTTTTAGCCCTTGTCGCATCTATCGGAATTTCCCTTGTGATTTGCAGCCTTGATCGAGTGATTCCACTTTATCGCGCACTCAAAAATCAAGGGGTTGTCAAAAAAGAAGGTTTTATGAGAAGGCAGCGTCTTTTCAGCGAAACAAATCAAACATTAGATCAACATACATATGAAGGCATCGTTAGTAAAATGAAACAAAAGCGTTACCGCGTAAGAGAAGAAGATGGACATATTTTAGCTGAAAAAGGCCGCTTTTCCCGCTGGGGACCTTACGTCAATCATATTGGATTAATTATATTTCTCATTGGATCCATGCTCCGGTTTGTCCCAGGAATGTACGTGGATGAAACATTATGGGTAAGAGAAGGCGAAACGGCACCAATCCCAGGGACGGGAGGCCAATACTTCTTAAAGAATAATGCGTTTTCAATTGATCGCTATGAATCTGAAAAAGAAAAAGAAGTCTTTGAAAATGCGATTGAAAAGGCTGGCGATGGTCAAGTCGTCAAAAGTTATAAAACCGATGCCGTTTTATACAAACGTGAAGGGGAAGTTGTTTTTGGTGAAAAGCCCAAGCTGAAGCAGGTAACAGAACACGATATTAAAGTGAATGAACCGCTTAAGTTTGACAATTTCTCATTATATCAAGTGGATTTTAAACAAAATGAACTCGATCAAATGGTCTTTCAGCTGATTCGAAAAGATACTGAGAAATCTTTCGGAACAGTGAAGATTAATCTGCTGGAGCCTAAGTCAGAATATGATCTTGGTAGCGGTTACAAAGTCAAGGTGATGAGTTATTTGCCTGATTTTTATTTTGACGAAGATGGCACACCTAGTACGAAAACGAGGAATCCGAATAATCCTGCGTTCGTATTTGAAATGATCTCTCCTGAAAAACCAAAAGGTGAAAAAAGCTTTGTCGCAATTCAAGAGACAGTAGAGGGTTCTGATAACAATCTTTATAAAATGAAATTTGACCGGGTTGAAACAAAAAACGTGACAGGTTTAACGGTTCGAAAAGACTTAACACTCTGGGTACTTATTGTTGGCGGAATGATCTTTATGATTGGTGTCGTACAAGGGATGTACTGGCAGCATAGAAGAATCTGGCTATCGGCAAAGGATGGAAAAGTATTTGTGGCAGGACATACAAACAAAAACTGGTTCGGCTTAAAGTCTGATCTTAAGGTGTTACTGCACGACAGTGGCATCAAACAGCCAGTGGATCAAAAAGAACTGCCTGATACAACAAGTATCAGCAAAAGCAAGGGGGAAGGGTTAGATGGCGGCAGTCAGTGAAAACCTGTTATTTGCAGCTTTTCTATTTTATTTAGCGGCAGTTCCTTTTTTTGGAGGGGCCATTAAAGGAAAAAAGAAAGAAGAGGGTCCGCGCAAAAATAAGGCGGCACTTATCGGCATAACGCTCACCATCATTGGTTTTTTGAGTCAATTTGGCTATTTTATTTCAAGGTGGATCGCGTCTGGTCACGCACCAGTCAGTAATCTGTTTGAATTCACCACAGCCTTTGGCATGATGCTGGTGCTCGCATTTATTATTTTATATTTTGTCTATCAAGTGTCTGTGCTAGGTTTATTCACACTTCCAATCGCTTTATTAATCATTGCTTATGCAAGCATGTTTCCATCGGATATTTCACCGCTGATTCCTTCGCTTCAAAGTAATTGGCTATATATTCACGTCACGACAGCAGCGCTTGGTCAAGCCATTTTGGCGATCAGTTTTGTGGCAGGTGTGATTTTTCTTTTGAAGCATGTCGATCAAACAAAACCGGGGAAGAAAACCTTTGGCTTAGAGCTGGTCATGTTTATGATTGTGGTCACCCTTGCATTTATCGCTGTCACGTCCATCTTTAGAATGACAGGGTATGAAGCGAAATTTAATTGGGTAGATAAAAATAAAGAAGAGAGCGTCATGGTCTATGAGCTGCCTGCCTTAGTAGGACCTCATAAAGGAGAGCTTATCACAAAAGATCGTTTAGAGCCTGTGGTTGATCTGCCGCCTGTTTTTTCAGGTAGAAAGGTGAATACAGTGCTGTGGTCATTTGGCGTTGGGCTGATTATTTATGGATTGCTGAGATTGATCATTCGCAAACGTCTAAGTGCGCTGCTTCAGCCGCTCGTAAGACAAGTGAATCTCGATTTAGTCGATGAAATTGGGTACAGGGCTGTTTCCATAGGATTCCCTGTATTTGCGTTAGGCGGTCTTATTTTTGCGATGATCTGGGCACAAATTGCATGGACGAGATTCTGGGGATGGGACCCGAAGGAAGTATGGGCTTTAATTACATTTTTATTTTACGCCGCCTATCTCCACCTTCGGTTATCACGAGGCTGGCATGGTGAAAAGTCCGCTTGGCTTGCTGTAATCGGATTTGCGATCATTATGTTTAACCTTATCTTTGTCAACCTAGTGATTGCGGGGCTTCATTCTTACGCGTAATCGCATGAAAAAGGCCAACTTTTATGATTCGATTCGGCTTTTTGTTAAAATGTATGTAACAACGGAGAAAGCAGGAGGATTGTCTAATGGAACACACAACTCAAACGAAAATATTAGTCGTCGATGACGAGGCAAGAATTCGCCGCCTTTTAAAAATGTATTTAGAACGGGAAAATTATGAAATTGATGAAGCGGAAAATGGGGATGAAGCCATTCAAAAAGGACTTCAAACCGATTATGACCTCATTTTGCTTGATTTAATGATGCCTGGGACAGATGGGATTGAAGTGTGTAATCAAATCCGAGATAAAAAAGCCACACCAATTATTATGCTGACAGCAAAAGGTGAGGAAGCTAACCGTGTGCAAGGCTTTGAGGCAGGAACGGATGATTATATCGTTAAACCTTTCAGCCCGCGTGAAGTGGTTCTTCGTGTGAAAGCACTGCTAAGAAGATCGTCGCAAACGTCATACCTTAATACTGGAACAACCACAAAAGATGTTCTCGTGTTTTCTCATCTATCCATTGATCATGATGCACACCGGGTCACAGCAGATGGAAAAGAAGTCAGCCTCACGCCGAAGGAATACGAACTTTTGTACTTCTTGGCAAAAACGCCGGATAAGGTCTATGACAGGGAAAAGCTTCTCAAAGAAGTGTGGCAGTATGAATTCTTTGGGGATCTGAGAACAGTGGATACCCACGTCAAAAGGCTTCGCGAAAAACTAAATAAAGTGTCACCAGAAGCAGCGAAAAAAATCGTGACAGTATGGGGTGTCGGGTACAAATTTGAGGTCGGCGCTGAATGAAGCTGTGGAAAAGTGTCGTAGGAAAGCTATGGTTAACCATTCTTTTCCTCGTGCTCATTGTTTTATCGATTTTAACTGTGCTTCTTTTAGAGTTCATTGAGAATTACCATGTGGAAGAAGCAAAGTCTGATTTAACACAAATGGCCAACAAAGTAGCAGTCATTTTAGAAAGCCATGAGGATCAATCACTAGCAAGATCGATTACATCAGAACTAGCTGATAAATTGACAAGTATCGCGATTGTTCAAGAGGATGGACTAGAATGGTATTCGTCTGAAAAAGGCGGGAAGCTTCCTGCGATCACAAAAGAACAAATTGAAGCAGACAAAGATTTGAACAAAGCACTGACACAACGAAAAAAAATCAGTAAACGAGCTGAATCTGATACAGGCAATCAGAAGGATGAGCGCATTGTAGTAGGTGTTCCTTACGAGGCGAACGGAAAGAAAGGGATGGTCTTTCTTTCTCAATCCCTCCTCGCTGTAGAGCAGACAACAAAACATACGACGCGTTATATCTTCCTCGCAGCCGGAATTGCGATTGTGCTGACGACAATTTTCGCTTTCTTCTTATCCACTCGTGTCACCTACCCTCTCAGAAAGATGAGAGAGGGAGCACAAGATTTGGCGAAAGGGAAATTTGATACAAAGATTCCTATTTTAACGCAAGATGAAATTGGGGAACTGGCGATCGCCTTTAATCAAATGGGTAAGCAGCTTAAATTTCATATAACCGCTTTAAATCAAGAAAAAGAACATTTGTCCAACATTCTGAGCAGTATGGCAGACGGTGTCATCACGATCAATATTGATGGAACGATCCTCATGACAAATCCTCCTGCAGAAAGATTCTTGCAGGCTTGGTATTACGAGCAAAATATGAAGATCAAAGATGGGGATGAACTGCCGCCAGAAGCGCGTGAATTGTTTCATACTGCCGTCAGTACGGAAAAAGAGCAAATGATCGAAGTCACGCTGCAAGGGCGTACTTGGGTTCTTCTCATGTCTCCGCTTTATAACCAGCAAGATGTCAGAGGGGCGGTTGCGGTGCTTCGCGATATGACAGAAGAGAGAAGACTGGATAAGCTAAGAAAAGACTTCATTGCAAATGTCAGTCATGAACTCCGTACACCTATTGCTATGCTGCAGGGCTATAGTGAAGCGATTGTCGATGACATTGCCGGATCAGAAGAGGAAAAGAAAGAGATTGCCCAAATTATCTATGACGAATCACTTCGAATGGGGCGTCTTGTGAATGATCTTCTCGATCTCGCACGTATGGAAGCTGGTCATATTACACTGAATCTTGAATCAATTGATACAGAAGAGCTGACTGAAAAAATCTACCGTAAATTCCTTGGAATTGCGAAAGAAAAACAAATCAACCTGACGTATGAAATTCAAGTAGAAGAACCGTATTTTGTATTTGATCCAGATAAAATAGAACAGGTTTTTACAAATCTCATCGATAATGCCATTCGTCATACACCAGAAGGCGGAGAAGTTCACTTCTCAGTTCAATCGGTGGAAAATGGGCTCAAGATGGATGTGAAAGATTCGGGAAGCGGCATTCCTGAAGAGGATCTCCCGTTTATTTTTGAACGGTTCTATAAAGCAGATAAAGCAAGAACAAGAGGACGTTCCGGTACGGGGCTGGGTCTTGCGATTGTGAAAAACATCGTAGAAGCACATCAAGGCTCCATTCATGCACATAGTAAAGCTGGAACAGGTACTCACTTCACTTTCTATATTCCGAAAAAAAAGCAGGAACTCGTCTAATCTTGACGAAGAATCTTGTTACATGAGAAACACTTCTTTTCGAAAGAAAATGAAGTGTTTTTTCTATTTTCATATTTTTAAGGAGAAGTTAAACTAAAAGCCCTTTCCAAATTGTCGATCTTGTAATATATTTGTCATAAAGTTGTAATGTAACGTTTTGTGAGAGTCACTCGACAAAAATAAGTGAACGGAGGGGTTTCCTATGCATGAAACCTTTCAAAAAATATATGATTCGTACCATCAAGATTTGTACCAATTTTTATTTTATATGGTAAAAGATAAAAATCAGGCAGAGGATCTCGTGCAGGAGGTTTACATTCGGGTACTTCACTCATATAAAACTTTTGAAGGAAGAAGCAGCGAGAAAACATGGCTGTTTTCAATTGCAAGGCATGTGGCAATTGACTGGTTTCGCAAACAGCAAACCATCAGACAACGGGTGCTCGGCACGTTTGATTGGGATAAACAGGATGTAAAAGATCCAGACCTGCTCCCAGATGAATTGGCTGTACAGGATGAAAATATCAAAGAAATTTATGCCGCACTTGATCATTGCACCATTGATCAACGAGCCGTCATCATTTTAAGGTTTATCCAAGGCTACTCAATCATGGAGACGGCCAAGGCGCTAAAGTTCTCGGAAAGCAAAGTCAAAACAACGCAGCACCGAGGCCTGAAAGTGCTCCGAAAACATATGGAGCTTTTGAAGGAGGAGCTAGTGAATGAAAACGAACAGGTCCAATTGGAGCGAAGAACGAATTAAAGTATTACTCAGTCAGCTTCCAAAGGTGGAGGACAACCGTTCATCTAAGCAGATTTACCAGCAAATGCTGATGGCAAGCGGGAAGAAAAAGAAAAGTGCCAGATGGATCGGTCCAGCGGTCGCAACCGTTGTGGTCTTATTTATGGCGTTTTTGATTTCTCCTCATTTATTTCAGCCGGCTGCTCAAGATATAAAGAAATTGAAAATGGATTCGAGTGCTGAAAAAGGACAGGTGAACGCTACATTAGAGGCGGTAAAAAACACAAATGATCCTTCACATGTTGCTTACGCATCTGACAAAGAAAAGTATATGACGATTTCATACATAGATGAATCCACTTCTCAAGTTGTCCCAATCAGTATTCAAAAAGAAAATAAGCATGATAATGTGCAGGCGCTTCTTGATACATATGAAAAATTGGAGCTGCCTGAAATGACAAAACCTCTTCAAGCTTATATGGATATGGTGGATGTGAGTGAAAAAGGGGATACACTGATTTTTCAGCTGAAAAATGATTTGTCTCTTGATACATTAAAAGAAGCCAACCGTTTTAAAGACATGGTCAAAGAAACGTTAAAATGGAGCCAATATAAACAAGTACAGGTCAAGTCTGTCAATGGCTCGCACCTTCAATTAGGGACGAATGGCCGTCTTGGTACCATTTCAATTAATAAACAAACAAAGCACGCTTACTACGTTTTAGAAAATAAGAGTGGGACATTTTTGGTGCCGTCAAAAGATGATTATCCTTCTTATAAAGATGCAGTAGAGGCGATGAAGCGGGCGAATGATGCAGGACTCGATCCACTCATTAAAGAAGAGCCTATTAAAAAAGTGACATCAAAAGGAAAACATGCAACCATCACGTTTGGAGCATCAGCACAATTAACGGACTCAATTGATCATATTTTACTTATTGAAGGACTGCTGCTCACAGCGAAAGATTTCGGTTTTACAGATGTCACGATACAAAATGCAGGAACAGATCAAGTAGGCCCATATGAATTAAAAGAACCGCTAGAGGTACCGGCACTGCCAAACCCAGTTGTTATCAAAGAACGCTAAAGGACGCAACTTATTGCGTTCTCAGCGTGTAGACAAACCCTCGCATTCTTTGTCAGTCCTGCGCTCCGGTGCTCGTCCTTTCTAGACTGCAAAGGTTTTCTATCACGCTGAAAAGAAGACAAAGGGCTAAAATCAAGTTCATTTTAGCCCTTTGTCAACAATCTGAGGACGCAACTTATTGCGTTCTTTTTTCATGTATAGAAAAGGGCTTCCTTGAGGTATACTAAGCTGTCATGAAAAGAACTTCAAAGAAGGGAAGTCACTGATGAAAAGGTATTGCTACATATGTGCTAGCTGTTTCTTGTTCTTGACCTTATCACCGTTTGCCCATGCAGAGAAAACAACCGAGTGGGTGGAACCAATCAAAGGTGAAGTCACTGATTTGTTTGGGACAAGAGGTGGTTCGCATAAGGGGTTAGACATTGCTGCACCAGAAGGAGAATCCATTTTGGCTGCTAGCGAAGGTGTGGTTACTCGTTCCTATGTATCTGCTACATATGGTGAAGTTGTATTTATTCGGCATCCAAATGGATATGAAACCGTCTATGCGCATTTAAATGCGCGTTTTGTAAAGAATGGTGACCATGTACAAACAGGGCAGCCGATCGGCATCATAGGCAACACAGGCGCCTCTAGGGGCACTCATTTGCATTTTGAGGTGCACAGGGGTAATTGGTCAGTTAGTAAAGAAGATGCAGTAGATCCGCTCACAATCATTGCAAGAGATCGTTTCCAAGAGCCAGCCCTCCATGTAGATGGATATGAGAAACATACATATGTCATACAACGAGGGGACACGCTCTGGTCTATTGCTAAAGCACATCAAATGACCGTTGATCAATTGAAGAAAATCAATGCACTGACAACGCATCTCATACGTACAGGTGAACGTTTAATCGTTTCAACAAAATAAACCTCATGCAAAAGCATGAGGTTTACCATTTTTTAAAGGTCAATCAGACGTACAGAAAGAATATCGCTCACTTTAGTTAACGTTTGGACAATTTCATCTTCAAGGTGCTTATCAAAAGAAAGCATCATGATGGCTTCGCCGCCTTTTTCTTTACGGCCTACTTGCATTGTCGCAATGTTCACATCGTGGTCGCCTAAAATCTTTCCAACTTGACCGATCACACCAGGTGCGTCAGTATGCTGAATATAGACAAGGTGCCCATCTGGGTAAAAGTCAATATTGAAACCATTAATAGAAACGACACGTTCACCTAGATGCGGGATATACGTTGCTTTTAATGTAAAGGTGGAAAGGTCACCTTTGACTTCAATGGAAATGCTGTTCTCATAGCCAGATTCGCTTGAAGAAATTTTCTCGCTAAAGCTAATGCCACGTTCTTTTGCCACCATACCTGCATTGACTTCATTTACAGTCGAATCGACACGCTCTTTCAAAAAGCCAGAAAGCAGACTTTTTGTAATAAATGATGTTTCGAGTTTTGCGATAGATCCTTCATATGAAATGCTGACTTCTTTTACAGGTTCTCTCATCGATTGAGAAACAAGACGTCCAAGTTTTCCTGCAAATTGATGATAAGGCTGGATTTTTTTGAACTCGTCTTTTGTCATCGCTGGTAGATTAATAGATGACATGACCGGGAGTCCTTTTGCAAATTGAAGAACTTCTTCAGAGACTTGTGCCGCCACATTTAATTGTGCTTCTTTTGTAGATGCACCAAGATGCGGAGTGGCAATGACGTTTGGATGATCCACAAGTGGATTCTCAGTAGGTGGTTCTACTTCAAATACATCGAGAGCAGCCCCTGCGACATGACCATTTTCAAGTGCTTCAAGAAGGTCTCGTTCGTCAATGATGCCGCCGCGTGCACAGTTCACTAGACGAACACCTTTTTTCGTTTTTGCGATTGTTTCTTTATTGAGAAGTCCTCTAGTTTCTTTTGTTAAAGGTGTATGTACCGTAATAATATCTGATACTTCAAGCACTTCATCAAGTGATTTTGCATTGACACCAATTTTTTCGGCACGTTCTTTTGTAAGGAAAGGGTCAAATACGTTGACGGTCATGCCAAATGCTCTTGCACGCTGGGCGATTTCACTTCCAATTCTGCCTAAGCCAACAATCCCAAGAGATTTTCCGTAAAGCTCAGCACCGACATATGCGCCTCTGTTCCATTCTTTTGATTTCACAGAAATATTCGCTTGAGGAATATGACGCATGAGAGATGAGATCATCGCAAACGTATGCTCTGCCGTTGAAATCGTATTCCCATTTGGTGCATTGATGACAATCACACCGTGTTTTGTTGCTTCATCAATGTCAATGTTGTCGACTCCCACACCAGCACGGCCAACAATTTTTAATGAAGTCATTTTTTCATAAAGTTCTTTTGTCACTTTTGTGGCACTTCTGACAAGTAAGGCATCAAACGTGTGTAATTCATCTTCTGCTTCTGTTACATTTTTTTGAACAATTTCAACAAAATCTGATTCTAATAGTGGTAAAAGACCATCATTGCTCATCTTATCTGAGACTAATACTCGAAACATCGTAAGATTTCCTCCTAAAATAAACGTCATAAATATCTGATAATTTACCATATTCCTTTTCACTGTGTCAATCAAATTAAAGCAGTAAAGCGAAAAAGAAAACACGAACATTTTTTAGTGTCTTGATCAAGAATGGACACCTTTAAACAAAAGATACCCAATTTTTACGCATTTGTCATTATAAATTTTAGGTTTTTTACGATTTCTTAAAACTGATGAAATTGCTCAGGATTTTTATCTGTACAAATGCTCATATATCATATATAATGATGTCGAATTGAATAATGATCAATCTTCGGGGCAGGGTGTAATTCCCTACCGGCGGTGATGAGGCATAGTCTCTAAGCCCGCGAGCCTTTTTTGGCAGGATTCGGTGTGATTCCGAAGCCGACAGTATAGTCTGGATGGGAGAAGATGGAGGTTCGTAAACGTTGAAAACATGTCTGTTTATACGTTTATTTGTGTAGCCTAAATTTCCCGCTCCTGTGTATGTATTCAGAGCGGTTTTTTTGTGGCTAAAATTGAACAATCCTCTTTTCGAAAGATTTGATCGAAAAGGAGAGAGAATATTGAATCAAAGTAAAGTAAAACGTTTAGTTGTCATCAGCATGCTTAGCAGTATCGCATTTGTATTAATGTTATTGAATTTTCCTTTTCCTGGGCTGCCTGGGTATTTAAAAATTGATTTTAGTGATATTCCTGCGATTATTGCAATTTTAATTTATGGGCCAGGTGCTGGGATTGCTGTTGAAGCTTTAAAGAATCTACTGCACTACCTCATTCATGGTAGCATGTCCGGTGTTCCTGTGGATCAAGTAGCGAATTTTACAGCAGGTGTACTATTCATCTTACCGGTGGCTTTTATTTTTAAAAAGATTAAATCAGCAAGAGGGTTAGCGTGGTCCATGATTCTCGGAACATTACTCATGACAGTCATGATGAGCATCTTAAACTATTTCTTGTTCCTTCCTGCTTATACATGGTTTTTGAATGCACCCGTCCTGTCAGATCATGTGCTAAAGGCAACCATTACAGCAGGGATCTTGCCTTTTAACCTGATTAAAGGAATCATCATCACCATCGTCTTTAGTTTCATTTTTGTCAAAATGCGTCCATGGTTTGAAAATAAACGCCGACTTCAAAATAGTTAATATAAAAAAAGCCCCTTTTAAAGGGGCTTTTATCCTATTCATGCTTAAGTGGATCACCATCGAAAGTTTCGTCCGCAACTTTAATTGAGTCAGTTGGGCAACCTTCAAATGCGTCAAGCATATCTTCTTCAAGTACTTCTGGAACTTCTACAGTCCCCTGATTGTCATCAAGCGTGACAAATGCAATGCCTTCATCATCATAATCATAAATGTCTGGAGCAGCTGCACCGCATGCGCCGCAAGCAATACATGTGTCTTTGTCTACAATTGTATATTTTGCCATGTTAAAAAAATACCTCCCAGATTGTTCGATGGAACAAATGGTTTAACCTTTTTAGTTTCACCGATAAAAAACCAATTTCCTCAAACCTTATTGTAATGATTTTAAATTCACATTTCAACTGTAAAGTGATTGAGAATGCTTATCACATAAGGGTTTGTTCATAACTTTCCCCCATTAATTGAGTTTAAACATTTCTTCTTCAATGAAATCTGTTAAAATAAAGGGAGAAAATATTCGAATTTTGTCAGGAAGACAGGTGCTTTGGTCAATGACGATTCATTACTTGGATGTCATGTTGATGGACAGCGTACATAAATTGAACGGCGAACGCTCCATTAGTGCTGTCTACCATCTTTTTAAAGGAAAAAAATCATCACAAACGATACAGGATGCAAGTTTGTTTCAGCTTTCTAGCTACTTCGGCTGCTATCCAGCTTTTACGAGGGATCAGTTGAACCGCTCTGTACAAAGGCTAAAAGAGCAGCACTTCATCAGAAAGACAGGGGATACATTCATCGCCACAGATGCAGGAATAAGTATGCTCAGGCAGTGTTTCACTGAAAAACCGATGCCAGTTTATTTTAATGGTGCCAAGTATCATGATAAAGCAAAGGTGTTATGGATGAGACTGTCTTTACTTGTGCAGGTCCTTTCACATCATGCAGCGGGGTCACAACACTATGTGCCGATTCAAAGAGATATATCGGTTCAAAACTGGACAAAATCCTTCTTCTCGCAATATCACCAGAAGAAAAAGCTTTCTGAAGATATCCATCATGAGCTTGAAACACTTCTTGCTCATTTAACTGATCAAGAGGCACTGCTTTTTGTGTATTCATTGACTTCCAATGAAAGAATCGGACGGACGTACCAGCAAATGGCGGAATGGATGAAAGAAGATGTATGGTATGTTTACTTGCTTTTTTGGAATGTGCTCCATTATTTTATTCAATGTGCGCAAAAAGGTGAGGCACCGATCATCCAGCGAATGATAGATGATCTTCAATTCAAACGTGTGCTGACCACCTCTACCCATAAAACGCTTGAGCTTGTACAAAAAGGATTCAGTATTGATCAAATTGCTCATATTCGTTCATTAAAAAAAGCGACAATTGAAGATCATATTGTGGAGCTCTCGATACATGAGCCGAGCTTCTCGATCGAACCATATGTCAGCAGTGAAGCTCAAAAGGCGATACATGAGGTAGCCGGTCAGCTCCAAACCAACAAGATGAAGCTGATCAAAGAAAGTCTCGAGCATTCATTTACTTATTTTCAAATACGATTGGCATTGACAAGGATGGTGAAAGCAAATGGATAAGCTTCATCAGACGCTGATGCGATACTTTGGTTATGATGCCTTCAAAACAGGTCAGGAGGACATTATTCGAAGTGTACTTCAACAAAAAGATACGGTTGCCATGCTTCCTACTGGTGGCGGGAAGTCACTTTGTTATCAAATTCCGGGCTATTTGACAGACGGGTTAGTGCTGATCATTTCACCTCTTTTATCACTCATGGAAGATCAAGTGGAACGCATGAAAATGCGCGGTGAAAAGCGAGTAGCTGCGCTTAACAGTACACTGTCTTTTCAAGAAAGAAGACATATTATTCGGCATTTGCCATCATATAAATTTTTATTTGTCGCACCTGAGGCGCTTATGTCAGAGGTATTGTTAGAGCAGCTCAAAGCGATGCATGTGGGTCTATTCGTTGTAGATGAAGCTCACTGTATATCGGAATGGGGACATGATTTCCGCCCGGAATACTCCAAGCTTGGAGAATGGAGAGAAGCGCTCGGCAATCCTGTCGCCTTAGCACTAACGGCAACTGCAACGAAACAAACCTTAAAAGATACTGTGCAAACATTGCGGCTAGAGCATCCAGATGTTCATATTCATTCAGTCAACCGGCCGAATATTGCACTATTAAAAGAGGCACATGAAACGAAAGAAGCAAAAGAGAAACGAGCACTGGAGCTTGTGGAAACCCTTCAAGGGCCTGGGCTGATTTATTGTCCGACCCGGCAAATGACAGAAGATATTTCACGTTTGGTGAAACAAAAAACGAATCAACGTGTAGAGTTTTATCATGGTGGAATGGAGTCAGGAGACCGCATGCTGATCCAGCAGCAATTTATCAGTGGTCAAATTGATCTCATTTGCTGTACAAGTGCTTTTGGAATGGGAATTGATAAAGCAAATATACGCTTTGTGATTCATATGAGTCCGCCTCAGTCAATTGAAGCATTTATGCAGGAAATTGGAAGAGCTGGACGGGACGGGAAAAATAGTGTGAGCGTTCTTTTATATACAGAAGAGGATGCGGATATTCAAAGTCATTTGATTCAAGCAGAAGGTTTTGATGATCCAGAAATTGATTTTTTCTTAGCCCGATTATCACACATGCCGATAAATGATGAAAAGAAATTACGTGAACAATTGATGGAAGCAGGGCTTCAGGAGACGCGCGCGCGAATGCTCTCGCATTATTACACGATGTACCAAACTGAACAGCCCCGTTTGCTCATGAAGAAGCTGAAAGAAAAGCTGCAGGATAGACAAACAGAAAAGCTAAAAAAAGTGTGGCAGTTTAAAGAGCATATCACTGGCCATCGCTGCTTTAGGCAATCTCTGTTATCATACTTTGATGAGCAGCTTGATCTAACGGAGGACGCTTCCTTTGGGAACTGCTGCTCTTCATGCGGACTTGACCTGTCTGATTACGAAAAAAAAGATCAACCATTGGAGCTGAATGAAATGAAACACTGGAAGACCGAGCTGGATCGTCTGTTTCACCTGACAAAAGAGGCGCAGCATTGATTGAACAACATCGCCGTATTATTGAAAAATTAACCGATCGACAAGTAGTAGAACAGTTGTATTTCACACAGCTGCTCATGCTGATTGTCTCTTTTTTACTAGGGATGTTTATGTTTGATCATTGGACTGATTTTACAGCCTTATGGCAGATCCGAGATATGCGTATCCTGACTTACGGAATTGGCGGCGCTTTGCTTGTGATTATTGTCGACGCTATTGTCATGAAGGTGTTTCCGGCTCATATGTATGATGATGGCGGATTAAATGAAAAAATGTTCAAAAACCGCAGCATTCTGCATATTGTTTGGTTAACGCTGCTCATTGCCTTTTCAGAAGAAATTTTATTTCGCGGGATCGTTCAGCAGCAATTTGGACTGGAGATTGCAAGCATTGTGTTTGCACTTCTTCACTTTCGCTATTTGTCAAAAATACTCTTGTTTATCCTTGTGGTTTCTATTAGTATTTTTTTAGGACTTTTATACGAGTGGACAGGGAATTTATTCGTTCCTGTCATGACACACTTTGTCATTGACCTAGTCTTTGCATGTCAAATTCGTTTTAAATATTGGGGGAGGGATGAACATGGAAGAAATGTCGAGAATGAAGAGAAAAAAGCAGCAGCTGACAAACATCCATGATGATGATGTAGAGAAAAATCTTGAAGAAGAAAAAGTGCATCCTTCAGATGACTCTCACTTTCCTACACGAGAAGATTTTCATGAATATAAAAAGCAGCGAACCAAAAAGGTGCGTAATCCATTGTTTACGACACTGGCTATTATCTTTCCTATTATTGTCGTCACGGTTTTCTTCCTGTTGATTTATTACACATCAAAGGAAATTAATGATAACAACAATCAAGGTGTTTATATTGATAAAACATCGAGTGCTGACACAGATCCAGTCCCGTCAGCACTTGTTGACACAAAAAATGATTCAAGCGCTGACAAAGCGGATGCGTCTGATGATGAGAAGAAAAAGAAAGATGCTGGTAAAGAAAAGCAGCGTTCAAAAGAAAAAGCAGAGCAAAAGAAAAAAGAACAAGCCGCTAAAGAGAAGGCTGAGCGTGAAAAGGCCGAAGCTGCAAAAAAGCGTGAGCAGCAACAGCTCGCTCTTCAAAAACAGCAGGAAGAAAAAAAGCGAAAAGAAGCAGAAGAGAAGAAGAAGCAGGAAGAAAAGCCTGGTCGTGTCGTGCAGCATACTGTTGGACCAGAGGAAAACTTGTATCGAATTTCCATGAAGTATTATCAAAACCGATCAGGGGAAGAGAAAATTCGAGCTTACAATCATTTAAAAGGAAATAGCGTGTACAGCGGACAAGTATTGAATATCCCATTAGAAAATTAATATTTGACATGAATGAATCGAAAAGCACATACATATGTAGAAAAAAGGGACAAGGGTGTATGTGATGACATTGCACGCAATCAGCCGCTATATGGATCAGCCGACACAGAAAATGATTGAAACATTGATCAAAAGGAAGCGCAAATACGAGGGATTTGCAAAACAATGCAAAAGGTGGCAATGGACAGCCCTTTTATCACTTGCGATTCTTCTGTTTTATTTTGTGATAACAGCTAATAGCGGGGGCTCCCTGCAGCCGGAAGCGATGATTGCCACATTGCTTGGCCATGAGGTGTTTCTGTTTTGGATCATGGCTGAAGTGTTTGCTTTTTACGCATCGTATTATTATAAGAAAAAAGAAGAAAAGGCTGAGGATGAATATCATAAGCTCAGATGTGAAATTATACAGAAAAGCACAGATTTATGGCCTCAATCAAATCAGTGGAAAGAGCGCGAGGCCGTTTTTCACTTCATGCAGACGCAATATGACATCAACCTCTATTATGAAAGTAAATAAATGAGCAAAAGACGTTTAAACAGTTGAAACGTCTTTTTTCATTCAAGCGTCCTATAAAAGAAAGCTGATACAAGGGAGTCATTCATAATGAAATATGCCATCGGATTTACTGCTGCCATAGCGGCTGTGACAACAGGTGTGTGTGTAACAGCGAAAATGGTGAAAACGGCAAAACAAAACAACATCAAAAAGCATTACTTTACAATAGAAGGACTTCAGTCAGATCGACCTGCAGTCATTTTCTTTATTTCTGATACCCATCGCCGTCTAATTAGTGATACTTTATTAGCGGAAGTAAAAGAGCAGCAGCCTGATGTCATTATGATCGGCGGGGACTTAGCTGAAAAGGGAGTCCCTTATGCTAGAGTTGAAGAAAATGTGAAACGTTTAGCAAGGATTGCCCCGGTGTATTTTGTGTGGGGGAATAACGACCATGAGCTGCATCAGCAAAAACTCAAAGACATCCTCCATACCTATCAGGTGACGACATTGCAAAATGAGACGGCTGTGTGGAATTTTGAAGGACAGCCCATTAAAATAGGCGGAATCGATGATATCCGGCTTGAAAAAGCAGATTATGAAGCGATACGGCCGGAGTTTGTCAAAGAAGACGTGAATATCCTTTTATCACACAACCCAGATGTGCATCACTTGATGAGTGAAGAAGAGGGAATTGATCTTGTTTTGAGCGGTCATACCCATGGGGGTCAAATTCGTATTGGGAAATTTGGTCCGTATGAAAAAGGAAGAACAGGCCAAGTCAAAGGTGCTTTCTTTCTGATTAGTAATGGTTACGGAACAACAAAGATTCCGATGCGTCTTGGAGCAGAACCAGAAACCCATCTGATCTATTTAATGCCGCTAAAAACGCGCTAAGTTGATGCCCCATCAATATTTTCCATAAAAGTCACCGTAAGCATAGCTTCATGCTTGTCTTCCGTCTTGACACAGTGTAAACTGAATACAAAATTAAGAACCTATGACTCATCATCTCATATACTACAGTATGATGTGTGTTAGAAGAGGCAGGAGGGAACGTTATGCGGCTAGAGCGTCTGAATTATAATAAAATCAAAATTTTTCTCACACTAGATGATCTGACAGACCGAGGTCTTACGAAAGAAGACCTTTGGAAAGATTCGTTCAAAGTTCATCAGCTGTTTAAAGACATGATGAACGAAGCGAATCAGGAGCTCGGTTTTGAAGCGAATGGACCGATTGCTGTTGAAGTATTTTCTCTTCAGGCGCAGGGGATGGTCGTCATTGTGACAAAGAGTCAGCAGGAAGATGCTGATGATGAGTTTGATGAAGATTACATTGAGATGCAAGTCAAGCTCGACGAGAGCAAGCATGTGCTCTATCAATTTGCCTCGTTTGAAGATGTGATTCAACTGTCCCATAGTTTAAGTCGTATTGGACTTTTAGGGGGTACAGTTTACCACTATGAAGGTCAATATTTTCTCAGCCTAGATGATTTCGAAGAACTGTCTGCAGATACAGTCATTTCTATTTTAGCGGAGTTCGGTTCTCCGACGACATTAACCATTCACCGGTTAAAAGAATACGGAAAAGTGATCATGCAGGAAGATGCAGTGAAAACGATTCAACTGTATTTTTAATCACTTTTTTCTATTATATTTAATACTGTTGTGATGAAACAACAGTATTTTTTTATATCCATTTTTATATTTATAAACGCTGATATTTTATTTTGATAAAAAACGCTTTTTACCTTTGCTTTACCAGTACGAAGGTGTATACTATTGCTTGAAAGGGAGCAGTAGATCATGAAAGATTTCTAGGGGGTTTATTTTAATGGCAGCCGATCAAAACGCCGCTCATAACGCAGAAGATAAGCTAGATGTTTTAAAGTCAACTCAAACCGTCATACATAAAGCGCTTGATAAATTGGGCTATCCGCAAGAAGTGTATGAATTGCTGAAGGAGCCAATTCGCCTATTAACGGTCAAAATTCCAGTACGTATGGATGATGGATCGGTGAAAATTTTCACTGGTTATCGTGCGCAGCATAATGATGCTGTCGGTCCAACAAAAGGCGGAATTCGATTCCACCCGAACGTTACTGAAAAAGAAGTAAAAGCGCTTTCAATTTGGATGAGTTTAAAATGTGGTATTGTGGATCTTCCTTATGGCGGAGGAAAAGGCGGTATTATCTGTGATCCAAGAGAAATGTCATTTAGGGAGCTTGAAAAACTAAGCCGCGGATATGTACGCGCAATTAGTCAAATCGTTGGACCAACAAAAGATGTTCCAGCACCAGATGTGTTTACAAACTCTCAAATCATGGCATGGATGATGGATGAGTATTCTAGAATTGATGAATTTAACTCGCCAGGATTTATTACAGGAAAACCAATTGTTCTTGGAGGCTCACATGGACGTGATACTGCAACGGCAAAAGGTGTAACGATCTGTATAAAAGAAGCGGCGAAGAAAAAAGGAATTGACATCAATGGGGCTCGTGTTGTCGTTCAGGGATTCGGAAATGCAGGAAGTTACTTGGCTAAATTTATGTATGATGCCGGAGCGAAAATTGTAGGAATTTCAGATGCTTACGGCGGTTTGTATGATGAAGATGGTCTCGATATTGACTACTTGCTTGACCGACGTGACAGCTTTGGAACCGTCACTAAATTATTTAATGATACAATTACAAACCAAGAGCTGCTTGAGCTAGATTGTGATATCTTAGTACCTGCAGCCATTGAAAATCAAATTACAGAAGATAATGCGGCGAACATTAAAGCCAAAATTGTCGTAGAAGCAGCAAATGGACCAACGACATTGGAAGGGACAAAAATTCTTTCAGATCGTGGTGTACTGCTTGTTCCAGACGTACTTGCAAGTGCGGGTGGAGTGACTGTTTCTTACTTTGAATGGGTTCAGAATAACCAAGGGTTCTACTGGACAGAAGAAGAAGTAGAAACTCGTTTAGAAGATATGATGGTGAAATCATTTAATAATATTTATGAAATGGCGCAAAACCGCCGTATTGATATGCGACTAGCAGCATATATGGTCGGTGTACGTAAAATGGCTGAAGCTTCTCGATTCAGAGGCTGGATTTAAGCGACTTATTTGCATCGCGCCTTAAAATCTCCTATCCTTAAATAGGAGATTTTTTTATGGAATCATGCAAAGAATCAAACAGCCCAGCAATTGTTATTGCAGTGAAACGACAGGAGTGGAACAAATGAAACAAGAAAAAGCGATCATAATAGGAGGCGGCCCGTGCGGTCTATCAGCTGCCATTGCATTCAAGCAAATTGGGATTGATGCACTTGTGATTGAAAAGGGCAATGTGGTCAACAGTATTTATCATTACCCTACACACCAAACCTTCTTCAGTACAAGTGAAAAGCTTGAGATCGGTGACGTCGCTTTTATCACTGAAAATCGGAAACCCGTTCGTATTCAGGCGCTTTCCTATTACCGAGAGGTGGTCAGGCGAAAAAGCCTTCGTGTGAATGCTTTTGAAAAGGTAAACGCTGTGACGAAAAAAGATGGCCGTTTTACGGTAAATACATCAAAAGACGACTATACATGTGACTATGTTGTGATTGCAACTGGCTACTATGATCATCCTAACTATATGAATGTAAAAGGGGAAGACCTTCCTCATGTGTATCATTATTTTAAAGAAGGACACCCCTACTTTGATAAAGATGTGACGGTGATCGGCGGGAAGAACTCTAGTGTTGATGCTGCCCTGGAACTTGTGAAATGCGGAAGCAGGGTGACGGTTTTATATAGAGGAACTGAATATTCATCCAGCATCAAACCTTGGATTTTACCAGAGTTTGAAGCGCTTGTTCGAAATGGAACCATTCGAATGGAGTTCGGTGCAGAGGTGAAGGAAATCACAGAACAGGATATTGTCTTTACAAACCAGCAGGGCCAAACGGATCGAGTGAAAAGTGATTATGTGTTTGCGATGACAGGTTATCATCCTGATCACTCATTTTTAGAAAAAATGGGTGTAACAATCGATCCAGAATCAGGTCGCCCAGCATTTGATGAACAAACAATGGAAACAAATGTAGAAGGTATTTTCATTGCAGGGGTCATTGCAGCTGGTAACAACGCCAACGAAATTTTCATTGAAAATGGAAGATTTCATGGTGGGTTAATTGCAGAAGAAATCAACAAAAGAATCAACGGGTAAAAAAAGAACTGGGTCCTTCTAAGGGATTCAGTTCTTTTTTGTGTAAATTGGGATTATATAGAAGATTATTTTTGGGAAAATGGGCTCGAGTCATATAAAAAAGGGGTGATTCGTGGTACGATAATAAAGGATAATGTAGGGAAAGAGGTCTGATTATGATCGCAATCATTTCAGCAGGTTTAGCTCCCGGCATCGCACTTTTAAGTTATTTTTATTTGAAAGATCAATACGACAATGAGCCGGTTCATATGGTCATCAGATCTTTTATGCTAGGTGTCATACTTGTGTTTCCAACCATGTTTATTCAGTATGTCCTCCAAGAGGAAAATATCGCCACGAATCCTATCGTGATTTCATTTGTGACATCGGGTTTTTTAGAAGAATCATTAAAGTGGTTTATTTTAATGGTCAGTGTCTATGCGCACGTACAGTTTGATGAACACTATGACGGGATTGTCTATGGAACAAGTGTCTCGCTTGGATTTGCGACACTTGAAAATATTCTGTACTTAGTTGGTCATGGGGTAGAGTACGCGTTTACACGTGCCTTGCTGCCTGTATCAAGCCACGCTTTATTTGGTGTGGTGATGGGGTTTTATATAGGTAAAGCTCGCTTCTCTGATAAAAAAGAGCAGCGAAAATGGCTGATTCTCTCTTTAATACTTCCTATCCTTTTTCATGGCTTATATGATTTCATTCTTCTTGGCATGAAAAATTGGGGATATATTATGTTACCGTTCATGATTTTTTTATGGTGGTTTGGTCTGCGGAAAGCCAAAAAAGCCCGTGCGGTGAAGATGGTACAAATTTAAATTGGAAAACGTCCTATACGTCTTTAGGGCGTTTTTTGTCTTTTCCATCCAATTCCCTCCTGTGATGAATGTATAAAAATAGGGATCGGAAGAAACATATATTCAAACATCAAAAGTACAGGAGGATCAAATATGGACAAAGCTCGTTTCATGAAACAAATCGTCCTTATCTTCTCAATTGTTCTGCTCGCGTCTTCATTGATGACAGCTGAAAAAAGTGAAGCTTTCACAAATCAAGTGATTCAGCGGGGAGCTACAGGAGAAGATGTCGTCGAGCTCCAGGCAAGGCTCCAATACAATGGTTTTTACAATGGAAAAATAGACGGGGTGTATGGCTGGGGAACTTACTGGGCCGTGCGCAATTTTCAAAGCCAGTTTGGTGTAAAGAAAGTCGATGGACTCGTAGGGGAAAAAACAAAAAGCCTATTAGTTCAAAAGACGAAATACTATAAAGAGTTTGTGCAACAGCAGTTGCAAAAAGGGAATCAGTTTACGCACTATGGCGGGAAACCTCTTGATCAGCAAACAAAGGCTCCTGCGCAAAGAAACACGCAAAAAAAGACAGCACAAGGTGCAAAAGAGAATCAAAAAAGTCAAAGCGGAGGAAACAGCTCGTCTGGAAACCAGTCAGGAAATGGTCAAGCAAATCAAACGCCGAAACAAACAGCAGCCAACATGCCAGGTGGTTTTTCAAGCAATGACATTCAGCTCCTTTCACAAGCTGTTTATAGTGAAGCGAGAGGTGAACCTTATGAAGGACAGGTAGCGATCGCAGCCGTCATCTTAAACCGTTTAAACAACCCGACCTTTCCAAACACGATCGCTGGTGTCATTTTTGAACCGCTTGCGTTTACTGCTGTAGCAGATGGACAATTTTATATGGCGCCAAACGAAACCGCTAAAAAGGCAGTATTTGATGCCATTAATGGCTGGGACCCATCTGAAAGCGCCGTTTATTACTTTAATCCTGATACAGCGACAAGCCCATGGATTTGGGGAAGGCCACAAATTAAACGAATCGGGAAACATATTTTCTGTGAATAAAAAGAGGTGTAAATAAATGATCAGAGGAATATTGATTGCTATTTTAGGAATTGCTGTCATCTCAACAGGATACTGGGGCTATAAGGAGCATCAAGAAAAAGATGCAGTACTGCTTCATGCAGAGAACAACTATCAAAGAGCCTTCCATGATTTAACGTATCAAGTCGATCAGCTGCACGATAAACTTGGCGCAACACTTGCGATGAATAGCCAAACATCTATATCTCCAGCACTGGCAGATGTATGGAGAATGTCATCAGAAGCGCATAACAATGTCAGTCAGCTTCCGCTCACATTGATGCCTTTTAACAAAACAGAAGAGTTTCTAGCGAATGTCGGTGACTTTAGCTACAAATCGTCACTTAAATCTTTATCAGATGAACCATTAAACAAGGATACACACAAAACCATTACCACTTTATATGATCAAGCGGCAGATATTCAAAACGAGCTTAGACAAGTGCAGCATCTTGTACTCAACAAAAATTTAAAATGGATGGATGTTGAAATGGCACTGGCTGATGGAGATCGAAAAAACGACAACACCATCATTGACGGATTAAAAACCGTTGAGAGAAATGCTGATGCGTTTGCAGATGTTGATCTTGGCCCTACAAATGTGTCAACTGAATCAGAAACGCAAGGCTACAATCACTTAAAAGGGCAAAAGATTTCAAAAAAAGAAGCGATCCGTATCGCCCAGCAATTTGCGCCTGACCATAACAAAGATTTCAAGGTGAGAAAAAGTGGGAGTAAAACGAACCGTGATGTCTACAGCCTGTCAATGTCTGACCCAGACAACCGGGCAAACTTTTATTTAGACTTGACTGAAAAAGGCGGCCATCCTGTCTATCTTCTTCAGAACCGTGAAGTGAAAAAACAAAAAATCAGTTTAAATGATGCCTCAGAAAAAGCACTAAGTTTCTTAAAGAAGCATGGATTCGATACCGAATCATTTCATTTAGATGAGAGTGCGCAATTTGATAATATCGGCGTATTTACCTATGTACCTTTACAGAATAACGTATTGCTTTATCCAGATAGTATTCGAATGAAAGTTGCTTTAGATGATGGTGAGGTTGTGGGATTCTCAGCGAAAGACTATTTAATGAACCACAGAAAACGTGACATAAAAGCACCAAAGATTTCTCGAAAAGAAGCTGAAAAGACCTTAAATAAACATGTGAAGATCGAGGATACACATGTAGCTCTTGTTCAAAATGATATGTCAGAGGAAGTTCTCTGCTATGAGTTTTTAGGAACCATTAAAAACGACACGTACCGAATGTTCATTAATGCAGATACTGGAAAAGAAGAAAGAGTAGATAAACTAAAAAATGCAGAACCTATATATAAAGACCTATAGAAAAGGAAGCGAGGAAAAGGCGAATAAGCCTTTTCCTTTTGTTTTATACATGGTTTAATATAAGAGAGGATACGATTTCACAGATGAAAAGAGTGATGAGGAATGTTACAAATAGGGGATGCAATCACAATTGAGTATGTCAATGAGAACAAAGAAGTGAAAACCGCAAAATCGAAAGTTTTGGAAAATAATAACGATGATATTTGCATTAATTATCCAGCTGATAAAGAAACGGGGCGCACGATCTATTTAAATCAAGAAACAGAAATCACCGTCTTCTTTTTCGATGAAAATCAAATTCCATACAAATGTACAAGCAAAGTCATTGGGAAAAGAAAAGAAGATATCCCGATGATTGTCGTTTCGATTCCGCCAAAAGAAGAAATGATTCGGCTTCAGCGAAGAGAATATCTTCGAGTGGATACGATGGTGAAAGCGTCCATTACGCAAAATGGTGAAGAAACCTTCGACACATTTATTGTCAATATGAGTGCTGGCGGTGTAGCAATTGCTGTTCCAGAAGGTGTCTCACTAAAAGAATATGGCGAGGTCGTCACAGAGTTTGAACTTTCACTGAAAGAACCAGTGAAAATTAAAGCGATTGCAGAAATGAATCGTGTTTATCAAGATGAACAGACGGGGAAAACAAGAGCGATCATGGAATTTACTGAAATCACAAACGACCACCAGCAACACATCATGAAGTATTGCTTCCAGCAGCAGCTTCTAACACGTGTGAAAAAAGTATAAGAATAAAGGTTGTCAAAAGCTTCCATACTAGAGAGGAAGAATCTAGCGTTGGAGGCTTTTTGTATGAAAACAATGGAAAGATGGCTATTCAAAGCAGTGCTCATTCAGCTCATTTTGCTTTTGGCGGTTCAGGTCACCCTTCACTTGACGAAAGGAGAACTATTTTTGTCAAAAGTCGTACAATACGAGGGTGTGAATAACATGAGCATTGAAGATTGGATTGAGACATTTAAGCAAAAGGATTGATAGAAAATTCCCCCGTTTGAGCGGTGATCGTGTTACAATTCATAAGGGAGATTCAATCAAGGAGAGGTATTATGAAAAAGAAATTATCTATCGCAATTGACGGTCCTGCTGCAGCAGGAAAAAGCACTGTGGCAAAAATTGTCGCAGCGAAAAAATCATATATTTATATCGATACAGGTGCGATGTACCGCGCAATTACACTTGCAGCACTCAATCAAGGCGTAGACCTTGAAGACGAACAGGCACTTGATGCGTTATTGAAAAACACAGTCATTGAACTTGTGTCAACTGACGAAGGTCAAAAAGTACATTTAGACACGATCGATGTCACAGAAGACATCAGAACAGACCGCGTAAGCAATCAAGTCTCTGTTGTTGCAAAGCATAGAGCTGTCCGGGAAGAAATGGTCCGCAGGCAGCAAGAGCTGGGGAACCGAGGCGGTGTCGTCATGGATGGAAGAGACATTGGCACGCATGTTCTTCCAGATGCAGAAGTGAAAATTTTCTTGCTTGCGTCAGTAGAGGAAAGAGCAAAACGTCGTTTTGAAGAAAATCAGAAAAAAGGCTATGATGTCAATTACGATCAGCTGATCGAAGAGATTGCAAGACGTGACAAGCTTGATTCTGAGCGGGAGGTATCACCGCTGAAGAAAGCAGATGATGCCATTGAAATTGACACGACTTCCCTTTCTATTCAAGAGGTTGCAGGTAAAATTTTAGATGCAGCAGAGCGTGTAGAAAAACAGTAAGAAATTTTAGAAAACTTTTATAAGTTAGAGGTTTATCTCTTGACAAACAAGGTCTTTTATTAGAAGTTTATACTAATACTATTTTTATTGATCATTCAAGCAATTCTGTTGATTTGAATGTTTCTATAATACATATTCGGCTGGCAATCATCATGCTAAGGACACATATTCACCCAGTCGTTTTAACTAAGCTGTGTAGGTTTGGACCAAGGAGGTTATCGAAATGACAGAGGAAATGAATCAAATCGATGTTCAGGTACCAGAGGTTGGAGATGTAGTGAAAGGGATTGTTTCTAAAGTTGAGGACAAGCATGTCAATGTAGATATCGTCAATGTGAAACAACCTGGGATCATCCCAATCAGTGAATTATCAAGTCTTCACGTTGAAAAAGCATCAGATGTCGTGAAAGATGGCGACGAGTTAGAGCTTAAAGTAACAAAGGTCGAAGACGATGCTTTGATTTTATCGAAACGTGCTGTTGATGCAGACCGCGCTTGGGAAGACCTAGAGAAAAAGTTTGAAACAAAAGAAGTATTTGAAGCAGAAGTAAAAGACGTTGTCAAAGGTGGTCTAGTGGTCGACATTGGTGTTCGCGGATTTATTCCTGCGTCTCTTGTTGAGGCACACTATGTAGAAGACTTCACTGACTACAAAGGAAAAACACTCTCGCTTGTTGTGGTAGAGCTTGACCGCGAAAAAAACCGCGTGATTCTATCGCATCGTGCAGTCGTTGAGCAAGAACAATTAGACAAGAAGCAAGACTTCCTGCAAAAGCTTGCAGTAGGCAGTGTGATTGATGGAAAAGTGCAGCGCCTGACGGACTTTGGTGCATTTGTTGACATTGGCGGCATTGATGGATTAGTTCACATTTCTCAACTATCCCATGCGCATGTCGAAAAGCCATCTGACGTTGTTGAAGAAGGACAGGAAGTGAAAGTCAAAGTTCTTGCTGTTGACCGCGATAACGAACGTATCTCACTATCTATTAAAGAAACATTACCAGGACCTTGGAGCCAAATTGGTGAAAAGGTAAAACAAGGTGATGTTCTTGAAGGAACCGTTCAACGTCTTGTGAGCTTTGGAGCATTTGTTGAAATTCTGCCAGGTGTAGAAGGACTTGTGCATATTTCCCAAATTTCACACAAACATATCGGTACTCCTCAAGAAGTCCTTGAAGAAGGGCAGACTGTGAAAGTGAAAGTGCTTGATGTCAATGAAGATGAAGAGCGCATTTCACTTAGCATTCGTGAATTAGAAGAGAATCCTGAAAAACAAATCGAAGAGGATTACCGTCAATATCAGGCGAAAGAAGAAAATACAAGCGGATTCCAGCTTGGTGACCTGATTGGTGATAAACTCAATAAACTAAAATAATTTGGTGATCAAAATTGACGCGAGCAGAAAGAAAGAAACAGCATATTGAGCATGCTTTGTCGACTGGCCAGCATGCAGCAACAGGTTTACAAGATGTTTCCTTCGTTCACGCCAGTTTACCAGATCTTGCGACATCACAAATTGATACACATACGACAATTGGCGGACTGACTTTCGGTTCGCCAATTTTTATCAATGCAATGACTGGTGGAGGCGGAGAATCGACCTATGAGATTAATCGCTCTTTATCTATCGCAGCGAAGGAAACCAATATTCCAGTAGCAGTCGGATCACAAATGGCTGCACTGAAAGATGCAGACGAACGTCGTACGTATGAAGTGGTTCGAAAGGTGAATCCAGATGGACTCGTTTTTGCCAATTTGGGCAGTGAGGCGACAATTCAGCAAGCACGGGATGCCGTTGACATGCTGGGGGCAAACATGCTCCAAATTCACTTAAACGTGATTCAAGAGATCGTCATGCCTGAAGGAGATTGTGATTTCAGAGGTGCTGTTGAGCGGATCTCAGCCATTGCTGAATCAATTGAGGTGCCTGTTGTCGTCAAAGAAGTTGGATTTGGGATGAGTAAGGAAACAGCAAAGAAATTATTTGATGCTGGAGTTGCTGGTGTTGATGTAGGTGGATTTGGGGGAACGAATTTTTCTAAAATCGAGAACCTGCGCCGTCAAAAAGCACTTCGCTATTTTGACCAGTGGGGAATTCCAACTGCAGCGAGTCTGGCTGAAGTACATACAGCCTTTCCAGATCAAACCGTCCTAGCTTCTGGAGGCATTCAAGATGCACTTGATGTGACAAAATCAATTGCTCTTGGTGCGTCTGCCGTTGGATTAGCCGGCTTTTTCTTAAAATCCCTGACGAGTGGAGGAGAAAAGGGCCTCATCTCTGATATCATTGATCTACAAGATGATGTGAAGATGTTGATGACAGTACTTGGCATGAAAACAATTGAGGAGCTAAGGCAAGCTCCGATTGTGCTTACAGGGGAAACAAGTCATTGGCTAAAAGAAAGAGGCGTGGATACTACGTACTATAGTTTAAGAAATAAGAAGACAAAGGACTAAATGAAATGTAGCCCTTTGTCTTCTTTTCAGCGTGAAAGAAAACTTTTTTTGTCTATGAAAGACAACTGCTTTTTGCGGAGCGAATTTGACATTCGTGAGCACCAATGCGCAGGACTGACACTGAATGCGAGGGTTTGCCTGCACGCTGAGACATGTGGTAATCACATGTCTTTTTTTATTGATTTCTTTTGCGAGCGTCTTCCGGGCCTTCTAAAGTTGTTGCCCCTTTGTGATGAATGGATTGATCACGGTCAGACTCAACTCTTCTTGACGCCTTAAGGCGTTTTTCCTGTCTATCCTTACCCATCATACATCCCTCCTCAACTATTAGGGTGTCACCTCTTGTTTATTTCATGCAAATCCCGCACCTTCTCATACGTTTAAAAATTGGAGATTTTCCCATAATGTAATTGAGGTGATGAGGGTTGGAGGCATTGTACTATTATTGGTCAATATGGTTCGTTTGGATTATGGTGACATTTATCATGGAGAAAAGCACGTGGCGCAATGTGCTGGGCGTATGTGTTCTCATTCATATTATATGCAGTCATGTCATGGTTTCTATTTTAGACATTAGGATCAATGCAGGATTTTTGATGACCTTTTTATATGCTTGCATGTCATTCGTGATCTTTCGACCTGCTCATCGAATCATGCGAATCATGCAATTAGGTTCCATGGTCAGTGCGTATGCCTTTTTTATGATTTTTGCATTATATGATCCAGTTTGGTTCACGATAATAAAGGTGGACTGGGTTGTATTTGCCTTGCTGATCTTGATGTGTTTAACATATGGGCATCAGTTAACGGAACGGATCACTTTATGGATGATGGCTATATGTCTGGGGGAAGCCCTTTATGCGCTTACGATTCATCGCCTCACATCTTCCATTGTCATAGGAGATCTCTCGTTTCTTTCCATGGCTGTTCAAGGAGCTGTCTTTCTATTAGGTGTAGGTCAGCTTGAAAAACTCTTGAACACCCGTTCATCTAGAAAACCAGTAAAAGGGGCTGCAAAATCAACATGACGGATTACACGTTTCCTGTGATTATTGGTGTCATCTTTGGGATGGCGGCTAGGCTTTATATGCTAAGAACTGATTATCGGCAATATCCCACATATATTCATGGACAAGTGATTCACATTGCGCTAGGTTTTATCGCATCAGGGCTTGGTGCTATTATTATGCCTGCGCTGATCCAGGAAGAATTCACTGCCATTACCTTTCTGACGCTTGCAGCCACGCAATTTCGTGATGTGCGTAATATGGAAAGAAATACATTGACCCAAATGGATTCGTATGAGCTTGTCTCACGAGGCAGTACATATATCGAAGGCATTGCGATCGCCTTTGAAAGTCGAAATTATATTGCCATTCTTACTGCCCTTATTACAACGACCGCCTGTATTTTCTTTTCGCTCGTCGTTGGGACCGTGGTCGGTATTCTTTGTTTTTTCATGGCAAAACTATTAATGTCAGGGAGCCAATTAAAGGATATCGTGAATATTCAAAAAGGGGAACTTCGTTTTGACGGCGCAGGACTTTACGTAAATGATATTTACATTATGAATATCGGGCTGCCTGAAAAGCAAAAATTGATTTTAGAGCATGGAATGGGGTTCATCTTGACTCCGAAGAATTTTAACTCGGCCACAACCATCGCAAACCTTGGGCAGCGGCAAGCCATCTTATTTGATTTATCCAACGTGCTTGGTGTATACCGAGATTCTGGTGAACCATCGCTTTGTCCGCTTGCAAAACGTGATCTGAATAATGGCACACTTGGCGTATTCATTTTACCGCAATGGCAGCGTGAAGATTTGGCTGTCCGTGTATTAGAAGAGGTGCCTATTTTAGAAAATGCCATTAGAATGCCGACAGATTTCATTAAAAAGAAAGTGAGGTAATAGGGCATGGCGAACACCATTGAACAATTTATATTGGCTGTGGCGACAACAAATAAAGAGCGGGTCATTGGCGGAACAGCCGTTTTTTTCTGTGAAAATAAAGAAGAACTCGACATGTATGCCATGAATTTAGAGGCCATTTTAGATGGAATTGCACACGGCATTGGAGAAGATCTTTACTTGATCGTCAAACATTTTTAAGTTATTCATTGTGGTCTGATTAAAAATTGATATAATATATAAGTTGAACCCTTCATGTTTGAAGGGTTTATTTCATAAAACTGAATGAAAATTATAAATCCCGGTTGAAACATGATGATGAACATATTGAATCGCGGCTGGATTGAAAGGAAGGGTACTATGGGTAAACCTGTCGTAGCCATTGTTGGAAGGCCCAACGTTGGAAAATCTACAATTTTTAATCGAATCGCAGGCGAAAGAATATCGATTGTAGAAGACACACCTGGTGTAACAAGAGATCGAATCTATAGCTCTGCTGAATGGTTAAATTATGACTTTAATTTAATAGATACTGGTGGAATTGATATTGGAGATGAGCCGTTTTTGGCGCAAATTCGCCATCAGGCTGAAATCGCAATGGATGAAGCGGATGTTATTATCTTTATGGTCAATGGAAGAGATGGCGTCACATCTGCGGATGAAGAAGTCGCAAAAATTTTATATCGCACGAAAAAACCTGTCGTACTTGCTGTCAATAAATTGGACAACCCTGAAATGAGAAGCGACGTGTATGACTTTTATGCACTTGGATTTGGCGAACCGTATCCGATTTCTGGAACACACGGACTCGGTCTAGGTGATCTGCTTGATGCTGTCGCAGAGCATTTCAAAAACTTACCAGATACACAGTATGATGAAGAAGTGGTCCAGTTCTGCTTAATCGGCCGCCCAAATGTAGGGAAATCCTCTTTGGTGAATGCGATGCTCGGTGAAGAACGTGTCATTGTCAGCAACATCGCTGGTACAACAAGAGACGCTGTAGATACAATGTTTACGTACAATCAACGTGACTTTGTCATTGTCGACACAGCCGGTATGAGAAAAAAAGGGAAAGTATATGAAACAACAGAGAAATACAGTGTACTCCGTGCGTTGAAAGCCATTGATCGATCGGATGTTGTCGCTGTTGTTCTTGATGGTGAAGAAGGCATTATTGAACAGGATAAACGTATTGCCGGCTACGCACACGAAGCGGGTAAAGCCGTTGTGATCATTGTGAATAAGTGGGATGCTGTTGAAAAAGACGAGCGTACAATGAAGGAATTTGAGCAAAACATTCGCGAGCATTTTCAATTCCTTGATTATGCACCTGTCTTATTCATGTCTGCTCTTACGAAAAAGAGAATTCACACGTTAATGCCAACAATTATTACCGCTAGTGAAAATCATGCGATGCGCGTTCAAACGAACATTCTAAATGATATTATCATGGATGCCGTAGCAATGAACCCAACGCCGACCCATAACGGACAGCGTCTGAAAATTTACTATGCAACACAAGTGGCGATCAAACCGCCGTCCTTTGTTGTGTTTGTAAATGATCCAGAACTTATGCACTTTTCTTATGAGCGTTTCCTAGAAAACCGAATTCGAGATGCATTTGGTTTTGAAGGAACACCAATTAAAATATTTGCGAGAGCGAGAAAATAAAAAGGGTGAGCAGGATGAAGAAAATTTCAGTACTTGGAGCAGGGAGCTGGGGAACAGCTCTTGCGCTTGTATTAGCTGATAATCATCATGATGTACACATGTGGGGACATAGACAAGAATTAATTGATCAAATCAACGAGAAACATGAAAATCATGATTACTTGCCTAATGTTGCATTGCCAGCGTCTATTCAAGCGACAACAGATATGAAACAGGCACTAGAAGGGACAGATGCGATTATTGTCGCTGTGCCAACAAAGGCTATTCGAGAAGTATTGAAACAGGCAAATGAGTTCATTACGTCAAAGGTGCCATTTGTTCATGTCAGTAAAGGAATTGAACCAGATACGCTTCTTAGAATTTCTCAAATGATTGAACAAGAAGTCCCAGAAGCGAAAAGGGAAGCAGTGGTTGTCCTGTCAGGACCAAGTCACGCTGAAGAAGTTGGCTTGCGTCATCCGACAACTGTTACTGTCTCGTCAGAAAATATTGAAGCAGCTCAATTTGTTCAAGATTTGTTCATGAACAATAATTTTAGAGTGTACACCAACCCTGATGTGATTGGGGTGGAAATTGGCGGGGCGCTGAAAAACATCATCGCTCTTGCAGCAGGGATCACAGACGGACTCGGATATGGCGATAATGCGAAAGCAGCGCTCATCACAAGGGGTCTTGCTGAAATCGCCCGCCTCGGCACAAAAATGGGAGGAAACCCTCTTACGTTCGCCGGATTAACAGGTGTTGGAGATTTGATTGTCACATGTACAAGTGTTCATTCGCGTAACTGGCGCTGCGGTAATTTACTCGGTAAAGGATATAAGCTCGAAGAAGTGCTTGAAAAAATGGGGATGGTTGTCGAAGGCGTTCGCACAACAAAAGGCGCTTATCAGCTCTCCAAAGAATACAAGGTCAGCATGCCGATTACAGAGGCTCTTTACGGCGTCCTATTTGAAGGGAAAAAGGTAGACGATGCTGTAGAATCCTTAATGGCACGTGTGAAAACACATGAGATGGAAGACCTTGTGAACATGTTCGAAAACCAAACAAAGTAATTGGAAGACTGAACTTAGGCGTGTAGAGGATGCAAGAAGGGGAAGACTTGCATAACATAACAATGAAGTTTGAATAGAGCTTTGCCTCTACAGAATGAGGAAAAATAGTCGACCTAATGACTGAAGCAGAGTCCCCCTCTTTGCTTCAGTTTTTTTATGCACTTTTTTCTGAATGATTGGAAAAATGATTGATATTTTACTTAATTTTGGTTTAGAATGAAATATAAACGCTTACAATTCGTTTATATTAAAGGGGGACAGGCACGATGAGTTTTGCTTTAATCAAGATGTGGTTTGCGCTTGGTTCAATGGGGCTCATGTTTTTAGCCGTTGTAACCATTTATTTGAGTAGGTTTAAGCTGAAGAGCCGATTTCTGAAAATAACAGCTTCGACTGTTGCGTACAGCTTGATGCTCATATCAGGTATCATTGTGTTTTTAGTTGTAGTTAGCGGGCCGGTCAATGAATAAAGAAAAAGGAAGAATGTGATGATCAAAGCAAAAATCAGTGTCATGCTGTTAACACTTATTTTACTTACGGGGTGCCTCTATCCAGAGAATCGCAAAGCTGAAAACCGCGTGCCATATAAAGAGCAGCTGCAAAGTGTGCAGACAGCGATTGAAGACTTTCAAAAAGCGACAAATGGCCTTTTACCGATTGAAACAAAAGAAGGCGACACACCTATTTATCAGAAGTATGTCATTGACTTTAAGCGTCTGTCACCAAGATATTTACACGATGTACCGTCGACATCTTTTGAAGGCGGGGGCGAATATATCTATGTCCTCACAGACGTCGAACAAAACCCAACGGTGAAACTGCTTGATGTCAAAATGACACAAACGATCAGTGAATTACGTCTGAGGATCAAAATATATCAAGATGAACATACATATCCGCCATATGGCAAAGTAGTATCCAAAGATTTATATACGTTAAATGAAAAAAAACTAGGGTTAAAAGCACCGCCTACAGTGACGAGCCCTGTCACGGGTGAATCACTTCCATTACTGATTTCCTCAAATGGCGAAATCTATGTTGACTATCGCAGTGATTTTGCCCAGATTTTGAAAAATACGAAACAAAAGCTGAAACCAGGTGAAAATATTCAAGATGTCTATTGGCAGGAAACCCCGTTTGTACCAGCGTTTTCTGTTCCATATACGATCAACAAAAAAGGTGAGCCGGCTTTTTTAGAAAAAAAGACGTCATAAACAAGAATGAACCTTTCTCCTCTGCATATAAATGAGGAGAAAGGTTTTTTTATGGCTAAACATACTCTCAAAACAAAAAAGGTGTCATATTCAAATAGGACAACGTCATACACATATATTGTCCTGACACCTTTCAAGCACCGTTTGATTGAAGTATAGAGTATTTTATTTGAAAACGAGGATAGCAAGTCCGGGAGGGGATCACTTGGAAAAAGTCGATATTTTCAAGGATATCGCTGAACGAACAGGAGGCGATATATATTTAGGAGTCGTTGGAGCTGTTCGTACAGGGAAATCTACGTTTATTAAAAAGTTTATGGAGCTCGTGGTGCTCCCGAATATCAATAATGAGGCAGACCGTGCAAGAGCACAGGATGAATTGCCGCAAAGCGCAGCAGGAAAAACCATTATGACCACAGAGCCAAAATTTGTGCCAAATCAAGCGGCATCCATTCACGTGAGTGACGGCCTGGATGTCAACATTAGGCTTGTCGATTGTGTAGGCTACACCGTGCCTGGTGCACGCGGGTATGAAGATGAAAATGGTCCGAGAATGATTAATACGCCGTGGTATGAAGAGCCAATCCCGTTTCATGAAGCAGCGGAAATTGGTACACGCAAGGTCATTCAAGAGCATTCAACCATTGGTGTTGTGATTACAACAGATGGATCCATTGGGGAAATCCCAAGACATGACTATATTGAATCAGAAGAACGTGTCATTGACGAACTCAAAGAAGTTGGAAAGCCGTTTATTATGGTGATCAACTCTGTGAGACCTTATCACCCTGAAACAGAAGCACTGCGGCAGGAACTTAGTCAAAAATATGATATTCCTGTACTCGCGATGAGTGTCGAAAGTATGAGAGAACAAGACGTCCTCAGTGTACTTCGTGAAGCATTATATGAATTCCCAGTGCTTGAGGTGAATGTGAACCTGCCAAGCTGGGTCATGGTACTAAAAGAAGATCATTGGCTAAGAGAGAGTTATCAGGATTCAGTGAAAGAAACCGTCAAGGATATTAAGAGATTAAGAGATGTTGACCGAGTGGTAGGTCAGTTCAGTGAATTCGATTTTATCGAAAGAGCGGGCTTAGCAGGCATTGAAATGGGTCAAGGGATCGCAGAAATTGATCTGTATGCGCCGGATGATCTATATGATCATATCCTAAAAGAAGTGGTTGGTGTGGAAATTAGGGGCAAAGATCACCTTCTTGAGCTCATGCAAGATTTTGCACATGCGAAAACGGAGTATGATCAAGTGTCTGACGCTTTAAAAATGGTGAAGCAGACTGGTTATGGAATTGCGGCACCAGCTTTGTCGGATATGAGTTTAGATGAGCCGGAAATCATTAGGCAAGGATCAAGATTCGGCGTCAGATTAAAAGCAGTCGCACCATCTATTCATATGATTAAGGTAGATGTAGAAAGTGAGTTTGCGCCGATTATCGGAACAGAAAAACAAAGTGAAGAGCTCGTCCGATACTTAATGCAAGACTTTGAGGATGATCCGCTTTCTATCTGGAATTCCGATATATTTGGACGCTCACTCAGCTCGCTTGTCAGAGAAGGCATTCAAGCAAAACTCTCGCTGATGCCGGAAAATGCAAGGTATAAACTAAAGGAAACGCTTGAACGAATTATTAACGAAGGATCAGGCGGTCTGATCGCGATTATTCTATAGGATGTGAGACCTCTCATTGATGGGGGTCTTTTTTTGCGTGCAGGTGAAGTCATAAAAAGACAATTGTATAAAGATTAGTCAGATTCAGGCTGAAATTAGGAATATTCGTTCGCAAAAGTGCCCTTAATCCTTGACGAATAAGGATTCTTCCCTTTAAAATGCTTGATATGGTATTTCATATGTGTTAATCTACTTACAGAAAATCTTCACTTTGTTGGACAAACATTCCTTCAAAGAGAAGTTTTCTAATGAAAAGCCATGTATGACGCTTTCTAGACGCTCTTTTTTTCAAAAAAAGTGTATAGAAAGAAGATGAATTGTGAAGAAATGATAACAATCTATTGAATGCATATTTTTGGGAGGAGGTGAAAGGCATGAACAAGACAGAACTTATTAACGCGGTTGCTGAAGCAAGCGAGTTATCTAAAAAAGACGCGACAAAAGCAGTTGATTCTGTTTTTGATACAATTTTAGATGCACTTAAAAATGGTGACAAAATCCAACTTATTGGTTTTGGTAACTTTGAAGTACGTGAGCGTTCAGCTCGTAAAGGACGTAACCCACAAACTGGTGCAGAGATCGAAATCCCTGCAAGCAAAGTACCTGCTTTCAAACCAGGTAAAGCACTTAAAGACGCGGTGGCAGGTAAATAATCGTTATGTGTAATGATCCTATTGAAGGAGTTATACATATACAGTTTCACACTGGTCTAGAAAAGCCCCTTTGATAAGGGGCTTTTCCTTTTGAATCAAATGGTTTGTTTAGAACGCTCTCCTTTGCTTTTAGGATCTGAAGTGTGCTAGAATCTGAATGAAATGTAATCGCCTTTGGAGGATATAATACATGAGTGAAATAAATAAAGAATTAATCGAACACGCGGTACGCGATATATTAAAAGCAATCGGAGAAGATCCAGATCGTGAAGGACTTCTTGATACCCCAAAACGAGTAGCAAAAATGTATGAAGAAGTGTTCTCGGGATTAAATGAAGATCCAAAAGAACATTTTAAAACCATTTTTGGTGAAGATCATGAAGAACTTGTTCTTGTCAAAGATATTGCTTTTCATTCAATGTGTGAACACCATCTTGTGCCATTCTATGGCAAAGCCCATGTCGCTTATATTCCACGCGGCGGAAAAGTAACGGGACTCAGCAAGCTGGCGAGAGCAGTAGAAGCCGTGGCAAAGCGCCCGCAGCTTCAGGAGCGCATTACATCAACGATTGCAGATAGTATGGTGGAAACTTTAAATCCACATGGTGTGATGATTGTCGTTGAAGCAGAGCATATGTGTATGACGATGCGCGGAGTGAAGAAGCCCGGCGCTAAAACAGTCACTTCAGCCGTACGCGGTACATTTGCAAATGATGCGGCAGCAAGAGCAGAAGTGCTTTCATTTATTAAAAACGACTAATCCATAGATGGAAGGTGAACAGATTGAGTGAAAATAAAGCATCTGATTTTGTGGTGATTAAAGCCATTGATAATGGTGTCAATGTGATCGGCTTAACTAGAGGTTCCGATACAAGATTTCACCATTCCGAAAAGCTCGATAAAGGTGAAGTCATTATCGCACAATTTACTGAGCACACATCAGCCATCAAAGTGCGAGGCGATGCTGTCATTCAAACAAGCTTCGGTGAAATTCAAAGCGAAGCAAAGAAATAACGCACGACTATGCACTTGATAGCATGAAAGTCAGGCCTGATATGGTATAATAAATCTCTATACAATGTAGAGAGCTACATATGAAACTGTAATTTTTGGGACAAGGGTGATATCTTTGCAAGACATCTACGGAATTTTATCTAATCTGAATATAAAATTAAACAAAAAGCTTTCTCATCCTTATTTGGCGAAGCATTTGCGTGCGCCGCTCATCGATGAAGATAAGCTCCTTCTTTTTCATGCAATGTTTGATGAAGCTCAAATCGATGCTGAGAAAAAAGAAAATTATATTTTAACGGCGATGCTTGTGCAAATTGCCCTTGATACCCATGACGAAGTCACAACTGCTGCAGCCATCAAACAAGACGAGTTCAAAAATCGTCAGTTGACCATCCTAGCAGGAGACTATTTCAGCGGTCTCTATTACTCTCTTCTCTCTGACATGAAAGATATTTACATGATCCGTACTCTCGCCACGGCGATCAAAGAGATTAATGAACATAAAATTAGACTATATGATCGATCCATTCAAGATGCAGCCCACTTTTATAAAAGTGTTGCTACAGTAGAATCTGCGCTATTCCAAAGAATTTCTGAGCACTTTCAATTGACGCATTGGAATGAAATTGCAAGTCGCTTCCTTGTTTATAAACGTTTTATGAAACAAGCAGAAGACGACAAACATTTAAAACTTTTTTTGAACGATAGCTATACGGACGCCTATACATGTTTTGACAACTTTGAAAGTGAAGGCTATGAAAAGGCCAAACGATCAATCAAGGAGCATCTAGTTTCATCTCCGATCGTTCAAAAAGAGCTATTAAATCGCTTGGATCATATGAAAAATGAACCTGCGTACCATCAGAAAGTGGAAGAAGGGTAAGTCATGCAGCAATCAAAAGAACAGCGAGTACACGGTGTATTTGAAAAAATTTATAAAAACTATGACCAAATGAACTCTGTCATTAGCTTTAAACAGCATAAAAAATGGCGCGATAAAACAATGAAGCTCATGAATGTTCAAAAAGGAGCCAAAGCGCTAGATGTATGTTGCGGAACTGCCGATTGGACGATTGCGCTTGCAGACGCAGTTGGAGAAACAGGCGAGGTCAAAGGCCTTGACTTCAGTAAAAATATGCTGAGTGTTGGCGAAACGAAGGTGAAAACAGGTGGCTACAATCAAATTGAGCTGCTCCACGGCAATGCAATGGAGCTTCCCTTTGAGGACAACTCATTTGATTATGTCACAATCGGTTTTGGCCTTCGAAATGTCCCTGATTACTTAACAGTGCTAAAGGAAATGACACGAGTGGTAAAACCCGGTGGAATGGTTGTCTGCCTTGAAACATCACAGCCTGAGATGATTGGGTTTAAACAAGGGTATTATGTCTATTTCAAATACATCATGCCGCTCTTTGGCAAGCTGTTTGCCAAAAGCTATCAGGAGTATTCATGGCTTCAAGAATCAGCCAAAACGTTCCCTGGCATGAAAGAACTGGCGTCTCTTTTTGAAGAGGCCGGTCTGTCTGATGTCTCGTATCATCCATTTACAGGCGGTGTAGCAGCAACACATATCGGAAAGAAGCTTTGAATAAACGATATTTGGGTGAAAATAATGAAACTAAAAGCAATGATTTCTTTTCTAAATCATGATATCGATATAATTGAAAAAGAGCTTGAACAAACCGTTCGCTCTGATTATGCATTATTAAGTGAAGCCGGTCTTCATTTGCTGCAAGCGGGCGGAAAACGAATCCGCCCCGTTTTTGTTCTCCTTTCAGGCATGTTTGGTGACTATGATATTAATAAAATTAAATATGTAGCCGTAGCGCTTGAATTAATTCATATGGCATCACTTGTCCATGACGATGTCATTGATGATGCAGAACTAAGAAGAGGAAAACCGACGATTAAAGCAAAATGGGACAACAGAATTGCGATGTACACGGGGGATTACTTATTTGCAAGGTCACTCGAGTACATGACGAAAATCAATCACCCAATGGCACATGAAATTTTGTCAAAAATGGTCGTCGAGCTCTGTCTTGGGGAAATAGAACAAGTCAAAGATAAATACAACATGGACCAAAACCTTCGTACATATTTAAGAAGAATTAAACGAAAAACAGCCTTGCTTATTGCAGGCAGCTGCCAATTAGGTGCGATTGCAGCTGGAACAGATGAAAAAACACATAAAGCCCTTTACTGGTTTGGGTACTATGTTGGTATGTCGTACCAGATCATTGATGATGTCCTTGATTTTACATCAACTGAAGAAGAATTAGGCAAACCTGTTGGCGGGGACCTTTTACAAGGAAATGTCACTCTTCCCGTTTTATACGCGCTTCAGAACCCGACGTTAGAAGGTCAGTTGAAGCTGATCAATAGTGAAACGACGGAAAAGCAGCTGAAACCTGTGATTGAACATCTCAAACAAACAGATGCGATCGACCGTTCCATTCGAGTGAGTGAAATGTATTTGAAAAAAGCATTTGAACAGCTCGATCAACTTCCGCGCGGGCGGGCTAAATCTTCATTAGCGTCGATTGCAAAATATATAGGTAAACGAAAATTCTGATCAACGTTTCGTTGATTGGTTTTTTTGTGAAATTTTTTGTCAAAAATTGATTATTATAAAAAAAAATGATACGATCACTTTGTAACAATGTAAGCCTATACATACATAATGACGGGGTGGAAAACGTATATGGACAAAACATTTCTTATGGTCAAGCCTGATGGTGTGGAAAGACAATTAATCGGTGAAATTGTGTCAAGATTCGAAAAAAAGGGGCTTCAGCTTGTTGGAGCAAAGCTCATGAGCATTCCAAAAGAAGTAGCAGAAACACATTACGGAGAGCATAAAGAAAAACCATTTTTCGGTGAATTGGTTGACTTTATTACGTCAGGACCTGTATTTGCGATGGTATGGCAAGGTGAACAAGTCGTTGACGTAACAAGGCAGATAATTGGAAAGACAAATCCGAAGGAAGCGCTTCCAGGAACAATAAGAGGCGACTATGGATTAACTGTTGGCAAAAACATTATCCATGGCTCAGACTCACCAGAAAGTGCCGAAAGAGAAATCAACCTGTTCTTCAAACAAGAAGAACTGACAAACTGGGATCAAACGATCTCAAGCTGGATTTATTAATGTTCAAGCCAAAGTGTTCATCAAATGATCACTTTGGCTTTTTTATATTGAGATTTCTATCCGAATTTTCGCATGAGATGATACAAATTTATGATAAAAACAGCTATACTAGGACAAAGATAGATGAGACAGGAGAGGACATTGATGGATCAGTATCAAGTATTTGTTGGAAAATGGAAAAAACTAACTGGGGTAGATCTGAATTTATATAAAGAAGCACAAATGAAACGAAGATTAACATCTCTTTATGATAAAAAAGGATATAAAGATTTTGAGGCATTTGCGTCTGCTCTTGAAAAGGACAAAGCGCTATTAGATGAAACGATGGATCGAATGACGATCAATGTGTCAGAATTTTACCGAAACTATCAGCGCTGGGAAGTACTTGATCAAAAAATCCTGCCGCTGCTTTCAAAAAACAGCGGCACCCTAAAAATATGGAGTGCAGCTTGCTCAACTGGAGAAGAGCCGTATACACTCTCAATGCTGCTATCAAGCCATCCGCTTGTGAAGGACTTCCAAATTATTGCAACGGATATAGATGATAAAGTCCTGCAATCCGCGCAAAAAGGAAGATATCATGAACGATCTTTGCAAGAGGTGCCAGATCAAATTAAGCAAAAATATTTCACCAAAGAAGATTCTTCATTTTACACGGTGAAGGATGAGATTCGAAAGCACATTCAATTTAAGAAACACAACCTTTTAGCAGATCCATATGAAAAACAGCTGGATCTCATCGTGTGTAGAAATGTCCTTATCTACTTTACAGAAGAGGCGAAAGAAGAAATTTACTTAAAAATGAGCAGCAGTTTAAAGCAAAACGGCGTATTATTTGTTGGTTCTACAGAACAAATTTTTCACCCAGAAAAGTTTGGATTAACCTCTGCTGATACTTTCTTTTATCAAAAGAAGGGGTAGTAGCTGACTTTTTAGTAGGAAGTGTGTTATCATAGTTTTACTTAAAAGCGTTAATGCGATGAAGGGAGAATAAGTCATGAGGTACTTAACAGCAGGTGAATCACATGGTCCACAACTGACCACAATTATTGAAGGAGTTCCAGCGGGACTTTACATAGAGCAGGATGACATCAATTATGAACTGGCTAGAAGACAAAAAGGTCATGGCCGCGGAAGAAGAATGCAGATTGAAAAAGACCAAGCGAAAGTGTTAAGTGGTGTCCGCCACGGGAAAACATTAGGTTCTCCTATTGCACTTGTTGTTGAAAATAATGATTGGAAGCACTGGACAAAGGTCATGGGTGCAGAGCCAATTACTGAAGAAGAAGAGAGTGAAATGAAGCGTCAAATCTCTCGTCCAAGACCAGGGCATGCAGATTTAAATGGTGCGATTAAATATGGTCACCGTGATATGAGAAACGTATTAGAGCGCTCATCAGCACGCGAGACAACGGTTCGTGTAGCAGCAGGTGCAGTAGCGAAACAAATTTTGGCTCACCTTGGAATCAAAGTGGCTGGTCATGTCCTTGAAATTGGTGGAGTAAAAGCTTCCCATATCGCTTATGAATCTATTGAAGATTTGCAAAAAGTAACAGAAGAATCACCTGTTCGCTGCTATGACAGTGAAGCTGGTCAAAAAATGATGGATGCCATTGACGAAGCGAAGAAAAACGGCGATTCAATTGGTGGTATTGTCGAAGTCATCGTTGAAGGGATGCCAGTTGGAGTCGGCAGCTATGTGCACTATGACCGCAAACTGGATAGCAAGCTTGCAGGCGCAGTACTGAGTATCAACGCTTTTAAAGGAGTTGAATTCGGTATTGGCTTTGAGGCGGCTTCTAAAAATGGCAGTGAAGTTCATGATGAAATCATCTGGGATGAAGAAAAAGGCTATACGAGAAAAACAAATCGCTTAGGTGGTCTTGAAGGCGGAATGTCAACTGGCATGCCAATCGTCGTAAGAGGGGTTATGAAACCAATCCCAACCTTATACAAACCATTGCAAAGCGTGGATATTGAGACAAAAGAACCTTTCTCTGCAAGTATTGAGCGTTCTGACAGCTGTGCTGTTCCTGCCGCAAGTGTTGTCGCAGAAGCAGTCGTTGCATGGGAAATCGCCAATGCAGTGGTTGAGCAGTTTGGTCTTGATCAAATTGACCGCATTAAAGAAAATGTGGACAAAATGCGCAAGCTTCAGAGGGAGTTTTAATGAAAACACTGGAAGTGAAGACGTCTTCAGCCACTTATCCTGTATATATCGGTGATGGGATTAGACAAAATATCGTAGACTTGATTACTTCCACTGGGCGATCCTACACGAAGCTCTTCATCGTGACAGATTCAGCCGTCGATGCCCTTTATGGAGATGAAATGGTTCAATTACTTAAACAGAAATGGTCTGTACAAAAAGTAGTGGTGCCAAACGGAGAACAATCAAAATCTTTTGCGCAGTTTGAGCAGATTCATACGAAAGCCATCCAATTTCAACTCGACCGCTCCTCATGTATCATTGCATTAGGAGGCGGGGTGATTGGAGACTTGGCTGGCTTTGCTGCTGCCACTTATATGAGAGGCATTGATTTTATTCAAGTACCGACCACGCTGCTTGCACATGATAGTGCAGTCGGCGGAAAAACCGGAATCAATCATCCGCTCGGCAAAAATTTAATTGGTGCGTTTCATCAACCGGCTGCTGTCATCTATGATACAAGTATGCTAGAGACACTCTCACCAATAGAGCTGAGATCAGGCTTTGCAGAAGTGATAAAACATGCACTGATTTCAAGTGAAGTCTTTTTATCAGAACTGATGTCCATTCGTTCGTTGACAGAATTATCAAAGGATGAACTGGCACATATGCTTTATCAAGGGATTCAAGTGAAAGCATCCATTGTTCAAGAAGATGAAAAAGAACAAGGTGTGCGGGCATATTTGAATTTAGGTCATACACTAGGGCATGCCATTGAAGCGGAGTATGGATACGGTGCGATCACGCATGGAGATGCCATTGCAATTGGCATGCAGTTTGCTTTATATGTCAGTGAAAAAGAGCAAGGACTCAGCCTAGATCGTGAGAAACTTAAATTGTGGATGAAAGAACTAGGGTTCCCAGTACAAGTCACACAAACGATTTCAACCAAAACATTTGTCGATCGCATGATTGGTGATAAGAAGGCAAGAGGCGGGAGTGTTCAGTTTGTTTTGCTAAAACAAGTTGGAGACGTCACCCTGCAATCTTTCACAAAAGATGAGCTGTATCACTGGCTCGAAGAATGGAAACGGGAGGAGGGCTGTCTATGATGTTTCGCGGGATACGCGGGGCTACAACTGTGACAGAAGATACAGAAACAGAAGTGTTAACCAAAACGAAGCAGCTGCTAGAAGCGATCATTTCAAAAAATCAAGTAGATCCAGAGCGTGTCGTGCAGATCTTGATTTCAGCTACACAAGATATTCACTCTGTTTTTCCAGCAAAAGCACTCAGGCAGTTTGAAGGATGGACCTATGTGCCTGTCACTTGTATGCAAGAGCTTGACATTGATGGAGGTCTAAAGAAGTGTATTCGCGTTTTAATGACCGTTCAGACAGATGTCAAGCAGGAAGACATCCAGCACGTATACTTGGAAGAGGCTGTCACGCTTCGGCCTGATTTACAGTTGACAAAAAACAAGGAATTATAATACGATATGAACAGCCGAAGTTTACACACAGGTGTGAACGGCATTGCAAGCTTAGCGAAGATGAGAATGAGACTAGGGTAGTTGAGATGAGTAGAGTTGAGCAGAGATACGATACTTCTATTTAATCATACTGCCTAAAAGAGCGAAGCCTCTTTTAGGCTTATTTCGTATACTCAAACAAATCCTCAAGATGTCCCCTCATTCTCCTTAATTCCATTTAAGGAGTGTGCTTATGAAATCCCAATCAAACCTTACCCAATTTTTAAGAGACAGTCAGTTTTACAAAACCATCCCGATTGTTGAAACCATTACAGTTGATACGCTCTCACCCATTCAAATTGTTGAGAAACTGAAACAGGATATTGTGTATTTGCTAGAAAGCAAAGACGAATCTTCTAGCTGGTCGAGATATTCCTTTATCGGATTACATCCTTTTTTAACATTACATGACGAGCAAGACCATTATATTGCTCGTGACGCTGCGGGAAAGTCAGTGATGCAAAAAGCGGAGCTGAAAGAGTTGCTTGACTGGATGAAAGAGCAATATCAAATCAAGACACCTGAAATTGATATCCCATTTACTGGCGGAGCCGTAGGGTACTTAAGTTACGACCTCATCCCCAACATTGAGCAGTCTGTCAAGCCGCATCCGAATGCATCAACAACAGATAATTGCACATTATTTGTTTGCCAAACAATGATCGCATTTGATCACGAAACAAACCAAGTTCATTTTATTCAGTACACGCAGCTGAACGGTCATGAAACAGAGGAAGAAAAAATTCTGGTTTATCGAGAAAGTCAAAAGCAGCTTGAACTGATGATACAGCAGCTTCATACAAAAATTGATATGAAAGAATTGATTATCTCAGGGAATATGAATGAATCCCCTTCTTTTGAACAGGTGACGTCTACCTATGAAAAAGCAAAATTTTTAAAGGATGTCGAAAAAATCAAGGAGTATATTCGAGCGGGTGATATCTTCCAGGGTGTACTTTCTCAGCGTTTTGACATTCCAGTGACAGTGAGCTCATTTGAATTATATCGTGTGCTTCGGATCGTCAATCCATCACCGTATATGTATTTTATGAAATTAAAAGATCGAGACTTAGTCGGAAGCTCGCCAGAACGATTAATCCATGCGAAAAACGGACACTTAGAAATCCATCCAATTGCTGGTACAAGAAAACGAGGAATGACAAAAGAAGAAGATGATGCACTAGCAAGAGAGTTGCTCGATGATGAAAAAGAAAAAGCAGAACATTACATGCTGGTGGATCTGGCTCGAAATGATGTGGGACGTGTGGCAGAATACGGCAGTGTGTCTGTCCCAACTTTTACAAAAGTCGTGAATTTTTCGCACGTCATGCACATTATTTCTATTGTGACAGGGAAGCTGAAGCAGGATACACATCCAGTAGACGCACTTATGTCCGCTTTTCCAGCAGGCACATTGACAGGCGCCCCCAAAATTAGGGCGATGCAATTATTAAACGAAATGGAGCCTGAGCCAAGAGAGACGTATGGCGGCTGTATTGCCTATATTGGTTTCGACGGCAATATCGATTCCTGTATTACCATTCGCACAATGAGCGTCAAACATCAGACTGCTTCTATACAAGCAGGTGCCGGCATTGTCGCTGATTCCGTTCCAGAAAACGAATGGGAAGAGACGTGTAATAAGGCAGGAGCACTTCTAAAAGCCATTCAGCTTGCTGAACATATTTTCTCAGAAAAGGAGAGTGTGCCAAATGAATCAACGACTATCAGCTCTTGTTAATGGAGGAAAACTATCAGAAAAAGAAGCGAATGGCCTGATGCATGATATGATGAGCGGCTCGTTAACAGATGCTGAAGTCGCTGCTAGTCTGTCTATTTTAGCGCATCGAGGAGAAACCGCCGAAGAAATGACAGGCTTCGTGAAAGCCATGAGGCAGCATGCAGCACCAGTAGAAAGGTCACTTGATGTCGTTGATACGTGCGGGACAGGAGGCGACGGTTTATCAACATTTAATATATCAACAGCCGCTGCCATCGTTGCTTCGGCTGCTGGGGCGAAAATCGCCAAGCACGGAAATCGTTCCGTCTCCTCTAAAAGCGGGAGTGCTGACGTGCTAGAATGTCTTGGTATTCAAATTCAATCCACACCTGAAGAAACAAGACGGCAAATACAGCAGAAAAACATGGGCTTTTTATTTGCACCGCTCTATCATTCTTCTATGAAACAAGTAGCCACCGTACGCAAGCAGCTCGGATTTCGGACGGTATTTAACTTATTAGGACCGCTTTGCCACCCGATGCAGGCCAAAAAGCAAATCATCGGTGTGTATGCAAAGGAAAAGGCAAAGCTCATGGCGAAAGCTCTTGCTCCTTTAGAGCCAGAACATGTCCTGTTTGTTTGCGGAGATGATGGGCTGGATGAATTAACCATTACAGCAAATTCATACATCATTGAACTCAAAAAAGGTGTCATGACAGAATATACGTTAAACCCAGAAGACTTCGGACTTGAAAAAGGGCATTTATCAGACATTCAGGTCCAATCACCAGAAGAAAGCGCCAAATTGATTCAGAATATATTGAATTATCAAGCGGGTGGAGCACCGCTTCATATTACAGCGCTTAATGCTGGGGCCGCATTATATGTGGCAGGAAAAGCAGAGAGTCTGATGGCAGGCACAATGAAAGCATTAGAAACGATCAAAAACGGATCAGCTAAAGAACAATTAGCCCGTCTAAAACAAAAAACGAAAGAGGAAGAGATCTATGCTTAATCAAATTATCGCCCGTAAAAAAGAACATGTGCAAACCTTGCAATTACCTGAGGAAGGACATTATGAAAGACAATCATTTAAAGAAGCCCTTATGAATCCTCACCGCTCGATCGGACTGATTGCTGAGGTGAAAAAAGCGTCTCCTTCCAAAGGCATCATTCAGCCTCATTTTGATCCTTTACAGACAGCAAAAGCATACGAAGCATCAAATGCAGATTGTTTATCTGTCTTAACGGATGAACCGTTTTTCCAAGGGAAAAACGAATATTTGTCTCTTATTAAAGAACACATCACACGTCCTATTTTAAGAAAAGATTTCATTATTGACTCTATACAAGTAGAAGAATCGAAACGGATAGGGGCAGATGCCATTTTATTAATCGGAGAGGTACTTGAGCCGCAAAAGCTGTATGAGCTCTATACAGAAGCGAAAGAAAAAGGACTGGATGTCCTCGTTGAAGTACATGCAGCACATACACTAGAAAAGATCTTACACCTATTTACTCCTGAGATTATCGGTGTGAACAACCGGAATCTCAATACGTTTACAACAACTGTTGAACAAACAAAAGAGATCGCGCCACTTGTTCCAAAAGACGTATTACTAGTAAGTGAAAGCGGCATAAGGACATTTGATGATCTGACCTTTGTGAAACAGCACGGAGCAAATGCCGTTCTTGTTGGTGAATCTTTAATGAGGGAACAATCACAGGAGAAAGCCGTTCAGGCATTGTTCGGAGAATGAAGAAAAGTAAGCCTTACTTAAAATATTGCGGGGCTGTCTCACAAGAGGATGTCGCATGCATCTCGCAATCTCAAGCGGATGCCATCGGTTTTATTTTTGCGCCGAGTAAAAGACGAGTTGATCCAGATCAAGTGAAACACTGGCTGTCAAAAGTAAAATGCAAAAAAGAGATAGTGGGGGTATTTGTGAATGAAAAAACACCAAAAGTGTGCGAGATCACAAACAACCTCCCCTTAGATATTGTGCAGCTTCATGGCGATGAGACGCCAGAAGTTGCAAATGACATCAAACAGCAAACGAAGGCGCTCGTTTGGAAAGTGTTCCATCACGAGCCCGATGTAAACGACACACTTGAACATATGACGGCATTTGCTCCAAGTGTCGACGGTTTTCTCATTGATGCGAAAGTAAAAGGAATGAGAGGCGGTTCTGGAACAGCTTTTGCATGGGAGGCGGTGCCTTCATATGTTCAGCATGCAAAACAACTGGGAAAAACTTGCGCCATTGCTGGCGGGATCACGCCAGACACCATAATAGATCTGCTTGCTTTTGGTCCAGACGCCATAGACCTTTCAAGCGGTATAGAAGAAAACGGGAAGAAAAGCAGTACAAAGATGAAAGCGCTCGAAGAAAGGATGTTGAACCATGTACGCATATCCAAATGAGATTGGCAGATATGGAGAATTTGGAGGGAAATTCGTTCCTGAAACGCTCATGCAGCCACTAGAAGAGATCGAACAAGCTTTTCGTGAATTAAAAGAAGACCCTGCTTTTCAAAAGGAATATATATCGCTTTTGAAAAACTATTCAGGCAGACCAACTGCACTCACATACGCTGATCAATTATCGGCATATCTCGGTGGTGCTAAAATCTATTTAAAAAGAGAAGATTTAAACCATACAGGCGCTCATAAAATTAACAATGCGCTTGGGCAGGCACTGCTAGCGAAAAAAATGGGAAAATCAAATATCATCGCCGAAACAGGAGCAGGTCAGCACGGTGTAGCTGCTGCAACAGTGGCCGCAAAATTCGGTTTATCCTGCACTGTATTTATGGGAAAAGAAGATGTGGAAAGACAATCACTCAATGTGTTCCGAATGAAACTGCTCGGCGCTGAAGTCATACCTGTCACAAGCGGGAACGGAACATTAAAGGATGCAACCAATGAAGCCATCCGCTATTGGGTCCAGCATTGCAGTGACCACTTTTATATGATCGGCTCAGTCGTTGGACCTCATCCGTATCCTCAAATCGTCAGTGAATTTCAGCGGATGATCGGAGATGAGGCAAAAGCTCAGATACTTGAAAAGGAAGGGCAGCTTCCTCATAAAGTCGTTGCCTGTGTTGGCGGAGGGAGCAATGCGATAGGGATGTACCGGGCGTTCTTAGATGAAGAGGTCGATATCATTGGTGTAGAAGCTGCTGGGAAAGGAATCGACACTCCGCTTCATGCAGCGACCATCACGAAAGGGACAAAAGGTGTCATACATGGATCTTTGACATACTTGATTCAAGATGAATTTGGTCAAATTATTGAGCCTTATTCGATTTCAGCTGGATTAGACTATCCGGGGATCGGGCCAGAGCATGCGTATTTGCATGCGAGCGGCCGGGTTCAATATGTGAGTGCGACAGATCAAGAAGCACTAGATGCGTTAAAGCTGCTCACAGAAAAAGAAGGAATCCTGCCAGCGATCGAATCTGCACATGCTTTAGCAAAAGCGTTTGAAATGAGCCAGAACATGAGTGAAGACGACATTGTTCTTGTCTGCTTGTCAGGCAGAGGAGATAAGGACGTGCATACATTAATGAATGTGCTTGAAAGTGAGGGTGAAACAAAATGATCACATTTCAATTAGAGCAAGGTCAGAAATTATTTATTCCATTTATTACAGCGGGTGATCCATCAGAAGAGATCACCATTGATTTAGCCCTCGCGCTTCAAGCAGCAGGGGCACATGCGATTGAACTAGGTGTTCCGTATTCCGATCCGTTAGCGGACGGCCCTGTCATTCAAAGAGCTTCTAAAAGAGCACTTCATCATGGTATGAATATCGTAAAAGCGATAGAATTAGCAGGAAAGATGAAAAAAAACGGCGTAAAAATTCCTGTAATTCTATTTACGTATTATAATCCTGTGTTACAATTAGACACAGAATACTTTTTCGCTTTACTGCGCAAAAATCATATTTCGGGGCTCTTAACACCCGACTTGCCTTTTGAAGAGAGTAGCGAGCTGCAGAAGAACTGTCAAGCACACGACATTTCATATATATCACTCGTTGCACCAACAAGCAAGGAACGATTAGAAAAAATTGTAGAGCAGGCAGAAGGTTTTGTGTATTGTGTTTCATCTCTCGGCGTCACAGGTGTTAGACAATCTTTCGACGCATCGATTACAGATTTTATTCAACAAGTGAAACAGTTGAGTCAAATACCAGTTGCTGTAGGTTTTGGTATTTCAACAAGAGAACAAGTAGACTCAATGAATAAAATGAGTGATGGTGTCGTTGTCGGCAGTGCGCTTGTCAAAAAAATTGAAGAGCTTCAAGAACAATTAGTAGCAAGTGATACACGCCAAGAGGCTTTAAGAGAATTTGAAACATATGCAAAAACATTTAGTCCCCTCTATTCATTCAAATGAGGTGAAACATTTTGCAAATCAAAGATCAATTAAAACAGCTAAAACCGTATCAACCTGGGAAACCAATTGAAGAGGTCAAAAAAGAATATCAATTAGACAAAATTGTGAAATTGGCTTCAAATGAAAACCCTTTTGGATGTTCCACACATGCAAGAGAGGCCATACAAGCTGAACTTGAACATTTAGCGATTTATCCAGACGGATACAGCGCAAGTTTAAGAACGGAACTGGCTGAGTTTCTTCAAGTAAATGAAAAACAATTAATATTCGGGAATGGCTCAGATGAACTTGTGCAAATTATTGCTAGGGCATTCCTTGATCAACATACAAATACGGTGATCCCATCCCCGTCATTCCCGCAATACCGTCACAATGCAGTGATTGAGCATGCAGAGATTAGAGAAGTACCACTTCTAAATGGTGGAGCTCATGATCTAAAGGGAATGCTGGATGCGATGGATGACAACACAAAAGTCGTTTGGGTGTGTAACCCGAACAATCCGACAGGAAATCATTTGTCAGAGTCTGAGCTCGTATCGTTTTTAGATCAAGTGCCTGCTCACGTGCTTGTCGTTCTAGATGAAGCATATTTTGAATATGTTCGCGCTGAAGACTTTCCGAACAGTTTATCTCTATTAAAAGCCTATCAAAATGTCATTGTACTGCGCACGTTCTCTAAAGCATATGGACTTGCGGCACTTCGAGTAGGTTATGGGGTTGCCTCAGAGGAGTTGATTACCGCCATTGAACCTGCGAGAGAGCCCTTTAATACAAGTCGTATCGCTCAGGCAGCTGCACGTGCAGCCATTAAAGATCAAGACTTCATTCAATCGTGCAGACAAAAAAATGAAGCAGGTCTCAAACAATATCAAGATTTTGCAGACCGTTTTGGATTATTTATCTATCCATCTCAAACAAACTTTGTGCTGATTGATTTTAAAAGAGACGCAGATGAGCTGTTCAATGCACTTTTGAAAAAGGGCTATATCGTTCGATCTGGTCAAGCTCTCGGATTCCCAACTTCTTTACGTATTACTGTTGGAACAAAGGAGCAAAATGAAGAAATCCTAACTACACTTGCCGATTTATTACAAGGCATTCGTGCGTAGCATAACAATGAAGTCATATCCTGTTTATGGGATATGGCTTTCGTTGTAACTCATCCAATATACATATAAGCTATTGAAACAGCTTGTTTAATTTACGCGAAAAATCAGGTGATGAACATGAATGAAGCAAACGAAACCATATTAATCGCTGGGCTCGGTTTAATTGGTGGTTCTATTGCACTGTCGATTAAAAAAGAATTTCCACATAAAAAAATTGTAGGCTATGATGTCTCTAAAGAACAAATGATTGCTGCAACAAAACTAGGGATCATCGACGCGACTGCCGAGTCCTTTATGGAAGGCTTAAATGAAGCAGCAACGATTATTTTGGCAACGCCAGTACAACAAACCGTCAAAATGTTAAGTGATATTGCAGCATCTGGAATTGAAAGAGAGCTCACGATTACGGATGTAGGGAGCACAAAGCAAAAGGTCGTTCACTTTGCTGAAAAAACGTTGCCTGATCATTACCAATTTATTGGCGGGCATCCGATGGCAGGGTCTCATAAATCAGGTGTCATTGCAGCGAAAGACTTTTTATTTGAAAATGCATTCTACATTTTAACGCCAGCAAAGGTAACAAGTCGTCAGGCTGTTGACCGTTTGAAGGATCTGCTGAAGGGAACCAATGCTCATTTCATTGAAATGACACCCGAAGAACATGATGCTGTGACAAGTGTGATTAGTCACTTTCCACATATCGTCGCTGCCAGTCTTGTGCATCAAGCGCATCATTTTGAAGAAGAATTTCCTCTTGTAAAACGGTTTGCTGCTGGAGGCTTTCGAGATATTACCCGTATTGCATCAAGTAATCCTGCAATGTGGCGCGATATCCTTTTGCACAATAAAAACAAGATTTTAGACCGATTTCATGAATGGAAAAAAGAGATTGACCGCATTGAATCCTTTGTGCAACAAGAAGATGCTGAGGGGTTATTCTCTTATTTCCAAGAGGCCAAGGAATATCGCGACGGCCTGCCTCTGAGGAAAAAAGGAGCTATCCCTGCTTTTTATGATCTTTATGTCGATGTGCCGGATCATCCTGGTGTTATTTCGGAAATTACAGGATATCTAGCAAATGAAAACATCAGTATTACAAATATCCGTATTATTGAAACGCGAGAAGACATTAACGGGATTTTACGCATTAGTTTTCAAACAGATGACGATCGAAAGCGGGCAGAACTCTGTATAAAAAATAGAGCAAATTACGATACATTTTATGCTGATTGAGGTGAGGAACATGAAAATTCATAAAAGTGCTCCTATGAATGGAGAAATTCATATTCCAGGAGATAAATCCATTTCTCATAGATCTGTGATGTTTGGCGCTATTGCTGACGGGACTACAGTAGTAAAAAACTTTCTTCCTGGCGCTGATTGTTTAAGCACGATTGATTGTTTTAGAAAGATGGGTGTAGACATCGAGCAAAAAGGTACAGATGTTGTCATTCATGGTAAGGGACTAAAAGGACTTAAAGAGCCGAGCGATATTCTCGATGTTGGTAACTCTGGCACGACCATTCGTTTAATGATGGGAATCTTGGCTGGCTGTGAGTTCCACAGTACGCTGATCGGAGACGAAAGTATTGCCAAAAGACCGATGAAACGGGTAACAGGTCCGCTAAAACAATTGGGAGCCAAGATAGATGGCAGAGCAAATGGCGAGTATACACCACTTTCTATACGTGGGGGTAATTTAAAAGCTATCTCTTATGAGTCTCCAGTTGCCAGTGCCCAGATTAAGTCGGCTGTCCTTCTAGCTGGGCTGCAGGCAGAAGGAACAACGACGTTAACTGAACCGCATAAATCAAGAGACCATACCGAAAGAATGTTATCAATGTTTGGTGTCTCGCTACATGAAGATGCACAAAGTGTTGCAATTGAAGGTGGACAAACGTTAAAAGCAACAGATGTATTTGTCCCTGGAGATATTTCTTCAGCTGCATTTTTCTTAGTGGCTGGATCTATCGTTCCAAACAGCCGGATTGTATTGAGAAATGTCGGTTTGAACAAAACGAGAACTGGTATTATAGATGTGCTAAAACAAATGGGTGCAGACCTCGACATTCAAGAAGTGGATGCTAAAGGCGGAGAACCGTACGGTGATTTAACGATCTCTACCTCTTCATTAAAAGGGATCGACATTTCAGGTGATATGATCTCTAGACTCATCGACGAAATTCCTATTATTGCGCTCCTAGCTACTCAAGCAGAAGGAACAACGATCATTAAAGATGCCGCTGAATTAAAAGTGAAAGAAACCAATCGTATTGATACAGTCGTTTCAGAACTTAAAAAACTAGGTGCTCATATTGAAGCAACAGATGATGGAATGAAGATTCATGGTAAAACGAGCCTTAAAGGCGGCGCAGTCGTCTCAAGCTACGGAGATCATCGAATTGGTATGATGTTAGGAATTGCGGCATGTATAACAGAGCAAGCAATCGAGATTGAAGATACAGATGCAGTACGTGTATCTTACCCAAATTTCTTTGAACACATTGAATACTTAACGCAAACAGTCTGAGGATTTCCTCAGGCTTTTTCTTTCCTTTTGCATATTTGAAAGAACTATAGCATAGCTTGTCTCAAGGTGAAACCTTGAAAAAGAGCATTTTGCTGATTCAAAAACAATTTTTTAGCGTATTCGGTTTACAAATCGTCAGTTTAGTAAAGTATTGATTGAAAAAGAGTCTTCAAAACACAAAAATGGCTTCATGTTAAAAGAGCAACATATTTGCTGGATATGCAGCTGTCGATTATGATATGAAGTAACAACAGTTTAGGTTTTTGGAAACAGAAAGGAACGGTTTGATTTGAATAGTTCATTACAAGAAGCCATAAAATTAGTTGAGGCGGGTGAGACTGAAAAGGGACTCCAAACACTTGCTCAAGCAGAGAAGCATCTTCATGATGAAGAAAAAGCGCAGGCAGCTCAGTTATATTATGACTGGGGAGATATTGATAAAGCACGGAATCTCATTAGTGATTTACATGATTTATATCCAGAAGAAACAGGATTAACCTGTTTTTATGCAGAGCTTTTAATAGACTCTGACGAAGAAGAGAAGGCAATAGCAGTTCTTGAAACGATTCCTGAAGATGACGATGCGTATCCAGAGAGTTTATTGTTAATGGCAGATTTGTATCAAATGCAAGGACTATTTGAAGTCAGTGAACAAAAGCTTTTAAAAGCGAAAGAGTTACTACCTCATGAAGCCGTCATTGATTTTGCTTTAGGGGAATTGTATTTTTCTCAAGGTCTTTCAAAGAAAGCAGCCGACTATTTCTACAAAGTGGCCGATCAACAAAATGAAATTGGCGGTGTCAATGTATATCAGCGGCTCGCTGAATCATTAAGCACAGCTGGAGAATTTGAAGATGCCCTTGAATGGTATGAAAAGGCTGTAAAGGATCAAGTGGATCCAAATACACTTTTTGGCTATGGATTTACAGCGATGAGGGCTGGCAGAACGAAAACGGCTATTCAGCAGCTTTCTGAACTAAAAGATATTGATCCTTCGTATTCGTCACTTTATATGCCTTTAGCCAAAAGCTATGAGGAAGAAGGACTATATCATGAAGCTTTAGAGATAGTAAAAGAAGGAATTAAAGTGGATGAGTATAACAAAGAGTTATATTTATATGGGGCAAAGATTGATTTGAAAAATGGCCATTCGGAAGATGCGAAAAAATTGCTTCAAGAAGCACTTGCTCTTGATCCAGGATATATTGAAGCAGTTCAAACGCTGCTTGCGATCTATTTAAATGAAGAGCTGTTTGATGAAATTCTGGATGTGATTAAAGAGGTTAAAAGTTTTGGGGAAGAAGATCCAAAATGGAATTGGTATGCTGCTTCTGCTTCTGTCGGACGAGAAGAATATGATGAAGCCGCTGAGTATTTCAAACTTGCTCTGCCTGATTTTGATGAGGAACGTGACTTTTTATATGAATATGCTTCGTTCCTTTTAGAAGAAGGCAGACAAAAAGAAGCCTTGCCGTTATTACGAAAAGTTCTTCAGAAAGATGGCACGAATGAAGAAATTGAAGAAACGATTTTAAGAATTGAAGACGAAATTTCCTTATAGTTTGCAGGAATGAAGAACTGGTTTGTTGAATAATTCATGTATAGCAATTTAATTTACGATAGAGGAGGGAATAACATGCAGACCCCTGTTTCTGTCAATGAAAAGAAGGAATTTATCCGGTGGTTCTTAAACCATTATCAGTTAAAGCGAAGAGAGTGTGTTTGGATATTAAATTATTTAATGAGTCACGACTCTTTGATGGAAAAGGTTCATTTTGTAGAGCAAGCAGAATTTTGCCCAAGGGGAATTATTATGTCAACACACTGTGTGGATGAAGTTCCCTTTAGATTTTATAAAGAAAATATCATGACGACAGATGCAGAAAAATCATTTCATGATATTCGTTTGAATAAACAGCAAGATTTGTTTATTCAATTGAATTTCCGATCTGCATATCGTTCGCCGGAATATGCCGCTGTACTTGAAACAAATCCTCATATTCCTAAAGATCTTTATGAAAATGAAAAAGATAAAGATCTTGCTGAGAAAGTGCTAGAGCATTCTATTGCTACTTTCCAAAAAGAACGGCTGATGAAAGAAATCGATGAAGCGCTTGACCGTCATGATCAAGAAACATTTAATAAGTTAGCAAAAGAATTAAGCCTATTATCATAAACCAAGCCAATAAGCCTTGCCCTATACAGGCAGGGCTTATGTGATGAAAGAGGGGAACTAGATGAAGTTTCAGGCGGAGGACGCGGATCTCTTTTTACAATCTAAAGATTACATTGATACCGCTATCATTCCATTAGTTGGGATAGATGCAAGCCATATCAAACAAACCGTGTCTTTAGGTGAGTTTACAATGCTTGTGGCAGAGGATCTTGAAAGGCAACTGAAAGGCAGAGTGTTTCTTTTTCCTCCACATACATATTTAGAAGTAAATCATCGTAAGCAAGAAGACATACTTGCAGTAAAACAATCATTGCAAGAACATTTTCAGCATGTTGTGTTTATCACATCTGATAACAAATGGAAAGAACAGCTAGAAGTGAGCGAATCGGCATTTATATTGCAGTCTGTTCCGCTTGAGCATTTAAAGGTCAATTTAAAGCAAAAAGTCATTCAAGACAGTGTAGAACAAATTTTGAACTTTTTGTTACAAAAATGGAACCCTTCATAAAAACCCTTACATTTGCATTGTACATAGCTTTTTAGGCTGTTGACCTTGTGAATAGATTGATATATTATGAGGGTGTCCTAGTTTTATGAAATTTTTTCTAATTCAGTTATAAAGTAGCTGACGACCTGAGGGGGGGAGAAAAAAATGAGCGAGAAGAGACATGGAGTGTCCAGGCGTCAATTTTTGAATTACACGTTGACCGGCGTGGGGGGATTTATGGCCGCTGGAATGCTCATGCCTATGGTTCGCTTTGCGCTTGACCCTGTGCTAAAAGGAACAGAGGATCAGGATATGGTTCAAGTTGTCAGTGTAGATGAACTGACAAAAGAACCGAAGCGCTTTGACTTTAAAATTGATCAAGTAGATGCATGGTATGAGTCAAAGGAATCTAGGTCTGCATGGGTGTACAAAGAAGGGGATGAAATTGTCGCTTTATCGCCAATCTGTAAACATTTGGGATGTACAGTGAACTGGAACAGTGATCCGAAAAATCCAAACAAATTTTTCTGCCCATGCCATTATGGGCTGTACGACAAGGATGGTACAAACGTACCCGGAACTCCACCGCTTGCACCGCTTGATCATTATAAGCAGCAAGTGAAGGACGGATACCTCTATCTTGGAAAAGCTGTGCCGAAAGGGGAAGGGTAACGATGCTTAACAAGATTTACGATTGGGTAGATGAGCGGCTGGACATCACACCGATATGGAGAGACATTGCGGATCATGAAGTGCCTGAGCACGTCAATCCAGCACATCATTTCTCTGCTTTTGTGTATTGTTTTGGCGGTTTAACGTTTTTTGTGACGGTCATTCAAGTCCTTTCGGGCATGTTTTTAACGATGTATTATGTACCGGATATTAAAAACGCATGGGAATCTGTCTATTATTTGCAAAATGAAGTGGCATTCGGACAGATTGTAAGAGGGATGCACCACTGGGGTGCGAGTCTAGTCATTGTTATGATGTTTTTACATACGCTGAGGGTCTTTTTCCAAGGGGCGTATAAAAAGCCTAGAGAGCTAAACTGGATTGTCGGTGTGCTCATTTTCTTTGTGATGCTTGGACTTGGTTTTACAGGATATCTTTTACCGTGGGATATGAAGGCGCTATTTGCGACGAAGGTAGGTCTTCAAATTGCAGAGGCGACACCTTTCATTGGGAAAGAGATTAAAACGCTGCTTGCAGGTCATCCTGACATTGTAGGTGCACAAACGCTGACGAGATTTTTCGCTATCCATGTCTTTTTCTTGCCAGCGGCATTATTTGGGCTGATGGCTGCCCACTTTATTATGATTCGTAAGCAAGGAATTTCTGGACCGCTGTAAAATTTTGCGTTTGATGAATGTTCAATGAGGAGGGGATGACTTTGCATAGGGGAAAAGGGATGAAGTTTGTCGGAGATTCCAGAATACCGGCAGAAAGAAAACCTAACATACCTAAAGACTATTCCGAATATCCGGGAAAAACCGAAGCCTTTTGGCCGAACTTTCTTTTAAAGGAATGGCTTGTAGGTGCTGTTTTTTTAATTGGATTTCTTGTCCTAACTGTTGTTCATGCACCTCCGCTTGAGCGGATGGCTGATCCGACAGATACGGGCTATATTCCGCTGCCAGACTGGTATTTCTTATTTTTATACCAGTTGTTAAAATATGAGTTTGCTGCAGGGAGCTATACGGTGGTTGGCGCAATGATTATGCCTGGAATTGCGTTTGGTGCTCTTTTACTCGCACCATTTCTTGATTCTGGTCCTGAACGTAGGCCATATCGAAGACCAATTGCAGTTGGGATGATGATTCTTGCAGTTGGTGCAGCAACCTATTTAACATGGGAGTCTGTTGCTACTCATGACTGGGAAGCAGCAGCGAAGCAAGGTGAAATCAAGAAAGAAGCAGAGATTGATACCTCAGCTGAAGAGTATAAAATCTATCAAGAGCAGACATGTATCTCCTGTCACGGAGATAATATGCAAGGCGGGGCAGCTGGACCGTCACTTGTTGACAATGGTTTAGCACCAGAGGAAATTGCGAAAATCGCTGTAGAAGGTAAAGGCAACATGCCTAAGGGCATTTTTAAAGGCAGCGATGAAGAACTTGAAAAGCTCTCGAAATATTTATCTGAGGTCAAATCTAAATAATTCAGTTGTTTAAATGCAAGTACAAGGATATACTCAAAAGGAGAAAAAAGCTGGCGCTGTCAGCTTTTTTCTGATTTTAACAGATCGTGAGTGAAGAGAAATATGAGATGGATTCAATATTTGCTAGCCACACGCTACATGCTTGTGCTGGTGCTCATTGTCAACTTTCTTGGTACTGTGTACGGCTACTACTGGTATATCCCGCAGCTCGTTGAGACGCCGGCTGTCTTTTTACCTTTTGTACCGGACAGTCCGACGGCAAGCTTTTTCTTTTTATTTGTATTACTAGCCTTTCTAATGAAACGCCATGCTCCTTATTTTGAAGCACTGGCCCTTGTCACTTTGATTAAATATGGATTATGGGCTGTAGGGATGAATCTTTTCGTGCTCGTTTCTGTTGATGATTTTCCGTGGGAAGGATATATGCTAATTGGTTCGCACTTTGCGATGGCGGTACAGGCTGTGTTATTTGCGCCGTATTATCGTTTTCACATGCGTCATTTGGTTGTAGCAGGCATATGGATTTTACATAATGATGTGATTGATTATGTATTTGGAATGATGCCGCGTTATTCTATGCTTTCTGCCTATTCAAATGAGATCGGCTACGTGACGTTTTGGTTAAGTATGGCCGTTCTTCTTGTTTCGTATTATCTTGTCCTCTCGAAAAAATCGGTCAAGCTTGAACTCCCTTAACAATGTTGGTCTAACCTTGTCCTTTTCTTCATACGCTGTATGGAGAAAGGCTAGGAGGGACTTGCATGAAACGAAAGTCAATCGCGATGATTCTATTATTATTTCTTGTCTTGCATCCAGCTGCTGCAAAAGGTGAGGAAACAACAGCTGCTAAAGCGCTGCAAGAATTAACGGAACTATCAGATTCAATCTTTCAATTAACGAGACAAGCTAAATATGATGAGGCATTACAAGTTGCATTGTATGCTGAAAAGACATTTAAAGCTGAGAATTGGCGCGGAACTTTGACGAATACGCAGGTTCGGCAAATTACACTTGGCTATCAAGATATCATTAAAGGACTCCCGCAGGAAGACTTAAATGAGCGCGAAAAACTTCGGTATGCCTCTCAGTTTAGAATGCTTCTCGATGCGATACAATCAAATTCAGAACCTCTTTGGGGATCTCTCGAGAAGCCGATTATGGGGTCTTTTCCGACATTAAAGAAAGAAGTAAAAGATCCAGAATCGACGACGTTTTATGAAACTTGGAATGAGCTGGTTTCATTGTATGATATGATTTATCCGAGTTTAACCATTGATATCTCGCCTGAAAAGCTGCAAACGATTAAGCAGCACATGGAAGTAATTGAACAAGGTGAATTTTTAAAAGCATCGAGTGGGACAAAGCTTGAGCGTCTCACGAAACTTGAAGAAGATTTATCAAGTGTGTTTGCGAACGTTGATCAAGATGAAGCAGATCCATCGCTTTTATGGGTCATTTTAACAACAGGAAGTATGATTTTACTCACTTTAACGTATGTTGGGTTTAGGAAATACCGTGCTGAAAAAGAAAAAAAGCAAAAGCGACAAGCCGATTATCCAAAGTCATAAAAAAAGAAGCACCGTTATCGGGCTTCTTTTTTAGTGGGGATTGAGCGGCTTTTTATGTTCATCTAATGTGAAGCCTTCACCAAGTACGTCATGCACGTCACTCACTGATACAAAGGCATGAGGATCGACGGAAGTTACGACACTCTTGAGGTGGACAAGCTCATTTTTTGGAACGACGCAGTAAAGAACGTTGCGTTCCTGTTTCGTATAGGAGCCGACACCCTTTAAAATGGTCACTCCGCGCTCCATTTCCTCTGTGATTTTCTTTTGAATGATGTCATCCTTTTCAGAAATAATCATCGCTCCTTTGGCAGCGTATGCGCCTTCTTGCATGAAATCGATGACTTTTGCAGCAACAAATACGGCAACAAGTGTATACATGGCTTCTTTGTAATTTAAATAGGTGAGAGAGATGGTAATGACGCACGCGTCGAAGATAAACATCGTTCTTCCCATTGCGACTTGATAATGTTTGTTGATCAGTCTTGCAATAATGTCCACGCCGCCTGTTGTCCCGCCGAATTTAAAGATGATCCCGAGGCCTGTTCCGATAAACACACCTGCAAAAAGTGCGGCTAAGGCTAAATCGTGCTGAAGAGGCATATGTATTTGAAAGCGCTGGAAGATGGCTAGAAAGACAGAAAGACTGACGGTTCCGACAATTGTATATGTAAACATGGTTCTGCCAAGCATTTTCCAGCCGATAAAAAAGATCGGAATGTTTAACACAAGGTTTGAAATAGATGGGTCAATGTGAAATAGAAAATATAAAAGCAGTGTGATACCTGTAAATCCGCCTTCCGCCAAGTTGTTCTGCATATTAAAATGAACAAGGCCGAAAGAAAAAATCGCAGATCCTATTAAAATAAATACGATATTTTTAAGACGAATTTCTTTTAGCAAAAGATCACTCCTTTTTTTGCTTAGACAGCGATAATATTATATGGTATGGAAGAGAAACAAGCAAACTGAGTTTTAAACATTTGTCAAATATTTATGATTTCGCTAACATGTAAGAGATGGATAGGAGGATGAGCTTCATGACGAATGAAAAAACGCTGCGTCACGTGCAGCAAGAAGTAGATGATTACATAGGACAATTTAAAGAAGGCTATTTCAGCCCGCTTGCCATGATGGCCCGTCTGACAGAAGAATTAGGTGAGCTGGCAAGAGAGGTTAACCATTACTATGGAGAAAAGCCGAAAAAAACAACGGAAACAGAAAAAAGCATGGAAGAAGAAATTGGCGATGTGCTGTTTGTGTTAACATGCCTTGCCAATTCACTCAATATATCACTTGAAGAAGCCCATGATCGTGTGATGCATAAATTCAATACAAGAGACAAAGACCGCTGGACGAAAAAAGAAGGGAAGTAGAGAAGATGACGAATCAAACCATCAAAGTTGTAATCGCTGGAGCAAGAGGAAGAATGGGGATAGAGGCTGTCAAGCTGGCAGAAGAAACAAGCCACTTCGAACTAGTAGCAGCACTTGATCACACACATGAGGGGAAAAAGCTATCTGATGTGCTTCATACAACATCTGATGCACCCATTTATACGGATATTGACGTGTGTCTTTCAGAAACAGCACCGGATGTATTAATTGATTTGACGACCCCAGAAATCGGGAAAGTACATACAAAAAAAGCCCTTGAACATGGCGTACGTCCGGTCGTAGGCACAACAGGTTTTTCAGAAGACGACCTAAAAGAACTTCAGCAATTAACAGAAGAAAAAGGGATAGGCTGTATTATTGCGCCTAACTTTGCTGTTGGTGCTGTTTTAATGATGAAGTTTGCCAAAATGGCAGCAAATTATTTTCCAGATGTTGAAATCATTGAGCTTCATCATGATAAAAAATTGGACGCTCCGAGTGGTACAGGACTAAAAACGGCTGAAATGATTGCTGAAGTAAGAGAAAGCAAAAAGCAGGGGCACCCTGAAGAAAAAGAACTAATCGAAGGTGCACGAGGAGCAGATTATGATGGCATCCGCCTTCACAGCGTAAGGCTTCCAGGCATGATTGCTCATCAAGAAGTTCTGTTTGGAATGGACGGGCAGACGCTCACGATTCGTCATGATTCTTATAACCGTGCATCCTTTATGTCAGGTGTGAAGCTTTCTGTTGAACAGGTGATGCATATTGATCAACTCGTTTATGGCTTAGAAAATATTATCGACTAATAAGGAGTGGACCCCTGATGAACATTGCTTTAATCGCTCACGATAAGAAAAAAAGTGACATGATTCAATTCGCCATTGCGTATCGAGATCTTTTGGCAGATCATACACTTTATGCAACAGGAACCACAGGTTTAAGAGTGAAAGAAGCGACTGGGCTTCCCGTTCATCGTTTCCAATCAGGACCACTTGGAGGGGATCAGCAGATTGGTGCCATGATTGCTGATAATGCAATGGATCTTGTGCTCTTTTTTAGAGACCCTCTCACTGCACAACCGCATGAACCGGATGTATCTGCACTCATCCGGCTTTGCGATGTGTATGCCATTCCATTAGCGACCAATATGGGGACTGCCGAAATTTTAGTCAGGAATTTAAATAAAGGTACGTTTGATTTTCGAGATGTAGCAAAAAACGGAGGAACACATGAAACCACTTGATATCCTTGCATTCGGTGCCCATAGCGATGATGTAGAGATCGGTATGGGTGGAACGATTGCAAAATACGTAAAAAAAGGGGCACGTGTTGGGATTTGTGACTTGACTCAGGCTGAATTATCTTCAAATGGAACGGTTGAAAGCCGAAAAGAAGAAGCCAGAGCAGCCGCTGCCATTTTAGGCGTCACGACTCGAATCCAGCTCACGCTGCCAGATAGAGGACTTTATCTCAATGACGAAGCGATGAAAGAAATTGCAGGTGTCATCCGAACATACAAACCGAGACTTATTTTTGCCCCGCACCACCAAGATCGACATCCTGATCATGGTCATGCGGGTTCACTTGTAGAAGAGGCCGCTTTTTCTGCAGGTATACATAAATTTGAAGATTCATACAAGCAGCCGGCGCATAAAATAAGCCAGATGTATTATTACATGATTAACGGCCACCATCGTCCAGATTTTGTGATCGATATCTCAGACGAGATGAACCAAAAAATTGATAGCTTACATGCGTATAAAAGCCAATTTGTCAAAACAGAGAGTTCAGTGGAGACACCGCTTGTAAATGGTTATATTGATTTTGTCAAAATGAGAGAGTCGATGTATGGAAGGGAAGTCAATAAACCTTTTGCAGAAGGGTTTCTGACAAAGAAGCCACTTTTGATGGATGATGACTTACTTGGGGGGTAATTATGAAAAAATTGAAGATCGGAATCACTTGTTATCCAAGTGTTGGCGGATCGGGCATTATTGCCACAGAGCTTGGAAAACGTTTAGCTGAAAAAGGGCACGATGTTCATTTCATTACCTCGAGTATTCCGTTTAGACTCAATAAAGTGTATCCGAATATTTATTTTCATGAGGTGGATGTCAATCAATATGCTGTGTTTCAATATCCGCCTTATGACCTTGCACTGGCAAGTAAACTAGCAGAAGTGGCAAAACGAGAGAAGCTTGATATTATTCATGCGCATTATGCGGTCCCTCACGCCGTCTGTGCGTTCTTAGCTAAGCAAATGACTGGACAGTCTGTCAAAGTCGTCACCACGCTTCACGGGACGGATATTACGGTTTTAGGCTATGACCCATCTTTAAAGGAAGTCATCCGGTTTGCGATCGAATCATCTGACCGCGTAACGGCTGTATCACATTCATTAGCTGCGCAGACATACGATCTGATTAAACCGAATAAAAAAATTGATACGATCCATAATTTCGTCGATGAGCGCGTATATTTGCGTGAAGATCACGAAGTGCTTAAGACGCATTATGGTCTTCTGCAGGATGAGAAGGTCGTCATCCATGTATCAAATTTCCGTAAAGTGAAGCGTGTGCATGACGTGATCCATGTGTTTAAACAGATTTCTGAACAGGTGAATGCAAAACTGCTACTTATTGGGGACGGCCCTGAAAAATCGGTTGTTTGCGAGCTTGTGAAAAAGCTTGGATTAACGGACCGCGTGTTATTTTTAGGAAAGCAAGAGAAGGTGGAGGAGCTCTATTCGATTAGTGATTTGAAGCTGTTGCTTTCTGAGAAAGAGAGTTTTGGTCTTGTACTACTTGAAGCAATGGCATGCGGAGTACCTTGTATAGGAACAGACGTTGGAGGAATTCCAGAGGTGATTGCACATGGAGAGACAGGATTCCTTGTTCCGCTTGGTGATGTAGATGGAGCAGCAAAACATGCCATCACTATTCTGAAAGACAATGCGCTTCATCAGCAAATATCGATGGCAGCCAAGTCTAGTGTGGAAGCCAATTTCTCTTCTGACAAAATTGTGAGAGAGTATGAAGAGCTTTACTTAGAATTGATCGAAGGTGATGTTGAAGATGAATGAACCATTCACGCATGCGATCCCTATTTTACATACACTGCACGAACATGGGTATCAAGCTTATTTTGTCGGTGGTGCGGTGAGAGATGTCCTTTTAGGCAGGGAAATTGGAGATATCGATATTGCGACAGATGCCACACCTGATGTGGTGGAGTCTTTATTTGATAAAACAGTAGATGTCGGCAAAGAGCATGGCACTGTTATTGTGTTACTTGACGGGGTCAGCTATGAGGTCACTACGTTTCGGACTGAATCAGAATATGAAGACTTTCGCCGGCCTAAAGAAGTGGCGTTTATTTCATCACTAAAAGAAGATCTTTTAAGAAGAGATTTAACGATCAATGCAGTGGCCATGGATATTCATGGTGACATCATTGACCATGTAGGCGGCAAGCGGGATATTAAGCGAAGACGAATTCAAACGGTTGGAGATCCTGCATGCCGCTTTCAAGAAGATGCGCTTCGGATGATGAGAGCGGTACGGTTTTTAAGCCAGCTCGGGTTTGAGCTTTCTAAAGAGACGGAAGAAGCAATGAAAAAAGATAAACATCTGCTTGCTAACATATCTGTTGAACGCAAAAAGATCGAAATGGAAAAACTTTTAAAAGGTCGCTACTGTGAGCAAGCCATCAAGGTGCTCATCTCCACCAAATTGTATGAAGAATTGCCTGGCCTCAAAAAGGATCAGCTGAATGAAACGTTCCAAGCTTTCCCGTATTATTTATTGGATGGGTTAGATGAGGTGTGGGGAGCTTTTATCCATTTACTTGGTCTAGATGAGGCGGAGGCGGTGTCCTTTTTAAAAGAATGGAAGTTATCAACGAAACTTTTAAAAGAAGCCGTTGCCATTAGCAAATATGTTGATTGTGACTGGGATGCGGAAAAAATGTTTGAAGCTGGTGAACATGTCCTGCTTTCTAGTATGAAAATCACGCAGCTCAAACATGAGCGCCGCATTTTCTTTGATGAGCTGGAGGCGGCGAAACGTTCATATGATGCGCTACCGATTAAACAGCTTCAAGACCTTGCAGTGTCAGGAAAAGATTTGATGGCCTTTCGGCAAAAGCCAGCTGGTAAATGGATTGCAGAAGAGCTTGCTTCTGTGAAAAAAGCCGTTTTGCAAAACCAGCTTGAAAACCGAAAAGAAGCCATAGAGGAGTGGCTCATAGCGTGCGATCAGCGATTAGAAAACGATTAATTGAACTATTTACAGCATCTGAGCAAGATTTTGTCTCAAGCCAGCAAATATGTGATGAGCTTGGCTGCTCCCGAACGGCGGTATGGAAGCATATAGAGGATTTGCGAAAAGAGGGATATGAGGTCGAAGCGGTCAGAAGAAAAGGGTACCGGCTGCTTCGTAAACCGGACAAAATTAGTGAAGACGAAATTCTGTTTGGTTTGGAAACAGAGCTGTTTGGCAGGCATATTTATTTTCAAGAAGAAGTCGCCTCAACTCAGCTCATTGCCCATGACCTCGTCAATAAAGGAGCCCCGCACGGCTCGCTTGTTGTCAGTGATCATCAGACAAACGGAAAAGGACGCCTTCAAAGAACGTGGCACTCACCAAATGGGACAGGCATATGGATGAGTTTGATTCTCCGGCCAGAAATACCGCTGCACAAAGCGCCGCAAATGACGCTTTTAGCATCTGTCGCGATCGCTGAAGCCATAGCGCAGCAAACGGGTCTCAGTCCATCGATCAAATGGCCAAACGATATTTTGCTAAACGGAAAAAAGGTCGTTGGTATTTTGACTGAATTAAAAGCAGAAGCTGACCAAGTTCACGCAGTCATTATTGGCCCAGGCATTAACGTGAATCAGACGGCAAATGATTTTCCTGAAGAATTAAAGGATGTTGCGACGAGTTTGCGAATGGAGCTTGGTCAAAAGGTAGACAGAGCGGCACTGATTCAAACCATCATGTCCACCTTTGAAAAAAGGTATGATGAATATATGACATATGGTTTTGCTCCGATCAAACAATTATGGGAATCGTATGCGATGACCATTGGAAAACGTATCATCGCACGCACCGTCAATGGACAATATGCTGGAACGGCGCTTGGGATTAACGATGAAGGCGTTCTCTTACTCGAAACGGAGGGCGGAATCCAAAACATCTACTCCGCTGACATTGAGATCAAGTCAACTTAAGTGGAACACCCGGCACATTTTTGATATACTTCGTGTGGGCAGTATCTGAAAAAGAACTGTACCTGTTAGGAAGAAAAATTCGATAAATTTCTGCCTTGATCCTAAGGGACTTGGACAGAGGGATGATTCGTCTGCACATGAGAGATAAAAGCGTGTGAGATCAGACAAGCCATCTCCTCTCCAGAATGAGGAGGAACAAATGAAGACAAAGTTAGATTTTTTCAAAATGAAAGAACAAAACGAACCTATTGTGATGCTGACAGCATACGACTATCCAGCTGCAAAGCAAGCGGAAAAAGCGGAAGTCGACATGATCTTAGTTGGTGACTCACTTGGGATGGTTGTCCTTGGACTTGATTCCACAGTGCAAGTGACGATGGATGATATGATTCATCACACAAAAGCAGTCAAAAGAGGCGCAAAAGACACATTTGTTGTGACGGATATGCCATTTATGTCTTATCATTATTCATTAGAAGAAACGATGAAAAATGCAGCACGCATTATGCAAGAAAGCGGTGCTGATGCCTTAAAGCTTGAAGGTGGAGATGGAGTATTTGAATCCATTCAAGCACTTACAAGAGGCGGTATTCCTGTTGTAAGCCATTTAGGGCTCACCCCTCAATCAGTCGGTGTCCTTGGCGGCTATAAAGTGCAAGGAAAAGACAAAGAGAGTGCACAGAAATTGATTGAAGATAGTCTGAAATGTGAGGAAGCAGGTGCCATCGCCCTTGTGTTAGAGTGTGTACCTGGTGAACTGACAAAACGGATTACTGACATGCTAAAGATTCCTGTGATCGGAATTGGGGCAGGGGCTGAAGCAGATGGACAAGTTCTCGTTTACCATGATGTGGTAGGGTACGGCGTGTCTAGAACACCTAAATTTGTGAAACAATACGCGCAAATCGATGCTGTATTAGAAGAAGCGCTCATACAATATACAAAAGAAGTAAAAGCACGCACATTCCCAGAGGATGCTCATACCTTTCATATGAAAGAAGAAGTCCTTGATGGTTTATATGGGGGGACTAAGGAATGAAGGTTGTCTCCCATATTCATGAACTAAAAAAAATGATCAAGCAGCATCAAAAGAAGCAGCATTCCATTGGATTTGTCCCTACAATGGGTTTCCTCCATGAAGGACATCTGACGCTTGCAAAAGAAGCAAGAGATCAAAATGACATCGTAGTGATGAGCATCTTTGTTAATCCATTGCAATTTGGACCGAATGAAGACTTTGAATCCTATCCAAGAGATATGGAAAGAGACCAGCGTCTTGCCGAAGAAGCTGGAGTAGATATATTATTTACACCTGAAGTGAAGGAAATGTACAAAGATGAGCCGTCGATTACGATGACTGTTCAAAAGCGTACAGACGTCTTATGCGGGAAGAAACGCCCAGGACACTTCGACGGCGTTGTCACGGTGCTGACAAAGCTGTTTCACCTTGTCGCACCAACCAATGTATACTTTGGTCTAAAGGATGCACAGCAAGTCGCTGTTATCGATGCGATGATCAAGGATTTCTTTTTTGATCTTCACCTTGTGTCTGTTCCTACTGTTCGAGAAGAAGACGGTTTAGCGAAAAGTTCAAGAAACGTGTATTTGTCTGAAACAGAAAGGCAAGAAGCACCTGCTTTATACCGGGCATTAAAAAAAGGACAGACAGCTGTAGAAAAGGGTGAACATGATGTAAATCGTATTTATCAATTAGTGGAAGAGGAGATTCTTCAAACGAGTGGAGAAATCGATTATATTGACATTTACTCCTACCCAGAGCTTGAACCCCTTCAGCACTTAACGGGCCAAGTGATCATTGCCATTGCTGTGAAGTTCTCCCGGGCAAGACTGATTGATAATGTGATTTTCCATGTTCCTGAAAGCGGTGAAAAGCATGTATAGAACTTTTATGACCTCGAAACTTCATAAAGCGACAGTGACTGAAGCAAACTTACACTATGTAGGCAGTATTACCATTGACGAAGATTTGCTTGATGCGGCAGGCATGATGGCAAATGAGAAAGTGCAAATTGTCAATAATCACAATGGTGCTAGACTTGAAACATATATCATCCCTGGAGAAAGAAAGAGCGGTGTCATTTGTTTAAATGGTGCGGCAGCAAGATTGGTTCAGCCAGGAGATGAAGTCATTATTATCGCTTATGGGATGTTGTCAGAGGAAGAAGCGAAATCGCACACACCTAAAGTGGTCGTGTTAAATAAACAAAATCAAATTGAACAAATGATTGGGCAAGAGCCTGCGAGAACGATTTTATAACGCACGCTCACATGGAAACAGAACAGTTTCATCAAAAGGAAGCTGTTCTGTTTCAGCTATATTGCCCAGAGTGTGTTTCACTATGAGTGGAACGAGGAATTGAGGTGTCCATTTTATGACCGATCAAAGGTTTGTTGTCGTTGATATTGAAACCACCGGGAATTCACCAAAAAAAGGTGATAAAATCATTCAAATTGCTGCGGTGGTCATTGAAAATGGACAAATTGTCGAACGGTATTCAAAATATGTGAACCCAGGGAAAACGATTCCTGGATTTATTGAACAGCTGACAGGTATTAAACAGCACATGGTTGATGACGCGGTGTTTTTTGAGGACATTGCCCAAGAGGTGTATGATCTCATACAGGGCGCTTATTTTGTTGCGCACAATGTTCATTTTGATTTGAACTTTTTAAACGATGAACTAAAAGCATGCGGGAAAAATGAGCTGGATGTGCTAGCGATTGATACGGTTGAAATTTCTAGAATTCTTTATCCTGAGCTTGAAGGTTATAAGTTAACTGAATTAAGCGAAGAGCTCATGCTTCCACATGACCACCCGCACAGGGCGGATAGTGATGCGGAAGTTACTGCCATGTTATTTTTAACCTTATTAGATCAATTAAGGAATACACCGCCAAATGTGTTAAAACAGCTGCGCAGATTATCCTCTTATCTTCTAAGTGATATAGGACTTTTAATTAAGCAGCTTGAAACCAATCACTCTAGTCAGGATGATTCGCTTGTAGAAGTAGGATCTTTTGCTGTGAAAGATGTGACCAATCCTATCACTGAATCGACATATGCAGTAGGCGGTGACGACGAGCAACTGTTTGAAGAGATAAAAGAGAAGCTTCCTCAAACATTAGAAGGCTATGAAGTAAGAGAAGGCCAGCTCACGATGATGAACAAAGTAAGAGATGCGTTCAATGAAAGAGCTTATGCGTTAATTGAAGCGGCGCCAGGAATCGGGAAAACACTCGCTTATCTTATACCAGCTGCTTTAGAAGCAAAGAAATCAGGAAAACCTGTCATTATCAGTACATATTCTATTTTACTGCAGCAGCAAATGCTTCAGCGCGATGTTCCGCTACTCAAGCAATTGCTCCCATTTGAGCCAGCCGCCTGTGTGTTTAAAGGGCGTGCACATTATATTTGTTTAGATAAGTTTGAGCATGTCCTGCATGAGGAAGATGATAACTATGATGTTGTCTTAACAAAAGCGCAAATTTTAATGTGGCTTCTTGTCACTGAAACAGGTGATTTGTCTGAACTGAATTTACCGTCAGGAGCTGCAAATATAAAAGACCGTATCTCTTGTGTGCACATGCCATTTACATCGAAAAAACGCCGTTTTAAAGAACATTGTTTTTATGAACGGGCTAAACGAAAGGCTCAAACAGCTGATTTAATTTTGACGAATCACCGTCTGCTTTTATCTCAAACAGAAGGAGCTTCTATCTTTCAGCATGCAGATGTCTATGTGATTGATGAGGCCCACCAATTTGAAAAAACAGCCAATGAAACGCTAGGTGACAGTGCGTCTTATATCCAGCTTCATGCGAAATTAACCCAGCTTGGCTCTTTGCATGGCGGGCTGCTTAAGAAATTGAAAAAGAGATTTCATGGGGCAGGTTTATCAACTGACACCTTTATTGAAATGGACGAGTATCTTCAGCAGCTTCAGATGGAAAGTGACGCATTTTTTAGTACCGTTCATTCTTTTGTCAAAAGGACAAAACCAAAAGCGGACATCAATCGTCTCATTCATAGAGTCCGTCATCATTCAAAACATGCTCAGTGGGTCCGAATTAAAGAATCAGCGAGTAAGCTTTGTTCGTTATTGATTGCTTGTGAGAAACTGTATGAGCAGCAAAAAAATGAGTTGCTTCACAAAAGTGATCAGTTCATAGAGCAGTTTGCATTTGAAGCAGAAGAATACGATCAAGTGATGTCATTTATGCAGACATTCTGCAGTACGCTGTACCGGTTTATCTTTGAACCAAACAATGATGAAACCGTTTGGATTGAGATTGATGCAAAGGGTGCCAAGAATGCTGTCTTTATGCACGCGCAGCCGCTAGATACAGGGGAGCTGTTGGCTGATCGGTTCTTTATGAACAAAAAAAGCGTCGTCCTCACATCAGGGACGCTCACCATCAATCGACGCTTTGATTATTGCTTGGAACGATTTGGCCTGCAAGATTTTTATCCACACCTTGTCCAAATTGATTCACCTTTTGAACTTGAAAAACAGCTTAAGGTCGTTGTACCGGCTGACATGCCGCCGATCACAAACCGTGATGAACGTGATTATGTGAAGCAAGCTGCAACATATATTAAGATCATGGAAAAGCAGGATCAAGCGAAAATATTGGTGTTATTTAATTCACATGAGATGTTAAAAGCAGTGTATGAAGAGTTGAAATCAGAAGGTATGCAATCGGCATTGTTTGCTCAAGGTTTGACAGGCGGGAGCCCTGTAAAATTGACGAAAATGTTCAAATTGGCTAAGCAAGCCATCTTGCTAGGAACAGGGAGTTTCTGGGAAGGTGTGGATTTTCCTGGCTCAGAGCTAACGACCGTCATTATGGCAAGGCTTCCTTTCCGACCGCCTGATTCACCGCTCATTGAAGCAAAATGCGAAGCGGCAAAAAAACAGGGGAAGAATCCGTTTAAAGCCGTCGCTCTCCCGGAAGCTGTGTTAACTTTTAAGCAAGGAGCCGGCCGCTTGCTGCGCTCGGAAAAAGACATCGGAACATTGCTGATTTTAGACCGCCGAGTGAAAACCGCTTCGTATGGAAAACTATTTTTAGAATCACTTCATCATGCGCCAGTTCACGAGATGTCCAAAGAGTCGCTTGAGGCGTTTATAGAAAAGCTTAACAACGAAAAGCCGCTGTCATAAGCGGCCTTTCACTGGTGTGGGTTTGGAGTTAATTTATCGTAACGGCTTTTTATGTTCCGTTGTAAAAATAGTATCGGTTCTCACATTGAAAAGTATGACTAACAATATTTACGTACCGAGGAGGAATTAGAAGTGGAAAGTAAAATAGAGGTACTTTCAACTGTTCAAATTAAGCATTCAGAAGACCTATACAAAATCGTCGATTTGCTGAACAGAACGCTTAAAAGGGAAGATCTTATGTTTGGATTAGCATTAGATCAAGAAGATCAAAATCAAGCGATATTTACAATATATCGCACATAGGGGAAGCTTGACATGAAAAAAATAGTTTGGATTATTTCATCCGTTGCTGCGCTCGTTTTACTCATTGGCATCATTAGCTTTTCGTGGATTTATCAAATGGCCATGGGTCAAAAAGAAGAAGGTCATGAGGCAGCGATTGAACGAGCAAAAAAGCAAGCATCATTAGCACAAGTAGAGCAAGTGGATACCTTTGTTGGGAAAGAAAAGCAATTTATTGTGGAAGGTAAAAACAAACAAAACGAAGCGATCTATGTGTGGGTACCTGCCAGCAAAAAAGAAAAAGTCATTGCTAAAAAAGCAAAAGAAGGCATTACTTCAAACCAAGCAGTACAAGCCGTTCAAAAGGAGAACACCATTTCTAAGCTAAAAAATGTTCAATTAGCACGAGAAGGTGATGTGCTCCTTTGGGAAGTAACGTACTTAAATGAGAACAACCAATATAGTTTCAGCTATGTTGATTTTACGACAGGACGAGTGGAAAAAAATTTAACACCGTAGTTTCTTCTGTCTTGCGTTGACCATGCTGATTTAGAACGGTTATAATAAAATGTATGAAAAAAGAATCACACCTATTTAACAAGGTGAGTTTCTTTCTGGCTTTGGAGGGAAATATGTTGAAAACAACTATTAATCAAGTGTTTAAACACGTCGATGAAGAAGTAACAATAGGCGCATGGATTGCCAATAAACGTTCAAGCGGGAAAATTGCATTCTTGCAGCTTCGCGACGGGACAGGCTTTATTCAAGGAGTCGTTGTAAAAGCAGAGGTGGAAGAGGAAGTCTTTAAGCTTGCGAAATCAGTGACACAAGAGACTTCGGTCTATGTCACAGGACAAGTAACAAAAGACGAACGTTCACCACTTGGTTTTGAATTACAAGTGAAATCCATTGAAGTGATTCACGAAGCAACAGATTACCCAATTACACCAAAAGAACATGGAACAGAATTTTTAATGGATCACCGTCATTTATGGCTGCGTTCTAAAAAACAGCATGCCATTATGAAAATCCGTAATGAAATTATTCGTGCTACATATGAGTTTTTCCATCAAGAAGGTTTCGTGAAAGTGGATCCGCCAATTCTAACAGGAAGTGCTCCAGAAGGAACAACAGAGCTGTTTGCTACTAAATATTTTGATGAAGATGCATACCTTTCTCAAAGTGGACAGCTTTACATGGAAGCTGCTGCGATGGCACTCGGAAAAGTATTCTCATTTGGTCCAACATTTAGAGCAGAAAAATCGAAAACAAAACGTCATCTAATCGAGTTCTGGATGATCGAGCCTGAGATGGCATTTGTTGAATTTAATGAGAACCTTGAGTACCAAGAAAATTATGTGTCTCACGTTGTTCAAAGTGTACTTGAAAACTGTAAAGTAGAACTGCACACACTTGGCCGTGATACAGCAAAATTAGAAAACATCAAAGCACCATTCCCGCGCATCACATATGATGAAGCGATTAAATTCTTGCAGGACAAAGGATTTGATGACATTGAATGGGGAGATGACTTCGGTGCGCCGCACGAAACAGCGATCGCCGAAAGCTATGATAAACCAGTCTTTATCACTCATTACCCAACCTCATTAAAACCATTTTATATGCAACCTGCACCAGACCGTGATGATGTCGTCCTTTGTGCAGATTTAATTGCACCAGAAGGCTATGGAGAGATTATCGGCGGTTCTGAACGTGTTCATGATTTAGATCTGCTTGAAGCAAGACTAAAAGAACATGGGTTAGATCAAGAAACGTACAAATGGTACACAGAATTAAGACAGTATGGTTCTGTACCACATTCAGGTTTTGGTCTTGGACTTGAACGAACAGTTGCTTGGATTAGCGGAGCGCCGCATGTGCGTGAAACAATTCCATTCCCAAGATTATTAAACCGTTTATATCCTTAAGACGTGAAAGCCTCCAATATATGGAGGCTTTTTCAAACGTCTTAAGGACAGCACGTATGAGAAAACGTGATATACTGAAAGTGAAGAGGTGTATCCGATGAAAAGGCAGCAATTTATAGATATGCAGAAAATGGGGTCGACCAGTTTGCCTAATTTGCTAATTGCTCATTATGAGCAATTAGGACTGAATGAATCACAAATGATGGTCATGTTAAAGATTAAAATGAATGAAGAACAAGGCGTCTTTTTTCAGACATTTGAAGAGCTTTCACATGGTATGACCATTTCGGCCGAAGAATGTGCTTATATGGTGCAGTATTTGATTCAAAAAGGGTTTATTTCGATCCAGCCGTTTGAAGACAGGTCTGGTATTCAGCATGACCGGTACTCGGTAGAGCCCTTATGGGGTGTGCTGTATGACTTTTTAGAAGCAAAACAGGCGAAAGACCTGCAAAAAAATCATGTGCAGGCTGAAAAATCTTTATATGCGCTATTTGAAGATGAGTTTGGCAGACCACTTTCTCCTCTTGAAGGGGAAACACTCTCGATCTGGATGGACCAAGACCATCATGATGCTGAGATGATTCGTCTTGCTCTAAGAGAAGCCGTTTTATCAGGAAAATTAAATTTCCGCTATATCGATCGAATTTTATTTGAGTGGAAAAAGAAAGGGCTGAAAACAGCGGAAGAAGCCAAAGAGCATAGCCAGCATTTTCGTTCGCAGCAAAAAGCCCCACCTTCAAAAGAAGAAACATCTTCATATAAACGACAAGTTCCTTTTTATAATTGGCTGGAACAATAACCAATAAAGGAGAAGGCATGTTATCAAAAAAACAAATCAATGAATGTTTAGATATTATAGGAGATATGTTTCCAGAGGCTGAGTGTGAGCTTGTTCATTCCAATCCATTTGAACTAGTGATTGCTGTCGCACTCTCAGCGCAATGTACAGATGTTCTAGTGAACAAAGTGACCAAACATCTATTTCAAAAATATAAAACACCAGAAGACTATTTAAGTGTGCCGCTTGAAGAGTTGCAGCAGGATATTCGTTCGATCGGTCTTTATCGTAATAAGGCAAAAAACATTCAAAAATTAAGCCAAATGCTGATTGAAGATTATGGCGGTGAAGTGCCAAGAGATCGAGATGAGCTAATCAAGCTCCCAGGAGTTGGGCGGAAAACAGCAAATGTCGTTGTGTCTGTCGCTTTTGGAATTCCCGCCATTGCAGTAGATACACATGTCGAGCGCGTCAGCAAACGACTTGGGATTTGCCGCTGGAAGGATTCTGTTCTTGAGGTAGAGCAAACCTTAATGAAGAAGGTGCCAAAAGAGGATTGGTCCGTAACCCATCATCGTCTCATCTTTTTCGGCAGATATCACTGTAAGGCGCAGCGACCACAGTGTGAATCTTGTCCACTTCTTGATATGTGCAGAGAAGGGCAGAAGAGGCTGAAAAAAGGGCTGGTGAAGCTGGCATGAGCGGAGCAGCTGTTTTCACCTCATATGTCGAAAAGCTAAAAGAAAAAAAGGTAGAGATAAGCGGCGAAAAAAAAGATATATTAAGAATCAATCCACTCGCATTTGATCTATCTTCAGAACCTTTACTAGATGAGCAACCATGGCAGAAAACGGAAGAATTTGTTCCTTTGATGTTTGAACTGTGGAATGAATTAAAAGACAACATGCTTCCTCGCTTTCAAACGAGAAAATCTCGGTGTGAAGAGGATGATATGCTGCAAGGCATTGTCAGTATGATTGCAATGTTTTACTGGATCAAAGGAGAGAAGCTTCAAACCATTGATTGGGAGGAAATCAAACAACAGACGTTTCCAGTAGCCCCCATTAACTGGACAGAACGATTAGAGTTTATTTTGCTTAAACCTACTCAATATCATTGCTTTATTCAATTGGACGAGTTATACACAGAGCTCAAAAAGCAGTATGGAAAATACGATGCACTCAGAAAGTTAAAACAAAATCGTTAAAAAAGCACTTGCCACATAGGGCAAGTGCTTTTTTGTTATTCGTCTTCTTTGCGAGAAGTAGAATTTGACTGAGTATTTGAGCTTTGAGAATTGGCTTTCTCGTCGTCTTTCTTTTTATCTTTATTGCCATCGCTCTGTGAGTTGCTGTTTCCATTTGTACTGTCTGAGCCATCACTTGAACCGCCATTGCCGTTTTCGGTATTTCCGCCTTGATCTTGATCTTTTTTATCATCAGGCTTCTGCTCATCAGTGCCTTGGTTTTGATTATCATCTGTTTGATCTGTCTGTTCATCATCAGGTTGCTGTGGCTCTTCTTCTTCTTTGTTCTCATCATCTGCTTTTTCTTCCTCTTCTTCGTCATCTTTAATGGTGAGGAAGGTAGAAGCAGCTTTACTTGTGACATCGTCTACAGTCGCTGTCACTTGGAATTTATAGGTGGATCCTGGCTTTACATCAGAGATGACGGCTTCTTTAGAAGAGCTGTTTTGAATGTCTTTATAGCCGCCATCATCGACCGCTTGCTTCACATTAAATGTTGCATCTGCATCGTCATCATAACCCCAAGTGAGTGTAATCGATTTTTTCTCTTCATCATACACCGCTTTTAAGTCAGATGGTTTGTCAGCTTCTTTCTTTTCATATGTGTCAGAAACTTTTGTTGGGACAGTTCCTTTGACGAAGTATTCCGTTGTCTTCTTATCACTTGGTGTGTTTGGTCCAGCTAACTTCGCTGGATCTGATCCTTTTTCAACCGTTGCTTCAACGACACTGTCTGGCTTTTCAAATGAGCCGCTTCCATCATCAATTTGAGAAATTAATTTCTGGAAGACAACTTTGGCAACACGTTGTTCATAATCCGTAAGCCACATTTTGCCGTCTGCATCTTTTGAGTTGCCGATTCCAGTCCACACAGCTGCTGTGTATTGCGGCGTGTAACCGACAAACCATGAATCTTTCGCCCCGCCAGAAGGGATGTTGTATTTATTAATATCATCTTGTGTAAAGTTGGTTGTACCTGTTTTACCAGCTACTTGAACATTCGGTACTTGTGCGAGTGTACCTGTTCCAGATTGTACAGCAGTTTTCAGCATATCTGTGATCATAAATGCAGTGTAATCACTCATGGCTGCTTTAGAGTCTGGCGTTAAGTCAAGCTTCGTTCCGTCATTAAATTCAACAGACGTTACAGCATGCGGTTCATTATAGTATCCGTTGTTACCGAATGCACTAAATGCACCAGCCATTTTAAGAGAAGAGACACCTTCGTCAAATCCGCCGATTGAGTAAGACTCAGGAATGTCAGAAGGTAAGTCCAAACCTAAGTTATTGGCGAATTGAACAGCATTATCTGTACCAGCTTCTTGGAAAGCTTTTAAAGCAGGGATGTTTCGTGATTGTGCCAAAGCACTTCTCATCGACATTTTCCCTAAGTGTCTTCTGTCAAAGTTGTTAATTGGTGTACCGTTAGAGTACGTATAAGGCGCATCATCAATTTGCTGATATGTTGACCATTTTTTGTTTTCAATTACAGGGCCGTAATCTAAAATTGGTTTAATTGTAGATCCCGGCTGGCGTTTTGCATCAGTGGCATAGTTAAAGCCGCCGGCTGGTACATCACGTCCACCGCCAATGGCACGAATTTCACCATTTTGTGTATCTAGCAGGGTGACTCCAGCTTGCATACCTTTCGTAAATCCGGCTGAATCCCCATTGATGATGTCATCCAGATGATCCTGTGCTTTTCGATCAAGAGAAGTATAGATTTTTAATCCATCTGTTGATACATCTACTTTGGCTTTTTTCTGCACTTCTTCCATGACTTCTTCAATATAAGCAGAGTACTTACTTGAGTTTTGACTCTTATATTTATCAGCTGAAACAACGGTTTTGCTGACAGGTGTTGCTTTTGCTTCCTCATAATCTTTCTCTGAAATATAGCCTTGTTTTTTCATTAGGCCTAAAACGATATTACGGCGTTTTTCCGCTGCCTCTGGATGTTTCACAGGGTTATAGGCAGAAGGACTTTGCGGCATACCTGCAAGTGTGGCAGCCTGTGCAACAGTTAGTTTATTTAAATCTGTTACTCCGAAAAATTGTTCAGCCGCTTTCCCAACACCATAAGCATAAGGAGAGAAGAAAATACGGTTTAAATACATTTCTAAAATTTCATCTTTAGAGTATTTTTGCTCAAGCTGAATCGAGAGCCATACTTCCTGTACTTTACGTTTTAACGTCTTTTGATTGTTAAGCAGGGAGTTCTTCACAACCTGCTGTGTAATCGTACTTCCACCTTCTGCGCCAAAACCGTCCTCGACGTTTGCGACAAGAGCACCGCCAATACGGATAGGATCAATCCCGTGGTGTTTATAAAAACGTGCATCTTCAGTGGCAATAAACGCGTCTTTTACCACGTCGGGTATATCTTTAATTGAGACATACGTTCTTTTTTCCGCCCCGACTTCTGCAAAGACTTTTTTGTCTTTATCGTAAAGTTTTGAAGAATACGGCGTTTTTAGCTTGCTATCATCAATAGAAGGAGCGCTTGATGCAAAAACGGCAAAAGTTGTGATTCCGGCTACTAAACAAAGAAGACCGATCACGAGTAAAGATAAAAATATTTTTTTAAATAGACCTGCTTTCTTTTTGCCTTTTTTGTTCTTTTGCTTCTTATTGTTTTCTTGACTTGCTTTACGTCGCTGTTCACGACTTGTAAATTGATCAGACATCACATCTCAACCTTTCGTGTTAAACCTTTTTCGAACGTAAATGTTGCTTGCTGTCATCCGAAAAATGAAGTGTCTCCACTACTTTAATATAATCAATTCTTGGCGAATATCCAAGTGTCATGAGGTGACCTGCTTCCATTAATTCATCTTTGCTAATGGATTTTCGGCCGTTTTGCTGCTGCCGCTCCCAAAAGAAGAAGAGGTCAGTAGCGGACAAATAATAAACGGAACCAAATGCGGATATAATAACAAAACAAATACCGCCTTGCTTTTCAACCTGTTTCATATGCTCAATTTGATGGTCGTGGAAATTTTTGAGTGGAAACGAGGTGGTGCTTTTGGTTTCCTTTGCTTCAAAATCGATATAACGCCCTTTGTATACCCCGTTGTAGTCTGTTGTGGAGGATTGTTTAAAATAGGCTTCTTTAATGACAGCAGCGCTTCTTTTTGGATAATCCACATTGACAATTTGAACAGGGGTAGGCTTTTTATGAATGACTGCGATCCCGTTGACCAAATAGTACTGGTTCGTTTCATTTAAGTCAGCTTCAAGCGTCATCCCGCGGTTACTATAAGATGATTCGCCGCTGATTCTTTTTTTTGTCCCAATTTGTTGAATGGGCTGATACGATTTTCCGTTAGGATACCGAATCATCAAGTTTCAGCCTCCTTTTAATGCATTTTGTATTGGAGAGATCACCATGTTGTCACAACAAGAGCACATGATTACCCAGCATATTTTACATGAAACGAAAGCGAAAAATAAGGACAATCTGACAAGGACAAATGCGTACAAGCGCTTTTATGACCGTCATCCAGAGATGAAATGGTCTCTGCTTGCTTCTTTTGTCTCCAGAAATGCTGGATGGTCGATGACAGATTTAAAAGGCGAGCTCTTCCATCCGGGTTTAACGGATCAGCAAGGGCGTCTGTTCTTTACAGCATATGAAAGAGCGAATTGGCTGATCTTTTCAGATGCTTACCCGCAGCTTCTCTTGTATGAATGGTCAAAAAGGTGCCGCAAACCTTTATTTCATCTGCTGCCCCATTTCGGTGTGTCACGTTTTATGAACGCTGAATGGGAACGATTTTGGCAAAAGCGTGACACAGAGCGATTGCTGCATGCACTCATCATAAATGAACAATATACTATACAATCTCCTATTATACAAAATCCTCTCCTGAAAAAGAATGTTTTTCACTCGATTCAATATCTTTTCAGCGAGTGGGCACATTTTCAAACCGTCGTTTTTCCGACAGTAGACGGGCATTTGTACGGCTTAACCATACGAAAGTTTTCCCAAGTAAAAGAGCGCATTACGTTAGGGAAAAAACTAGCAAAACTATTGTTTCGAGCCGATTTGTTTTCGGATTTTTATCATTTTTTGCATACCGTGCCGCATACGGGATCTCGATTTGATTTTGAACCGTTTTTAGGGATTGCGCGAAGGTCAAGCCCTTTCCTCAGAACGGTGTATCCAGTCATGACACATTCATTAGACGATCGAAGGGAAGATTGGTTTCAAAAGAAATTGAGTCCATCCTTGTTTGAAGTAGAGCGCTTACCAAAACAAATTGAGCTGACCGACTGGTATTTTCATAAAAAAAGGCAGCTTCGTTTTCTTTTCTCATTAGAACACTATTTTTTGCATAAATAAAAAGCAGGGGGTACCTGCTTTTTTTACGTGGATGGACGGTTAGGGCCGCCGAGCTTTTTATCAAGCTGATCTGTACTATTTTCTTTCCCTTTTGTTTTTTGCTCTTTTGGTGCTTGCTGCTTTTTCATGACATCTACCTCCTTTGTCCTTAGAATTTACACAATCGGACGCGATCATACAAAGAAGGACAAGCACGTGTCGAAATGGAAGAAATTGCGCTTATCTTCACTTAGATTGGCGATTTAGTTCTAGTTTTGTCATGTATGAAGGAGGGAGCAAAAGAAAAGAGAATGTAACGAGAGATGATAAAGGAGGAATCTGATGATGAGCGAATTTGTATCAAAAGAATCCATTATGCAGTTATTAGAGGAAATTGAGCGAAAGATTGATGCGGTGGAAGAAGAACTGTCTTTAGCTGTCAAAAAAACCAAAAACGCTGCCGTAGAGGAGCAAGAACAAATCATTGACCGTCTTGAATCTGAAGTGAAGGAATGTGAATTGAAAATTCATGCAGCAGAGTATAAGCTGGCGGCAAGACCCGCATATCACGCCGGATAGCTTTTCTATTTGAGCAATAAGTAAACGTTTGATAGGATGGTTCATAGAGGTGAACACTTTGGATAATCAAACATTACTTAAACATACACAAGAGTTGATCACATGGATCGAAGAAGCATACGAGCAGTACCTAAAGGGAAAGGCAGCAGAGGAATACCCAGATTATGATTTTTACAACGATATTCAGCCGGCCGTTGTCAAATTTGATCAGCAAATGGAAGAGTGGCTTACTGCTGCTACCTCATTTATTCATCAGGCCAAACCTAGATACTTACATCAAGAACAGCTTGAAGCCGTCCAAGAAAATGGAAAAGAGGTTGTGCTGCAATCTTATTTTGGCAAACAGCATGCACCTCGTGTGAAAAATTTAGTTGAGTCAGTGATTTATACACTGAACCTTTTAATAGAAGAAATCAACAAACGCAGCTGATGAAACAGCCTGCGTTTTTCTTATGGCTGCTGTAGGCACATCTTCTGCTTCCTGAACATAATATATCATTGACTTCAATATGTTTTTCAGAGCGAGAGGAGCGAGATACGTGTTCCCTTATTCAAACCAGCCATCTTATGAAATGAATCAATTTCAGCAACGGCCTTTTCCGTATCCAGATATGCAGCAGCCTCCGCAGCCTCCAGAATATTTCATGCCCCCATATCAAGGTGAAATGAACCAGCCGCCGTCTGCAGGCTATCAGCCGCCTTTTGGATATCAGGAAAACTTCCAGCCTTATCAGCCGCAGCCTGAAGCAATGAATCAGCCGCAAATGCAGCCGCCGGGCATGATGCCTATGCAGCAGCCTATGAATCCTTATCCTTTGCCAAGGCCGCAAAAACAGCAATCATCTCAATTTAAAAGTGTGCTGTCACAATTTAAAAAAACGAATGGGCAATACGATTTTAATAAAATGTTTGATACTGCTGGACAAATGATGAGTACAATGAATCAAGTGGGCTCATTGGCGAAAGGATTTACTAGTATTTTTAAAGCATAGCAAAACCCAATAGATATACATCTATTGGGTTGTTTGTTTTGGCGCAGTCACACGAAGTGATTGATCTTTCCAAACGCTCTTCATATTGGTTTCATCTATTTTTGCAGGCATTAAAATGGTTTTGGTAAAGCTCGAATAGGAGGAAGTCGTGTCTGTTTTGATTTTTTCCTGTACCGATAAGTGTAAATATTGCGCTTTCACTTCTAGTGCGATATCACCTTCGACAAAATGGTCTGGAAATCGAATCTCAATGTATACATATTGATCATCTTCTGTCACATCGGTTGTAATGGATGCAAGTGAATGGCTCGTGGTCATCAGCGCCTCTGCACTATTTAAAATGTCGTGAAACGGCGATGATGCAAAAAATTGTTCAATCGCTTCATATAGAATGTCTTCATTTGCTAACAACTCGTGTTTCTTTTCACTTTCATGTTTCATTTGAATCACCTCTCATCTACAGCCTATGCAAAAGGGGCTCAGGCGGTTATCAATTGATGAGAGGAAAAAATTATGATTAAATAGTGTTGAATGAAGCAAGGTGTATGGGCGTGAAGGTTTATACGCTGAATAGATCTAGAAGCAAAGCTTGAAGGGAGCAAATGAACATTGCTGAAAAAATTATTCGGTTTCGGAAAAAACCAAGATGATGTAAAGGAAGAAGTCATTTATTCTCCAGTTGATGGAGAGTTAATGGATATGACCGATGTACCAGATCCCGTTTTTTCTCAAAAGATGATGGGAGACGGCGTAGCTGTAAAACCAAAAAACGGCACCATTGTGTCACCAGTAGATGGTGAAATTATTCAACTCTTCCATACAAAACATGCAATTGGGATTCGAACACTCTCAGGGCTTGAGCTTCTGATTCATATCGGACTTGAAACGGTTGGATTAAATGGTGAAGGCTTTGAAGCACACATAAAAGAAGGGGATAAAGTGAAAGCAGGTGATCCTCTCATTACGTGTGATTTAGCGCTGATTGAAGAAAAAGCCGCAAGCACAGTGACACCAATTGTCATCATGAATGGTGATTTAGTAGAACATCTTGACAAAGAACCTAAGGGCTCTGTAGAAAAGCAGACGTCCAAGCTTTTTACAGTGAAAATGAAATAATCCAAAAAAAACTACCCTGAGTTGATAGGGTAGTTTTTTGATTGAGGAGATTAATCCTCCATTGGAACCCAGCCTTTACTTGCTTCCATGACAGTCCATAAACCTTCTGGAATCAAGTACTTGTCTTTTTGACTGCGTTTAATGACGGTTTCAATCTCGTTTTCTCTGCCTTCTTTAATCTTTACTGCCCAATCGGGATCAACAATGACTTCTCTTGCAACAGCGATGAGTGGAATCCCTTGATTGTATGCATTCAGTGCATCTTCAGCTGTAATGACGCTGCCGACGCCGATGAGTGGAAGCGTGTCACCACAGCGCTCTTTTAATAGCTCCATCCGCGTCTTACTTGTATCAGCACCACGTCTTGCCTTAGCGTCAATCTCCATTAAAGAAATATGCAAGTAATCAAGGTTTTTTGTCTTAAGTACGTCCACTAAAGTAAATGTTTCTGTCATGGTTAAACCAGGTGTTTCTGGTTCTTCAGGTGATAATCGATACCCAAAGATAAATGGTTTTGTTACATGTTCTTTGATTGCTTCTTTCACTGCATCTACTACTGCAATTGGAAATGCGAGACGCTTTTCTTCGCTTCCGCCCCATTGATCTGTACGCTGATTACTATGCGGGGAGTAGAATTGCTGTAATAAATATCCATTCGCTCCATGGATTTCGATCCCATCAAATCCTGCTTGGATCGCGCGTCTTGCTGCTTCTTTAAATGAGTCGATGATGTGAGGAATTTCTTCTTCTGTCAAAGCTCTCGCAATTTGTTTTCCATCTTTAAATACATCACTTGGCGCAACGACATCACCGTTTGGGACTAAATGAGGGAGAGCCTGAGAGCCGCCATGATGAATTTGCATAATGGCTTTTGTTCCTTTCGCTTGAATCGCAGAAGCAAGCTTTTGTAGGCCAGGTATATCTTCATCTCTTGCAATAGAAGGCTGTCCTTCAAACGCCTTACCATCTGGCGTCACGTTTGCACATGCGGTGATGACCATGCCCATTTCGCTTGATCTAGCGGTAATAAAATCAATTTCTTCCTTTGAGATCGTGCCATCCTCATGAGAACCGAAGTGTGTCATTGGTGCAACGACTAAACGGCCATCAATAGAGGCACCCCCTGGGAATGTAAAAGGTTCAAATAAAGGCTTAAATTCGTTTTTCAATCTGATCATCTTCTTCCTTGATAAAATCATTTCACTATAGAAGTGTAATAGATATTGTTACAACACATCAAAATATTTGCTCACAAGCGGTGCATCAAAAAATTGCCGCCTAGTCATGCAAACAAATATTCGGTACACTAGAATGAGAGGTGGATACCAGATGAAGAAGAAAACAATGAACGAACTCATAGAAGATTTAAAAAAAGACGAACAGGTCGAGCATTGGCATGAAATTGAAGCGAAGCCTGCACTGACTTCTCCAATTCCTGAAAGAGTAAATGACAGGCTCAAAGTGGCGCTTGAAAAAAGAGGTGTGAGTGAACTATACATTCATCAAAAGGAAGCCTTTGAACGTGTGATGGATGGTGAGAATGTGGTGACTGTGACACCTACAGCTTCAGGTAAAACACTTTGTTACAATCTGCCAGTTCTTCAGTCGATCTCAGAAGATCAGACAAGCCGCTCCCTCTATTTATTTCCAACAAAAGCACTTGCGCAAGATCAAAAAAGTGAATTAAACGAAATCATTCATGAGATGGATGTTCCAATTCACAGTGAAACCTATGACGGGGACACCTCCCCAGCGATTCGCCAGCGCGTCAGACAGGCAGGACATATTGTCATCACAAATCCAGATATGCTGCATTCAGCGATTTTACCTCATCATACGAAATGGGTCAGTTTATTTGAGAACTTAAAGTATATTGTCATTGATGAGCTTCATACATATCGAGGCGTGTTTGGCAGTCATGTTGCCAATGTCATTCGCAGACTAAAGCGAATTTGTGCATTTTATGGAAGTGACCCGACCTTTATTTGTACTTCAGCGACCATTGCGAATCCGAAAGAGCTTGCAGAGCAGCTGACCGGAAGCAAGGTGCATCTCATTGAACGCAACGGAGCGCCTAGCGGTAAAAAGAATTTTGTCTTTTACAACCCGCCAGTCGTCAATAAGCCATTAAATATTAGACAAAGTGCGGCCACTGTTGTGAATCAGCTCGCTAAAACATTTTTAAAAGAAAAAATTCAAACGATTGTTTTTGCTAGAAGTAGGGTAAGAGTTGAAGTCATTCTAAGTCATATTCAAGAACTAGTGAAAAAAGAAATTGGTCCTAAATCGATCCGTGGTTATCGCGGGGGCTATTTGCCGAAAGAGCGGCGCATGATTGAAAAAGGCTTAAGGGAAGGAGACATTCTCGGTGTTGTCAGCACAAACGCACTAGAATTAGGAGTAGATATTGGACAGCTAAAAGTCTGTATCATGACCGGATATCCTGGCAGTGTAGCGAGTACGTGGCAGCAGGCAGGACGAGCTGGAAGGCGTCATGAGGAAGCACTCATTATCATGGTCGCAAGCTCATCGCCACTTGACCAATATATTGTCAGACACCCTGAATACTTCTTTAACAGACCACCTGAATCGGCAAGAATCAATCCTGAGAACCTTATCATCCTAGTCGATCATCTAAAATGTGCGTCCTACGAGCTACCGTTTCGAGAAGATGAACAGTTTGGCGGTATGGAAGTAGAAGAAATCTTGCAATACTTACATGAAGAAGGGGTTCTTCATTTCAGCGGGAACCGTTATTATTGGTCAGATCAATCGTTCCCGGCTCATGGGATCAGTCTGAGATCTGCAAGTCAGGAAAATGTCGTCATTGTCGATCAATCCGATGTAGCGAACGTTCGAATTATTGGGGAGATGGATCGATTCAGTGCGATGACCTTACTTCATGATGAAGCGATTTATTTACATGAAGGGGTTCAGTATCAAGTGGAAAAGCTAGATTATGAACACCTTAAGGCTTATGTGAAACAAGTCGATGTAGAATACTATACAGATGCGAATTTAGCGGTTCAGCTCAAGGTGCTTGAAATTGATCAGACAACAGAGAAGGAAGCGGTATCTGTTCACTACGGTGATGTGACCGTCAATGCAATGCCGACCATTTTCAAAAAAATTCGATTATCAACCGGTGAAAATATCGGCTCCGGCCCGATTCACTTACCTGAAGAAGAGATTCATACGAGTGCTGCTTGGTTTGAATTACATGAAGCAGAGCGGACATTTGAAGAAAAAACACTTGAACAGCTCTTGCTCGGTATTGCCAATGTTCTTCAGCATATTGTTCCGGCGTTTGTCATGTGTGACCGTTCAGACATTCATGTCATTTCTCAAATAAAGGCAGCCCATACGGGGAAACCGACCGTATTTTTATATGATCATTACCCAGGTGGAATCGGTTTAAGTAAAGAGGTCCAGGCTCGCTTTGATGAAATTGCTCGTGCAGCCACTCAGCTGATTGAGCGATGCAGCTGCGAGAACGGCTGTCCATCTTGTATTGGCATGGAAATGAAAGAGATCGATGGAAAAAGCAGTATCATTCAATTGATGGCAGGATTTTAAAGGAAGGGGGAATAGACGTACTCATGTCATTAAAAGGAAAATTAAACAGAATGAAAAAACACCTGTCACACAATCAGTCAGATGAAAAGCGTGTGGCAGTAAAAGAGGAACAAACGCACACTGTGACGGCTGAAACCATTCCATTTCTAAAAGAGTGGGGGGAATTAAGTGCAGCTCCTTACTACTTTGAAGACTCTTTCTGCCTCATTCGGGAAGTGACCTATCCACTTGACCATCAGCATGGGCGATATTCATTTGCAGAACTGCCGGAGATGGTGAGTGCATGGAACAAAAGTGAGATTCAGCATTCTCTTTCTGCAAAAGGCTACAAGCCTCACGAGCTATTTTTCTTCGATACAGAAACAACAGGACTATCTGGCGGAACGGGAAATATGATTTTTCTGCTTGGGCATGCGAGAGTTTATTCAGATAAAGTGGTGGTAAAACAACATCTGCTCACGAATCCAGGAAATGAAGCGGCACTTTATAAAAGCTTTCTTAGTGAGGTGGATGTTGAATCGCTTGTGACATATAATGGAAAATCATTTGACTGGCCTCAAGTCAAAACGAGGCATACATTATTACGCGATCAAATACCTGCTCTACCTGAATTTGGTCATTTTGACCTTCTGCATGGGTCAAGGAGATTGTGGAAACATAAATATGAGCGTATGGCTCTTTCGGTTGTAGAAAAAGAGGAACTGCACGTCAATCGAGAGGGAGATACACCGGGGTTCCTCGCACCAATGATCTATTTTCACTTTTTAAAGGAACAAAACCCGAAACTGATTGAAGGAATTTTGACTCACAATGAACTTGATGTCTTATCGTTAATCAGTCTCTACATTCATTTGTCTAAAAAAATCTTATCCAAAGATGCGGTGAAGGAAGACGATGAGAAATATGCATTAGCTAAGTGGCATCTTGCTCACCGCGATGTGCAGGAAGCAACAAAGCACCTGCAAGAATTAACGGGAGCAGCGTTTGAGCATGCGGATCAAGCAGCTTATGATCTATCATTACAGTACAAGCGATTAAAACAATGGGATGAAGCGGCATGCATATGGAGGCGTCTATTTGAATCAAGTGATGTTCATGTAAGATTAAAAGCGGGTGTAGAGCTAGCAAAGTATGAAGAACACCGTCAAAAAGATCCTAAAGCAGCCCTTTCCATTACCCAAACATTGTTATCACAATCGTCTTTAAGTGAACGAGACATTGTGGAACTTGACAAGCGAGAAAAGCGGCTCTTAAGAAAAGCTGGGCAATGAAATTATTGCCTGGGAAAGCGCAAAAAATGACAACGTTCGGCTCTCGGCCGAAAATAAAAATTGTTTAGCACTTTTATTGTAGAAAAGTCACGAATCCTGTAAAATAACGTTAGATATTGAATGAGGAGCGTAGAGCATGTATAAGGGTCTTTTCTACTTGTTTTTTCTTGTTGTCATATTGGTCGCGTTTGTGTTTTCAAACTATAAAGATGTTTTTCTTGCAAACTTTTAAAATAGGTTAATGCATTAGTACATGTACACCTCTTGATTCATACATTGTTAATGTAAGAAAATCAAGGAGAGGGGAATGCTACATGTACCATCATCATCATTGCAATCCAAATGTTACACAGCCAATTGTACATCCAACGAATCACTGCTGTACGCATAGTGAGTCAACTACAATTGTGCCGCACATCCACCCGCAGCATGTAACAAATGTTCATCACCAAAATTTCCAACATGTTCACTACTTCCCGCATACGTTTTCTCAGGTGGACCCGGCAACACATCAACACTTTAACTGCGGTGGACCTTGCTGTAACAGATAAAGTGAAATGGGACTTTTATAAGTCCCTTTTTTTAAAAGCAGGTGAAAAAATGAAAATTATTGCTGTCACAGGGTACAAGCCATTTGAGCTTGGGATCTTCAAACAAGACGAGCCTGCACTTCAATACATAAAAGCGGAACTTCGGAAAAGGCTGACGGCACTCATTGAAGACGGGCTGGAATGGGTGCTCATTTCAGGTCAGTTAGGGGCAGAAATATGGACAGCTGAAGTGGTCTTTGAGCTTCAAGAGGAGTTTCCAGATTTAAAACTTGCTGTCATTACACCATTTTATGAACAGGAAGAGCGCTGGAATGAACAAAATAAAGAGCTGTATGAAGGCGTTCTTGCACAAGCTGATTTTGTAGAAAGTGTCACGCATAGACCGTATGAAAGTCCGGCACAATTTAAACAAAAGAACCGCTTTTTTATTGAAAAAACGGACGGCCTTCTCGTCTTATATGATCCCGAGCACGAAGGCTCGCCAAAATATATGATCAAAGAAGCTGAAACCTATACCGACTACCCAATAATGTATATCACAATGGATGATTTAAGAGCACAGGTTGAGGCGGAAGATCCGTTTTTTGACTAAAAGCAAGAGAAAATTTGACAACGTCACGTATTTCTGAAAAAATATACTATGAATTCACGATATGAGGTGAAAAAGATGCTTGCTGATAAAGTAAAGCTTTCTGCGAAAGAAATTTTAGAAAAAGAATTTAAAACAGGTGTCCGAGGGTATAAACAAGAAGAAGTCGATAAATTTCTAGATATGGTCATTAAAGACTATGAGACATTCCATCAAGAAATTGAAAAACTCCAACAAGAAAACCTTCACTTGTCAAAACAGCTTGAAGAAGCGGTTGAGCAAGGGAAAAGACAGCCTGCACAGTCCAATACAACAAACTTTGATATTTTAAAAAGACTATCTAATCTTGAGAAACACGTTTTCGGCAGCAAACTTTATGATTGAGTAATACCAAAAAAGCTTGTGTCAGATGACATTGTCGTTTATAATAACGCATGTTGATTAACGTTCGGGTAATCGCTGTAATGCTTTGACATTGCAGAGGAAAGTCCATGCTCGCACGGTGCTGAGATGCCCGTAGTGTTCGTGCCTGGCGAAAAAATAAGCCAGGGCAGCCTGGGAAAGGCTGACGGCAGGAAAAATGCCTACGTCCTTTTAGGATATGGCAAAGTATCCTTGAAAGTGCCACAGTGACGAAGTCTCACTAGAAATGGTGAGAGTGGAACGCGGTAAACCCCTCGAGCGAGAAACCCAAACTTGGTAGGGGAACTTTCTCAAAGGAACCAAACGGAGAGAAGGACAGAGAATTCTGTAGATAGATGATTACCACCTGAGTACGAGGCTTTTGCCGTTTGTAGTACGATGGAACAAAACATGGCTTACAGAACGTTATATCCGTTATCATAAACATGATGAAATCAAAGCTCTCCTATTTCTACATATGGAGAGCTTTTATCTTGATTAAGAAAAGAACGAGAAAACAGGTGATAAACAAATGAAAACCTATACACTCATCGCAACAGCGCCAATGGGAATTGAAGCGATTGTTGCAAAAGAAGTAAGAGACCTCGGGTATGAGTGCACTGTAGATAACGGAAAAGTTATTTTTCAAGGAGATGCGCTTGCCATCTGCCGTGCGAATCTATGGCTGCGTACAGCAGACCGAATCAAGGTCCAAGTTGCTGAATTTTCGGCTAGAACATTTGACGAGCTTTTTGAGCAGACAAAAGCCATTGACTGGGCTGCTTTTTTACCGAAAAATAGCACATTCCCTGTCATTGGTAAATCTGTTAAATCTCAGCTTGCCAGTGTGCCGGATTGTCAGCGCATCGTCAAAAAGGCTATCGCGCAAAAACTTAGATCGTCTTACAACATACAGTCTGAATGGCTAGAAGAGACGGGCCCTGAATACAAAATCGAGGTAGCGCTTTTAAAAGATAAAGTATTGCTGACGCTTGATACGTCTGGTGTGGGTCTTCATAAACGTGGATACCGTGCAGATCAAGGGGGCGCGCCGATTAAAGAAACCCTTGCAGCGGCGCTTGTCTTATTAACGAACTGGACACCTGACCGTCCGTTTGTCGATCCTTTTTGCGGATCAGGAACAATTGCTATTGAAGCAGCGATGATTGGACAAAACATTGCCCCTGGATTTAACCGTGAGTTCGCATCTGAATCATGGGAATGGATCGGTGAGGACATTTGGAACAAAGCACGCCTTGAAGTAGAAGAAAAGGCGAATTATGATCAGCCGCTTCACATTATCGCGAGCGATATTGATCATCGTATGGTAGAGATTGCGAAACTGAACGCAGAAGAAGCTGGTCTTAGTGAACTGATTCAATTTAAGCAAATGCAAGTGAAAGACTTTCAAACAAAAGATGAGTATGGTGTGATTGTCGGAAATCCGCCTTACGGTGAACGTCTCAGCGATAAGCCAGCTGTGGAAAAAATGTATCAAGGCATGGGCGAAGCATTGAAAAACTTAGATACGTGGTCCATTTACATTTTAACGTCACATGAAAAGTTCGAAGAGTGTTTCGGAAGAAAAGCGACGAAAAAGAGAAAACTGTTTAATGGATTTATTAAAACAGACTATTATCAATACTGGGGAAAACGCCGGCCTAGAAAGCAAACAACTGAATCGTAAAAAATGTCCACACCACGAGAAGGTGTGGATTTTTTATGCTAAAAAGGTATAAGTCTTCTCGGGACGGAATAAACTGAACTTGATTTTAAAAAAAGAGGTGTCTTCATGATTCATTATGATCAATTTCAGTTAATTCAAAAAGCACTCGCTTCAACAGCCCGAGAAATAGAAGGGATTGAAACAGGACAATCTGCTAATCTTACAGCAGCCATCGAGAACTTAGCAATGGCTCAAAACTACATAGACCATTCAGAGCACGCATTTTTAATGAAGGAAAGCTACCAGCATCGCTTGCGCTCTTAAAAAAAGATTGTCATACCCCAGCATAAATGTTACTATTGAATGTCTGAATGATTCAAAAGTTGGGGGTTGAAGCAGGTGACAGCATCTCGTTTGCCTTTTTCATTAACAAAAGAACATAATTTTTACGAAGAACTGGGCAACTGGATTGGTGATGTGTTTTATGACATTTTGCCAGAAAAGGGCTTTGATCTTCGAGATGAACAAATATTCATGGCTTTTCAGTTAGAAAGGGCCTTTAAAGAAAAAAGTGTGATGTTTGCCGAAGCTGGGGTAGGCACAGGCAAAACAATCGTTTACCTTTTATTTGCGGTCACATATGCAAGATATACAGGGAAACCTGCGATCATTGCATGTGCAGACGAAACGTTAATTGAACAGCTCGTCAAACAAGAAGGTGATATCTATAAAATTGCCAATCACCTTGATATTCAAATAGATGCGAGATTAAGTAAATCGCATGATCAATATTTGTGCTTAAAGAAACTAGAGAAAACGATGCAACGTGAAGATGATGAGAAGTGGCTCGACATTTATGAATCGCTTCCTTCATTTGTTCATGAATCTCATGGGATGCAGACATTTTATCCGTACGGTGATCGAAAAGAGTATCCAGAATTAACAAATGATGAGTGGTCAAGAATTGGTTATGACTCTTTTCAGGACTGCTTAACGTGCGACATGCGGCACCGCTGTGGCTTGAATTTATCAAGAGACCATTACCGAAAAGCCACAGACCTCATCATTTGCTCTCATGACTTTTACATGGAGCATGTATGGACAAAGGAGTCACGTAAACGTGAAGGACAGCTGCCGCTCCTTCCTGAGCATAGCTCTGTTGTATTTGACGAAGGACATCTTCTTGAATTTGCAGCACAAAAAGCGCTAACATACCGAGTGAAGCAATCAACACTAGAGACGTTTTTGGAACGTCTTTTGCAAAATGATATTCGTGAAGAGTTTGCAGAACTTGTTGAAGATGCACTTGCAACAAACGATCAGTTCTTTTACCTCTTAAAAACGAATGCCAAAGAAATCAAAGGATCACACCGTCTTGAAATTGGTCGTGTAGATGAGGTGAAGCGTTCAGCAAGTGAATTATGTGATTTGCTTGAGAAGATTGGAGAAGCGCTCGTATTTGAATCAGAGATGTACACAATTGATCAATATGAATTGTCTGTTGTGGAAGAGTACATTGAACAGATGGCGTATTCTCTGTCGCTTTATCAGAAAAATGCCATTAGCTGGCTGGAGAAGCAGGAATTAGATACAACCTTTGTCGTCATGCCAAAAACGGTAGCAGAAGTGCTCGGTGAAAAGGTATTTTCGCAAAAAATCCCTTATATTTTCTCATCTGCTACGTTGTCTGAAAATCAATCATTTGATTATTTAGCTGAAAGCCTTGGGATCAAAGATTATTTATCCATGAGTGTGGCTTCGCCGTATGATTATGAGGAGCAAATGCAAATGTATTTCCACGGAATTCAGCAGCCAATGACAGAGTCAGATGTAAAAGGTCAGCACGTGCTGGCTCAGGTAAAAGAAAATGGCGGTCGATCTCTTATTTTATTCCCTTCATTTGATGAACTGCATGTATTTAGAAAGCAGCTCGATGCATCAAATGAATCACTGCCTTTCCATGTGTATTTTGAAGGAGACGAGGAGATCAGTACCATTGTTCAAAAGTTCCAAGCGGATGAAACATCTGTGTTATGTTCCGTTCACCTGTGGGAAGGGCTGGATATTCCAGGACAGTCTCTAACAAATGTGGTCATTTGGGGACTTCCATATCCACCGCATGACCCAGTATTTGAAGCAAAACGGAATGAAGCGAAAGATGCATTTACTGAAGTGGACCTTCCATACATGCTGCTTCGTCTAAGGCAGGGCATTGGGAGACTGATTCGGACAAGCCAAGATGCTGGCAGCATTCATATTTACTTTGGCAGTCAGAAAGATATTGAGCTACAAAGTAAAATTGAATCCGTTCTTCCAGTGAAGCCAGTGATCTCTTAATGATAGAAAACCATTCAATAAGAGGAGGATACGATCAGCGTATCCTCCTTTTTCATTGACAAAAGAACATTTATTGAAGTAGCCTTGAAACGTACATACATATTTTATTGATTGGGGGAACGAACGCATGAGTCTTGAATCAAAAGAGAAAGCGTTTTATCAATTACTAGGAAAAATCGCCCATTATACAGAGGCGCTTCATTTACTTTATTGGGACTCTCGAACACAAGCGCCTAAAAAAAGCGCTGATTTCAGAGCAGAAACCATCGGTCAATTATCCAGCGATATCTTTAATATGAAGACTTCTGATGAAATGAGAGATCTTCTTGATGCATTAAATAAAGAGAAAGAAAAGCTGTCAAAAGACACGCAGAAGGCACTCGAATTATCGCAAAAAGAATATGATGAAAACAGCAAAATTCCAAAAGAAGAATTTAAAGAATACTCCATTCTACAATCAAAAGCAGAACATGTTTGGGTAGAAGCAAGGGAGAAATCAGATTTTTCACTCTTTGCACCCTATTTAAAACAGCTGATTGATTTTAACAAGCGTTTCATCCAGTACTGGGGCGTGAAAAAAACACCATATGATGTGCTGCTCAATAATTATGAGCCGGATATGACGGTTGAACAACTCGATCAAAAATTCGGTGCACTTCGAGACGCCATCGTTCCTCTCGTGAAAAAAATTGAAGCTTCGCCAAATAAACCGGATACTTCGTTTTTATCGAAAAGCTTCCCGATCGACAAACAAAAAGAGCTGAGTCTCTTTTTCTTAAAAGAGTTAGGGTATGACTTTGACGCAGGACGACTTGATACAACGGTTCATCCATTTGCTGTGACATTAAGCAGAGGGGATGTACGTGTGACGACGCGTTATGATGAGTACGATTTTCGCATGGCGATCTTTGGCACCATTCATGAATGCGGCCATGCCATTTATGAACAAAATATTGATGAGGTACTGAGCGGAACGCTCTTATGTGACGGCACATCAATGGGTATTCATGAATCACAGTCTCTTTTCTTTGAGAACTTTATCGGCAGACATGAAGATTTCTGGAAAACGTATTATCAAAAGCTGCAAGAGGCATCTCCTGAACAATTTAAAGATGTCACTTTAGAAGAATTTGTTCATGCGGTGAATGAATCGAAGCCGACTTACATTCGAATTGAAGCAGATGAACTCACGTATCCACTTCACATTATTATTCGCTATGAAATTGAAAAAGCCATTTTCAATGAAGAAGTAGCCGTTGAAGATCTGCCGGCGTTATGGAATGAAAAATATAAAGCATATCTTGGCATTACGCCGCCTAACGATGCGCTTGGTATTTTGCAGGATGTTCACTGGTCTGATGGTAGTTTTGGTTATTTCCCTTCATATGCACTTGGTTATATGTATGCGGCGCAATTAAAGCAGCAAATGATCAAAGATTTACCGAATTTTGATGAACTGATTCAAAATGGGTCTTTTGCACCGATAAAAGAATGGCTAACTGAACATGTCCATCAGCATGGAAAACGGAAAAAGCCATCTGAGATCATTCAAGACGCAACTGGTGAAGAATTAAATGTTCAATACTTAATTGATTATTTAACAGATAAGTACACGAAACTATATTTATCATAAATGAAAGGCACCCTTTAATCAAAAGGGTGCTTTTTTGCTGGTTGAATATTCTAAAAACGAACGTTTAAAGCTTAATGATTATTTAAGTTCGGTATTTTTCTAGAAAAGTGCTTTCCAAGCGTCTGAAATCTTGTTATAATTTGAACACTATAACACTCATATAATCGCGTGATAATGGCACGCAAGTTTCTACCGGACACCGATACCGTCCGACTATGAGTGAGCAAAATGAAACAGCTTTTGTATGAGCTGAAGATCCCGTGGATCGTTTTCGCATTGCTTGCTCCTTAATGGACAGCAATGCTTTTTTTATGCAAAAAAATGAAAGTTGCTAATATGCTGGGAGGAAGAATGATGGAATTGTTACGTCAAAAGATCGAGAACGAAGGAATCGTTCTGTCAAATCAAGTGCTAAAGGTAGATGCTTTTTTAAATCATCAAATTGACCCTGTGTTAATGCATGAGATCGGTCAAGAGTTTGCTAGATTATTTAAGCATGATGGAATTACTAAAATTATCACAATCGAATCTTCTGGTATTGCACCTGCTGTCATGGCTGGACTTGCCCTTCATGTGCCAGTTGTTTTTGCCCGAAAGCGGCAATCACTGACTTTAACGGATAACCTTTTGACAGCAAGTGTGTATTCTTTTACCAAAAAAGTAGAAAGTACGATTGCTGTCTCTAACACGCACCTTAGTGAGGATGATTGTGTGTTAATTATCGACGACTTTTTAGCAAATGGAGAAGCCGCTAAGGGACTAGCTGCAATCGCAAAGCAAGCGAAAGCAAAAGTAGCTGGTTTTGGAATTGTTATCGAGAAATCATTCCAGCCTGGAAGAAAAGAACTTGTGCAAATGGGCTATAGAGTCGAGTCACTCGCACGTATCGAATCGCTCGAGGAAGGAAAAGTCACGTTTGTACGCGAGGTACAATCATGAGTGCCGCTAAAAAAGCCAAAACCCTTTCGCTAGGGATACAGCATTTACTGGCGATGTATGCAGGTGCGGTTCTTGTCCCGCTCATTGTTGGAGATGCGCTTGGGCTCACGCCAGCCCAGCTGACGTACTTAATTTCGGCAGATATTTTCATGTGCGGTGCCGCCACACTGCTTCAAGTATGGAAAAACCGCTTTTTTGGCATCGGTTTGCCTGTTGTACTAGGCTGTACATTTACTGCGGTATCTCCTATGATTGCGATTGGATCTAAATATGGAATTTCGTCTATATATGGAAGTATTATCGCCGCAGGGTGTATTGTCATTGCTCTTTCATTTTTCTTTGGGAAGCTTGTGAAATTTTTCCCGCCCGTTGTCACAGGTTCCGTCGTCACGATCATTGGAATTACCTTAATTCCGGTCGCCATGAACAATATGGCAGGTGGTGAAGGAAGTGCAGACTATGGTTCTTTTGAGAATCTTGGACTTGCTTTTCTTGTATTGTTTATCATTGTCCTTCTCTATCGATTTACAAAGGGATTCATGAAAGCCATTGCCATCTTAATCGGCATTCTACTTGGGACAGCAGTTGCTGCTTTCTTAGGGAAGGTGGAGACGGCAGAAGTGGCGAATGCACAAGTTTTCCGCATCATTGAGCCTTTTTACTTTGGGCTGCCTACTTTTGAATTTGCACCAATCATGACAATGACATTAGTTGCCATTGTGTCATTAGTCGAATCAACGGGTGTATACTTTGCGCTCGGAGATTTAACGAATCGTTCATTAAAAGAGAAGGATTTAGCAAAGGGATATCGTGCAGAGGGAATTGCCGTTTTATTAGGCGGTATCTTCAACGCTTTTCCATACACAGCCTACTCCCAAAACGTTGGATTGATCCAATTAACAGGTGTGAAGAAAAATCAGGTCATTGTGGTGACAGGTGTATTATTAATGGTATTTGGCCTTTTTCCTAAAATCGCGGCATTTACAACGATTATTCCAAAATCCGTTCTAGGCGGTGCAATGGTCGCCATGTTTGGCATGGTCATTGCGTATGGGATTAAAATGCTCTCACGCGTCGATTTTGCCAAACAGGAAAACTTACTCATTGTCGCATGCTCAGTTGGCATCGGGCTCGGAGTAACGGTTGTGCCGCAAATGTTTGAGCATTTGCCAGAATCGATTAAATTGTTAACAAGTAACGGAATTGTCGCCGGAAGCTTTACCGCTATTTTGCTTCATATTATTTATCACATGATTCCTTTTAAAAAAGAAACAGAGCAGGAGCTAATGGAAGAACCTAAGCAATCTGTTATGTGATCACTTCTCTTGGAGAGCTGAAAGCCCGTATCCTTTGGATACGGGCTTGTTGTGATTAGTGTTATTAATGTTGTACCGGCGGCATTGTTTCGTTAATGACTGCAAATGTATAGCCCCTTGCTTTTAGTTGTGTAATCAGGCTATCTAAATAGTTCGTGGTAGAGGGTTGATCATGCATTAAAATCACTTTTGGTTCCCATGGTTTATTTTTCTCAAACATTTGCAGTTGATTCAATACCTCTGGAACATATTGTGAGTTTTTATATCTCCAGTCAAGGCTATCAATCGTCCAATCCCAGTAAATAAAGCCATTTTGGTTTAAACGTACTTTTTGATCATATGTTAAATTTGGAACACTGCCATAAGGTGTTCTCACAAGACGGGTGTAAACGCCTGTAACAGAAGCAAGAATGAGCTGAGCTTCTCTCATTTCATTTGCGGGAGACTCACTGTTCTGATAAAAGCGGTTTATATCATGCGTCATGCCATGAAGCCCTAATTGATGTCCTTCTTGATAAAGTCTTTTCACAGTTGCTTGGTGAGCTTGGATTTGCGGTCCAAGCATGAAGAATGTCGCCTTCACTTGATGTGCTTTTAAGATATTTAACAGCTGATTTGATGTAGCAGAAGGGCCATCATCAAATGTTAAAAAGACCGTTTTATTCGTTGTCTGTTGGTTTGGATTGGTCTTAAATTGTTGATCCAATGTTCTTGCAGAATGATCTTTTGCTTTCAGACTGATACTTGTGTCTCGGAAGTCACTGCTAGCAACAATTTTTGCTTGCTCATTTGTCGCCTGCAAATGGGTTTTAGACATATCCCAGATAAAAAAGAGAAACAGTGTAAGAAGCACTAAACCAATTATCTTCGAGAGAAATATCGTGTTGTAGGGTGTTTGTTTTTTGGACACCTTTTTCATGACAATCACTCCAATCAATTAAATTTTGTGCCGAATCATGTAGTAGATTCTGTCTTTTTTCACTGTTTTTCATGGTGCTCATATTGATTAAGTATACAGGAAAAAACCCCCTTTTCATATAAAATCATCAAATAAATTAGCATTTTATGGTTATTTATTTGTGTTGATCAGAAAAAAAGGTGATCCATTCATGTTTAAATGAAAGGTGGGGTTTGTCTACGGTCAGCACTTCTCATTTGAGAGGTGTTTTTTTGCATAAAGCTATGTTAACTAACTCTATTAATAATCATTTTTGTTCTTTAGATATAAAACTAAGATGAGAGTGAATGGTTAAGAATCGTATTGAATGACATCAACCAAGAAATAGATCTAAACGAATAGGATGATTATTGAAATCTGTCTGCTCTCTCTATATGGGACTTATGATAAAGTTGGTTTATTAACATTCTCCAAATGGGTGTTAAAAGGTGGGATAAGTAAATGTTAGGATTACCAAGAGGGGAAGTTTTTTTAGTGCCTTGGTCTATGGAGTGGAAAAACGAATATGAAAAAGAAAAGCGCCAGATAATAGCTGATATTGGTCCATACACAATCAATGTACATCATATTGGAAGTACGGCAGTAAAAGGTTTAAGCGCTAAGCCAATTATTGATATTGCAATTGAAATAGAACATTTTATTGATGGAGAAAAATGTGTAATAGCGTTGGAAGGACTCGGTTACTCATATAAAGGAACAGACGTATTACCTGAAAGACACTACTTTAATAAGGGAGAACCACGAACACATCAAATCCATATGTACCAAAGACATAATAAGTATTTACTTGAACAGTTAAATTTCAGAGATTACTTGAGAAATAATGAGCAAGCTAGAAGTGAGTACCAACAGCTTAAACTTAAATTATCAAGTTTACATGGAAATGACAAACACAAATACGCACATGAAAAAACTGATTTTATTAAGTCAATCCTTGAAAAGATTTAGGTGAGGGTTTGCTCTTTAGATGTTCTTAAGAGAGGTCATTCACAGAGGAACTCCCAATTAACGGAGTTTTCATTAAATCAATATTATTTTTGAACTTAAATTGCATAAAAAAAGCAGGTTCGCTTGGCTTGGAACGAACCTGTGAAGGAGGAAAACTACATCATGTTTTCACCTATATTATCCAATATTTATCAATTGTCGTCAAGACAAAAAGTTAGACGGAGGAAAATATTTTGACTGAATTGTGTCGTTTTGGCATGTATATCCTTTTTTTGATTGGGGATATTAACCGAAAAAAGAGGTGAAGCCGATGGCATACATTCTTTCAGTTGGAACAAGTCTGCCAAAACATCATGTGGATCAGCAAGCAGCTGCTCAATTTGCAAGATCTCAATTTAAACGATCGTTTAAAGACATTGATCGACTATTAAAAGCTTTTAATAATGGCGAAATAGAGAGCAGACAGTTTGTACAGCCTATTGATTGGTATCAAGAACATCACTCTTTTGAAGAGAAAAACAACCTCTATATCGAAAAAGCATTGGCTCATGCGAAAGAAGCCGTTTTTCACTGTCTGCATGAAACAGCATTTCTTACAAAGCCAGTTCCTTTTGATGAGATTGATGCTTTGTTTTTCATCTCCAGTACAGGGTTATCAACGCCAAGTCTTGATGCAAAGCTGATGAATGTTCTTCCATTTTCTCCTTATACGAAACGAGTGCCAATTTGGGGGTTAGGCTGCGGGGGCGGGGCGGCAGGCTTATCCCGAGCTTATGAATACATCAGGGCGTATCCAGAAGCGAAAGTGCTCGTTGTTGCCTGCGAGCTTTGCAGCCTCACTTTTCAGCCGCAAGATCAATCAAAAAGCAATTTAATTGGAACCTCGCTGTTCGGTGACGGGACTGCGGCCGTTCTTTTAACTGGAGAAAAGGCCGCCTCTAAGTATACGCGGTTAAAAACGGTTCCTAAAGTGCTTGGCACGCAGTCAGTGACCATGAAAGATTCTGAGGATGTGATGGGATGGGATTTTACCGCCGACGGATTTCGGGTCATCTTCTCACGTGACATTCCGTCCATCATTTCTGGGTGGTTAAAAGAGCAAGTGGATCAATTTTTACATCAGCTAGGGTTTTCAACAGAGGATGTATCCGTTTTTCTTGCTCACCCTGGAGGAAAAAAAGTGATTGATGCCTATCTTGAAAGCCTATCTTTACAAGATCATCAGCTATTTTCTTCAAAAGAGGTTCTGAAACAGCATGGAAACATGTCCTCTGCCACCGTTTTATATGTCATGAAGCATTTTCTTGAACATCAGTCACTAGATGCAGGACAGGTGGGGCTTTGCGGAGCACTTGGTCCAGGCTTTTCGTCAGAATTCTTGCTCATGAAATGGGAGGGGCTCTCGTGATGATTTTCTGGATAGTGATTGGCATTTTCATTTGTCAGCGCCTCATTGAAATGCTTGTGGCGAAAAGAAATGAAAAGAAGGTGAAGGCGATCGGAGCGATCGAATTTGGTGCAAGCCATTATCCTTATATGGTCGCTATGCATGCAGCTTTTTTCCTCTCGCTTATTGGAGAGACATGGCTGCTGCATCGTCAACCGTCTCGTTTTTTCCTATTGCTGCTTGTGTTTCTGTTTGCGACCCAGGTGATTCGGTACTGGGCACTATGTTCACTTGGAACGTTTTGGAATACAAAAATCTTAGTCGTTCCAAATGCGATGATTGTGAAAAAGGGGCCGTATCGCTGGTTAAAGCATCCTAACTATGTGGTGGTGGCGATTGAACTGATGTTCATTCCGCTGTTATTTAACGCATTTATTACTGCCATTTTGTTTACGTGTTTAAATGGATGGATGATGATGGTCAGAATACAAACAGAAGCAAAAGCACTGAATCAGTATTTACTAAATTAATATTGAAAATCATTATCAATTGTGCTACACTTTCATTAATGATAAACATTCTCAATCATAAAGGATGGACGGTGATCACATGACAATGATTTTCTTACTCGGTACGGTCTGTGTATACAGCTTATTGATTGGCTTCGTATTAAAAGGTGTTTCAAAAAAATCTGCTTCCTGATTGCAGTCCATTGCGACTGATCGGGCAGCAGATTTTTTTATTTCCTCAGATGAGAAGAAAAATCTCTTTATTTTGTGTAAAATGGTACACATACATAACTGACTTTTCTAAAAACAAAGGGGTTTATCGTCATGAAAGACTTGTCTATTCGAGATTCGCTCGTTCAAACTACAGGTGCTTTATATCAAAGCCTTCTGAAAAGGGATGATCACGAGCGCGCAGCCAAACTTGCATCTATTATGAAAAAGGAAGCTGAAGAAGAAGTATATATCGCATTTACCGGTCACTATTCTGCTGGTAAGTCATCACTAGTGAATCATCTTCTTCATGATCACATCCTGCCCACAAGCCCAATTCCAACGAGTGCAAACTTGGTTGTTGTCAGGAAAGGGGTCAGTGAAGTTCAGCTCCATACGTCTGATGGACGTTTTGCAAAAATGAGCGGCTCTTATGATAAAGAAGCGGTGCAGCGTTTTTGTAAAGATGGGGAACAAATTGAGATGGTGGAAATTAGCGGTGATTATAGTGGACTTGAAGAAAAAGTGGCACTCATTGATACGCCGGGAATTGATTCAACGGATCATGCGCACTTTTTATCCGCTGCTTCTATTCTTCATCAAGCGGATGCTCTTTTTTATGTCGTACATTATAACCATGTCCATTCTGAAGAAAACATTCGCTTCATTCGCTCGATTAAAGAGAAAGTGCCTAATCTTTATTTCATCGTCAATCAAGTGGATCGGCATGATGAACAAGAGACAACTTTTGAAGACTACAAAAAACAAGTCGTTGAGATGCTTTTAAAAGAAGGCATTGAAGAAGAACATCTATATTTTACTTCTGTGACGGATGAGGCACACCCAAAAAACGAAATGATCCGTTTAGTGAAGAAACTACAAGAATTACAAACCATGCCTAAAGCATCGCTTCGAGCCTATACAGAGCAGAAAATCGAACATGTTTTAAAAGAACATATAGACTCGTTAAAAGAAGAACTGCATGAAGAGGACCTTGATAAGCACCTTCAAGAAAAAAGGAATGAAGTGAAAGAACTAGAAGAGAAACGCCGATTTATTGAAAATGGTGCAAAGCAGGTAGAAGATGAAGTGTCTTCTGAAGTAGAGAACATCTTAAAAAATGCAAACCTCACGCCATTTAAGATGCGAGAGCTTGCAAGTGACTATATCGAATCGAAAGCACCTGGCTTTAAAGTGGGTTTACTATTTGCCAAAAATAAAACCGAGCAGGAAAAGGAAAAGCGGGCAAGTGATTTCTTAGCAGATGTAAAAAAGAGAATGAAAGCGGAAGTTGACTGGCACATTGCCGAGCTCCTTAAAAAAGAAATAAAACAGCATCAGCTTGGCGAAGCGTTATTAGACAAAGCCATGGCATTTGAGACACCTATTGAAGAATCCCTGCTTGAAAAGGTCATTCACCAAGGGGCAACTTTTTCTAACGAATACGTTCTTCAATATGCGAAAGATGCTGGTGAAGCATTGAAAAGACAGGCGAAACAGCAAGCGCTTCAATTGATTGAACAGATGATTGAGACCTTGAAAGACCAGCTCCGGAATGAACAAGAGAAGCAAGAGGAAAAATGGAAACAAGCGAAACAAGAGCTTCAGAGCCTTGAGGGGTATAACGAAAAAAATGAACAAATAAGACAGGATATTCAGCATTTATGGGATATTTGGCAAAACGGAACGGATGAGCAGATCCCAGGTGACTGGTTTTATGCGAAAAAGCAGTGGATGCAGCATGACCAGCTGGAGAAGAATCACGCATCAATTCATGTTGAAGAGAGCGATCAAGCTGCTGAACGGACAGAGCGCGATCAATACCGCCAATCGCAGCATTTAACAACAGCACAATCGATTGCACAATTTAAAGAGCTTTCCCGCATTTTATCGCCTTTAGATATTCTAAAGTCTCAAAGAGATTCCTTTGAAAAACGAACAGAACGGCTGCAGGCAAAAGAATTTACACTCGCTTTATTTGGCGCTTTTAGTTCTGGAAAATCTTCTTTTGCCAATGCGCTTGTTGGACGGAAGGTGTTACCATCATCTCCTACGCCAACAACTGCAACAATTAACAAACTGACACGACCTACGGAAGATCATCCTCATGAAAGTGTCAAAGTGGTGTTTAAAACCAAGCAGGACATTCTAGAGGAACTCGATCAGATTCTTGGATTTTCGATCACAACAGAAAAAGGAGATTCGTTTCAGGCAAAGCTGGAAAGAGTACTGAAAAAACGGCAGCTCGAACAGGATCACCGAATCATTGTAGAACATTTTCTACAAGCCTATGCCAAGTTTCATGATGACATTGACAACCAAACCAATTTACATGTCACACTTCAAGAATTAAAGCCTTATGTAGCGGAAGAATCTGTTTCTTGTGTGGTGAAGGAAGTGACGGTGTATTTAAGTACACCTTTGACAGATAAAGGACTGACGATTGTCGATACACCAGGTGCTAGCAGTATGAATAAGCGTCATACAGAAATTGCCTTCCAGTATATGAAGGATGCAGACGCCCTTCTTTATTTAACGTATTATCAGCATTCTTTCTCAAAAGCTGATCGCTCATTTTTACGGAAGCTTGGACTCGTAAAAGATTCCTTTAGCATGGATAAAATGTTCTTTATCATCAATGCAGCTGATTTGGCTAAGGATCAAGCAGAGCTTGAAACCGTATTTGACTATGTACGAAGCGAGCTCACAAAAGAAGGCATCCGCAATCCAAACCTGCATCATGTGTCTAGTAAGGAAGAGATCGAAGGGAAAGAGCCGACATCTTATAATCAATATGCAACACTGAGAAAACAGCTTGACTATTTTATTGAGGAAGAATTAACGAAAGATGCCATTGAACTTTTGCATTTTGAAGCTAATACATTATGTACAACGGTCGATAGACTACGTGCGACCTTGCATCAATCAGAAGATGAGAAAGAAGCTGAAAAGAAAAACATCAAGACATCCTATGAAGCCATTCTCGAAAAAATGCAAGATGTGAAACGGTCTAAACTTGTGACCGAAAGCGTAAAAAAAGACGTGCATGAACAGCTCTATCATATTGTACAGCGGCTTTCATTATTTGCGAATGATCTATTAAAGTCGGCTTTTTATCCTGGCATATCTCAAGGGAATTTTGGTCAGCAGTTAAAAAAGGCACTTGAGAAAGCGTTAAAGGAGTATGAATTTGAATTTGTGCAGGAGCTCAAGGCACTTGATATCCGAATGGAATCGTTTATCCATCATTATTTCCAGGAGGAGTGGGAAAAAGGGATGCAGGCTGCATGTGCGGAAGATCCTTACTTTTCTCTTAGCCTGTCAGCCCCTGAGGAGAAAAATGCTGAGCTAAAACAAATTGAAGTTGAAGCAGAGATTACACCATTTGAGCCGCTTTTAAAGAAACAAAAATCAGCGAAAGCCTTCTTTGAACAAAATGAAAAGGCTACGTTTATTGAAGCCATTCGAGATGTTCTACATCAAATGACAACACGTTGGGCAGATAACGAAAAAGAAGAGTTGCTGAGCAGATATGAAAAGCTAGTGAAGACCTATACGGAAAGGTACGAACAAGATGCTCTCCAACAGCTCAATGAGCAAAAACAGACATTTATGACAAGCCTTACAACAGATGCTGAAAAACAGGCGGTCATTGAACAAGTTTATGAACAAACAAATGAATGGAAGAACCAGTTGAAAACGATATGATTCATGGTAGACTATATAAAAAAGAAAGCAGTTGATAGACGATGACGAGCGTACACGAAGAAATTTCTGCACATTCACAGAAACAACATGCCCACATCCAATCTTTTCTTGCACTTGAACAAAAAAGAGAGCAGGCGATTGAATCGGCTGTGAAAAAATGTGAACACAATGAACCATTTTCAACAGATGAGATCAACGCCATTACGTCTAAAATGAATGAGCTTGCCCGAGGCGGAATTGTTCCCCTTCGTAAACATGTCACGATTGAGATGGTGGAGGAATACACCCAGCGTAAACAGAAGTAAAGAGTAACTTTCTCATTTTTGGTCATCTTAACAAATGAAACAGAAAGGGGAATGATCATGGCAAAAAAGCAAAACGTAAAGCAGCAGGAGGAGCGCATGCCGAAGGAAAAAGGCATGCCATCCTACGCAGAAGCGGAAACGAAAAAAATGCAATATGGTAAAAAGTAATCGGGCTGCCTCTTCTTTATCAAAAGAAGAAGGCGCCTTTTTTATGTTCGTTTCGATGTTCTATGATAGAATAGGAGTATTGTTTATAAAAAGGGAGTTTAGATGAATGAATAAACACGTATTACTTGTAGATGGAATGGCCCTTCTTTTTAGGTCGTTTTATGCGACGGCTGTCCATCGCAATTTTATGATAAATGATCGTGGTGTGCCGACAAATGGAGTGAATGGTTATTTGAAGCATTTGTTAACAGCTGTCCAAACATTTGAGCCGACTCATATCGTATGCTGCTGGGATATGGGGAGCCAGACATACCGGAACGAATTGTTTCAAGATTATAAAGCCAATCGAGGCGAGGCGCCTGTTGAGCTTATCCCGCAGTTTGATTTAGCAAAAGAGGCGACAGAAGAACTGGGGATCATGAACATTGGTGTGAAAGGTTTTGAAGCAGATGATTGTATTGGAACGCTTGCATCAATCTATCAAAACGAAGCACATGTGACCGTCTTAACAGGAGATAAAGATTTGCTGCAAATCTTGAATGAACAAGTGACCGTGGCTTTAATGCAAAAAGGCATTGGGAATTATAAGCATTATACAAAAGCCCTTTTTGAAGAGGAAATGGGCATATCTCCAAAGGCACTGATTGATATGAAAGCACTGATGGGTGATTCTAGCGATAATTACCCTGGTGTAAAAGGAATCGGCGAAAAAACAGCATTGAAATTTATTCAAACGTATCAAACGATTGATCGACTGTTAGAAAATGTTCATTCATTAACGGCAGCTCAGCAAAAGAAAATGCAAGCAGGATTAGAAGATCTGAAGCTTTCTCGTATACTGGCAGAAATTAAATGTGATGTACCACTCAGCTGTCCGATTGACGAAACAAAAATAAAAATGGATCCAGAGCGGGCAGCGGCAATGCTTCGCTTGCATCAAATTAAAGGGATCGAACCAATGGTGAACCGCTTAAGTCAATTAGGAATCAGTTAAGGTTAGAAAAAAAGAAAGGGCTAAAATCAAGTTCATTTTAGCCCTTTGTGTTGCTTTTTTTCGCCTTATTTTCTAATTGCGATATTGGCTGTTTATCTTTTGTCTGCGCATCACCTTGAGGAGTCGTTCCGTTTGTGACACGGCCTCTGTTCTCTTTATCCAATTCGTATCACCTCACCCATTAGCATAACCAAAAGAAAAGCGATTCATCCTTTTGAAAGGTGAATCGCTTTTCTAGCGAGCTGATCAGCCACTTGATTTTCCTTGCTCGGAATCCACTTAATGAAAAATAAATCAAATTCGCTTTGAAGCTGCAGCATTTCTTCGATAAAATGACGAAAAGATGGATTTTTAGCAAATCCTGCATTGGCTGCACGATCTACTACTTGTGAATCAGTGCGGAATGAAACGGTCCGTAATCCTTTTTCTACGCAAATTTTCATGCCTTCAATGAGCGCGGAAAACTCTGCTTCATGATTGCTCATGGTGCCAAGAGGAATGGAGAAAGACTCAGCTTTTCCGTCATATTTCAAGAAAATGCCGATGCCAGATGGACCTGGGTTTCCGGCACTAGCACCGTCAATATATATTTCAGCTGGCAATTTATTTCCCCCTTTCATCAATCGGAACCATTTTTTTCGCCGCATAGGCATAAGGTGTGCCAATGGCAGCGACGATAAATTTAATCACATAAGTCGTGATGAAAATTTCGATCCATATATGGAATGGGTAGGTCCCAAGAAAGGCAATGGTTGTGAAAACGAGTGTATCAAGCAGCTGGCTAATCATTGTACTCCCCGCATTTCGCAGCCAGAGCGCACCATCTGAAGGAAATATCCGGCGAATAAACGAATATACATAAACATCTAACATTTGACTGATGATATAAGCAGCAAGGCTACCAAGAGCGACCCTTGGCATAAAGCCAAATATCGTTTCTAATGATGATTGGGAAATGTCAGATGGAGCGGGATGGAAAAGCAAAGCCTCCTGCATGACAACAGTTAATGTTAAAAGGGTGGCAAAGCCAATCCAGACAGCTTTTTTCGCTTCGGTTTGTCCATATTTTTCATTGAGGACGTCCGTTGCAAAAAACACACTGCCGTATAAAATGTTGCCAAGTGTTGCCGTTAAGCCAAATAATTCAACGGTTTTGACCACTTGTAAATTGGCCGCAACTGTTGCAAAACCAATCCATACGAAAAGCCCCATCTTGCCAAATCCTTTATAAAATAGAAGAACAATGATAAAATTAATGATCGCAAATAAGATCCAAATACCTTCATTAAACAAGTGACATGAACTTCCTTTCTAAATGTAAAATGTAACTTTTTGATTATAGCATAACGAACGTTTACCTTAAAAGTATGGGAAGGCGATGTGATCAATGAAACTAAGAGCACACTATACAATGAAAGTGAAATCGATTGGGTCCATTGCTTTTTTCCAAGAAAATTGGATGGAGCTCAAAGAGGCCTTGCTTTTAGCAAAACATATAGACAAAAAAGAACCGCAGTCACTTCTATCATTTGAAGATGAAAAGGGTGCGATGTGGTCGACGAAAGAACTTGAAAAGCTAAACGAAGAACTTAGGCTTGAACCCGATCAGCTTCAGGTCTATTTTGATGCGAGTTTTCGCAAAGAAACAGGTGATGCTGGGCTTGGAATTGTCGTGTATTATCAGCTCGGACAGGATGCATACCGGTTAAGGAAGAATCAGCCTTTTCAGAGCACCACGAACAATGAGGCAGAGTATGCGGCTTTATTTGAAGCGGTAAAAGCTTTAAAAGAACTGGGAGCCAGCAGAAACTCTGTTACGATTAGAGGAGATTCTCTTGTTGTGATGAATCAGCTCAAAGGGGAATGGCCTTGTTATGATGATATACATAACAAATGGCTCGACCGAATTGAGGCTGCGATCAAAGAGCTGAAGCTCACGCCAACATATGAAGTCATCGATCGTAAACAAAATGCAGAAGCAGATCAGCTTGCCAGACAGATACTTGCAGACGTCCCTATCGAAAGTAAGTTGAAATTAGAAGCAGACGGAGCTGAATAAAGTGGATAAAAAAACAGCAGTAAAAGAATTAACAGATCTTCAAGACACGTATTGTTCAGATTGTTTGATTAAGAAGCACTTTCGTAAAGAATTTGGTAAAAAATACGCGCACTCCTTTTGTATTCAGCAATGCACGGTAGGAGAGAAGATCAAACAATACGGGAATGAATTACTAAAAAAATAAGCGTACACTCCGGTTTTCCCCTAGATGTATCATACGCTCACGAAAAAAAACGAATAGAATGTGTAAAAAAAGAACATATTCTGAAAAATGAGCCGATATAACTATAGAAAGTTTTGGTTGAGTTACTTTTTGACTAAGTGACGGATAATAGAGGAAAAGGGGAAGGCCGGCATGGATAATAAGGATTTTGAAACGGTATTACATCGGACATTTCAAGAGGTGTACAGTGATCTAGAGCAACTGGTAGATGTTGCAAAGAAGGGAAGACCTTTTCTCGAAAAAGATATCTCTGAAATTGAACAAAGATTAAAGCAAAATATTTTAGCGATTGAAATTCAGCTGAAAATCAAATAAGAGAGGCATACGCCTCTCTTTATTTTGTCGTTTCATCATTGATTGAGTTGATTAGATTTTTGTTACGTTTGCAGCTTGAGGTCCACGATTACCTTCAACGATTTCAAAAGAAACTTCTTGTCCTTCTTCTAGAGATTTGTAACCGTCACCTTCGATAGCTGTGAAGTGAACGAATACGTCGTCTCCGCCTTCAACTTCAATGAAGCCGAAACCTTTTTCATTATTGAACCATTTTACTTTACCGTTTTGCATATTGCTTTTTCCTCCTAGTACTGTAGCACACCTTTTGGCATACTAAAAAAAATTTTTCATCACCTAACGACTTAAGAAGTTGTTAAATGATGGTTCCACTATACACCATCAAAAGTAAAGCGTCAAGCAGGCAAGCCAAATTTTGAGCAGAATGTTTGATTTTTTTGTTTTTTTAGTGAATGACATTTATCTATAAAACGTCCTAATCTCATGAAACCTAACGTATAACTTGTCCGTATATAGTAAAAATACAGAAAGAGGTGCGTCATGAATCGTTACACAATTGAGGAGTTTGTTCAGAATACGCAGCAAGAAGACAAAGGTGAAGGGGTCTTTGAACTTGAAACACCAAGATTGTTAGAAATTAATTTAACAGATACCATTTGGGCAAAAACAGGCTCCATGGTTTCATATCGCGGGAAAATAAAGTTTGAACGTGAAGGTGTGTTTGAACACGGTGTCTCAAAGATGTTCAAAAAAATGTTATCAGGAGAAGGAACCTCTTTGATGAAGGCCACAGGTGATGGGAAATTATATGTAGCAGACCAAGGGAAAAAAATCTCGATTCTTCGATTGGCTCAAGGGGAGTCTATTTTCGTTAATGGAAACGACTTGCTCGCATTTGAACCGTCTGTTCGGTGGGATATTAAATTAATGAAAAAGGTGTCTGGCATGCTTGCAGGCGGATTATTTAATGTCAAACTTGAAGGACCAGGTCTTGTTGCAATCACAAGTCATTACGAACCGCTGACGCTGATTGTTCAGCCAGGTGATTCTGTTTATACAGATCCGAATGCGACGGTCGCATGGTCAGGAGATTTGCAGACTGAATTTGTGACAGATGTATCGTTCAAAACGTTTATTGGCAGGGGAAGCGGAGAGTCCATTCAAATGAAGTTTAGCGGAAGTGGCTTTGTTGTCGTGCAGCCGTTTGAAGAAGTGTATACAACGAATGGGAATCAAGGTTAAAAGAAAAAAGGTGTCCGTCAATGACGGGCACCTTTTTATGATAATGCTTGAGCATACGATTTGTTGCTCATGATCAGATCTGATTGTTCAACGATATCTTCTAAAATGGTTTGAGAAGACTGTTTTAAGTGTAATTTTTTGATGTTTTGTTTCATGGATTCTAATTTTTCTTCGTCTTGCAACAAGTTGGTGACAGATTCTAAAATGTCTTCGTGTCTGTTGATGACAATGGCAGCACCGTAATCTTCAAAGAAAAGAGCATTTTCTTTTTCTTGTCCTGGAACAGGTTTGTAAAGAATAACTGGGACACCAATTGCTGTTGCTTCTGTTAATGTAATTCCGCCCGGTTTTGTAATCATACAGTCCGTTACTCTGAACAATTCATCAATTTGTTCCACATATCCAAGCGCCTTCAATTGATTTGGGTGTGCTTGTTCAAGTTCGCTAAGCGATTGCTTCAGCGCTGCATTCTTACCGCACACAACAACAATTTGTACTTCACTGTCAAGAAGTAGTGCTTCACACAGTTCCTTCACATTTTTTAGTACACCATGGGCACCCGCCATAATGAGAAGGACTTTTTTGTCTGATGATAATCCATATTTTTTATAGATGATCGATTTAGGCACGTCTACTTCAAATTGTGGTCTAATCGGAATGCCTGTTACCTTGACATCGCTTGGATGTGTGCCGATTTCTACTAGCTTTTGTTTCACATAATCGGTTGCAACATAGTATCGGTCAATGTTTTCATGTACCCAAATTTTATGAAGACAAAAGTCTGTCATCACATTAAATGTTGGAATGACTTTACCTGTTTTGTTTCGGTATTCAGGTACAACAATCATCGGGAATGTAATGATGATGATATCCGGATTGTGTAATTGAATTAATTCATCAAGACGCTTATTTCCCATCTTTAAATAAATGTTAAATTTGCGTTTATTGTAAATTTTATCTACACCGTAATAAAACAAGCGATAAAATTGTTTCCCAATGGAGAAGCTCTTTAAATATAAATATTGAGTCACTTCGGACACAATGGGATTTGATTCTTGATACAAATTAGAAACTATCACATGTTCAAACCCTTGGGATTTGCATTCATCATACAGTGTTTTTGCAACCTGCATATGTCCATTTCCATAATTTGCGGTCAAGATTAATATTTTTTTATTGGTATTCAAGAATATTCACCTCAAATGTAATCAACAACAACAAAACTTCGTACGAAAACTATAAATCTCATAGGTCTACATATACATAAAGATAACATATAAACAGCGAGAGCATATCATTCGTTACGAAAGAATTAAACTAATTTTAAAAAACAAACAAACTAAATTGATAATGGAAGACAGAGCCATTTGTATTTTAACACATTTTAAGCATTTATCATCAGACTACAGTCTATTTTATTCCCACACATATGGTGTTTCTTGATAAACATAGTAATTAAGCCAATTCATAAACATCAAAGTAGCATGGGCTTTCCAGCGGTTCACTGGAACTAATGTGTCTCCATCTTCTATGAAATAGTGGACGGGTTTTTTGACTGTATCATGTTTCAACAAATCTCTTTCATATTCCTGCTTCAATGTATCTGTATCGTATTCAGGATGTCCAGTTAAAAATACTTGTTTATCATCATCTGAAACAATTAAACAAACACCAGCTTCCTCAGACGTACTCAATATTTTTAGATTCGGCGTGTTTTTTAATTGTTCTGTATTAATATCTGTATGCCTAGAATGTGGGACATAGTATACTTCATCGAAACCTCTTACTAATCTTTCTTTTTTCTCTTTGACAAGATGTTCAAAGACACCGAATTTTTTCTCTGGAAGCTTGATTTTTTCAATGCCATAATGATGATAAAGACCAGCCTGTGCCCCCCAGCATATATGGAGAGTAGACGTCACATTCGTTTTACTCCAGTCCAAAATGTCCTGCAGTTCTTTCCAATAGGAAACTTCTTCGAAAGCTAAATGCTCAATTGGTGCACCTGTAATGATCATGCCATCAAATTTTTTATGGCGAATCGAGTCAAAGGTCGTATAAAATTCATCTAGATGCTCTCTCGATGTATTCTTCGGTGTATGTGTACTTGGAATCAAAAATGTAAAATACACTTGCAAAGGAGAATTTCCGAGCATTCTCAGCAGCTGCGTTTCAGTTTGTATTTTTTTTGGCATTAAGTTTAAGATCACGATATTCAAAGGACGGATATCTTGTTTGAATGCCCTTGTCTCATCCATGACGAAAATGTTTTCGCTCTCTAGTATTTGTTTTGCCGGCAGATGAACTGGTATGTTAATAGGCAACTCGCCACCCCCTGAACCAAAGCTAATTTCACTTCATTATAGGAACTTTCTGGCGATATTTCAATGTTTCAATTATGTTACAATGAAAAATAGAGCAAAAAAGAAAGCTGTTTCTGTCAAAAAAGGAGGCCATTATTCATGATCACAAAGCATTTATCAGATATTGACATTGCCCAAAAGGCAAAGCTGAGACCGATTCAAGACATCGCAGCAAAATTACAAATACATGACGAAGAATTAGAATGCTATGGTTTCACAAAAGCGAAAATATCTTTGACTATTTTTGACCGTTTAAAGGAACAAAAAGAAGGAAATGTGATTCTTGTGACTTCGATCAACCCAACGCCAGCAGGTGAGGGGAAGTCCACTGTAACAGTTGGCCTCGGTCAAGCCTTCGAGAAAATTGGGAAAAAAGCGATTATTGCCATGCGTGAACCTTCACTAGGTCCCACAATGGGTATTAAAGGCGGTGCAGCTGGCGGCGGATATTCACAGGTGTTACCTATGGAAGAAATCAATCTTCATTTCACAGGGGATTTTCATGCGATTACATCTGCACATAACGCTTTATCTGCTTTTATTGATAATCATATCCATCACGGAAATGAGCTTGGGATCGACGCACGCAGAATTGTATGGAAACGAGTGTTAGATTTAAACGATCGTGCTCTAAGACAAGTGGTCGTAGGACTTGGCGGTCAATTAAATGGGTACCCTAGAGAAGATGGATTTGATATTACGGTTGCATCCGAAATGATGGCCATCCTCTGTTTAGCAGACGACTTAAACGATCTAAAAAAACGTCTTTCTTCTATTGTTGTTGCCTACAATCAAGAAGGTGAACCGGTCACAGTTGGAAATCTAGGATATGAAGGCGTATTAACCTTGCTATTAAAAGATGCGCTGAAACCAAACCTTGTTCAAACGATTGAAGGAACTCCAGCCCTTGTTCATGGTGGTCCTTTTGCCAATATTGCACATGGATGCAATAGTTTAATTGCCACAAAAATGGCGGCAAAACTAGCAGATTACGTCGTAACAGAAGCGGGATTTGGTGCAGACCTCGGCGCGGAAAAATTTCTTCACATCAAAACAAGAGCCGGTGATTTTAAACCAGGCGCTGTTGTCATTGTAGCAACTGTCAGGGCGCTAAAAATGCATGGCGGAATGCAGAAAACAGAGCTCAAGGAAGCAAATGCACAGGCTGTATTAGAAGGTATACATAATTTAGAGAAGCATATTGAAACAGTGCAAGCCTTCGGTCTACCATACATCGTTGCTGTGAACCGTTTTATTACCGATACAAAAGAAGAAATTCAAGCAATAGAAAACTGGTGCGAAACGAATGGACATCCAGTCAAAGCCGTCAATGTATGGGAAGAAGGGGGAGCTGGCGGCGTAGCACTTGCCGAAGAGCTCACGACACTCATTGAAAAGAATGAAAACAGCTTTTCTTATTTATATGAGGAGCAAGATTCCATTGAAGAAAAGTTGTCAAAAGTCGCCAAAGTGGTTTATGGTGCAGACGGCGTCAACCTTACATCAAAAGCAAGAAAGCAGCTAGCTGCAATTGAGAAAAATGGCTGGGCCCATTTGCCGGTTTGTATGGCAAAAACGCAATATTCACTATCGGATGATCCGGCTTTAATCGGCAGACCAAAAGGCTTCACCGTTACGATTCGAGAGTTAAAACCATCTGTAGGAGCAGGTTTTATCGTTGCACTAACAGGAAGCATTCTGACCATGCCAGGTCTCCCTAAAAAACCTGCGGCACTTGAGATGGATTTATTAGAAGACGGCAGTGTGACTGGACTCTTTTAGCAGAAAGCATAAAAAGCGATTTTCTAAAAGAAGCATGTTACGATAGGAAAAAGTGAATCCTAGGAGGCTATGAGATGTCAATTTATGATATTCAGGTCAAGACCATTAACGGTCAGGAAAAATCAATGGCAGATTACAAAGGGAAAGTACTGATCATCGTGAACACAGCGAGCAAATGTGGACTGACCCCTCAATTTAAACAATTACAAGAGTTATACGATCAATATCATGAAAAGGGCCTTGAAATTTTAGGATTTCCGTGCAATCAATTTATGAATCAAGAGCCAGAAGGGGAAGAAGCAATTCAAGAATTCTGTTCGTTAAACTATGGTGTGACCTTCCCGATGTTTGCAAAAGTAGATGTCAATGGTGACAATGCGCATCCGCTTTTCAAATACTTAACGAGTCAAGCGAAAGGTGTGCTTGGTACAAAAACGGTGAAATGGAATTTCACAAAATTTATCGTTGACCAAAACGGAGAAGTGACTGAACGATTCTCTCCTAAAACACCACCAAAAGAATTAGAAAGCTCCATTATCGCTCTTTTGGAGAAATAAGCATGTATTCGAACAAGCAACAAGAACAATTGGAGGCAGCTGCCTCCTTTGTCTCAAAACAGCTAAAGAATGAACCGACTGGACACGATGAAGCTCATATCAATCGTGTGCGCCAGCTTGCCGTCCATATTGCACAACAGGAGGGCGGGTCGCTTTTTGTCATTGAAATGGCAGCGATTGTCCATGATGTCATTGATGACAAGCTGTCTAGTGAATGGAAGCTTTCACCGCATGATCTCAAGCAGCAGCTCCATTTGTGGGAAGTGGACACGCGAGATATTCGCTATATCATGGATATCATTACAACGATGTCTTTTCGTCACCGGCATATGAAGCATAAGCCAGTGACATTAGAAGGGGCCATTGTTCAAGATGCAGATCGGCTAGATGCGATAGGTGCAACTGGGATTGCAAGGGTGTTTACATATGCAGGTGCAAAAGGGGAGCCTCACTATACAGAGGGTGCTCACCAAGGCACAGTACTTTTGCATATGCAAGAAAAGCTGCTTCATTTAAAAGACTTGATGAACACACGTGCTGGAAAGCAGCTGGCTCATGAGCGGCATGAGTTTATGTGTCTATTTATTAAGACATGGAAAGAAGAATGCGGCCTTACAGATGAGTAGGGTCTTTATGTGTGTAAGGAGGATGTATAGATGAAAATAACTGCCATAGAACCAACGCCAAGCCCGAATACAATGAAAGTCATTTTGACAGAAGCGCTTGCAGGCGGTAAAAGCAATAACTACAAAAAAGATCAAAAAGACGAAGCGCCAGAGATGATCAAGCGCATTTTAACCATTGAAGGTGTAAAAGGTGTTTACCATGTAGCCGATTTCTTAGCGGTTGAGCGCAATGCGAAATTTGACTGGCAAGGTATTTTACAGCAAGTCAGAGAAGCCTTTGGACAAGAAACAGAAGGTCTTCAGGGAGAATTGCAGTCAGGTGATGACACATTTGGAGAAGTCAAAGTGTTTGTTCAAATGTTTAATGGGATTCCGATGCAGGTGAAGCTGACAGACGGTGAAAGAGAAGAACGATTTGGAATGCCTGAACGTTTCCAGGTAGCGATTTTAAAGCTAAGAAGCAGTTCAGATAATGTTGTATTTGAACGTGTGTGGAAAGAACATGGCGTACGTTTTGGAGAATTTGCTGATATCGGTCAAGAAGTCACAGAAGAGCTGCAAGCTGCATATGACGACGAGCGTTTATCCCGTTTAACAGAGGCAGTGAAGGAAGGTCAAGAGGCTGTAGATAAACAAGTGAACCGAAAAGCATATGATGTGACAGAAGAGATGCTGCGCGATGAAGATTGGAAGAAACGTTTTGCTCATTTAGAGCAAATGCAGCCAGAGAAAAAAGATATACCTGTCTTAATGAAAGCGATGGAGGACCCAAAAACATCAATTCGCAGACAAGCTGTTGTGAACGCTGGCATGATTGAAGATCCAGACATTTTGCCTATTTTGTATAAAGGGCTTGAAGATAAAACAGTGACGGTTAGAAGAACTGCAGGAGATTGTATTTCGGATCTTGGTGATCCTAGTGCGATTGAAGCGATGATCCAAGCCTTAAGGGACCCAAGTAAGCTTGTCCGCTGGCGTGCGGCCATGTTCCTTTATGAAGAAGGTGACGAAACAGCACTAGAAGCTTTAAAAGAAGCGGAGCAGGACCCTGAATTTGAAGTCAGTCTTCAAGTGAAAATGGCCATCGAACGAATTGAGCACGGAGAAGAAGCAAAAGGCTCTGTGTGGAAGCAAATGACAGAAAGTAGAAAAAATGCATCAGAATCATAAGAAAGACAAGCAGGCTGCCAATAAAAGGCAGCTTGTTTTCTGAAAATGGCTTTTTTATTGGCAGAAAAATTTTTTTAGAAAAATTATTTTGAATATTGTTGAAATATGAGAAAAAACTCTATATAGTAGTACCAATATAGAATATTGGAGGTCAGATTTTATGACACAATCCTTGCTGAGCACTTGCTTCAGCAGAGAAATCAGTCACTATCTATTATAGGTGGCTAAATAAACAGAAAATTTGTAAAATAAAATGAACTCAAAATCATACAGTCAACAAGACTAGTAGTATAGGAGGCTTTTTAAACAGATGGCAGAACTTCGCAGTAATATGATTAAACAAGGAATTGACAGAGCACCTCACCGAAGCTTACTAAGAGCAGCTGGGGTAAAAGATGAGGATTTTGGCAAACCGTTTATTGCCGTATGTAATTCCTATATTGATATTGTCCCAGGGCATGTCCATCTTCAGGAATTCGGAAAAATTGTGAAAGAAGCCATTCGTGAAGCTGGCGGTGTTCCATTTGAATTCAATACAATTGGGGTAGATGATGGTATTGCGATGGGGCATATTGGGATGAGATATTCATTGCCAAGCCGTGAAATCATTGCTGATTCAGTAGAGACCGTTGTGTCTGCACACTGGTTTGATGGCATGGTTTGTATTCCTAACTGTGATAAAATCACGCCAGGTATGATGATGGCTGCCATGCGTGTGAATATCCCAACTGTATTTGTCAGTGGTGGACCGATGGAAGCTGGGAGAACAAGTGATGGCAGAAAAATTTCGCTTTCTTCTGTCTTTGAAGGCGTAGGCGCATACCAATCAGGGAAAATTAATGAAGAGGAATTAAACGAATTAGAGCAGTTTGGCTGTCCAACATGCGGATCTTGCTCTGGTATGTTTACAGCAAACTCAATGAACTGTCTAGCAGAGGCGCTAGGGATTGCTCTTCCTGGAAATGGAACCATTTTGGCGACTTCACCAGAACGAAGAGAATTTGCGAAGAAGTCAGCAAAACAATTGATGGAGCTAATCAAAAAAGACATTAAACCACGTGATATTGTCACCGAAAAAGCGATTGATAACGCATTTGCTTTAGATATGGCACTTGGTGGTTCAACAAATACAGTTCTTCATACATTGGCGATTGCAAACGAAGCAGGCGTTGAATATTCACTTGAGCGTATCAATGAAGTCGCAGAACGTGTGCCGCATTTATCGAAACTTGCTCCAGCTTCAGATGTATATATTGAAGATTTACATGAAGCTGGCGGAGTGACCGCTGCACTAAATGAATTGTCCAAAAAAGAGGGGGCTCTTCATTTAGATACCATGACCGTCACAGCGAAAACGTTAGGCGAGAACATTGCAGGTCATGAAGTAAAAGATTATAACGTCATTTATCCAATTGACAAGCCATTTACTGAAAAGGGCGGCTTAGCCGTTTTATTTGGAAACCTTGCGCCAGATGGAGCAATCATTAAAACAGGCGGTGTACAAGACGGCATCACACGTCATGAAGGACCTGCGATCGTATTTGAATCCCAAGAGGAAGCACTTGAAGGAATTATTAATCGAAAAGTAGAAGCAGGACATGTTGTCATTATTCGTTATGAGGGACCTAAAGGCGGTCCAGGTATGCCTGAAATGCTAGCACCAACTTCACAAATTGTTGGAATGGGACTTGGTCCAAAGGTTGCTTTAATTACAGACGGACGATTCTCCGGTGCTTCTCGCGGATTGTCTATTGGACACGTTTCTCCAGAGGCAGCAGAAGGCGGCCCGCTTGCCTTTGTTGAAAATGGTGATCATGTCGTTGTTGATATCGAAAAACGCATTTTAAGCGTAGATGTCCCGGAAGAAGAATGGGAAAAAAGAAAAGCAAACTGGAAAGGCTTTGAGCCAAAAGTAAAAACAGGTTACCTTGCCAGATACTCAAAACTTGTGACATCAGCCAATACAGGCGGAATCATGAAAATTTAATGTGAAATTGATCATTTGAAAATTGGCTCTCTCTATAGTATCCTTTATTCACAACATAAGGATTATAGAGGGGGCTTTTTTATGTCAATGGCATATGAAGAATATATGCGTCAGCTCGTCGTACCAATGCGCCAAGAACTGACAAGTGCAGGGTTTCAAGAATTGACGACTGAAGAAGAAGTAGAAAAAACGATGCAGGAAGCAGAAGGAACAACATTTGTTGTCGTCAATTCCGTATGCGGATGTGCTGCCGGTTTAGCACGCCCTGCTGCTACTCAAGCTGTCATGAAAGCAGAAAAAGCACCAGATCGAATGGTGACGGTCTTTGCTGGTCAGGACCGGGAAGCAACGGCTAAAATGAGAGAATACTTCACAGGTGAGGAGCCATCTTCTCCATCTATGGCACTTTTAAAAGGAAATGAACTCGTTCATTTTATCCCGCGTGACGAAATTGAAGGTCATGAAATGGAAGATATTATGAAGAACGTCTTATCTGCATTTGAAAAACATTGCTAATACAAATGTTGAAATGTCCTGTGATCCATCAGGGCATTTTTTCTTGATTATGATGGAGGAACGTCATGCTCATTACAACAAGCTTTAGAGCAAATGAACAAACAATTGAAACGGCAAAGGCCCTTGCAAAGGACTTGCATGGTGAGTATATCGAGCGGCGCAAACAATCTGTCAAACAGCTTGCGATCAAGCGGGGGGATGTACTCGTTGTTGGGAAAGAACGATTTGAATGGTATCAGCCAAATGGTGAAAAGTTCTTTTTCCATCCAAGCTCAGCGATGTTTAGGGTGAAGCGGGTCCTTCGTGGTGAAAAAGATCCATTAATAGAAGCAGCACAATTAAAGCCGGGCGATTCCTTTTTAGATTGTACGCTTGGGTTAGGATCAGATGCGATTACCGCAAGCTGCGCTACAGGCGCCAATGGAAAAGTGACCGGTATTGAAAAAAATCCGGTGACGGCATTGCTTGTTCGAGAAGGACTCAGCACATGGGAAACGGGTGTGAGAGAGGCAGACGAAGCGATGAAACGGATATCTGTCATCAGCGGGGATAGTATTGAGCAGTTAAAGAAGCTCCCTGATCGATCCTATGATATCGTCTATTTCGACCCAATGTTTGAAGAAACCATACAAGAGTCTGCTAGTATGATGCCGCTTCGTCATGCAGCTGAGCATCATTTTGACCATGAAACCGCTGTGAAAGAAGCAATGAGAGTGGCTAGAAAAAGAGTGGTTTTAAAAGATCATTGGAAAAGCACACGATTTACCACTGATTCCTATCAATTTCAGGTGATCAAACGTAAAACCGCCCAATTCCATTACGGATATATCTCAATAGAAGAAGACAAATCAACAAAACTTTAATCACTCTTAACAATTAAAAAAGCCCTATTTCAGGGCTTTTAATCGGTGATCTCCATATAGACAAAATAAAATAACGTCAGCAAGGAAGCTGTGATGAAAAACCCTTCAAGCATATCCATTCCTCCCAAATTTTAGTCGTCGTTACTGTCATTGTAAACGTTTTATCATGAAAAAGAAAGTCTCAACTCAATGACCAAATTGAATGACTGAAAATTCATTATATGCTAGAATAGCAGTATGATAACTTATGGAAGGAATTAGATATCATGAAAATGTGGATGAGAAAAACGCTTGTTGCACTCTTTACGATTGCGACTTTTGGTTTAATCTCTCCTCCATCGGCTTTGATGACAGACAAGCCATCTGAACTTTCTTCATCTGATAAATCACCTTATACAGCAGTTTATGATACATCAGATGATACGCGCAGCTGGGAACTATCGCAAGAAGACAACAAAGAGCGGGTAGACCCCTTTGAGCAATATAAACAAGAGGTTCTATCAAGTGCAGAAAACCAATCCTTTCTCAAATTTGGTCGTAAAATCACACCTGTCATTGAGGACGAGTATAGAGAAGAGATTCAACCCAAAATTGAACAAGTGTTAACCGACTTTTTAACAAATTTCAAAGATGACGAAAAATTTCAAGATGTTGTTTTAACTGATCAGCCTTCAAGCGGAAATGGGGAAAAAATCTTCCACATTTATAATAGAAAGACTGGAGAAGATTTGCTTCGTTTTCATGTCAGGAGAGATCAGCCGCCTCACAGCGGATATTGGTTTAACTTTCACTACCATACAGCAGAAGATGGATTCCAGACGCATCATGAACTCGGTAATATTTACTGGGATAAAAACACCCCGCCGAGCTGGATGAGCCACTAGAAGGAGATGTCATGCCAATTGAAAAAGTATACAATGAACGAAATGGTTCGCATTACAAAACAGATGTTAAACGAGCGTGGAGTGAAAATAGAAGATATTGCACATATTGTGCTGAAACTCCAAGAGAAATACAACCCAAATCTTCCACTTAGTGTCTGCATTGAAAATGTTGAAAAAGTGCTGAATAAAAGGGAAATTGTCCACGCAGTTTTGACAGGACTTGCGCTTGATCAGCTGGCAGAAAAAAAGCTTTTGCCAGAACCTTTGCAGCATTTAGTTGAAACAGATGAACCGCTATATGGAATTGATGAGATTATTCCGCTTTCCATTGTCAATGTATATGGATCAATCGGTTTGACCAACTTCGGTTACCTAGACAAAGAGAAATTTGGTATTATTAGAGAATTAGATGAAGGTCGTCCTGGTGAAGTACACACCTTCCTTGATGACCTTGTCGCTGCGCTTGCCGCAGCAGCAGCAAGCCGCATAGCTCACTCTCACCAAGATATTAAGGACGAAGAGCAGGATCGAGTGAATCAAGCATAAAAAGAAAAACATGTCTGCTCATCATGCAGACATGTTTTTTTGGTTTCAATTGGTTTCAACAAAAGCAGAAATAAGGTAAACTACAACAAGAACATAAATAAAGGATGAAAAAAATGAAACAATACAAAGAGTTATGCCGTCATGTATTACAGCACGGGGATGAAAAAGGTGACAGAACAGGAACAGGCACTATCAGCACGTTCGGTTACCAAATGAGATTTGATTTACAGGAAGGGTTTCCTTTATTAACAACAAAGAAATTACACCTGAAATCAATCATTCATGAGTTACTGTGGTTTTTAAAAGGTGATACAAATGTCAAATATCTTCAAGAAAATGGTGTCCGTATTTGGAATGAATGGGCAGATGAAAATGGAGAGCTAGGGCGTGTGTATGGTGCGCAGTGGAGATCATGGGCGAGCGGAGACGGAGAGACAGTAGATCAGATCAGCAAGCTGATCCATGATATTGAGAATCATCCTAATTCGAGAAGATTGATTGTCAGTGCGTGGAATCCAGGAGAGATTGATCAGATGGCACTGCCTCCTTGTCATTGCTTGTTTCAATTTTACGTATCAAACGGTAAATTATCGTGCCAGCTCTATCAACGTTCGGCAGATATCTTTTTAGGTGTGCCTTTTAATATTGCTTCGTATGCACTTCTAACGATGATGATTGCCAAAGTGACAAACCTTGAGCCAGGAGAGTTTATTCATACGCTAGGAGATGCTCATATTTATCAAAATCATCTTCCGCAGGTCAAAATGCAGTTAGAGCGTGAGGAGCGCACACTTCCGCAGCTTCGCATCACTAGAGATGTCAAAAGTATTTTTGATTTTACGTTTGATGATTTTGTGCTTGAGAACTATGATCCACATCCGCATATTAAAGGAGAAGTCAGTGTATGATTTCCATGATAGTGGCGACAGGAAAAGACAGAGTCATTGGCAAAGATAATCAAATGCCTTGGCATTTACCCGCTGATTTAGCGTATTTTAAAAAAGTCACAAGTGGCCATACCATTGTCATGGGCAGAAAAACGTTTGAATCAATTGGACGAGCACTGCCTAACCGCCGGAATATCGTGTTGACCACAAGTTCTTCTTTTCAAGCTGAAGGATGCGAGGTAGTTCATTCAATCGATGATATTTTAACCATTGCGAAGACTGAGGAAGAATTATTGATCATTGGCGGGTCTAAGCTGTATGAGGAAATGATGCTATACGCAGATCGTCTATATATCACGCACATTCATCATTCATTTGAAGGCGACCGTTTCTTCCCTTATTACGATGAAGAGAATTGGACGGTTGTATCACGTGAAAAAGGCCATCGTGACGAAAAGAACCCCTACAATTATGAATTTGTCGTCTATGACAGAAAAGAAGGATAAGTGAGTAGGAGGAGTACGGTTGTTTCGTTATTGGTTTTTAACGATTTATGTTGTTGTATCCTTTTTTAAAAGTATAAGGCATTTGTATGATCATGAATTAACGGATCCACGCATTTCCTATACGAAACGAATGCATCTCATCCATGAGCATGCAAAAAGGTTTGCCAGAGGGTGTATTGATCAATCAGGATCGGTCATGACCATTCATCAGCAAAAAAGGCTGCCAGATGGCCCTGTTATTTATGTCACAGAAGCACATCATCCAGTGACGACGACATTGCTGATTGGTCACTTAGAGAAGCCATTTGCTTTTATGGCAAAACCGCATCTGTTTCGCTATCCCATCTTAAAACAATGGTTGAAGAAGATGGCGGTGATCAAGCAGAATCAATCTGATGAGGCGTTGTTAGAAGAAGCAAGGGAAAGAGTTCTATCTGGCCAGAGTCTGTTGCTTTCTGAACAATATCGTGTCATGGCAGAAACGCTTGCTGTAGAGTGTAACTGCCCGCTTGTTCCGGTTGAAACAAGCGGCACAGACCGTCTTTTAACAGGGAAGATCGTTAAAAGACTTCGTCCAGTTAATGTCGATATTCATATCAAAGCACCGGTCAAGATGAGTGATTACGCACAAAAGCGTGCATAGAAAAAACCAGCATCCGAATGTGGATGCTGGTTTTTTAATCATGCTGGGATGTTGACGCAATAAAATAGAATGCAGAAGAACATTGATGCACTTCCGCCGAGAACAAAGCTGTGCCAAATCGCATGATGATAGGGAATTTTCCGCCAAATATAAAAGATCGTTCCGACTGAATACAAAATACCGCCTAATAGTAAGAGGCTGAATCCAGCTCCTGTTAATTGAATGTACAGAGGTTTAATTGCGATGATAATCATCCAGCCCATTAATAAATAAACAAGGGTGGATACAATGATAAACCGTTTGACGAAAAAGATTTTAAAAACGATACCGCCTGCAGCAAGCGCCCATACGATTGCAAGAAGAGTATAGCCAAGTGCGCCTTTTAATGGGCCAAGCAAAAATGGCGTATATGTACCAGCAATCAATACATAAATCGCAGAGTGGTCAAGGATTTCAAATACATCTTTTGTTTTTTTGTGCCGAATGCTATGAAGCAAAGTAGAGCTTAAATAAAGTAGCAGCATCGACGCGCCAAATATCGAAAAGCTAATAATGTCAGTGACAGTGCCGTATTGAACAGCGAATAAAACGAGAAAAACAATGGCGGGAATGGATAAAATGACGCCAATGCCATGTGTAATTGCGTTGGCAATTTCTTCTTTTACAGTAAACAATGGATGTCCTCCTTTATTGAACCGGTATATAACCATCAAGCGACTTCAGAAATGAGAGACCTTCAAGTGTAATCTTCGTTCCAGCTCTGCCTTTCCCTTTTGTCACATAGGCTTTTTTCTCAAGATCATCTAATCGACTCCTGACTTGCTGAGGGGTCAGCGGGATGTCGCCTTGTTTGCTTAACTCAGACAAGATACGTCTGCTGGCTGCTTCTCCTTTTTCATTTAGAGACTTAATGGCTTCGAGTAAGAAAACAAATTCTTGTTTCTCCATAAGCGTGAGCTGGTGTTCTTCTTTTTTTCCTTTACCAGCTGTTTGTTGAGGTAATAATACAAAAGGTGGCAAGTGATGCAAGAAAACTGTTTGCCCTTCGAGAATCGCGGCTGCATAATGAACGATATTTTTGAGCTCCTGGACATTCCCTTCAAACGAATATTGCTGTAAGACTTCCCACACACTTGAGTCGATGTCAGGCGTCATGTTCAGTTCTTGAAAGAAAGCAGCGGTTAAAATAGGAATATCTGTTTTTCGATCTTCTAACGGCGGGAGAGGGATATGAAGCACATTGAGCCGATAAAACAGCTCAGGTAAAAAACTGGACGAAACGCTCATCGCCTCTAATGATAAAGACGAAGAAGCAATGATTTTTGTTGCAGGAGAATCTTCGAGAAAACGAATGACCTGATGCTGCATAGGAATACTAAGTGCGCTGACTTCGTCTAAATAAATCACATGATTTGCCGCATGAGTAAATGCTTCCTGCAAAGTCGCTTCATCTACAATGGGGCAGTAGATATGTTTCATCGAAGCCTGCGCAGCAAATGAATGGGCCATTTCTTGTGCAAAGCGTGATTTGCCTGTTCCAATTTCACCTGTGATCAACACAGGCTGATCGTTTTTCGTGAATTGTTTTGCCAAATGAATGGCGTGTTTTATATCTTGGTGTTCTCCATATATATTAGCAAACGGATGAGTGGTCATCGAGCGATTCCTTTCTTTTGGTTCTAATTGGTTTTATTATAACACCCAATTAGAACAAATGTATAGAAAAACGAAAAAGTTCATGAAATTTATCTCCGATCCATGATCTATTGGTTTATTTTTTGAATATTCATGTTATAATGACAAATTAAATAAGGTTAAAGAGAAAGGATCTTGTACATGAAACCGTTGCTCAAAGAAAACAAGCTAATTCAAGTGAAAGACATCTTAAAAGCCCATCAAAATTTGAAGGATGTAGTGATTCATACACCACTTCAAAAAAATGAGCGACTTTCTGAACGATATGAATGTAATGTTTACTTAAAAAGAGAGGACCTGCAAGTTGTTCGTTCTTTTAAATTAAGAGGCGCTTTTAATAAAATGAGCCAGTTGCCAAAAGAAAAACTAGAAAACGGCATTGTTTGTGCCAGTGCAGGAAATCACGCACAAGGCGTTGCCTATTCTTGCAAATATTTAGGTATCCACGGGAAAATCTTTATGCCTGCTACCACACCAAGGCAAAAGGTATCTCAAGTGGAGCTTTTCGGAAAAGAATATGTTGACATTATCTTAACCGGAGATACCTTTGATGATTCGTATCATGAAGCAGTCAAATGCGGAGATAAGGAAAAGCGGGAATTTATTCATCCATTTGATGATTTAGATGTCATGGCAGGACAAGGAACAACTGCTGTAGAAATATTAAATGATATCGAAGTGGAGCCTCACTTTTTATTTGCAAGTGTTGGGGGCGGAGGTTTGTTATCTGGCGTTGGGACGTATATGAAAAATATCGCACCAGAAACAGAAATTATTGCAGTCGAGCCGCTTGGTGCCGCCTCACTTCATGCTTCCCACGAGAAAGGGGAGGTTGTCACACTTGATTCAATAGATAAGTTTGTAGATGGAGCAGCGGTTCAGCGGATTGGCGAAAAGACGTTTACATCGCTTCAGTCTGTTGTCGATAAGATTAGTCTTGTACCAGAAGGAAAAGTATGTACAACCATTTTAGAGCTGTATAATCAATGTGCCATTGTAGCTGAGCCAGCGGGTGCGTTACCGATCGCGGCTTTAGATGCACATCGTGAGGAGATTAAAGGGAAAAATGTCGTTTGTATTGTCAGCGGAGGCAATAATGACATTGGCCGAATGCAAGAAATCAAGGAACGCTCCATGATTTATGAAGGACTCCAGCATTATTTCATCGTTAATTTTCCGCAAAGAGCAGGTGCTCTCAGGGAATTTTTAGATGAAGTGTTAGGGCCAAATGATGATATCTCACGCTTTGAATATACGAAAAAAAATAACCGAAGCAAAGGACCAGCGCTTGTTGGGATCGAATTGAAAGAAAGAGATGACTATGCAGCGCTGATTGACCGAATGAATAAAAAAGGCTTCCACTATGTTGAAGTGAATAAAGATCAAGATTTATTCCACCTATTTATTTAGGCTTAACAGATAATTGGAAAAGAGGATTGATCGTTTGTGCTGCTCAAAACAATATGTTTTAGACGGATGGATGGAGCTCAGATCAAGGTAACAGAAGTCCCTGTTTTAAAGGGAGATGAATCCTATGGTTTCATGCTCACCTTTAGACTTGAAGCTTTCTTGAAAAAAGTCTATGTATCTAAGGGAAAGAGGCATGTGTACTCTTTCAGGGAGGATGTGAAACGTAACGTCAAGTGGAGCACATATGAACAGATCTACCAAGAGCCTACACTAAAACACAATGCGTAAATTGGAATCTTTGCCAAAGAGAGTGAGCGGCCATTTTCAAATGGCGGCCACTCATCTTGGCAAGGATTTTTTACATGAAAAGAAGAAAATGTGACAATTTCAAAAACGTTATGACAGTTGTTTTGAAGATTGAAGGAAATAAGGTAATATCTTAAGTAAAGACTAAGACAGCAAGGATGAGACGATAGTGAAACAAATTAAAATTGTAACAGATTCAACTGTGGACCTTCCGCAAGGAAAAATCAATGATCTTTCCATTCATGTCATTCCGCTCAATATCTCCATTTCTGGGGTTGATTATATTGACCGAGTGAACATACAGCCAGATGAATTTATTGAAAAAATGGAGGCCGCTGATGAACTGCCGAAAACGTCTCAACCTGCGATCGGTCAATTCATCGAATTATATGAAAAGCTGACGGCAGATGGAAGCGAAGTTATTAGTATCCATTTAACTGGTGGGATGAGTGGTACGGTTCAAACTGCTGAAAGCGCTTCTAAAATGGTGGACGGGAATATCACTGTCATTGATTCGAATTTTATTTCCTATGGTTTAGGGTTTCAAGTCACCAAAGCAGCAGAGCTTGCCAAAAAAGGGGCAAGCCGTGATGACATCCTCAAAGAAATGGACAAAATTCGTCTTAAAACAAAGCTATTTGTCACAATCGATACATTAGAAAATCTCGTGAAAGGTGGACGAATTGGAAGAGGAAAGGCGCTGATCGGTTCACTTCTTCATATTAAACCAATTGCCAGCTTAACAGACGGCATATACACACCAGAAGCGAATGTGAGAAGTTACTCCGCTCTTGTCCGCTATTTGACAAAACAGTATGTACAGGCGGTGAAAGGGAAAACCGTTCAGGCCATTGGGATTGCACATGCAGACGCATTAGAACTTGCAGAAAAGCTTAAAGCAGCACTGCTTGATCATACACCTGATGCACTAGTTGACATCGCTTATACAACACCGATTATTTCCTGTCATACTGGTAAGGGCGCTATAGGCTTTACTTTTTATACCGATTGATTGAAAAGGGGATGTAATGGTCATGTATACAAAAAGGGGAGCCTTATTTGGTGCGCTTACGATTATAAGCGTGCTTCTTTTAGTCTCATGTTCAAATGGACAAATCAAGGATGCGTTAAATTATCAAATCCAGCCGTTTGAGTATCAAAACCAGGATGGTCAAAAGGTGTCGCTCGACGATTTAAAGGGGAAAGTCTGGGTGGCGGATTTTATTTTCACAAGCTGTGAAACGATTTGCCCGCCGATGACCGCACATATGACAGAGCTACAAAAGCGTTTAAAAGAAGAAAAATTGGATGCGCACATCATTTCATTTAGCGTCGATCCAGAGGTGGATTCACCGAAAAAGCTAAAGGAATTTGCAAAAGCATATCCATTATCCTTTAAAAATTGGGATTTTCTCACTGGTTACTCGCAGTCAGCGATTGAAAAATTTGCAATGAAAAGCTTTAAGACGATTGTGAAAAAACCTGAAGACGAAGACCAAGTGATACATCAATCTCTGTTTTTCCTCGTTGATCAAGAAGGAAAAGTGATGAAAAACTATGATGGTGTTCAAAATACGCCATATGATGAAATCATCAAGGACATCAAAACACTGAATCGAAGCTAGCATAAGGATGTTCAAATGAGCGAAAACATGATACACTTTTTTAATCAGAAAAAGGAGGGACATCATCGTTTGAAGGCTCGTTTGATTTTGATTGTGATGTCTCTAGCTTTTGTTCTTTCTGCATGTTCCGCGCAAGAGGCTGGCATAAAGGATAAACTAGAAGACACACAAAACGTAAAAGAACATATTACGATCGCAGCGGTTGGAGATTCCTTAACAGAAGGAATCGGAGATCAAAATAAAAAAGGGTATGCCGGCATCACCCGTGACAAGATAGAAGCGGTGGACGGTGTACAGTCTGTTACATTAAAAAACTATGCCATTAAAGGCAGTAGAACGGTAGATTTATTAAAAAGATTAAAAGAAAAAAAAGTGCAGGATGGACTGAAAGACGCTGATTATATTTTCTTTACGATCGGCGGAAATGACTTAATGCATGTCGTCCGTCAAAATGTGCTCAACTTGACATTTGCTCCTTTTCAAAAAGAGCAAGGTCCTTTTGAAGAGCGTTTTAAGACCATTCTTGCTCAATTAAGAGAGCATAATGACCATGCAAAGATCATGTATGTCAGTATGTACAATCCTTTTAAGTTCAGCTTGTCTGAGCTGAGAGATATTGATGAGGTCGTCAAAGACTGGAATGCTGCTGCCGAAAAAGAACTAAAAAAAGACGGCAATGCTGATATGATCGATGTAGCAGATTTATTTGAAGATGATCAAGATGAAAAATTACTGGCAGATGATGATTTCCACCCAAACCAAAAGGGGTACTCTCTTATGGCAAATCGTTTATTCTCAGAAGTGAAAAAAGAAGGACTGCCGAAGGAATAGGGTGAAAAGATGAAAAAATGGAAGAGTTTATTTTTTGTTTTACTGTCAATTAATCTATTGATTGTTCTTGTATGCGGTATTTTTATGCTGCTGCCGAGCGATCAATCCGCTTCGAAAAAAGAAGTGAACAGCGAGTATGCTTTTAACATTTCTAGTTCAAAAGAATCACTCACCAGCTTTGTCAATGATTATTTGAAAAACCAAGGATCAAGCGATATGCCCGACTTTCATGTTGCGATTGACCAAGATGTGAAAGTAACAGGTGCAATCAAAGCTTTTTCTTCAACGATTAATGCAAATGTATCATTTACACCATCTGTTGAAGATAATGGGGATGTTCTGCTGAAAGTAGATGACTTTTCAATTGGACAATTAAGCATCCCAATCAGTTTTGTTTTAAGCTACATGGGTCAATTCTATGAACTGCCTGATTTCGTTCATGTGAAACCAGATCAAAAAACGGTGGAAGTGCGCCTTTCAGAAATGCCGCTGACGAATGATATGTATGTCAAAGCGAACAAAATTGATCTTGAGAATGATGAAATTGAATTCTCATATTATCATCCAAAGCAATAGAACGTGTAAGTCAGGAGTGAAATTATGAAGCGAGTCTATCAATATTTTAGTTTACTGTCGCTCTTATTTGCTGCATACTTTGGCATGACAGCTGCCTCTCATTTAAAAGCAGAAAATATCGACCAGTTTTACTTAAATATCGCCTATTGTGCATTATTTTTAGGTACCATGATTCTTGCTTTTGATTTTCAAAAACAAGAAAAAGCTGAAGATGTCTCGTAAATAGCCTTTTCCATTTGGAAAGGCTATTTATCTTATTTTCAGCGTGATTGAAAATCTTTGCATTCTAGGAAGGACGAGTACTGGCGCAGAGTGAATGTGACATTCGTGAGCACCGGCACGCAGGACTGACACCGAATGCGAGGCTTTGTCTACACGCTGAGAGCCTTTTCCATTTGGAAAGGCTCTTTTTACATTTGGTGAGACAAGACGACTTTTGCCATTAGCTCTGGCTCTCCGTTTGCAAATCCATGAAGTAAAATAAGATAGGCCCGCTTTGTTTGCAGGTGAACTTTCGGAATATCTAGCAGTACACTTTGAGTACCAGCAGCTTTTAATTCAAAGTGATACTTATTCGGAGAGAAGTGGTGAGTTTGGGTGCCGCTTACATATCCGAGTTCCTTTGATAACATGCCTTGATCTCGTTCATATATATCAATGAAAGGGAGGTCTGGTGACAGCTGGATAAACGTGAGTGCTGATAGCTCATCTTGCTTAATCAGCGAGTCTTGCTTTTCTGTGAGCAGCGCAAAGCCGGTACGAGCTCCTGTGATACATAGCGTGTAAGTCTCGTTTCCATTAATCATCATACGAGAAGAAAGAATTCTTTCTTTTGTAGCCAGCTTGAATACTTCTATCTCATAAACACCCTCATCCCATTCCATATAAGCAGACAGCTGACCGTATGGCAGCTTTTTTTGGATTGGTTGCTGATTTACAAATACAGCAAGCTCACTTAAATCCGGTGCAGCGTGAAATAATCGAATAACAGCTTTGGAAATGGTGTTTCTCGGATGGTATGGGGGAAAGGTAGCTAATGGACGATATAGAAATTGATTCATCTCGTAGAGCTGCTGCACGTCTTTATCCCTTCTTTCTCTGCAATGTGTTTTTTGTAGCGTATGCAAGAAAGGGACGATCTGTATAGGCAAAAGAAACATAGAAAAAAGCCTGACAAAAAGTGTCAGGCTCTCGTATTAAGAAGGAGATGAATATTGATGATATTCAGCCAACTTAATGAACGTTTTTTCATCCTCAATTAATCCGCAAACGCCGCACTGGACTTTGATTTTCGGTCCTTGATAGTTCATGTGAAAAGGAGAAAGCTGATCTCCTTCATATGTTTCGACAATAGCTCCAGTTGCTGGATCAAGTTTCACAGGTTCTGAATGCTGCTCGATGAGATTAAAACGCGTTCTGTTGGTTTTGCAGTTCGGACAAAGATATGGACTTGTCATGGTTCATTCCACCTTTTTATCCGTAGCATGTCCTCCACGCTAAAATCTATGCTTAATCCTTTTGACTTTTATCCAGCTTTTTAAATAATTTGATCATCGTTTTCAGTTCTTCATCATCAAATGATTCAAATCGTTCCATGAAGTATTCTGTTTTCTTTTTCTCAAAATGCTCAGTAATTTCCTTACCCTTATCGGTTAAGTGGATTTTGATGATGCGTCGATCCTCTTTTGAACGGATACGAGTGATCCAGCCTTTTTCTACAAGTGTGTCGGTTACAGCTGTAATATGGCTTGCTGATACACCGAGAATTGAAGCGAATTCCGTTACTTTTTTTGCGCCTTGTTCACGCAGCAGATTTAAAATGAGAAATTCATTCCGAGATAATTCGTTTTCAAGCAGGCTGTTAATTTCATAACGTATTTGCTTAAATACGGTTCTCAGTAAAGTATCCATTTCATACATCATTTGTTTTCTTTGTTCCAATCATTAAACCCCCATTATATTTTAAGATACGACAGAAAGCTTTCTTTTGTTTTTAGGTATACAAGTCGTATCATTTTCATTATTTTTTATCATGTTATAATATGATGATACCATTTTTTAAATGAAGGGGGCACTAATATGTCTGAAAAACAAGAATTAGCCACATTTGCTGGAGGCTGTTTCTGGTGTATGGTTAAACCTTTTGATGAACAGCCAGGCATTATCAAAGTTGAATCAGGGTATACTGGCGGACATACAGTGAATCCAACCTATGAGGAAGTATGTACAAATACGACAGGCCATAGAGAAGCCGTTCAAATTACCTTTGATCCAGACGTTTTTCCGTATGAGAAGCTATTAGAACTATATTGGCAGCAAATAGACCCAACAGATGATGGAGGACAATTTGGTGATAGAGGAGAGTCCTACCGTACAGGGATTTATGTCCACAATGAAAAACAAAGGCAACTTGCAGAAACATCAAAAGAGCAGCTGAGCCAAAGTGGAGTTTTCCAAAAGCCAATCGTGACAGAAATTTTAGAGGCTAGTCCTTTTTATCCTGCTGAGGAATATCATCAGCATTATTATAAAAAGAACAAAATGCACTACGAACGATACCATGTCGGTTCGGGCAGAGCAGGTTTTATTCAATCTCATTGGAGTGATAAATAATGGCTAACGAAAAAGAGCAGCGCATCAAAGAATTAAACCGAATGCAGTACGAAGTGACGCAAAATAATGGCACTGAGCCGCCATTTCAAAATGAATTTTGGGATCATAAGGAAGAGGGCATTTATGTAGATATCATTTCAGGCAAACCATTGTTTTCTTCTTTAGATAAATTTGATGCCCATTGCGGCTGGCCAAGTTTTACAAAGCCGATTGAAGATCAAGAGGTAGAAGAGAAAGTAGATACGAGCCATGGCATGGTGCGGACAGAAGTTCGCAGTAAGACGGCCGACTCTCACCTTGGTCATGTATTCCCTGACGGCCCAGGGCCAAACGGTCTTCGGTATTGTATTAATTCTGCCGCTTTAAAGTTTATCCCGAAGGATGATCTTGAAAAAGAAGGCTATGGCCATTTGAAACACATCTTTCAATAATTGATTTTAAAAATCGTCACACGGAAGTCATCTGCTTCCGTGTGACGATTTTTTTATTTTTTATGGTGGGTATGATGTAATTGTTCAATGATGTGAAACAGCTTCTCTTTTGTAATGAGCGGTGCTTCGTTTGATGTGTAATGGGTCAAATGGACTTTTTGAAAATGAGGGTGAAGATGTGGTCTTGGTAAAATGGCGTAAAATTGTTCATGTTCAAACAGTGCATCTCCCTCGTGAGGGAATGTGAGTTCCTCGTGAAGTTTTTCTCCAGGTCTTTTGCCGACAACGAGAATATCAGGAGAAGGAACGTTGATCTGACCGGCATATTCATGAAATGCTTTCAATAGATCAGCCAGCTGTAATGACTCCATCTTGAGAATGAATGTTTCGCCGCCTTTCATCATGATAGCTGCTTCAAGCGTGAGGGATACAGCTTCTTCGATAGACATAAAAAAGCGTGTCATTTTAGGATCAGTTACAGTTAGAGGTTGTTCATTTAACAACTGTTGAAGCATGATGGGGATGACGGAACCCCTTGAGCCAAGCACATTGCCAAACCGGACAGAGCAAAACCTCGTTTTCTGATTTGAAATACTTTCATTCGCTTGAAAAAACAATTTTTCTGAAATTAATTTTGTAGCTCCCATGGCATTTGTCGGAGAAACCGCTTTGTCGGTTTATCTTGGTACTCAATTAACTACACTCGGAATTCGTAAAACCGGATAAATATTGAACTTAGCAGGGATAGGGCCTCGTCTTTTCTCTGTCATTTCTAATACTATAAAGTCAAAAATAGATCTCAACTTTTCATTTTTTAATCCTCTACTTTTAGATTCTTTATAAAATTTAACTACATCTGATATGTTAACCCTAAATTCATTAACATCTTTTTCTTTAACTTCAAATGTCATGCTAAGTTCTTGTTTCAATTTTTTAATGTCAGCTATTTCTTTTTCAATAGCTGCTTTCCTTTGCAAAAACATTTCATCTGTATAAATTCCAGATTCAAATTTTTCAAAAATAAAAGTCAATTTGTTTTCGAGCTCTTTCTGTTTTTGGTTTGCTTGTACTAGCATTTGCTCACTTGTCTTTTCTGAATTGTTAGTTTCTGCTGCTTCCATAGATTTTTCAATTATTGTCTTTAGCTTATTATTTTCTAAAGAAATCAACTGCTCGAGATACTCCAAAATAGCTTCTTCAACATACTCATATCTTACTGATGTGCACCTGTTGATTTTGCAAATCAACAACTTCACATGAAAGTAGCTGGATGTTCCATCTTTATTTTTCCTATTGTATTCGGATTCAAATTTTTGAAGTGACTTTCCACAGACAGAGCATACACATATTCCCGCTAATTCATTAGGTTCATAAGATGTTACGACTGGGAGCAGAGGCACTTTATTTTTAATCTTTGCTTGAACAGCTTCAAAGTCCTCTTTATTTATTATTGGTTCATGGGCATCATCTACAATAATGTGTTCGCTCTCAGGTCGGAATACTTTTTTTCCATCTTTTGTGGTTTCTCTTGCTTTATATCTTACCCTGCCCATATAGGCTTCATTTTGAAGAATATTCCTAACACTGTCCTTACTCCATCTTTTCCCTCCCCTTGGGGTAGTGAATTGAAGTTTAGTAAGATGTGTTGCAATAGCTGTATAACTTAAATCTTTACCATCAAGACCATTTAAGAAAATATCAAATATCAACTGTACCACAACTTTGTCTTCATCCACTGGTTCGAGGCGAGATGTACGCTTGTTTAATTTATAGCCAAATGGTGCTAAACCAGAAATCCATTTTCCTTGTGCGGCATAAGTAAACTTGGCACCATTCATTCTTTCTCTTGTCATTTCGAATTCTTCTCTAGCCATAAATAACTCAAACCTAATTTGACGAGCATCAACAGGATTTCTTGGATCATATATTTTATATGGTGTAATTATTATAATCCTTTTTTCATTTAGAAGATTGACGATTTCACCAGCATCACTGTAACTACCACGACTAAGACGAGTTATTTCTTTTACAGCAATTGCTTGAAATTTTCCAGACCTCAGATCAGCTAAGCAACTTTTAAAAACTGGTCTTCCTTCAATGCTTTCACCAGAACCGATCTCAGTTCTTGTTTCGTACGGTATTTCAATCCCAGTCAATATTTTATTCATAAGTTCTTTTTGTTCAGTTAAAGTATCTTCACCAGTACGTTTCTCTCTTTCAACATCTTGTCTAGAACGTCTCAAATAGCCAATAATTTTAGTCACATTATAGGAATTGACAATGTGTTTTAATTCCAATAAAAAAGCACCTCTTCTCGTTATAAACGGTTAAACCGTATTTTAATAAAATGATTGTATTATATATTTATTACAAAAACAACAAAATCTTTCCTTGTCTGCCTATTGCAAAGCACTCTACATAAAACATATCTTTTACAGATAAACATTTTGCGGTATACCGAAAACTTTTAAAATGAGCAACTCAACTTTACATATGCTGTAAATATCATGTTAAAATTATACAAAGGAATTGTTTACAAGGGGGTAACGGGATGACAAGGTTAATTGCCTCTCAAGAGGTTGGGAACATGTTGAATACATGGAATCTTGCCATACAAAAAGGGGATTTATCGGCAGCTATTGAAATGCAAGATGACATAGATAAAGCTATTGAATCAATGGAAGAAAATCAAGATATTCTATTGTACTATCAACTTTTGAGCTTTAGGCTTAAGTTGAAACTTCAGAATATTAGCAGAAATTTAGATAAGCCATTCTTTCAGCGGAATGCTCCAGACGAAAAAGAAGAAAAAACAAATAAACTAATGTCATATTACTTCTACTTTTATAATGGGATATATCATGACTACTTACAAGATTATGATAAGGCATTAAGTTACTTCAGAATAGCTGAAAAAAAGTTGGCCTATGTTGATGATGAAATTGAAAAGGCTGAATTTCATTATAAATTAGCCGTTCTATTTTATGATTTGAAAATGACTTTCTTATCTAAATACCATACTCAAATCTCTTCAGATACTTTTAATGCACATGAAACTTATGTCAAAAGACAAATCAATTGCAGGTTGCTTCATGCACTAAACTTAATAGATCAATTTAAATATGATGATGCAAGTGCCCTTTTCAGTGAAACAGAGGAAATGATAAAGAATATAGGCGATAATCACTTAATCATACACCTGTATTATAATATGGGATTTTTGGAAAGCAAGAAAGGCAATTACTCAGAAGCCGCTGAACTATACAGACATACCTTAAGTTACAGTGAAATAGAGAAAAACGATTTATTGAAATTGAGATGCTTGTACGAATTATCTAGAGTTGCAATATCAACTCAAAATAAAGAAGCAATAGAATTAATTGATCATGGTTATAGCTTATCTGAACAAGTTGGGCATGAAATTTTTAAGGTTAAATTTAAATTATTGAAAGAGCTTGTTTATGATGTTACTGAATCGCAAATAAATAATATCAGTACCTTGTGCTCAGATATTGAAGAAAAAGGTGTATGGGTTGATTTAGAGGAAATCTCGGTCGATGTGGCGAAATATTTAGAGAGAAGAGGCTTGCTGCAGCAATCATTGGATTACTATAAAAGAGCCTTACTTGCAAGCCAGTATGTAGGAAAAGGAGTGAATTAATTGAAGAAGTCAATTTTTATAACATTATCAATAGTTGTAATGGCACTAGGTACACTTTTCTTTACAAATGGTTTGATTCAACCTTTACATGAAGATGTCCAAACAGTAGCATCAAGAGGAAGTTCTGGTGGTTGAATGGTTAAAACTAGATAAAATGGATTAAAGTATAAGACTTCTTATGGTATTCTAGTAAAAGAATATTCCATAAAGGAGTCTTTTTGTTATGAAGATATTAGACGCTCCCTCTCTTATATCAGCTGTTGAGAAAAGGTCAAAGGCATATGAACAGCTTCGAGAAGAAATAACAGATTTGAAAAAGGCATTACAAGGTGTTGCTAATCTCGGTGATGAGTTCACAGGTAAAGGTGCAGATAATATCAAAGCTTTTTATAATGATCTTGCACTATACACAGATACTTATCTTGATTTTATTGATATGCAAAAGGCTTTTTTAGATGGAGTCAAAGGAAAGCTTGATGATGAATCATTAGGCGGTAGTACATTTATTGATGAGCACTTCTTAGACGCTCAAGTGAAGCAAGGCATTAAGAATAATAAAGACATGGTTGAAGAACAAAAGGAAGCCCTTACGGCTATTTTCGATGATATTAGTGATTTGATTGAACTACAGGCATTTTCCAGCAAAAAAGTAGATGAACATTTAGATAATACGAACGAAAAAAGAAAAGATACGATTGAGGCTTTACATCAAATAGACAATGATTTGAAAACAGAATACGCAAAATCAGAACCAATTGAGAAACATCTTACAACTTTTTATGCAAAGATGATGGCTGCTACTGGAAAAGGAAAGAATGCGCAGCCAATGTATTATGATGCAAAAGCATTTCATGAGACAGACGTGTACAAGAACCATGATCAGATTGATGCTCANACTTTTTATGCAAAGATGATGGCTGCTACTGGAAAAGGAAAGAATGCGCAGCCAATGTATTATGATGCAAAAGCATTTCATGAGACAGACGTGTACAAGAACCATGATCAGATTGATGCTCAAGTGAAAGCCTATTTAAAGGTGAAAAAAGAAGAAAAAGAAAAAAGAAGAATCAAAGAACTGAAAGAAAAGCTCAATGATCCTTCGTTTCTATCAGAAGCGAAATACTTTGAGATTGTAGATGAGATCGGTTATGAGAATCTCACATATGATCAAAAAATGTATTACAGTCAGCTTCTCCAAATCAAAGCACAGGAAGAAGCATCGGAGGTATTCGTTGATAGTGTAAAAGGTGCTGCAGTGGGTCTATATGATGTGGCCAAAGATACAGTAGTGGGCATCTACGATCTTGTAACAGACCCTGGTGGTGCCGTTGAATCGGTCGTAACGGCTATTTCTCACCCAATTGAAACATCGAAAGCAATAGGAAAAGCGATTTCAGACTCATTCGAAAAAGAAGTCATAGCTGGTGATGCATATTCACGGTCACACTGGTTCGCCTATGCGACTGGTTCTCTAGCAGAAATCGTCTTTGGTTCTAAAGGGGCAGGTGCCATTACAAAAACGGGGACAACAGCGGCCAAAACAACGGTGAAGAAAGGCCTTGAACAAGGAGCAAAATCATTAGACAGAGTCTCTATTCCGAATCTATTGCCATACTCACCAAAGTTTCAAACGGCTGGTGGCCCGAAGCTGCCGTATAACGTGTTTGACGGAGAAAATCTCAAAAATAAACTCCTCTCCATGGCAAAGCGTCTAGACAACAATTCAGGATACGGAATCTCTCAGACAGGCAGAAGATTACCAGCACCCAAATCACCACCAACCGTTGTCAGTTACGGAGATCACTATGTGAGATGGAAACGCAAAAAAGTATTAAAACCGAATGTCGTTTATACAACAAAACAAGGCTACACCTACACAACCGATCACTACGGACGTATTGTCAAAGTCGAAGCAAGTGATTTAAAATACGGAGAGGTCAAAAGAAACCAGTACGCTCAGTCAAATTCAGGGAAGCCAGATAGATTATTAAAAGATGACGGAGGTCATTTGATTGCATCTATTTTTAAAGGGTCTGGGGATATTGATAATCTTGTGCCGATGAGTTCACAGATTAATAGAAGTGGCGGAAAATGGTATGAGATGGAGCAACGGTGGTTGAAAGCATTGAAAACCGATCCACCTAAAGCTGTGACTGTTTCGATAAAAGCATTTTATGAATCAGATTCGTTAAGACCATCTGAATTCCTAGTCAAATACAAGATAGACGGAAGAGTTTATACAGACACAATATATAACAGACCAGGAGGATGAACAAATGGAAACAAAAGAGATGGAAAGCTTATATAGAGAAATAGCTAAAAATTTAAATGAAATGATTCCAGTGGAATGGGATACAATTTGGATGTATGCAGAAATGTTAGATGATTCTGCATCTGCTCTCTTTTATTTTACGGTTCCTAATAAAGAAGAATATTTTTATTCACACAATATCCCAGATCAATATCAGGTTAGTGAAGACATATATGATAGCCTGTTGATTAACTTACAAAGAAAGCTAAGACAGTTGAGAGAAGAGTATACTAAAGAACAATCTGATAAATGGACAACTGTAAAAATGGAATTTACTTATTCAGGAAAAATGTCAACAGATTTTGGTTACGATGATGTATTTTCTTTAGGTATTGACAATATACAGAGAATAGCAGTTTGGGAATATGAAACGTTCGGATTTTTACCCGATGATGAGGAAGATAAAGAAGCTGTGCTAAATTTTATAAAAAATAAAGAAGAAAACAAATAGCACATTACCCTCCAAATACAGGAGGGTTTTTGTATTAGATACGAATTGGTTCTAGAAAAAGTAGGCTAAGAAGATACAGCTTGTTCCGACTGACTTACATAAAAATGTACCGCATATTGGTGCTGCATCAGATTTAAGAGGAGGTTATTAAAATTAGTTTTAAACGAATTAAAGACAAACTTGATCAATACACTATTGATATCAGATCAACCAAATCAAATAGCTCATTATACGAAATGAATAAAATAGAAGAAGAAAACGGATATCACATTTCTTCTGATTATAAAAGTTTTATTAATGAATACGGGGAATGTTGGATTGAGGACAATGTATATACCTATCTAAGAGAAAAACCAGTGTGGTTAGTTGGTGAATCAGTGCCAGTCGAATTGTTTTATGGGTTAGAGCAGAATGATTATGATATACGAGAAGCCATAAAAACATATAAAGAGCAATTGCCAGAACAAATAATTCCTATCGCAGATGTAGATGGCGGAGACCTAATTTGTTTAGATGTTAGTGAAATAAATCAAGGGAAAATATATTTCTGGGATCATGAACTAGGAGATGGCGAACAGGATATGTTTCTGATTGCTGATACTTTTACCGAGTTCATTGAAGGGTTATTTGTTGTTGAAGATGATGATGAAGATAGTGATATAGAAGATATTGATATCCAACTTAGTGACGATCTCTTAAAAATGTTAAAGGAAAGAGATTAAAAGAGACTTTTAAGTTTAAAGGATGCGTTTTAGCATCCTTTTTAATATTAAAAAACACCCCAAAAAGGGTGTCTTAGTTTGAATTAGCTATAGAACGTAAAGCATCATCATAGTCAGCTAGATCATAATCAGGATGTGCTTTTAAAAATGTATACTTAACTGTTTTGTCAGGATTGTCTAAAAAGTATTCAGCAAGTCTAATAAGCGCAGCACGAATATCTTGTTCGTCGATATCATTAAAATCAAAGTATTCACATTCGCCGAATCTTGCTTTATAAAGACAAATTTTATTGAATTCAATGTCATCGAAAGGAAGGCTTTCTGATACGCTATAGTTGCGCTCTATTTCCTTTAAAAGTTGATTAAGAAGGAAGTATCCAGTTAACTGAAGAACATCCGCAGACTTGTATCCCACATCTTTAACCACTTTGAAATCATAAAGTACATCATCAATTAGAATATCTGCATCTGCACCATCAACCAATAGGGAAGCAATACCAAAGTGTGGATTGAAAACCACTTTGCTGTCTGTTTTAACAAATCCACTGCTAATGAATTTATCTTCAAACGTCTTCATTAATCCAGTGAGCTCATTAATTAGTGTATCTGTTCTTTGGATATTAAAAATGTCTGTCTCGCTAACACCTGAAACAATATTAGCTCTAGAATATCTCTCCAAATTCGCAAGCTTTAAGGCTGTCACACAAACCTCGTTGTTTAATGATTGTTCGCCTTTAGTAAAGATATCAATGTCTTTTTGTATAGTTGAATAATATTTTTCTTCTAAACTATTATCTCCAGTGAATTTTTGCAATTTTTTAAGCCCATTATAGGCAACTAGTTCTTTAAAACTAATCCCTAGATTTATTATTTGGGCTATTCTAAACCTTGCCAAGTAATCAAAGGCAGTCCCTATCAAACTTGCATCAGACGGTTTCTCCAATGTGTAAGGCACTAACGTTTCATACTCTTTAGAAAAGGGATTTTTCCCAGTTGCAGTCTTGAAATTCTTCTTTTTAGGTGCAATAGTAGAAACTATTTCTTTGAATTGTGGCACTTTGCTTAAGTTCGATGTAAGTGACATTGTTAACCTCCTAATTGTTATACATAAATTGTAACAGAAGGATAGAATTTGTATACCAATATTTACATCGAACAAAAGTTCTTAAAACAGATTGATAAAGAACGTGTGTTCTGTTACTATTTAATCATTCAAGAAGGAGTGATTAAATGCTTAGAGACAGAGGTACGATTAAATGGACAGCTATGATGTTACCTGAGCATGTTGCACGACTTAAACACGATTTAGCAGAAACGAAAAAAATAGATAAACCAATTATAGATGAACAGCAAGCAGAAGAGTTTGAATCAATAATCGCCTATGCAATGAGTGTTAACAACCCCCTAATTTTTTCAATTTATGATTCAGGAATTGTCAATCAACTTAAAGGTTTCACACAATACATCAATTACGAAAAGAAGATGCTACATATAAAGGATATGTCAGATGATATTCACTTTATTATTTTAGATGACATAGTGGGAGTTTCTTATGATTGATTACACCAAGTTTCCACGTCACAAAATACTGTGTGTAGACATGAAATCCTTTTACGCTTCAATTTCAGCGGTTATGATGGGCTTAGACCCTCTAGAGTGTTATTTAGCTGTAGTGGGCAACACAGAGAGACAGGGGAGTGTAGTGTTAGCAGCAAGCCCTAAACTCAAACAAGATTTTAAAATTAAAACAGGATCTAGGCTATTCGAGATTCCCAATGATCCAAGAATCCATATAGTTAATCCTAAAATGGATACATTTATAAATGTTTCAACTAAAATCACTCAATTGTTTTATCGTTATGTTCCAGAATGTGATGTTCATACTTATTCCATAGACGAATCATTTTTAAAAGTTGATGGTGTTATGAGAATGTGGAACAGTGTTGAAGAGATTGCTGAACATATCCAAGATGCCATCATGAGAGAATTTGGCTTACCTTGTACAATTGGAATTGGTGATAATATGTTGATTAGCAAACTTGCTTTGGATTTAGAAAGTAAGAAAGCACCGAATGGTATAGTTAGATGGAGATATGAAGACATTCCAGAAAAACTATGGCCAGTTAAGCCAATCTCTAAGATGTGGGGAATAGGTAGGCGAATGGAACAAAACTTGAATCGAATGGGCATATTCACAGTCGGCGCACTAGCTAAATATCCATTAGAAACTTTAGAAAAGAAATTCGGAGTTATGGGAAACCAAATGTTTCACCATGCTTGGGGCATAGACCTATCCGAAATAGGTGCTCCAGTGCCACAAGGGCAAGTTAGTTTCGGGAAAAGTCAGATTCTACTCAGAGATTATACGACAAAAGAAGAAATCAAAGCTGTGATTCTTGAAATATGCGAAGAGGTAGCTAAACGAACGAGAGATCATAACAAAGTAGGGAGAACGATTAGTTTAGGTATCGGATATAGCAAAGAAGAATATGGCGGTGGGTTCCACAGAAGCAAGACAATTGAAAGTCCAACCAATATCACTATGGACATCTATAACACGTGTATGGAGTTGTTTAACACGTTTTATCAGCATAAGACGGTCAGAAGTATTTCAGTAACATTAAGTAAAATTGAAGAAGATACTAATCAGCAGCTAACTTTATTTGATGAAAGAGGATTGGAGAAAAAAAGACAGCTTGGCTACGTTATGGATGGTATTAGGAATAAATACGGATCGAAATCGCTGCTTCGGGCAGTTTCATATACTAAAGGTGGTACGGCATTGTATAGAGCTGGCTTAACGGGCGGCCATAAAAGTTAATGTTGACATAAAATGATTTCTGATGTATTAATTTTTTCTTAATGAAGAAGGGCTAGAAGGTGTTCATGGATTATTCTGTGAGCACCTTTATTTTTCTCATAAAAATTGAAACCTCTAAGATGAATTCATTTGATTGCTAGACTGTTATAAGTTACAATTTAATTATAATAGTGGATAGCTTCATATTTTTCACCTCCTTTGAGGTGGAACGAGCTTGGGCTACTGGAATAGCCTAGGCTAAACAAAAAAGACATTCCATAAACGTGGACAGTTGTTGGAATGTCTTTTTTTATTTGATAAAAACGAAAAAAATACCCCTACTCAAATGAGGAGGGGCTTTGTTTATTGAACTCTAATCGCAATAAATTTTGAAATAAATGAGGAATATACTGTTGATGTTCCAGGAGTTGTTTCAAAAATTTTGTATGCTTTATCTGCATCTTTAATTAAGTCTCCATTAACAAGTCCATCTGTAGAACCGAAAGAGAAAACTTCAGGTATTGTACCCTTTAAGCCTTCGCTAGTACTCCCATAAATAACGTTACTCATCAATATGTTTTCACCGATTTTATTCTTACTACCTAACCCTAAGTAGGTTAAGCAAGTGATTGGTACAGTTGCAGTATAATCATTTTTGATGTCAGACACATACAACCGTCTGCCACTTCCAATGCTACTTGATGCAAATGCACAAGCGCTCCATTCATGTTCATCTGCAAATGTTACTGGAACACCTATGTAATTCAATGTAGAGGGCAGCGCAAGAGATAGAGCATAGTCAGTCAAGAAGATAATTCTGTCCTTATTACAGCTGTAATAAAGTTCAATTGGCTGATTAGGAAGAATTTCTGATTGATAAGTTATCGCTACAGTTTTCCAAGTGTCACTGTTTTTTGAAAAGGTACCCGAAACACCAGAAGGTCCAGGCAAGTATTTTCCTGATAATCTCATTGAAAAGACTCTTGCGCTAGAATTTGAAAATGATGTAGATGATCCAGCAATTGTACTAGCAATATCTCTTATCTGAAAATAGATTTCTTTCTTTCCATCCTCACCATTTGAGAACATCACATCATAGTCAGTTGATGGACGGCTAGAAATATTTTGCCATCCTGATTCAAGCATGATTTGTTTCAACTTACTATATAAATCTTTCTTTAAAACAGTTATTTTATTGAAAATTGTATCAGACATTAATTCTTCATCCCCTTAGTCCAACTATGCTCTAATGGTGTTTGTCTAGGGGCATTCATGGATGATCCACCTAAAACGAATCCTTTTCTAATATCAGTTTTCTTTTTTGCTGATTTAATTGCAATTGGATCAGAAACAATGATCTGTTTTTCAAAATTCGAGTCCCTTAATCCTACAGCAGGGGTAGGGGGAATAATCTTAACTTTAGTATACGATGGCTTTCTCTGACCATATAAAGTTGAGCTCATTATAAATCCTTTTAACTTATCCATTATTCCACCTCTATTCCAGTGTAGTTTGAGGGGAAAGAGGTTGTTCGGTTAGTTGTGTAGTAAGTATAGAACACCTTAAATTTTTTCTTTGTGATAGAGTCAATGTAAACATCTCCATCTAACAAGGCAGTGTCTTTTATAGCATATAGTCCATCTAAATAACCTCTCACACCTTCTAGGTTGTCACCAAAAGCAATTGGACTAATAAACATAGTGCCAAAAATGTTGGTTAAGTTATCGCTCATAAAAGTACTTAATAAATAAGAAGTTGCTTGAGGATAGTCTGCTTGATCGTCCATTAACACTTTCCCAATAGTCAATGGGTTAGCTGAAGTAGCATAAAGACAATTTACATTCTTGGCTGTTTTGCCGTAAATAGAAGGTTTACCAAAATAGCATATGCTGGCATTCGATCGCAAGATAGTAGGAGGAACGACAGTGAAAATTATCCGATCCCTGTTTACTGAGTAATACAAAGTTAAGTCAGTTTCTGGATTAAGCGTTGCAGCAGTTGTTATAAAAACAATGTTCCAAGCTTCATTTCTTTTGAAAGTCCCAGAATTCATTGGAGTAGAAGAGGGGGTGTATTCCTTACATAACCTGAAGGAAAAGTAAGCGTAGTCAGTTGATGAAAAATTTGTTGAAGCAGAAGGGGAAGTAACTGCACTAGCAAAAGGACGAATATTAAAATAGATACTTTCTTTACCAGTCTCACCTGTGGAATACATAACATCAAAATCTGTGTTTGGATTCGATGTAACATTAGTCCATCCGGCATCGATTAACAAGGAAATAATTCGATTATAGAGATTCTTTTTCTTAATGGTTTCCTTCTTGAACACACTCATAATTAATATCCTGTGACTTCGATTGCTATAGCTGCAGTGCCGAAAGAGTTACTAGAAAGAACCCCAGGAACAATTACAAAGTATTGTCTAGAACCGTCCTCTATAATACTTCCATGGAGTACATTATCGTTAGGAAGCCCATAGATACCAGTGATTTTACCTCTGGTGCCTTCACTGGTATTTCCATAGTAAAACTCAGACAACATATAAAAACCTTGAGTGTTTGGGTTCTTTGGTGATAGGTTTACTATAATCGGCCTAACTGTAGCACTGGTTGCTGGAGCAATATTAATTGGTGAATTTGAAATGATTACATTGTTAGCAGAATCTGCTCTTGTTGTTGTAGCATAAATTAAACCTCGGCTATCTGGCTCATCCGCATAAATTTCGTCAGGAATTCCAATGTAATTTAGAACACACCCTAGACCAGTTGCAGAGGGACTTTCAATGACGATAATCAACCTATTCTTGTTTACATTTAGACGATACGTCATTACAGTATCTTTAGATAGCAATCCAGTAGAGGGGGAAACCATGAAATACTTCCATGGCTCACTTGGTCTACCTACAGTTCCAGCGGCACCATTTGAACCCGGTGTGTATGATTCAACTAATCTAAATGAAGCTGTGCAATAATCAGTTGAGATTATTGAGTTTTTGTCTGTGACATCAGTTGGCCTCATTTGGAAAACTAGTTTTTTATCTCCTGATTCTCCAGAGGAGTAGAACACGTCATAATCAGAAGTAGAGTTAGAGGATTTGTTTTCCCATCCAGCATTAATTAGAGAATTCTTAATCACTGAGTAGAGGTCGCTCTTAAGACAAGTCCCAGTTGTAAATATGTATCCCATAAATAACCTCCTATAGTAAGTTTGTTGTTTTGATTTTTAGTGTTACTTGTGCATTGTTCTGACTGTGATTGATCAATTGAACATGTATTTTCTGCGTTCCATCTTTGTCTTGACAGGGAATGTTAGCGATATCGTAGATTGAATCTGACTTCAAGCTCTGATACACAATGTCTCCATTTGAAGACTTATCAAAAACAGATACAGATATTAAATTTTTGTTCTCATCTTTTGCATATACCGTTCTAATATCATACTTATCAAACCACGCATCTAATGAGAGGGTTTTTGTCTCACTCGGAAGTAATTCAACAGTCTCATTGATTTCGCTTAATGTAGGCACTCCACCTCGTCCTCCTGACATTGCAATAAAAACAATATGGTCTTCAACAGGGATTTCTTTAATAAATTCAATGGATTTATTCGATTTCTCAATGTAATCCATCTGTTTTGATTGAAGAACTCCGTTTTTGTAAACTATCATTGTGTCATTGTTGTTTTCATATTCTGGTACATTAAACAACTTAACAGGGATAGATCGATCATTAGGTAATGATTCATAACGATATTTAATCCCGCCGCTGTTGATTGAAGTAATTGTGATCTTTTTGCCAGTTTCATCTACTGCAAGTTTCGTATACCCTCCAGCAATCAACTCATAGTTTCCGGTGATTTTCTTCATGCCGACAACCACCGAACTGCTTTCGATAGGTATGTAATTCAGTCTTTCAGTGCCTTCGTTATACGCAAGCACTTTATTGTTTCCGATACTAGATTCATCAACTAAAACTGTACCTAATAAAGCAGGATCGTGAAGGTTTGTATGAGTGTGATTAGTACTAGACTTGAAATTTAAAGATTCGTTAATTTTATCACTTGACCAAGTCGATACCTTATCAACGTTATTGTCATTAATAGCAGTTGCTTGCCCATTAGCTATACTCGAAACTCTTCCTTTTTCATCAACTGTAACAGTGGGATTAAGGTATGTTCCAGCTTCAACACCGTTCTTGGCCAATTGGGGAAGAGAAGCCGTCCCTGTCAAGTCACCACTTAATGTAATTCCACCTTTAACTGTTGATGTGGCATCATTTATAGAAGAAGCGCCTCCCGCATATACCCAAACATCTCCACTGTAAATGTACTGAGTTTTACTTCCACTGTGATTCGAATCACTTTTTATGAAAATCCAATATCCACGCTGTGGAGAAGGAAAAGCTTGCATAGCAGCTGAGTATGTATCAAACTCACCTTTAAACTGAACTCCTGTAGTGATTCCATTAATCTGATCCTGTATATTTCCAGTAACACCCAATAAACTATTAATCTCATCGATTGAGGCTACTTGTCCAGACAGCGATTTTGCGAAGTCAACTATATCATCTCCGTCTGCATCATAGATTGATCTTTGCATATCTCCAGAAGCCACTTTTGAACTGCCGTACATTAGGTTTCCGTTTTGCTCAGAAAATTTATCAATCACTTGCTTGTTGCTGTGTATATGACTTTTTATCTCAAGTTGATCAGTAGAATCATTAACTGTTCTGATGTCTTCTGCTGTAGTTTTTAACCTGTTTTCGACATTGCCTGTTAACCCTTGTAAGTAAGCAATTTCTTTAGGTTTAACATTTCCAATGGAAGTTGTTTCGGGTAATTGGACAACACCTTCAAATACAGGGCTATCAACAGGAGCTTTTTTAAAGTCGAGTTCTTCAATGGCTGTTTGTACGGTGTCTGACTCAATTGAGTCAGTAGAGGTGAACACGATAGAAGAAGCATCACCACCTGAACCACCGCCTTGTGGAGCATCTACAAATATAAGTCCAGTACCACTTGGATTTATCTTGATCCATTTATTCGCAAAACCTTCGTATGAAGCAGGTGTATCAATCAGATCAAGAAAACTTAGCTCACCATCATCGACAAAAGATCCACTGACAAGCTCAAATTGCCCACCTCTATAAATATAAAGAGTTGGTTTATTTAACTGTGATTCATCGCTTAAAACTGCATAGATAGCTCCTTCTTGTCCATTTTCAAGCTTCGTTTTATTTTCAACAACGAGGATTGCTTCTTTTCCAGCTAAGTGCTGTATGGTCTGTAAGATTAAATTCAAATTATCACCTCATTTCTATCCAAAACATCTCACCATGATCTCGAACAAATTCGTATCAACTGGGTTATTGAAGGTTATATTGTTTTTATCGGTTTTTACATAAGAGGAAGGGGAGCACTCAACTCCTCCAACAATAACTGCAAGTTGATCTTTAGTTGGGTCGTAATCTGGAACTTCAATAAACGAGACTGTCTGCTCGTTCTCATTAGGGATATATTCAAAAGACCATTTCAGTGATATTCCGCTACTTACTCTCGGGTTGAAAAAACTCATGTGTGAGCACCTGCAAAGTTATACTGAATTCCTTTTTCTTTGATTACAAAGCTAAAGATAGGAGTGTCTATATGATCCATTGAAAAGCCATCCCCAGACCTGATGAAAATCGGTTCTCCGTGATTTATAGAAACAGTGCAATCTTGGTCATTGCGAAATTGAAATTTATAAAACTGTGTCGGCCTATTAGAACCTTGTGATTCTGGAGGGACAATATCGAAGTTCTCAATGTTTGTTGACTCTAGTTTTAAAGAGCCTTTGTATCCAGATCCTAATCGCATAATTTAACCTCCATTAAAAATGAAAAAAAAGAGAGGGATTACCTCTCTCACATTTGTTTAATCATATCTTTTAAAACTTGAAGAAATGCTTTAGCATCTTCTTTTTCCATCCTTAAAATGTCTTCGTTGCCCAAGCCTTCAGAAAGTGAAATCTTGAGAACAGGGAAAACCACTACATCACTTTCTTCGCTTGAAGCAGGGACTTCTATTTCATCAAGTAATAGAGTGAGGGTTTTTTCTTCACCCTCTGCATTAATATGAGCTTCTTTGAATTGATTTGGGTATGGCGAATACTTAATATTAACAGTATTCATTATTCTCTTGGCTCATCATATTCTAAAGCTTGATCGCTGTCTGACACGCCTTTAGTAGTAGGATCAACTACAATACCCATAACAGTTAACAGAGTAAGAAAAGCATTAAATTTTTCAGTTAAGTCATCACCAAGACCAGTCAAATCATATCCGAATGATTGAGCAATAGATTGAACAAAAATAAGAGTAGCAGAGAAGATAGCTACCCAAAATGTTTTCTTTTTTAAACGTACTTTCCAGTTGATTTTCATTTAACATTCCTACTTTCCGAATAATTTCATAATGTCTACACCTGCAAGATTGGCTCCAAGTAAACCAAGCACAACGATTAATAATATTTTAAATACTTGGCCTGAGGCGCTTGAGAGAAAGTCTTGATACCATTTAGTTTGAAGATCAGCACTTCTTTGCAGTTCATTTCTTAAACCAGCTATTTCATTATTCAAGTGTTGTTGATTTGTATCAATTTTTCTATTTTGTTCATTGATGTTTGTGGCCTGATTTTCTAGCAAAGTTGTAATTCTGACAACATTTTCACTTAATGTCTGATTAGTTTTCATCATTATTTTTCTATCAGCTTCAAGTTCTCTAATATTGTTTTTGATGTGGTCAATCTCAAGTTTTAAAACATCGTAATTTCCATCAGCCATAAATACCATCCTCTACAATTAAAAAGGAGATGACTCATCACCTCCTTGAAGTTGATTTTTATAAATTCTCATGGATATTTGTAAATCCACAAAAATCTATATTAATTTAGTTATACTTTACTTCCGTACTGACCTGAAATATAGGCTCGTTTACCTTTATAAATTACTTCCCAGTATCCTTTGGGGTTGTTAGAACCTTTTACAGATCCTGAAATTTCAATTGTTTTGTCTAAAGCGATGGTGTCTAAATTCTTGGCTGAATTGCGGTCAGGCTTATCCATAATAATAGCTGCATTTGAAACGCCGATAATTTTGATCTTTCCAACAGATTTAACTGATGAGCTCTTAGCTGCTTGTTTTGGTTTTGTGGCTTTCTTAACAGGAGTAGATGTTTTAACTGCGCCTGTTACTTCAACATACTTATCAGAAGCAGTAATGTAATAAGTCGCACCCTTAGAGTTTTTCACTTTATATTGATACGATGTTTCGACCTTAACTTTTTCGACAACAGTAGGGAAACCAACGCCTTTATTGACAGTACCTACAACATCTTTATCATCCCATGAGGCTTTAGCGTAAAATCGAAGACCGTCTACTTTAGATTTTAGAGAGCCACTTGCTTTAGAAGAGGTAGACTTGGAGGGAGTAGTGGGAGAAGGGGTTTTTGATTTAGCTAGCAACTCTTTAATTTTAGCAAGAGTTGCTTTACCAGCGATTCCATCTACTGCAAGCTTGTTTGCTTTTTGGAATGCCTTCACAGCAGCAACAGTTTCATCACCAAAGTGGGAGTCCGCACCGTATTTAGGTAATTTATAGCCAAGTTTAATTAGATTAGACTGAATTTCTTTAACTTTTGCACCTTTATCACCAAGACCGTAAGCTTCGACCAATTCAAGATCGTTATTGTTTGATGGTTTTGGTGTTGGAATAGTTACAGTTTTACCTGTTAAAGCTTTATTAACATCGCTAACAAACTGCACCCATGCGTTAGGGTTGTTAGTGTAATAGCGATGACAATCTTTCCATCCTACTACTTGGTGATGTGTCCATAGGTTTTCAGATTTTAGACCATATGTTTTAAGAAGGGAAGCAGCTAATTCTACAGTTGTTTTATAAGTTGTAGCATCAGGCTTACCTGTCCAATCAGGGTGAGTCATTTCGATGCCGATGGTACAGTTGTTTGGATAAGAGCTCAAGTTTCTAAGTGCACTCGCTGTGTAAACATTTGAACCAACATGATAAGCTAACTCACTATTTGGTAAGCACTGAATTACTTTAGTACCTTCTACAATGTAATGTGCTGATCCAAAGCCCGAGGTACCACTTTTACGATTGTTGAAGAAATTGCGGTTTCCTTCTGCAGATGATCCTGGATTAGCAACCCAGTGAATTACAACAGCTTTCACACCTTTTAAAGCTGTTTGAGGTCTGGAGTATTTGTTGGGAGTCAACAAACTTTGAATAATGTTCATTAAGTAAATTCCTCCAATTAATTTTTTGAGCACAAAAAGAGAGCAGGGGATAACCCAAGCTCTCTCGTTCTCACACATGCTCTGTCTTTCTCTGTTATGTATTGAATATATTCCTATAAAATCATAGTTTTATTTCAATAATGCAGCCTTAAGTTCACGCATCTCTTGCTGCATCTTTTCGGTTTCACGTCTCATTAGAGCCATTTCTAGGAATTGACACTCATCAGCACGAATGCCCCACATGTACCCGCCTTTTACAACTTCGATTGTTCCTCCAGTGAATTCACCTGTTTTAGGGTCTACCTTGTTTACAAATTCAGAATCCCACTTGTCATAACAAAGCAATCCAATTTCAGTTGCATCCAAGCCATGCTTTTTAAACACTTCATCAATTTTCTGAGCAATGACACCAATATGCCATCTTGCAGAACTTCCTTTTTCAATTACTGCATCTTTAAATTTAAATCTACAGAAATTAACTTCAGACCAAGCATCCAGCCATTCATCAGGAATATCAGTAATGTTTTGTTTGTATCTTTCATCAGAAGTGTTGATCGTTCCATTTGAAGCATAGATGTTTGCCCATCGTCTGGAAGGCGCACCTAACGATTGAGAAGCATCAGTGTCTGGTCGCAAGTTTGCACGAACGTTCATAATGTTATTTCCCATATCACCATAGATGAAAGGAGAGGCATTGCCGTCATTGCCATAATCAATCCACAATAATCGATCTTGGTTACTGCTAGGCATCGCTTTATTCCCGATGATAATAGAGTTATTGCCAGTATAGTTAATGCCAGCTTCCGTTCCTACAACAACGTTTCGACTGCCATTTGCACCGTTTAGAAGTGTTCTAGCACCGATAGAGACGTTTGCTTCGCCGTCTGTTTTATTTTGATGAGCATATGTTCCAATAACGGTATTTAAAGTATGGGAGGCATTCTTATTTCCGTTTGATCTTTGGCCAGCTTGATGTCCAATGAAAATATTTCTGGTACCAAATACGTCATAACCCATAGCGTTATTACCGATAACAATGTTCTTTTGACCAGTTTGGTTATATTTCATCGCATTTCTGCCAATACCGATATTTTCTTTGCCAGCGAGGTTGTTGGCCAATGCAAACGCACCAATAGCAGTACATCTTTCGGTAGTATAAGATCTTGCCAGAGCTTGATATCCAATTGCGGTATTATGGATACCTCTAACCAATTGAAGCAAGGCGTTACGACCAATTCCAGTATTCCCTAGCACTTGAGATGAAGAAGTTGCTGCAGGAAATCCTCCGCCCTCGTTAACAATAACAGCACCTTGTGGAGCAGGATATCCTGTAGGCTGAATCAGCTTCTCAACTTCTGGGTTCATCTGCTTAAGAATGTAAGAATCCGTCCCTGAAATATTCCAAATATTATTCAAATCTTTCTCATTAAGCCACAACTCATGTCTAGAAACTATGGGATCTTTAATACCTGCCCATTTTAAGGAGTTGTTTCCGATAGCTGTAGTACGGCTGTAATAAGTTCCTTGGGCTAATGAACTTCCACCAATTGAAACGTTTGAGTATTGTGTTTGGTTATTCATTTGAGATAAGAAGCCAACAGCAGTATTTTGCTTACCAGAAGTAAGGTTTCTTAAAGAATCTTCCCCTGTAGATGTGTTGCCGTAAGCGTCTAAAGTAATTTTGTATCCTGAATTTTTTCCATAGAATTCATTGAGGATAGGAAGAGGGGTAGAGGTAAGAGGGAACAGACGTTGATCTCTTTTTTGACTTGGGGGAGCCGTAGCATTAAAAGCTTCTCTTTCTTTGACAATAAGGAATGCGCCGTTACCGAAGTAATTGCCTTTCAAGTCGGCTTGATCAGCTAAATAAGTACCTGGTGGAACGAAGATCGGATACTCATTGTTAGATAGAGCTTCTGCAGCAAGGAAAGCTGATGTGTCATCTGTTTCGCCATCTCCAACTGCACCAAGCCATTTAACGTTTATCCCACGTTGGTTTAGTTCTTTTTTAATTGTATCTACAATACTTCCAGTATCTCCTGCAAGCTCGCCAATGTCTCCAATTAAATCAGCCATTTCTTTCAGCTTATCAGAAGTTGTTGTAGATAGGTTTGTTACTGAATCTAGAATTCCATCAAATTTGGCTTTAATTTCAGGTGCAGTATATCCAACACCATCAGATTTCAGCAATTCAATGGCCATTGGTACATATTCGCCAGTAACAGGATGTGGCATTCTAAAACCCATTAATTAATTCCTCCTTTATGTGTATCAATCAGGCTTATACCATATCTGCCCTGTTTCTGGAGCTGCATTAGAAATGACAACTCTTTTCTTGGTAGGACTTAAACTCTCATCTTGATACCAAATATAATTTAAACTGTGGGGCTCATAAGCACTCAAAAGAATGTTGAATCCTTCATAGACTTCTGAAACACCTATATCAACCCATTCGAATCCATCCCAACGATAAACTGTTTTGATGTTCTTAACAGCGACAGTCCAACCGACCTGCGGGTTTGGGTATTCAACAATTAAATCAGAGTAGTTATTGACAGATGGGTAGTATTTCTTCTTAGTTTCTTCAACGACACGTTCATATTGTGAAGTGATTTGACGGCACCAAGTAGTTATTTCTATACAGCGTTTGATGACTCGTTCACACTCTAAAATTCTCTCGTTCATGCGAATAATGCAATCTTCTGCTTCATCAATTAATCCTTGAAGTGTCTCAACGACTGTATTACCTGAACGTTTAATCCAAATACGTGCTGCAGGGAAGAAGTGAGCACCTTCGCCAACGTATTTAACTTGCAATTCTTTTCCGTCGTTAGAGGCATTAAAAAAGACAACTCCCATCATGTAATCAACACGATAACAGTCATCTTCTAATTCACCATCTTCAATTTCTTTCCACTCAATATTGCCGCCAATTACAACAACTCTATTTTCACGATTAGGGTTTTCGGTTAAAAATATACTTCCGTTTAGAATAGAGTGGGTTTCATCATAGCTCATATATGGATCGTCATATGTATTTTTTCTTTTGTGGTACAAGACAGGGTCATTATAAAGTTTTGGGAAATCCATTCAGTATCACTCCTTTCTTATAGATTTCTGTAAGCTTCGAAATAGTACGTAACTCCTTGTTTGTTACCTTTAAACGTAGAATCAGAACCTGTCATAAATCCCATGTCTACAAGTCGGCCGTTTGTGTTGTCAGGAAGGTTGTTTATTCCTTTAAAATAGATATTTGATTCGAATATTTCCTCAACGTATCCACCGCTTGTGCTTACAATAGCTAATGCAGGATCGCTTTGAACTGTTGATTTAACTTTAACTAAGGAAGGGGTGAAGGGGAGAGGGACTGTTCTGTTTCGAGTCCCATTGCCGATATATGTGCCTACAAAACTTAATTGCTGCAGATTAGTCGACTTAATCTTTCCATTAGCATCTAATGCTGCAACACCGTTCGGCGCATCTCTATCTGTCTTTAGAATAAAATCTTGGTCAGTATACTCGCCTAATTTAGATGCGCTACCCGAAATAGATGCTGAAATTACACCTTTATCATCTCTTACAGGTATAGTGTTTGGTTCTTCATGTAAAGCAGGAGTGATCCCATTTAAAGAGTCTGCACTACCTGCAGTCTGGACAATCCATTGTTCACCATCATATAGTTCAGATTTATTAGTTGCAGGATTAATCCAAAGAGTACCAACGTCAGGATTAGAAGGCTTTTCATTCGTAGAAATCTGATACAATCCATTTACTTTTCCTTTAACCTCAACGGTACTGGAAGGCCTATACGGATTCTCACTTGGCGTTTGCGGTTGAACTATATCAGATAACAAAACACCATTTGAACTAATAGAAGTTTCAACATTTCTGTATGCTTGTACTCCAAAGGTGAAATATTTTGTTGGAACTTGTGATGTAAAGGTAGCTATTCGCTTATCATATCTGACAGAAATTCGTTGCTCCTTAGCTAACGAAGCGCCAAACAAGTAGGTATCTGAAGAAGTGTCAGGATAACAATGTACGATAAAGCCGTCAATGTTGTATTTATCTTCATCAGAGGTTGGATAAATCCAAGAGACCGAAATATCTACAGAACCATTTTCATTTACTTTGTGTGATACGGATTTCACTCCTACAATCGGAGTAGAAGGAGGAATTGAAATACGGTCATTACGTGCATTGTAATTGGTAGCAAGCCGATCATAGTCAATTTTACGAGTGTTGAACTCAGTCGAAGCCTTTTTATTTCTATAGAGCATATCTGACCATTCTTGCTCAATGCTTTTTGGTTTTTTGCCATTTGTAAGTGTCACAGAAATAGTGGAATCATCAAAATTCAAGCTCATCCCAGCTAAAGTAGCTCTATACTCAGTGCCAAATTCTTTGTTTTGAATTCTTACTATGTCACCTAAAGAAATTCTATTCCAATAGTCTTTTTCACTTACTGCATTATACAGGTTGACTATGTTTGTCTTAATGTCAATAGGGGGGGATCTTCGTTTCTCTAACTCTTCATAGCTTTTTTCATACAGTTCCGTTTCATCAAAAATGTTGTCGTTAGTCCATTCTCCTTTGTGAATAAACGGAATTAACTCGTTGAACAGCATTTCGCCCAAAAAAGCGGGCATATCTAATCGATTTTTCAAAGTAGTAATGTCACTGGTCAATGAATTAATTTTTGCTTCGCTTTGAGTAATTTCACTTTTTTTAGTATCAACCTGACTTAATTTTAAATCCCTTTGTTTGATTAAATCCTTAGTATCACCATTGGTTTCTTTAACCACTTCAATTCGATCCAAAATTTGTTGTAATTCTAAATTTTTCAGCACATATAGCTCATTTTCCTGAGTTGTCTTATTGGCTTCTATGTGTTTTTTTTCATCCAGCAGACGTTTAAATGTTTCGGACTCTTTATCCACCATTTCATTGTAGTCTAACAAGGCATGACACAGTTCATTGCTCATGTAATCACTTTTCTTAATTACAATCCTATTTTCATCACGCTGAAAAGGGCTTAAAAAGAAGCTGAAGTCATCTAAGTATCCTTGACCTGTTGGATTAACTGAATTTATCACAATGCCATCTTTTCCAGTTACGTGAAGTCTGGTAACAACATCTTCCATGCTACGAGTGTCTGTCATATCAATCATAAAGTTATGAGAAGAAATTTTAACACCTTTAAACTTTGAGATTTCATCACTTCTGTAGAATGAGACTGTGTTTTTGATGGTATCGAAAACTGGCGTTGCATCAAACGTTTCGCAGATGTTTTTTAAAAAATCATATCTTGATGTCATAGAGCTGATTGAAAATGAACGCCTTTTTTCGTTGAAGGAATTATCAATTTCGCCTACAGTCCAACTTGTTTCGTTTAAACAAACTTCGCCAATCTCTTTTAAATTCTTAGAAATGCCTTCGTACTGCATGATCTTAGATTTGTGAAGCATGTAAGGAGTTAGTTGGCAATTAATCTGAATATCATCTTTTTCTTGGCTACTGGAATCTGTAATACTGTCAATTACATAGTATTCTGTACGGTTCAAGAATGTTGCTTTGATTAGGTACCATTCCTTAATTAGCTTAGTGACGTGGTTTGTTTTAATTTCATCACCATACCTAGCTTTAAGAGGTATATTAAAAGTCAAGTCGTTAATTGCAGCATGATTCAAGTTTACAGATGCATTTGAGAAATCCACTATGTTAGCTATTTTCTTTTTATTCGTTTTGCACAATTCAAGTCTAAGTTTACCTGGCTTGAAAGTGAATTCACCTAGATTCAACGGAAGCTTCACCTCCTAGAAATATTTAAAGCGATAACTAAATCTAATCAAACAAGATCCTTCGACTTTAATTCGATTTTGCCCCTTGCCAAGCACAATAAAATTTTCATTAGACTGTTCATAGCATTCATAGCCAGAAACACTCGATTCTAAGATTTCTTTAATTGAATCAACTTTTACAATTTCATTATCCATTAATCCATCAAAAGAAAACGGACTCCTATATGAACTGAGATTTGTGATTTGAATATCTCCATTACCTATTTTTTTAATTTCCATTGAAAGAGGTATATCAAGATCACCTTTATTGTCTATTTTTAAAATATTATCTTGATGTCTTGAGGGGTCTATCCAGGGGGAGACTACCTTAACTCCGAATTTAAAAGGGAGTACCTTCATAGTTAGCCGAACGTACCCATCTTCAGAACAGTTATGAACCAAATCAATCGGATTTACAGGCATTGCATAATAGATAATATCTAAATTTGAGCTGAAGGCGAGAGGGGAGTAATCTGTAACACTTAACCAACTTGCAATTTCTCTAAGTTTCTTTTGAGTCAAATTCCTATTCTTATAGAAACCCTCTTTGATATTCTGATCTACATAGAAATTTAAAGAAACTTCGTACGGCTCATAGGCAACGCTATCAACAATGGGTTCTGACCGGCCTTTTATAAAAGTCTCGTTAACTGTCTTTCCCGCTAAAAAATTTTCCTCTTGTAATCCACCGTCAGTATTAACATTCGCTACACCCATGTCTGTAGATCTGATGTGGTTAAAGATAAAGTATTGACTTTCTCTAATCATTTAATCACCTTTTTAAACGAAGTAAGAGCCTAAAGGCTAGGCTCTTTATAAACTTCCATAATTCTGTTTGGTATAGTTAGTGATTTTCTTTATAACAGTATCAGAAAACTTATCTACTGTATTCTGGTCACCATACATATTTTCAATATGAAAATGCAATTCGCCAATATTGCCTACGTTGTTATCTGTGCTGTTTACAGAAGGCTGAGGAGCTTTGGTAAGTTTGGTGATAGCGCTAGGAATAATGCTGATAGCTGACGCAGCACTTTTAACAATATTCGCACCAGCCATCTTAACTTCGGTCGGAACTGCAGAAATCACTGAACTCAGCTTTTGTCCAGTTCCCCATTTCGGGGTAAACGACATATCATTTTGGCTGATGTCTCTTACGATTTCGACAGCTTTAAGCATATTTTCAGTGTCAGTCTTGTTAAGAACTAGCTCTTTATCATGGAGTACAGCTAATTTACCGCTACCTAAGCCAGTACCAGTGTAACCACCAGTGTCAAAAGCGGCTACCTTTTTACCTGTTGTATTTCCTTTAACGACAACTCCAAGAGCTTTTGAAGCCTCTTTAAGCTTATCAATCAAATTGTTAGAGATAGACTTACCAATTGACTCCATATTTGAATTGATGAATTTAGTGAACTCAGAAAGCTGCTTATTGATGTCACTGATCTTACCATTCATCAATTTTCCTTCTAAATCCTTGAACCCACGCTCATCGTTTACAAGATCATCATATTTTGTGTTGATTGATTTCTCATCTTTTTCAAGTTGATCCTGCAAAGCTTCTTTACGCTTGGAGTTTTCACGATCTTTGAGGAATTGATCTAAGTCAAGCTGCTCTTTTTGCATCTGTTCAGTTAGTTCTTTTACCTTCGACTTACCGAACTCTGAGTCATCTAATGCGTATTGATTTATCTGTTCTAAAAGCTTTTGAATGCTTTCCTGACGATCTTTTAAATCCTTTTGGAACTTTGCTTCATCATCTTCCTTATCGATACCGTCAATGATATCTTGAGTAGCTTTACGATGAGCTTCAAGTTCGATATCACGCATCTTTTCGTACATCTCTTTATAGATAGAGACGACTTCATCAGCAAGCGATTTGTAAATATCTTTAATACTTTTCTTGGTTTGATATAGCTCTAAGTTGAAATCCTTTTGCTTATCTTTCCAAGATGCGATCTCATCCGATATTTGCTTTTGGATCTCTGGGAATCCTTTAGCTGATTTTTTCTGTTTTTCAAGCTGTGTTATGTATTTAGCAGCTTCTTTTTGTTGCTGTTGAATCAGCTTGATTTGCTGACTATAGTACTTAACTTTATCTTTGTCTTCTTCAGTTGTTTGGATCTTAATGTCGACATTCTTAAGCTTTGATTCAGTCTTTTTGACTGACTTATCAATATTGTTAAGAATTTGATCAGTTTTAGATTGAACAATGGTAGCTTGTAGCTCATAAACTTGATCTTTGATGCTGATGAGGTCAAGTTTAGCTTGCTTTAATTCTTCACGTAATTGATCACGTTGAGCAGCGTTTAATTGCTTATTTTGCTTTAGCTCTTTGTTTATCCAACTAACCTTTTGAGATTGTATCTTTTGTTGCGCTTCAACTGCTTTACGCTGCTCATTTGTATATTTTCTAAACTGAGCACTATCATTGAGATAGCGACTGGCTTTAGATTGGTTTTGAGCAACTTTCAACTCTAAATCAGACTTACGTTTTTCAAATTCATCAAGTTTTGACTGAACGATTTCATATTGTAGGTCTTGAATTTGGTCTTTGACAGAAGATAGGTCACCTTCAAGTCCCAATAAATCAGACTTAGCTTGCGAAATAGCTTGTTGACGTTCAGCTTCAGAGCTAGACAAATCTGATCCGATTTGTTGCATATATGCTTCTGGATCAATCGCTTTACCGTTTTTCTCAATCTGCATATGAAGATGAGTACCAGTAGAACGACCAGTGCTTCCCATCTTGCCGAGAGTTTGGCCAGCTTGAACCTTTTGCCCAGCTTTGACTTTGAGTCCTTTTTGCATATGCATGTATTTGGCTACTGTGCCGTCATCTTGTTGAACAACTACCCAATAACCAGCAGATTTAGAGTATGCTGCAGTAAGGACTTTACCTGATTTTAGAGACTTGATAGGAGTACCAGATTTAGCAGCTAAATCTAAACCTTTATGAGGAGCAGATCGTAAACCTTTTTCTTGCTGACCGAAATGAGATGTTCTTCTCATTGAGTCATAGTAACCAGCAGCCGATCCACCACTAGAGGATAGTGAGCCACCCATTTGTTTAAAGTAACTGTTCACTTTCTTAACGTAATTCTGCGTTTCTTTAATAGGTGGTACGCCGCCATACTTCGTTACATTGCCAGGCCCCGCATTGTATGCGGCTAAAGCTTTTTCAATTGACCCGAATTTATCAAGCATTTGTTTAAGGTACTTAGTACCACCCATAATATTTTGATAAGGATCTTTAGAATTCTTAACTCCTAGACCTCTAGCTGTAGCAGGCATAAGTTGCATTAATCCTGTTGCGCCTGCATGTGAACGAGCATTAGGGTTAAAGTTAGATTCTTGTTTAATAACCGCAGCGATTAGCGCAGCTGGAACATTATATTTCGATGCAGCTTGATTAATAATGTTTGAATACTTACCTGAATAAGAACCGCCTGAAGCAGAATATGAAGATCTAGAAGGGGAGTAGGATGAAGAAGAATCAACTATGCCCGTTTGAGCAATGTATCCAGATTTAATTTGTTCTTTAAGTAGCTTAATCTGACTCTTAAGAAGTTTTTCTTTTCTTTCTAACGCCTTGATTTCCTTCTTAATTGAATCACGATATTTCTGACTCCATTTAGGGTAGTCGTTGGTCTTTCTATTTTGTTCTTCAATTTGCTTATTGACTCGCTCTAATGCTTCTTTATATTTGTCTGCAACATAGATTGAATCTTTCGTTGATTTTGAAGCCTTGTCAGCTGAATCCGACATTGTTTCAAAAGACGTTCCAGTTTCATTTAAAGATGCTTGAGTTAATTCTGAAAGCTTATCTAATTCTTCCAGTTGGTCAGTGATACCAGATAATTCACCAAGATCTCTTTGAGCAGCCTTAAATTGTTCAATCGCAAGCTGATCTTGCTTACCATTGGTCATTTTCAAAGAATCTTCTTTTAACTTTTCCAACTCTGCCTTTTTTCTCAATGCATCTTGAACAGTTTTAATTGCTGTGATTTCAGATTTGTAATACCCGATTTTCTTATTTAAGGCATTCGCTTGATTCAATAACTCTTGTTTTACGGAAGTTTGCATATCTGCATATGCTTTAACCTTAGCGTTTCGTAGCTTGATTACTGCATCACGATTAATTTTAACAATTCCGTTTTCTATTGAAATAGCCCCAGCTAAATCTTTTTCCTTTTGGATAAGCTTCATCGCTTCTGAAGCAGAAATAGACTTACCTTCGGCCATCTTTTCCAATAAACCATTTAGAGGGGAAACTTGATCAGCTAAATCATCGTATACATCACCTTGTAAAGCTTCCATCGCTGCAGTAGCTTGACCAGATTGTAGTAATTGATCTAATACATCTGTCGTAGCTTCAATATCACCTTTAACTTCTTTGAGCTTATCGGATAGATTTCCAACCGATTCACCTAACTCATCTACACCTTCACCATTTTCATTCCAGGTGACTTTCGCTGAATCGCCAGAATTTTTAGCCTTATCTAACGAATCCTTAAGCGTGGAGTAGGAGAGGTTCAAGTTATCGACTTTCACTTTCCCATCAGAAAACTCAGTAATAAGAGATTTCAGTGAGTCTGTTTGTTTATCAAATTCCGATCCGTTGCCATTGTTTAGTGATTTTTGGAGCGAGTCCATAATGACAGATACTTGCTGCGAAAAGCTCTTAATTTGTTCAGGACTCAATTTACTAAAGTCCATTGTGTTTAAAATATCGGTGATTGATTGTTTGATGTTTGGGTTAATATCAATTGAATTAAAGGCACTGATTACATCTAATACTGAAGCCTGAATTTCAGCATTTGCGCTTACTATTGATTGTTTCGCACGCAAGGCTTCACGTTCGTATTTGTATCCTTCTTTTACATAATCATCATTATTTGCGAAAGGGTTTTCGAAGATTCTTGTAATCCAACTTGAACCTTCTTTGTAGTTATCAGCTAAGGCTTTATTAGCTTCCATTTCTTTGTTCAAATCTTTAAGCTTTTTAATTTGATCTTCAAAATTAGAGGCTGCATTATCTTTCAGATCACGTTTATTGAAATTTGCCATCTCTTCAGTATATTTAATTGCCTCTTTTAAGGCTTCGTTGTTCTTAATGATGGCATTACCTTGAGCATCATACCCTTCAACAAGGTTAGGGAATGTTGCTGCTAACTGTTGTGAAACTGATAAGTATTCCTGTTCTTTTTCAGGCGTTAGTTGGTTGTCATCTTTAGCTTTACGAAGTTCTTTATACTTATCGATTAACCCTTGAGTAGCTTCTTTATTCGTAGTCCAAGCTTCGATAGAGGTGCTTTGTGCAGTCTCGAAATCCTCTTGAGCTTTTTTTGCATCAGAATAAGCGCTAACCAATTTCTCAACAACAAAACCCAATGCAGCAAATCCTGCAATAGGCAATGCGGCTCCAGCTAAAAACATTCCAGCAGATTTTGCTGCTTTTCCTAAAGTGGCAAAAGAAAGGGAAAGAACTCTATTTGTCGTTGCTGCTATCCCTGCACCAGTAGAGTATGTTTGCAATGTAAGAGGGAGTGCTTTAAGTGTGTTAATGATTTGAGCGCCACTTTGCATAGCCGTTGTTCTTAAAGCATTAGAAAACAGTATAGTGGCCACTGTAGCTGTTGCGAAAGCAGGAGCAAGGAAACCGATATTTTTAATTAAGCCAGTAGTCAATCCCATGAAATTTCCTAGAGCTTCTGTAGAAGCGATAAGACCATCTGAAATGAAGGCATCACTGGCGGCAACAGCGAATTCAGTAACCGTATTTTGAAGGCGGTTTATCCGTGCCTGTAAGCTATCAGCATACTTTTCTTGTTCTTTCCATGCCGAACCCATTGAGTTTGCAGAAGTGTTAGCTGCGTCTTGATAGATAGAGTAGTTATTCAATAGGGCGTTAAATCTAGATAACTGATAAATACCCGCAACACCAATCGATGTGTTTTGCTTTTGGGCATCAGACAAGCTGTCCCATTTTTCTGCTACTTCGCCAATTAACTGACTTGAAGTTTTTGCTTCACCAGCTGCCGTTTGCACAGAGATGCCGATTTGATCTAAGGCTTTAATAGAGCTTCTATTATTACCAATTCTCGCAAAAATGGTCTTTAATGAGTTACCGACTATATTTCCACTTTCACGTGTTGTGCTTCCAATGGCTGCTGTATAGCCGATTAAGTCATTCAATTCAACACCGAAGGTGGAAGCGGTACTTCCAGCTTTTCTTATCGAATTAGCCATGTCGAGCGTGGAAATTGCAAAATTGTTGTCAACTTCATTAAGTTTATCAGCGATAGAAATTGAATCTTTTGCTGATACGTTGAAATTGAGCATGGCTGCAGTAAGAGTGTTTACAGTATCTGATGCAGTTAGATCTGAAATATTCTGCAAAACTTGTGCTGTTTTGGTTAAATCGGAAAGTTCATCTGCCTGAAAACCCATTCGACCAAAACTTCCCGTAATTTCTAGAACATCTGATACTTTGTTTGATAATTCATTACTTAAATCTAATGAAGTTTGAAGGAGCTCATTGAATTTGTAATCTGGCAAATCCATGACTCTTCGGATATTTGTCATTAGAGTGTCAATTTCAACAGCTTGCTGAGTTATATTTTTTAGAGCTGTAATAGCTCCATAAAATATAGAACCTGACAGCAAATATGCTGGAATACGACTAAAAGCATCACCCAATTGTTGTCCAAATGTTGTTGCTCTTTGAGTTGAGTTTTGAATAGAGGACGAAAGCTCTCTAAACTGCATATTGAGGTCTTTTATCTTTGAGGATAATGCAGGGGTTTTAGAGGTGAGTTGAGTAACAGCAAGAAGGTACTCTTGAATCTGAGTTTTGCTACTGTTGCTAAGGTTATTTCCATACTTGCTCGTTAAGTTGTTCGCATTAAGCTGAGCTTGTCTTTGATATAGTGCAATTGTTTGCTTTAGCTCGTTATTCTTTGCAACAGCAGACGACTTGTCATCTAATGTACGAATTTTTTGCTTGAGGGAATCAATTTGGGCTGAGGATTGAGCAAGGTTGATTTTACGACCAAGGGAAGAGAGGGTGGTATCGGATAAAATACCTTGCTCACGAAGTCTTTGAAGAGAGGCGTTTAACGCATCAATATCTTTTCTTTTTTTATCGAAGTTAGTGGAAACAGTAGAGTTTTTCACGTTTCCTTTTTCATCAAGATTATATGTAAAATCCTTGTAACCATCTCGATTTTTCTGTGTAGAACCAGTAACTTTACCTTGAGCATTCATTCTCTCGGTATTTTTAACAACTTGGCCGAGTTTTTGTTGAGCACTTGCTAATTTATTAGTTTCGGTTGTTTGCTCTTTAATTTTCTCAGTTGTTCGCTGGATAATTTCTCCACTGCGTTTATGTTCCTGAGTTACCTTTGTAACATTGCCATTAAGATGTTGGGTGATTCTTGTGGTTTCTTTAACTGTGTCGTTGTAATTTTTTAAATTGGACTGATATTTGTCAAATGCAGAAGTGAACTCTTTTAGAGTCTTTAGGGTGTTGGTGTCAATGTTTGTTTTTAACTCAATGGCATTCAGTTTGGATTGTAACTGCTTAATTTGCCTGTTTAGATTTTCAGTTGTCTGTGAAGAGGTATCTGCTACGGGAGTAACAAATATTTTTAGTTGTTCGCTCAATTAATTGCTCACATCCTTTCAGTGCATACGGGAAATTGTGTTTGATTAAGCAGTTTATTACAGCTATACTTTTAACATAAGGTAAATGGGGGAACGCCATGAAGAAATCCATATTATTTATATTGGGAACTGTTGTTATCTTGTCTGGATGTGGTCAGAACAAGGTAACAGAAGAATCTTCTAATACTAAAACTGTAACGGCTAATGAAGAAACGAGTTCCGCTAATGATAGGCACAAATTAACTGAAGAAGATAGAAAGCTTATAAGGCTTATAAAAGAAGAAAAATTTGATGAGGTTATTAGCAAAACTGCTGAATTAAAGGAAGTTTTTCAAAAAGACTATTATTTTATAGCTTCTGCTTTCAAAAAAAATAAAGAGTTAAATGAAAAGAAAACAAATGTTGAAAACTATGATTCATATGCATACATTGAAGCCATGTTAGATAAGGTTAAACATTCAAATGCTCATACTGATTTAAAATACAAGCAAATCAAGAAAGATAATTTGGATAGAATTAAATCTTTAGAGAATCTTAAAAACCAAAACGCAGCAAGAGATAAGAATGAGATTGATGAATACGAAAGGAAGAAACAAATAGAGGATAGATCATTGAATCCACAAGACGTATCTATTGGAATGACGGAAGATGATGTGCTTTTGAACGGGTGGGGTAGACCAACAAAAGTTAATACAAATGTCACTAAAAATAGAACCTTAAAACAGTGGGTTTATAAAGGAAATAAATACTTGTACTTTGAAGACGGGATATTAACTTCAATTTCTAAATGAAGCCTTATTGAAAAAGCTGTGCCGTTTGTAGGAAAACACATTCAGCACAGCTGTTTTTATATTCTTTATACTTCTTCGGATTCGTTCACTTCATAGTTCAACTCATATGCCTCTAGTTTGAGAGTCTCTCCATGTCTATTCACCAGAACAATTTCAAGTATATCGTTAAATTTTGCTAAGAGACGCTCAGTAGAAATATCAGCAAGCTCTTGAGATGAAGAAGTTTGATCAACCATTGCAACTACATCTAATATGATGGGATTAACAAACTTGGTCATCTCGCTTGAGCCAGCTTTCCTCTAGTTTTGTTGTGTTTTATTGACTTAATGTCCAATGCAATAATCTTTAATAATTCAGATACAACTGATACAAAGGCAAAATTGAGAGATTGCTTATAATTCAATTCTCGTTCTTGAAGTACGTTTTCAATCTTTTTCATTATTTCAATTCGAGAATCAGAAAGTGATTTTTTCTTATCATTTCGTCTATGCTTAGAGCTTCTTTTATAATCTAATCGAATCTTATTTTCTTTGTAATATTCCACACATTCCTTATAAAGTTCATGCAGATTTTCAATTCCACAATTTCTAAAAGTCTCTTCTAACAAATCGTAGTTAAATAGTTTCTGCTCTCTGGTTGCATCCTCTGAGATATACATCCCGCTTTTGCGAATTACAGGAAGTACGTCATGAGTCACCCAACGTTTGAATTGTTTCGCTTCAGGTTTGCGACTGCTCAAGATTAATGTGTAGAGACCTGGTTCATTAACGATTGTTTTATTTGGATTCCCAATACCCTCATTTAAAATGATAGTATTCTTTTCATCATCATCAAGACGGCTCAGCGCTTGACTCGGATTGCCAATTTCTAATATGTTACATACATCCCTTGCTACAAACCAAGTTTCTTCATCTCTCATAAACGTTCTTACATTATTCCCTTTATAATCAAAAGCTCTTTCAAATTGATTCATTTTTCATTCCCCCGTTAAAATTATTCCAAGAAATACTCACGTTATGTACCTTAACAGTTCCTAGTTTTTTACCGTTCTTGTGCACAAGCAACAGTTCGTCTAGTTGGACTCTTTCTTCTGAAATAGAGTAATAGGACTCCAATATAGCTAACTCTTCCTTGTTAGAATCAACATTTTTTGAAACTTCTAACAATATTGTCCCAGTAACATTGTTAGGTGACATGGCTCTTCCTCCTCACTAATAACAATACCTTGGTAATTTTGAGCTTCTTTAAGTTTATTTTTATCACCTCTTTGTTTCGTTTAGAGACTGTTTTGTTTTGTTTCTAAACAAAGGTTACCATTATAAAAACAGACAAGTCAACAACTTTTTTATAAATTTTGTTTTATAATTAAACATTTTTTGTGTATTGGTGTATAATAAGAACACAAAAAAGAATACGGGGTGGAAAATTGAAGTTAAGACCAAATTACATGCCTTTAGAGATTACATTAGTGAAAAAAAGGAAAAAGAAGGTGGATCTTAGGAATAATGTGGATGTATCATCAGCCACTATTTCAAAGTTGTCTAGAAATGAACCTGTGTCATTGAGCTCAATAATTAAAATATGTGAGTATTTAGAGTGCGATCTTCAAGATGTGGTTGTTTTGGAGGAAGTTAAAGAAGAGTCCTAAGCAAAAGTATTGCAAGTGATGTTATAATTAGAGGAGGGGTGATACAAAATGGAGGACAAAATTTTACAAGCTATCCATGAACTTTCAAATGAGTTGAAGACAATTAAATCTGAAATTGTGGATTTCAGAGAAGATACGAATAAAGAATTCAATCAAATCAACGTTAAACTAGACAGATTGGAAGAAAACCAACCGAAAGATATCACTGCACATTTAAAACAGATTCAAAATGTAGACAACAAAACAGTCCTGCTAAATAAAAGGCTATTCGAAGTAGAAAGCCGCTTAAAAAATTAAGTCGCCCAAAATTAATGAGCGACTTTTTCTGCGTTTCGTATAGCTAATTTGAAATATCTAAACCAAGTTTCTGCTTCCTTTAAAGCTTTCTGAGCTTCAGGCGATGATTTTTTAATCGATGTTGGTAATTCAGGATCATAAACAACTCCACTGTAAAAAGCAACATCATAGAAGGGTGTATCGTAGTCTTCAAAACAAATTCTTAAATGAATATAATTGATGTAATCGCTTGTTTTACTAGAAGCACTATTACTTCCAATTATGGCGCCAATTCCGCCTCCGATTGCTCCACCTACAGTTGCCCCTAAAATCGAATCTCCTTTAGACACTTTTGATACAGTACTGCCATCTATATTAACCTCAACATCAACTATATCTTTGAAGTCATACGTTTTTATGACGGGAGTAACATTACTGTCTTTAAAGTTGTCAATTGAAATGTAGCCAATTTTTACTTTTTCACTTGTTTCATCGAAGAATATTTTGGTTGATCCGTCAGTTGAAGTATAAGCTCGGGAATAATTTTCGTCATCAATGCTATCGAGTGCTTTTTTTCTGTTATTTTGATGATCTATTGATTTCATGACTAGGAAAATGCCTACCCCGCAAAACGCTAAAAATCCAAAAATAAGCCAACCCACTCATTCCCACCACCAGTATATTTTTCCTATAGTATACCATGATAACCCAATCTAGAGGAACAGGGCAGGGGATACTCATTCTTAATCGTGAAGCTGGTGTCGTTTTAAATGACATCAGAATCTATTTCACTCTAAATATAATACAGTAGTTTAAGACGACAGTATTCGGAAAGTGAACTTTCTCACTATCATTTTAAATGAGAGTGGATTTATATACGTCCCTAATTTCAACTTAGGCAGCTGAATACCATCATTTTAAATGATAGTGGTGACCGGCATAGTGTTCCTATCATACAGATAGGGAGTCGGTTAAAACTAGCCCCTTTAATACCTGTCAAATTGACAGACATGAAGCTAACCATTTGACATAAGTTTGAGGTGAGCCCAAATATGAGAACAGGGGAGAGGTTAATCACTTTCATCTCTCTTTTTATCCATGGCTTGTTCAAGTAATTTTCTAAACGATACAAGGACAGCGAGTATATTTTTATCCCTACCTAAATATGTCTTGAAAAACATTAGTGAACATAGAGTAAAGAAGGATGCAGCTATCCTCGGATAGACTTCTCCTGAGGCACTCGGATGAACTTCTCCCGAAGTGAAAGGCAAGAATATAGCAGTTACAGCAGGTGTAGCAGCTGCTATCAAAGCGCCAATAAAGAATATAATATGTTTATCATCATAGATTTTTTCAAGACCATCAATCCTTGCTGAAGCTATTTCTAAGACTACTTCATCAAGCGATCTTAGAACATTTACTTTTTCTCTTGGACTTTCCGATTTACCTTCAATTGAAAAATGTGTATTCAAATATTTTATAAAATCCTTCTCGTTCCAATTCAACAAAGCATCTTCCATTGTTTCCCTATCGAATTTTCCCATACAATTTTCACAATTCATTCCAAATCACCTCATGGATAATATCGGAAAAAAGGGGGCGATTTTGAGTTTAATCCTCATTATATTATATTGGAATTTCCATAATAAGCATTGCTTTAATTAGAAAGGAGGGGCGAGAAGTCACTTTTCATCGTTCTTCTTTGCTGCTAAAGCCTGTTCCAACAACTCTCGAAAGGACACAAGCAGAGCAAGAACATTTTTATCTTTTTTTATGCTGTGTGTAATGAACACTGACACAGCTACTGCACATAACGAAGCGACAACAACCGCTCCTAACTTAATTTCTTTTTTATATACAGGATAATCAACTATAAAAGAATCTCCAAAGGCTATTATTGCTGGAACAACAACCACTGCAATTAAAGCCCCAACAAATGGAATGACATATTTTGTTTCGTATATTATTTCTAAAGCTTTTGTTCTAGAAATAGCATTTATCAATACAGCTTCCTCAAGAGATTGCAAGACCTTATATTTATCTTGATACTTTCTTGCTTTCTGCCCGTTAAGAGGGAAATGGAATTTTATATACGCAACAAATACACGTTTATTCATTGCTATCAAGCTGCTCTTTAAGGTGTGTTTATTAAAGTTCTTGTGATTAAATTTTTTTATTTTATAATTGTCTATTCTTTTTTGTTTCTTCTTGCCTATCATCCTTTACCACCTCAACAGAATTATCGGCAGAAGGGGAGAATTGTTAAATGATGGCATAGAAAAACCCCACGTTAAGTGAGGTTAGAGGAACTCAGTAATATTTTATTCTTCATGATTAAGCTGGTTTAAAAACCGCATCAAGATAATCTAAAGGATTTTTTATAGATTCTTTTAAATTACCCCATTTAAGCGTTTCTTTAGAAACCTTTCTCGCTTCTTTGGCTACCGCCATCTTTTTCTGGTTTTTTGCATAAACAGCATCCACTATGGTTGAGTGAACCATGAACTCTAAATAAATCGCTATGCCTGAAGAAATTTTAAAAGTAGCTAAAGCGAAAAGTAATCTCGCTTCTTTTTTTCGTCCTTCTCTATAAAAGCGATATGCCATTTTCAAGTGAATAATACTAACACTTACTGGGGTGATCAAAAAGAAAAAAACATTGTACCAATTAAATGCCACTTTTAAATTTTTCTCACGAATTTCTCGATATGCAGCATATGAGGTAGTGATATACATTAATCCCACAAAAATCAGTAATAAAACTAAGTAATCCATTTAGCTTCCTCCAAGTTAACTACTAAATCTTATTAGGCTTTTTCTTTTTTCTTTTCTTCCCGCTTTCAATTACAACTCGTTTAAGGCCTTCCTTTTTAATAGCCTCATTTCTTTTGAAGCGCGCTTCAGCAGATTCAGCATTCGATTCTTCAATATATTCAACAGCGTGTTGTTTCATAATCTGAGTAAATTGGCTTCTTCGATTGTAATTATTGTAGTCAACATAAGCAAGTATTGCCACTAAAAATCCAGCGCCAATACAAATCACCTTTAACCAAATTGCAGTATTACTTGACCAATAGTTTGAATCTCCATTAAAAAGCCCCAATAACAGAACCCCTATAATTGCACCGCTTGGTATTAGCATACCCCATTTCCGTAAAATTATTTCCGCTTTATCGTCATTTTGACGAGGATAGTAATCCAATGCAAATGGAGCAAACAATAATAGTGTAGTAATGAAAAATTGAACATAATCAATATCTTTTTTTACTGAATAACAATACCCTGCAAATAAACAAAATGCAACAACTGCACGCATTGCAAAATACATTGTCATATCTCGTTCTTTTTTTACCTTCAATTCCAATACTGGCTCTGAAACTGCACTCATCTTATCTAATCCACCTCGAACGTTTATTCATTTCAATTTTATCAACTCTAATGATAACACAAGATCATGAAAAAATTAACAATTTTAAACAGCTGATATTAAGAAAGAATAATGTCCAATTAACATACAGAAGTGGAACACAAATCTTAAGTAATGATAACGATTGAACGAAACGGAGTAAGAAATTTAAAAATATATATTTAATAATAATTGGCTCTCGTAAGACATTGCAATTTTTAACCATAAGCAAAATCCCTCAAAAGAAGGATTTTGATTCTGAATAAAAGAGGGATTTCAAGCGAAGATTTGATTCTTTTCTTCCTCAAAGTTTCTTAAGTCGTAATGCTTGATTGTAGTTGATACATCTTCATGATGAGCGATGTATTTACTAACCAATTCCAACTTGATTTTTTTAACTTCGAGAAGATAAGTAATGCAAGAGGCTTTGAATAGGTGGGGGTTGATACGTCTGCCAAGAATATCTGACAGAACATCTGAACAAAAATAATCCGCCCAGGACTCTGAAATCTGCTTAGGTTCTCCGCCGTATTGCGTTGTAAAAATATACTCATGGTCATAGCCACGCTTCTCATGCCATAACTTCATGTATTTTATAGCCTCTAAATTCACCATGTATTCCAGTACTTTTCCTTCGCCTTTACCTTTACCAAAAACTTTATGACTCATAACGTACGATTGATCTTCATTAATAGGATAATCCAATAGCTCTGTTTTAAATTGGACTAGCTCAGCTCTACGACCCCCAACATTAAACGCAGTGGCCAGCCATGCCATCCCAAGATAGTTTTCGTCTTCTTCTAGTGTGTCCATCATTAATTTGTAATCATCATATGTCACTTTAACTTTTTCATAAGTCACCGTTTTAGGTATAGCAGGGAGACCACGAGTGAAGTTTCGAAATGTTTTGTAGTTTGGATCATCTTCCGCAACTACATTTTCAAGATAATTGTTGAGGGAAGATACTGAAGCTTTTTTTAGAGCAATGCCACTTGAAGACATTCCACGATTTTTCAAGAAGCTCTGATATCGTATAAAATCTCTTTTAGTGATCTTGTATAGTTTCTTTCCGTTTAATGATGTGTGCACCCACCAGAAAAATTGACGAAGTGTAGAATGGTACTGTTTTTTAGTTTTGTCTCTGAACGAGTTGGCATCCAGAAATTCTGAAACCAGGTCTTGATGTTCCTGATCAACTTGCGACCACATATCATCAGTGACTTCAGGTAGCTTTTGCGCTCTTTTACGCAGCATGTTTTGTTCGATTTCTTTGCTCATTATTAAATTCACCGCCAGGCTATTTGATTGTCTTATAACCAGCCTTGCGAACATCTTTCATAGCAGCTTCCACTAATTCACCACTGTGTTTGAGCTTTTCAGCAGTGTTGCTCATAAAAGGACGAGGCTCACCATAGCCATAACCATATTCGTCAGGGAATTGATACCCTTCACCGGTCTCAACAATAGTCGCAACATCTCGTCCCTCATCTGTTCTTGTGTTATCTAACGAAATACCATTTGATTCATTCGCAACAACAAATGATGCCTTTAACTCACCAGTTCGGTTATATTCCACTGGACTATATGAATCATATACCACTGTTTGAACTTGCTCTTGTCCTGTTTTGACTAAGAGCTCTTTTGTATTACTGCCAGACTGCAAGGCTTTTAAAGCTGCTTTTTCAAGCATAACGGCTAATTCTTTATGATTCTTGGCCATTATGCTTCAGCAGTTAGTTTTTCAACTTTTTTCAATATTTCTTCGTTCGCTTTGTCAACAAGTGCTTCTTGAGTCGCAATCATACCTTCTGTCATAGAACGTAATTTTTCATCGATACTCTCGAAGCTTTCCTTTGGAAAAGAATCGTTGATTATTTTATAGTATGGGGACTTAACCAATTCAATCATTAAGTTAACTTTAGAAGTGATGCCTTGTGGTATATTAGCGACATCACTGAAGGTGAGGATTGTATAAATATTTAAAAGATCAACGAAATTAAGCTTGTGTTTAATCTTTTTATTCGACTCAATTTCAGCTACATCTTCTAGAGCCATTTTAATCATTTGTGTAATCTTAACTGGATCAAAGTTGGGGTAGATGTGAACATGGAACTTATCATCTAACTGCACTTTGACTTTCTCATCGTACTTTTTATTCCCATCCTTAATATGATCTAGCGTTAATTTTTGTGTTGTCATCATATCTCTCCTTATGATTAAAATAAAAACACCTCAAATAGGGGAGAGGTGTTAGCGTTTTTTGAAAAACATTTTATGTTTTATTGAATATAAAGTTATAGCGAGTTTTAAAATTATTGCTGTATATAGACACATAGGATACAAAAAGAAAAGCCATCTTACCTTTCCGCAAAAGGACTCTTTCCAGAATCCCTTTAAAAGTAAAATGTCCTCAGATACATCAAAAAGTCTCAATGGCAATCCTCCTTTTTTCAATAAAATTCTTATTTTATTGTGGTGGAGTATACTGCTCCCCAGTAATTTGTTCATATTGTTCAGGCGTAATTCTTCCAACAGCAACTGTGTTATACACCATCTCTTTAGTCCACAATCCATCATCGTAAAATCCTTTGATTGCTTTATACCAATCGATTGCCATCTAAATTCCTCCCATCGCAATAAAATAGTAAAGTTCAGATAACTGTTGTTTAACCATGCTTATTTCAGATGGCTCAGGTTCGACTTTAAAAGAATCCATGTATTCTTGAGTAGCTGATTCTTTCCATGTCTTTTCTTCGGGATAAAATTTACCTAAATATAGTGATTGGGGAGGTGCGATATCTGTGCTCATTTCTGGCAAAACTTCTCCTTCAAAGTAATCAGATTGTCTTAAGTAAATAAAGTTTTCATCATAGTAAAATATTGTTTTCATAGATGTGACCCTCTTTATGATAGTGGTATAGTTTCATTTAAGGACACTCTTTCAACTTTGCTATCATCCTTAGAAAACAAACCAGAATAGATTAAGTCTCCTGTTGTCGTTAGTGTCATTCGTGCTTGCCCATAAGAACCTACAGTAACACCTGTAAAATCAATGTTTTGAACAGGGAAATAAGATAACTTGGCAATTGTTGCACCGAGCGGAGCGGTGAATGTTCCCTGTATCTCTAAAGTTTTAGAAACAGGAATGTATCTGTGTCTTAGTGGGTATTGCGGGTTTGTAGTCCCGACTACTAAAGTAGTATTAACCCAAACCACATTAAGGTCATTAGAGGATACAAGCTTGTTCCAAGTTGAATTTACATTTTGTAGCCTCGTGAAAAGCCATGTTTCATTATTTTTCAATGAGATTGCCAAGATAGTCTTATTGGAGTTGTCCTTAGAATTGATTAAGAAGAGGAAGGGATCTGTTGCAGAAGGGGCATTAGTTAAACTTTGACCTGTGTAAACTCCAGGGGGGAGAGTCAATACATCAGTTCCGTTTGCAAGATTTTGAGCTTTCCCGTCATCTTGAGTCAACTTGAATTTTTGTGCAGCATCCAAAGTTGTCGCTAACATGTCTATCAAACTTTCATAACCGTTCCATTTGTCTTTCTCACCTGGCTGAGTATGTAAGTTTGTTTTCAGTTCATGCTCATCTGTGTATTCTTTAGAATTTACTAAAGCCAAATCAGCTTTCTCTTGAGAACCTTCAATGGTTTCTTTTTTATTCCATTGTTCTTTTTGATCTTGATCAACATGGATATCAGAGTCGTTTTGATGTTTATTAAACTCTGTCTTGCTGGCTTGTTCGATGTTCAATACATCACCAAGTCCAACTTGCTCTTTTGTGACAGCATGAGGGTTTTTAGTGTCATGCTTATGAGTTTCTAAGTCACTTTTAATTTCCAACTTAAATGAATCATTATCACTTTTGAAGATTTCAACATCACGCTTCATGGAATCTTCACTGGTTAAAAAGAGGTCTTTGAGGTTAGCAATTTGCTTCTCTAGCCTTTTGTACAACCCTCTTACTAATGAATCAAGCATTATGTCGAAGCCTCCCCAAACACAGAGACATCTCCATCAGTCACATCTTCTAATTTAATAAATACTTTTTTGAAAGGGGAAATCGGGAATTCCCAAGCCTCGTTAATTCCTTCTGTTCCAGTTGCTATTCGGTAATCACTTAACTGAGTACCTCCTAATTCAATTTCCTGATCATCATTCGTCAATCCCACAAACGAAATTTTTCTTGAAGTAGATGTCCCAGTGATGCTGATGGCTAATTTTTGGTAGTGTTTAACTTCTAATGATTCACCGTCAGAAGGGGAGACTGACTTCTCATGAAAAACAAATGATGTACGATCAGGAATTACTACAATAGGAGCTGTATCTTCTGCTATAATAATCACTCCTTAATAAAAAGAGGAGGGGAGACCTCCTCAGTTAATCAAAAATCTACTTATTCTCCGTCTACTGGAGGAGTTGTTTGATCGTCTTTTACGATACCTTTAGATCCATCAGCATTTCTTTTCACACGTGAAAACTTACCGATTTTTCCATTTTCATCCGCCAAAGCTCGGTATCCGATTTCTGGAGTATAAGCTTGACCTGCTTCCAGTGAAATATCAGCTTCTCCAGAGAAATTGACTTTAGGTAATTGAATATATAGATCACTGTAAACTTTAGATGTCTTAGGATCGTACTCAATTGTATGGATTTCAAATTCATAGTTCTCAGAGAATTTTTCACCACTGATTTCCACAGTTTCAGCATCTACTTCAATTTGATAGAACACTGTGATTACAGCTTCTTTTTTAGCAAATTGCTCAGGGACTGCAACTTCAGTAGAAGTTGTTGAGACATTCAAATGTTCGCCGTCTTCATTTGTAAGAGTAACTTCAGAAATCGGAATATAGCTTAATTTAACGGTATTAGTTTCAGAGACAGTTAAATTTTCATCTTCCCATACAGAAATGGCCTCATTTTCAATTTTAACTCCTTGTTGCATTGCCATGAAATCAAGATCAAAGAATGCGTTTCTGACGTTACCTGAAACCTCTTTGCTTGAGTTAATTACGTATAAGTCTCTATTGCCCCAGCCACCCTTTAAAAAGTCCTGCTGAACTTGTTGTGTGAACTGAGTCATTTGTGTCACAGAGCTACCGATAACTTTCTTATCGCTAATTCTGCGAACAGTGATTTTTCCAACTTCATGGATTACTGTTTGTTTGCTCAAAAGTTTTCCTCCTAATAAAAAAAGAGACTTTATCAGTCTCCAAATAGTTTTTCTAAATTTTTTGCTTCTTTTGCGTTGAGATGATATGAATCTTCTTTATAAAGATCAATTGATTTACTCCAGTCGTTAATCTTAGCTTCAGAAGAAACCGTTGCGAATAACGTTGTGGTATTGTAATTCATAATCTCTGCCATTCTGTAGAAGCTTAGTTGCAATTGATAAACAGTCATGTCAGCTATTTCGCTGTATGTGTACCCATTAAAGGCAGCCACGCAACTAACAATATCTTTAAGGTCATTTTGACTGTCTTGCCGCTTTAACATTTTGGCCAAATCGTCAAATTCTTGTATTTCTTCATTGGTTGATATCTTCTCTTCGGATAGACAATGCATATCAAGCACCAGTTTTCTTAAACTGTTAAAATTGTTTGGGTTAATTTCAGATAATCTTTCTTTATCAACAAATATCTTCTCGAAAACTTTATGATAGGCCTCACTAAAATCAGGAAGGATATGATTTACAATATTAAATAAGCTGCTACGCTTAAGCTCTATAATTAGCTCATTCAAGTTCTCAGCTTCGTTTAATTTTTCATACTCTCTAACGATTTCTTTTTTCGACATCTTAATAGCATTTAAATAATGCACATAATTAGGATAATCTCTCAGCTTGATAAATGATATTTCACCAATTTCGGTCATCACCGAATCTCCCAAAAAGAAAAAATCCTTGTTGCTAATCATTTAGAAGCTCCAAACGTGAAAATCAGTTTGTATCCAAGATGGCCATCAGGCGGATTAGGAATAAGCAATCTCTTGTATGTAATCATTGATCCGAAGCCAGTTATGTTCTTTTCGAATAAAAGGTTGCAAATCCTATCAGATATCTTTGTGTTCCTGAATTCAGTTTCCTCAAATGTGTCTATATGTGTGTAAACGTCGATCATAATGTCTTGGTTTAGGAGTTTATAGCTTTCATTTGGGCTTTTGGGGATTCCAGAGCCTAAATATATACATACTCTACAGATTGGTTGAGAGTTAAGATCATCTGTTTTAGGTGCACGTTTAAACAAATTAGAATAGATAGGTGGGAGAGTGAGACCTCTATCTTCTTCGATAGCAGGTTCATAATAGTTATCCAAACTTTGGACATCAGGAAGATCGGGTGAAAGGGGATCATCTTTATAATAGAGGAGCCGATTAACATCTCTGTCATTCATTATTTCTCTAAAAATGTCCGTTATATGTTGTACCATCATACTCATTTGTTATCACTGACTTTCTTTTTTGCGATGAGTTTAATGGTGCCCACACCATCAATTACTTTTGAATAATCAATATCGTGAACAATATACTCTTCTGAATAAAATTGCGTTTTTAACCCAATTTTTAACTGAGGATTAGTAGAGTAGGGGAGAGTGATGTGAGCTTGACCATCAGGAAGATTGATCGGTTGATCAGAGCTGTTAACTGAAACAGTTCTCTCAAATACACAAGGGATTTCAATACTTTCACCAGGAACAAGTTTTTTAATCGGCTGCCCAGTGATTTCATTTATTTTGCCCGTGTCAACCTGTATGTCACCTGTCGATAGTTTGATTGAGCTGTTGCATTGTTTCATAGTTGCGCTATCATTCATTTTATTATCAGTTGGTCGAGAATTAACCAGCCAATAAGAACTGTCGTACAAGATAAGATCGCCACGATTCAACAACCCCAAAACTGTTATAACTTTTTTAACTTCACTATCTTGAGTTGTTTGGATAATAACATCAACAGGCTTATCGTTTAATAAAACACTATAAGTTTCTGGAGAGTTTGCTAATATCTCTTTGAATATCTCATATTTATTTGCAGAAAACTCTTCGTTCTCCCATCCACTCAAATAGTTTGAAGAAGAACTCAAATACCAATCTTTAGACATTTAAGCACCTCATTCAAAATTATTTGTTTTAAGCTTGTGTAATAAAGCATCTATTTCATCAGACAAATCTTCGTATGCTCTATTTACTTGAGCTTTAGTATTCGCCAAGCCTGTTAATTGAATGTCTCTACCAATCACATTGTTCAACTTTAAAGCTCGATCTCTATATCGCCCTAAATGTTGTTTGTACATAAGCAGCCCAAGTAGTTTAATTTTTGGTCTAGACATAACTTCACTGAACTCTTCTGTAGATTCATCGTACTTAAGCGGCTCGAGATCAAGCTCATACGAAGCTAACGCTTCAATGAAAAATTGTTTCTCTAGTCCTTCTGGAACTACTTCATTTGATTGAAATTTTGAATGAAATGAATTTAATACATCTTCATATCCAGCCATCATAATCTATCCCTTATGCATCAAACTTAAAGCCAGTGTATTCCTCAATGAACTTAATTTTGCTATGATCATTGATCTTAGAATCCTTTGCAACTTCAAATAGTTGGGCTTTTTCAGAATCTAACTTAATAGATTTTTTCACATTGTCTTCAAATGATTTTTGAGTCTTAAGAGTTAAAATCTTTTTAATCGTTTCCTGATCAATAACATTTTGAGTAGTATCGTCACTTTCAAATCCTAAATGAACTCTAGTTTCTTTGTCGTCAATATAAATCTTAGCGTGAGATCCAACCCCATCAGTTCCAGCAAACATTTTCACATTATCATAAACTTGGGACTGAACTTCAGCTACAGTAATTTGTCTTACTCCGTTAGCAGGAAGTTTGAAATCTCCATTAGACTCAAATTTTTTGAAGTACAAATCCCAAGAACACAAGTTTTTGATTTTAATTTTCTTATCTAAATCGATTGACATTATATCCCTCCGTGTTTAAGGAGGGACAATGCCCTCCATATTAAATATTACTCTGGTGTGATTTCGAAATTTTCATCTCGGATTAAGCCGATTTGATGTTCCATGCCTTCAGCAACTCCAGCACCTAGTTCCAAATCAAAACGAGTGATTTCAGTACCAGTGACCACATCATTACCTGTCATAGTTGAGATTCCGCCTTTTTGGAACACTTGCAGTGGTGATTTAGCACCTTGAGGAATGAAGAAGAGGAGGCCTTCTGGAAGATAAGTTTTGAAGTTGTCCTTAGCTTTATTTAGCTCTGTCAGATTGTAGCTGTTTGGAAGCTCGACAATAGAAGATCCTTTGTATGTACTCAGTAAACCAGTTTTTCTGATCTCATCCATAACTGACTCAGGCAATTTTGTGCTTGAAGCATCTCCAGCCACAGCTTGGTATCCTGCGAAATCATTTAACTGCGAAACAACTGAATAGTCTCCTACAATTGAAGGTTGTCCAAATCTACGAATCTTCTTAATCGTGTCATCCACAGCACTCTTAGCAATACCAGGGCTTTCAGAGAAATATTTTACGCCTTTAGCCTTTTTGATAGCATTAAACATTTCATTTACTACGTAATACATCGCCTTATTCATCATGTCGATTTGAACTTGATCCATGCCTTCAGCGACCTTGTCGAGATTACCACTCATAATTTCACGGTAGTTTACTGCGTAACCGGATGAAATGGTTTGAGTAGCAATCGGGTATTCTCTCCAAGCTGTAGTTGCGAATGGAACATCACCACGAGAAGCTTGAAAACCACTTCTAATCGACTCATGTGCATATGTCGTCATCATAGGCTGTTCATCATAGCCGATTGGTTTAAAATTACCCATGAAATCGAACAATTTTAAAGCTGAAATTAACTTAGGTTCAATTGCAAATCTTACAATTTGATTGATCTCAGCTTTAGCAACTGGATTACCAGCCAGAGCTTGGTCTCCTAAATTTTTGACGTGCTTCATAGCAGCATCAACTTTAGCGCCATTAAATTTAGATAAATCTTTACCAGTTGCAACTGCAGAAAAGATTTCTACAATTGGAGACTTAGTATTTAATTTAGTATGTGCAAAAACATCAGAATCACGTCTTGCGTTGTTTAATTCAATTTTCATTATTTAATTCCTCCAGCGATAGAATTAGCCCTGAACCGTAAGATAAAGTCCATTGCCACCGAATGTTGTATTTTCAAGCACTTTAAGTTTTACTTTATATTCATCATCTGTACCATCAGATTTAACCCATTTTCCTGAGCCATCTGAAGCAGAGACTAAAACATCGTTTTTAACAATGTTTTCGAAGTCAACCACAGTATCCTGGCTAAGTTCAATAGGCAAGCCAACGCAATCCGCTAATCGAAAAGCTCTTACAAACTCATCTTTCAAAACCTTGAAATCAGCTTTATTTCGAATCTCAGGTTTGTCGATAATGTTGCCTACAACATAAACATCTCCTTTAGCAGCAGCTGCAGATGAAGGAGTAGGGGCTAGTCCTGTAGAATCATCTGGTAAGACTACATAACCAGGAACCAAATCTTTTGTAGCTTTACATCTTGGATTATTTTGCACTTGTTTAAAAGCGCCAATCGTACCGAATTTAAACATTCAATTTCCTCTTTTCTATAAAAGTCTTATTTTATTAATAAAGTTCCTCAATAGTTACAGAAGCTTCATTGCCAGTTTCGTTAATTTCTGAGTAAATGTCGTTCACGCTATTAATCTCATTTGAAGTTTGTTTCATTCTTTGACTAATGTAAGATTGTGCAATAGCAGAGTTGATTTCTGAAACGATTTGGGTTTTTAACTCCTCAGTAGGGGAGGTTGAGAAGAGCTCAATTTTCTCTTTGGCAACAGATTTTTCTTCTTCTGTATACCGAGAAAGATGCTGGTTCAACTCTGTTTTCAGAGTTTCCTCTGTAACTGATTTTTTAAATTCTTTTAAAGAGTTAATTTCTGCATCAGCCTTTTCTTTGTCCTCTTTAGCTTTTTTAACTTCTTCATCTTTAGCCTCAGTTTTAGCTTTCTCATCTTTAACTGCTTGCACTGCTGCATTAAGTTCATTTGTTTTTTTAGTCAGTAATTCATTTAATTCGGAAACTTTAGCTTCCAGGGATTCGATATCCACTTTAAGTTTTTCGTTAAGTTCCACAAGTGCTTCTTTTTCTTTAGACAAGATTTTATCCTCCTTATTTTTGCTATTTAGCTCTAACAACACTGCTGAGTCATCCGCTGGATCAACGCCTAGTATCGCATCTCCAGTAAAATCGAAGATCATAGGGACACGACCTTCTTCTTTGTAGCCACCTTCATATTCAATATTCGTTTTTCCTTCAACAGCTGATATTTCCACAGATGTCTCAGGAAAATCGCCATCAAACATTTTCGACTTCAGCCACTGAACAAACTTAGGATACCTCTGGTTGTAAATGTAGCCTTCGCCAATGAGCACTCGTTTTTGTTGCCCATTCACTTCAATAGAATCGATGTAGCCATTAGTTGTAACACCTACAACTGCACTATTCTCAAATAGTGGTGTACCGTCTTTGATTTCAGTTAGCCCATGTCCGAAGGGTTCGCTATTTTCATAATCAATAAACTCAACACAAAGGGGCATTCCCTGAATAGACTCCAGGTTAGCTTTAATGTACTTTTCCAACCACGTGATACCATTTTTATTAAATATGGTATCGTTCTCATGAATTTCAAGGACTACCCATTTCAAATAAGTCCTACCATTAACTTTTTTGCTATTGTTAATTTCTAAAATTGCGCTTCTCAAATAAATTTACACCTCCTTTCAAGATCCCGAAGGTGTCCCGTTACTGTTATTAGTTTTAGATTTTATGGTATTCTCGTTGTGCGAGTCTTTTTCTGGAGCGCCAGCTTTTTTATCTTTGCTTAGCGTGAATGATGTTTCATGGACTGGGTATTTCTCATCAAATTTTTCTTGTTTTTCGTATTCCATTAAAGATATATAAGCATCAGGATTCCAACCAGTTGCTGCAATCCATGCAGTCAAACTTCCACGACCACTGGTGTACAAATCTTTCATGTTTTGAACTTTTTCTTTTCTGTTAACGTGCGTAAGAGGGAGATAATAAACTTCAATAAATGATTTTGGATTATTGATAATATTTGCGTTTATTACCTTGTTGAATTCATTGGAGATTTGTTCTAACCAGGAGAATATTTGAGAGGAGACCATTTCGATATTCGTTGATTGAGAAGAGTAGTTTCCATCTTGACCATTCAATGCGGAACCTGCAAAGCCAAGGTTAGTTGATATCCTTTTAATTAATTCGTCTTCACCTTTAACTTTCAGAAAATCAACGTTGGTTTCAAGCTTATTTAACTTAGTTCCTGATGCCAATGAGAAAAACTTATATCCAGTTAAGCCATTTCTAGAGCTAAGTGCATTTTTGATGCTTATATGCTGTTGTTCTTGCTGTGTTTGAGAGAGGGAAGAAATACCTTTTTTTTCACCCTCAGGCAACGTTTGATAAATTAGGGTACTGTTTAGCTCATCTAAGATATTACGTTTCGTATCAACAAAATAATCATCATAAACCATATCAACAAATGCAGCTAATCCTATAGGTCGACCCCATTGATCTTCTATTCCTGCACTAGCTTTGTTCGCTATAGTTCTATTGTTGTCTAACACAATCCAGCGTTTATTCAAATCCTTTTTATACTCGACATAACCTTGTCTAAACTCCTTCGGCCACCTTTTAAGTTTCAAGGATCTGCCGTTACCTGTGAATTTATCAAAGTAAGATACATTAAACGCAACCAAATAAGATGAGTTCTTCCGACCAACAATTTTACAATAGTCAATAGGGAGAGTTAACACAGAACAATTAAAATCATCTCTGTTATTGATTTCAGTCATCCCTTCAATTTCAAGATCACTTAGAGTAGAAGGGAAGGGATCATCTCTGAAAGATTCAAAATAATGAAAAGAGGTTCCATAAGTACTCAACTTTCTAATGATATCTCTTGCAATTTCTTTATCGTTTATCTTAGAAAGAGCTCTAGTATAGTCAGCCTTATCTGAAACGAAACTGTCATGAGAACTTGAATTTCCATAGACAACTCTATCCAAAGTTACGAGCGAAACCATATAATCAATCACATTTCGATAAATTCCATTTAAATTATAGAGATATTCTGAGGTTTCTCTGATTTGTTTATTGTGTCTATTGTGGTCTTTTAGCCATGATTTAACATTTTCGTAATTGAAGGAGCTTACAGAAGAAGAGTAGTAAAGAGAAAGGGGGATAGGGGATGATAAATCTGTGTTAAATTCAAACGACTCGCTTTTTTCCTTTTTCAACATTCCACCTCCAATCGTTTAATTGAAAAAGAACCCGAACGAATATTCATCGTTTGATTCCTCTTTTTCTAAAAATAAAGCAATATAATATAATGCATAAGCTATAGCACTGTACCTGTCTTTATCTATTCGTTTAACCACTTGCTCTACACTAAAAGAATTTTGATTTTTTTTAATTCTTAAGTTGGCAACTTCATCGATGAATAACTGTGTTTGAATACACGCAGCTTCTATCATCACATCATCTAAAATTCCTTTTTGGTTTTTAATATCATCATAAGCCTTTAACAGCTTCAACTTACCAGATTCTACATAGTCTAAAAATTGAGTGATGATGTCCTGGTTAATACCTTGAGATTTCAAATTGTAAACAATCTCCGGGGAATTAGGAACGTCAGGTTTTTGGTCAGTATTTATCGTAGCCCAACATCCTAATTCTTCGTTGGTTTCTGGATCAGTGACATCTTCTAAAAGACGATCTATTAAACCACTTCCCACGCCGTTTCCATCCACAATAACTGCCTTTACTCTAGAGAGAGAAGAATCCTGATTACCTCCATAATTTTTAAAAATTCTTTTAACAACTATGGACTGCTCCTTGAAACTAAGTCCGTTAGGAGGTTCAATTATATTTACAACTTGAACTTGTCTAATCAGATTATTGCTATTTCTAATAATCTTTAAAACGACAATTGCTGTTTTATTGTTGGATTCAGCTGCAGATCTCGCAACATCGACACCTATGACGTATTCGTTCAATAGGGAATTTTTGTTCTTATCTTTAGGACACGAAAGCTCTGGCTGAGTTATTGTTCTAGCTTTAATGAGTTTACTGATGTTAATGAGGGCTCCATCACTCGCACCGATCCAATCGCACAAGTAGTTCTGTCTGAAACGAGTGACGTTTCCTTGTCTGGCTTTATTAATAGTCGACATTTTCTGCCTACCAAAATGAATTGGTATTCTCCAATCAGAACCGAACACAAACGAACCTTTAAGGTCGCCAGTTTCTTTAACCATAGTTAATATCTTTTCATACTCATCGGAGTTTTTGTAACCAGAAGTGGAAAAGCGGTTTATTTGACCGTTGAGCTCAGTTGGATCAATTTCACCAGTCATTGTAGTTCGAGGGATATTGAAAATAGGTTCAATGGCATCATCGTACAAATCTTTATCAATCAATGCAGATTCTTCCAAAGAACCTCTTCTTCTACGAAGTCCTTTCGAGGACTGTGCGTTTGCAAGGTTGTCAATGATAGCGCCATTTTGAAATTCTACCCTACCTGAGTCTTTGGAAAAGTTCTCACTTTTAATCTCGTCAGCCATAGCAGGGTAGAACCTTAAAATCTCATCGTGTTTTTCTTTCCAAATCTTAACCGCAGATTCTTTAGTGGAAGCTGTAATAGCCAATGTAATGTTAGGAAAGCAAATAGCAGTATGATAAGCAACCATTATTTGAGTCAGTGTATTATGACTAACTAGCCCATTACTTATAAATGAGTTTGTTAAAGGCATATATAAGTCATACACATAATCCTCTGAGTACTCTGTTTCAATTACACTAGTGAAATAGTAATTAGAATCATAGAGCTCTATTAAATGATTGAATGCATCGCTATCTTTATTAACAAAACACTCATTTTCATTTAATAAAAGTGATAATTTCTCATAAGTAAGCCCATTTGATCCTTTTAGTACATGATAGAATTTTTCTCTAGTTTCACCTTTTGGATAAATGGCTCTAATGTTATTTTGCTGAAAAGGGATTACATCTTTATTCGGATTACGATTTTTGCTGCAAATCGAAATAAGTTTTTCTTGTTTTCTTGAGCAACTAAAACCAATTTCTCGCAAAAAAAGATCAATATTCTTTGTGGAAATGTTGATCTTATAATGATAAGTATTGTATTTTTTATTCAGATACTTTTTTCTGAAAGAAATAATACCGAAATTTAAAAGTAACATTTGGACTTGTTTGCTCATTTTTTCTGATGCAGTGCAAAATTGAACACTTTTATTTGTCACACATCCATCGGTATCAAAAAGCCCTTGTATTGTTTTTGCGACAATGTTTTTAGGTGCTTTCAGTATAATTTTAGGTATTTCCTTCCCGAAAGCATCATTTTCTTCCATTCCCAATTGTCTGAAAAATTCTCTAATGAGCTTACCAAATACATTATAATTGATTTCATCTTTTTGCTTTACCGCAACACCTAATACGTTGTTAAAATAGTCTTTGTAATTTTTTATTATATCTTTGTCTTCATTTGTAAAACCTATTAAATTGTTTCTCGTTAAACAACCGTCGCCAAGAAGATACCCAATTATTAGTGCTAATTGCTCATCAATGTACTCAGGAATATTGAATTTGTTTCTTTCTACTTGCCATCTGCCTTGATTACTAAACCCACCTAAGAAATCATCAAAATTTACATTTAACTTCGTTTCATTGCCAAATACATTATTGTTTCTTGAAATCGGTAATAAATCACCAACTTTAATTTCACTAGAGGCTTTGTATCTTAAATGTCCATCTTCACACATTACTAATATCGGGTGATTTAAACTTGCTTCCAAGTCATAACCATCTTGGGTTTTTATTTTCTTCGTTTTCTTGAGGCCGCTTGATATACCAGCCATTGAAGTTTCCATTAAACCATATCTGTTTTTCATCGAAATTTTATGTATTTTTTCAACTTCAGATTCTTTTTTTTCGTAGTTGAATAGTTCTCCAATTTCTAGTAATCCATTTTCAGTGAATAGGATCGTATCTCCCGCAACACATTTTGATCCACCACGAGGAATACAAAAATAATTTTGGGGGAAACGACTAAGTGTCCTCATCATTATTCTTTGATATAAATCCAGTTCAATGCCGCCGACATCAGGTTTGAGCATATCGTAAAATATATCTGGATAAAAGCGAATAAACGAGGTGAACTCAGCCCATTTAGAAATGTTTTTTCTGATGATGTTTTTCTCACCATCGCGCTCTAAGGGTGTTTCGAAAGAGGATTCATAAATATCGTTTCTGTCGTTACTGTTCTTGTGATTTTTAGAAGTGAAGTTTTTATAACTAGCCATTACTCATCTTCACCATTTTCATACAATGGCTCAGTATAGATTTTACCTAAATCCCTGAACACATTATTTCTTTCTTCTTTCGACTTTTTGATTTGATCATCAGTCAGACCCTTAGATTTAAAATCCTCTTCAAGCATTTCATCATAAAAGTGATAAATATCTTCATAATTAACAGGCTCTTTATCTTCTAATCTTCTGTAATAATTTATTATTGCCCAAATGATTAAGTCGGCATCATCATAGGGTTGAGCGGTCAACCGAGGAAGAAGGGGGATAATACCTAATTCTGTTTCCACAGCTTCAAAAAGTTGCGTGATAACATCAACACCACCACTAATATCACTTTTACTGAGCTGCGAGACGTTGATCTTAGCGTCAGTAGCGGCTTTAGAAGCAAGCGCTCCCCATTCTTTCGCTTCTTTAACATCACCTCTTGCAGTGGACATCTCTTCTTTGACACGAAATCTTATAAATGAAAGCAAACCTTCAGTATGAAGCGCTGTTTTTTCACCGTAGCTTCTAATCAACTTAACATACTTACGTTCAAATTGTTTGTACTCATCAAGAGTGTAACCTGATCCCCATTTATCAACCATGTCATCTGTAATTTCTGTAGAGTAATCAGTTGATGAAGGGGAGGGAGCGGTATCAACACTCATGTTATTAGCTTCATTTTCTATGAAACTATCTTTCCAGCATGTTCCATTGAATTGCTTTAACGAGTTTGCCATTGTGATGTATGCACTGAACGTGTCTGTTTTTCTCTGAATTGCTTGCTCCCAGTACAACGGATCAAACTTTACGTCCATTTGTTGAAGAGTGTTATATACGGTTTCCATGTCATCATAATTAATTGTTTTCTTTAGACAAGTTTTACAAATAGGGAATTTCCCAATCTTTTCGTACAGCTTGTTTTTTGTGTTGTAAAAACCGTTCATTTTATCCTTTTCTTTAAGACAATCTAAACATTTTAAATATTCTTTTCCTTTTTTGACTCCCACATATAACACCTCCAAAAAACATATTTTACGAAACGCCTAGTTTAGAGACTAGACGCTTTAAAAATATGTTGTAATACTTAAATGATTTTATCCATGTAAGTTAATTCTCCACTTTTCGAAATGCGTACTTTTCTTCCTCTTGACTCCTCAATCATCATGTCAAATAAACCCTGCCCTATGCCAGCTGGATCGATAACCAGCCTAGAAGGACGATGTTTTAAGATAAATTCAATGATCGATATTGCTTGTTCTCTAATTGAGGATCGCACACTTTTCAAAGTTAAATTTTTACCCAGGTTTGAATCCATATCTATTAAAACAACTCTCGAATAATCCCGACCAGGATCTACATACATTATTAGATCTTTTTCTTTATCCGATTCCATTCGAAACCTACGCAACGCTTCAAAAATCTCCTGATCGCATTTATATCCAACTTCTTTAAGTCGAGCAAGAACTTGTAAATATTCAAATAGATCGTTTTTATTCAGTTGTTCAATCATCATTCATCATCCTCATCAATAAATTAAGTTAAAATTAAAGTTTTATATCAATTGGCAATCATTAGTGAAAGTATGTTCTTGCTTTCATGAGATAAATCTAGCCACTGTTCTGCTAAGATATGAATAAATTCATTACCAGACATTTAATCATCCTTTTCATCTACCGTCTTTAAAACGAATTATGTATGTAGCTTCAATACCTTCTTCATCAAATACCATGAATTTCTGCGAAGGCTTAGTTCCAAAGCGTCCTTGCATAGCGTAGTCGTCAGCGCCTACTAAAGCTCCATTAACAACTACAGTTGTGCTACCGTATTCTTTTTCGTAATTGTGGTGAACATGTCCACCGAATATGTAAGAAGGGATATAGCCAAGTAATTGAGGTAAGCGTGTTACACACTGATCAACCCGATCATAATGACCATGCACAAACACAACTTCTTGATTTTTAATTTTTGTAGGGATGAAACCGTCTTGCTCTTGCTCAATAGTGATATTTGAAATGTGGCTTAGACGAGCTTTTAAATACCAGTTAATTAAATACTCGAAGTTTTCTTTAATGCCTACATCGTTTTTGGAAGGGGAGAGGCGACCGTGGTTTCCTGCAACACTATAGAATTTAACTTCTTCAAATTCACTAGCGAATGCTGCCAAAATCTCAGCTAATGTTTCTGTGACGTATTGAATTTGCTCTATAGAATCAGTATTAGCTTGAACTCGTGTTGAAACATGTATTAGCCCACCAATTAAATCTCCAAGATTAGCTACATGCAGAGTTGAAATCCCATTTGATTTACCGTGTTTAATAACGTCCTGAGTTAGTTTCTGGACTCTCTCGTTGAATACTTGTTCATTAAAAGTGTTAATTCGATTATTGATGTCCATTCCGAAATGCCAGTCACTGAACAGTGCTAGACCATGCTTATCAGATGTTGGAGGAGGAGGGGAGGAGAATTTAAGAGGACGTTTTTTCTCTAAATTCAAAATTGCTTCAGTCAAATCATCACGGATACGATCAAAACGAGCGGAATTTCTAATCTTCTTGGTTAACTCTCTATTCTGATCACGTCTGCGTACTTCTGCTTTAGCAGCTTCAATTTTGAGTTCATCATATTTATCTACAATCTCTTGATCAAGATTCTTATTTACATGGTAATCAGCCCATTTACGATATTGAGCATAGTCTTTACGCCATTTACTTTCTCCATAGTTCTCACCAGATTCATCGTTAAGCAAATCTCTAATAACAAACTTGTCGATTTTATACTCGTGTTTATTTGTATGTAATCTAATAAAATAGTCATCAAAGCTTTCGCCTTTTCCACGTTGCAACTCTGGTTTTACAATTACATTCATTAACTCACCCACCTTTATTCATTGTCTTTTACAGGCAATTCATTTTCTTCCTTAATAGTGATGCTGACCTGTTTTCCGTTAAATTCAGATAAAATTTCTTTAAAATCGTATCTAAGTTCGTCGTCTTTTGTAAGTTCTGTCACTTCCATAACGTCCATATCGAAAAATCCTTTTAAGTTAACTTGATTAGTCTTTTTGCTTGCCATTATAAAACCTCCAGATAGTATGTAATTTTTATTTTGAACCGAATAAATTCCTTCGGATGCCCAATGCCGACACATTGGAACACCCGAAAAAAGGAGAGAAGAAAGGGGAATAAAGAAGAAATGTCGGAAGGGTGCTGGGGAAACACCCGAAGGAATTTACTAACTAGAATAACCCCATCTTTATAAGATAGGGAGGTACACTGATTACGGGTTCAGCGATTAAACCTTTGAAGTCGACAGACTTTAAGTAAGTCGATTAGATAGTAGCTAGTGAAACACACTTTCTGGCAGTATTTCAACTCCCCGCCTGCGGAGAAACCATCGCTACTTGATGGCCTTTTTACTTAAAACCTCATGGACAGGAGCACACACAGTACTCTTACTAAAATTTAGCTAATCCATAAGTCAGACAGTCACAATTTCTTGTGCTGTAGAAATACCAAGTGTAATTGTTACTCAAGTGAAAGTCTTGCTAGTGTAAAAATGAATGGAAGGGTAAGACCAATATAACCCCTTCTCTGAGACAAACACTAATTTACTTGTCAGGTCACACACCTTATCTACATAGCATTGCGTGTAGATCACCAGTCTCTTATTCTGCATGGTTTTTTCTTACCCAGTGTGAGAAGGTACATGCTTGGGAAAATAAATTTTAAAAGAAGATTGGACGCATCCAATCACCTTAAGTGCAGGCCGAAGCACAACACCGCAATTAGTTTTAATTGTCGAGCAAAATGCCTCCTATAACAAGTCCCTGTTAGGATACAGTCGCATTTAATTAAGCGTGAAGACTTATTGACATTAATAGCCCGATAATATTCATTTGGTATATGTTGAAGAAGGGGGTGTTCAAACCTATATAAATGAATATTATCCGACTCAGGAGTAGCCTTCTCCTTAAATGTGAGTCAGAACTAACTTATGAAAGGAAGTGAGTCAGTTTGGAGAAAAATTGTACAGGGCAGTCAACCCACTAATGACTATTATTTAATTAATATTCATTAGTCGATCACGAAGACTCCTACCTCTTCGTGGAAGACATAAGCCATTCAACTTAAAAACCAAGATGGTCTATATACGTTATTTATTTAGATAAAATCAACCTTTTACAGCATCTTTAAGTGCTTTTGCAGCTTTAAATTTTGGCGCTTTTGTTTCAGGAATATCAATTTCTTCACCTGTTTGAGGGTTGCGACCCTTACGCGCAGCACGAGTAGCTACTTCAAATGTGCCAAACCCAGCAATTTTAACTTGGCCTTCTTCTTTAAGAGTAGATTCAATTGCATCTAATGTTGCTTCAACAACTGTCGAAACTTCCTTCTTTGCTAATCCTGTTGCTTCAACCACCGCTGAGACTAATTCTGTTTTATTCATTCTTATTCCTCCTGATTATATGTGTAATTTGTATTTTTAAAAATGGGGAGGGGAGATATACTAACCTTTTTAATTTGGATATTTGCTTTTTACCTCCCTTATGACGATTATCTCCAAAAGCGGTCTGAACCCTTGTGGCTCTAAGGCTGAAGCCGCTTTTTAATAGCTTTATTTTTGCACAAAAACGCTGTATCCCTTGTGGCTCTAAGGCTCAAGGCACTTCCTAAACCGTCATTTTTGTCCTAGATACATATGATTTCTGTCTTTTTTTATGTTTTTCTTTTTCAATTGTGACTGAACACTTTGTACAAAAACTAGAGTTGTTCGAGGTAGGCTTATACATTTGTCCGCACTTTACGCAACCTTTGAAAGTTTTCAAATTCCTTTTCAGATTATTGAGTATGGTTTCACCAAAGCATTCCCACAACGTTGCTTTATATCTGCTTTTCTTTTTGTACAGATGTTTCACAAGAACATCCACAACATATTGTTCATCACTATTTATTTCAAGTAGCTTTTCTCTAATGAGCTTATACACGTATAACTTCTGATTCGGCTTAGTTTCTTCATTATTAGTAAGCCATTTTTTATTTCGATCAAGCTTTATGTATTCATTAACCAATTCTTCATCTTCTTTAATACGTTTGTTTTTTAATAAGAAGTTGTAATCGAAGTGTCCAGCAACAGCTTTGAAATTAATCCTATCAGTTGGAATGATTTCTTCTAGTTTATTTACAGTACTCTCATTAATAGGCTGTACAGAAGAGATATCCTTATCTTTAGCATGGACAAAGAAGAAAGGCACTTTATCTTTTATGTAATTTTTAATTTGTTTGTCAACATTGTCTGGTCTTGTAGGCATGAATAACGTTTTTGCATAGTCGATAGCAAAGTTATTTTCAGCGCATAGCCATTTGATAACATCAATATTAACTGAAGAACTGTTCCAAATCTTCGTTATGTTGTTACTGTATTCACCAATATTAACCGCATAGGCGTTGGTCAGAGATTCATAGAGATTTTCACTGTTAATCATCTGTTTGTTTGCAACACCCATCTCATAATAAAGGGGAACGATGTCAGCGACATGTTTCTTTGCGATATTAACAAAGAAAGGATCTGATATTATCAGCGCTTTATCCCCGTCATTGTCAAACTGGAGCAATTTTGAGATTGGATCATGAACACTTGTATAAACTCCTTTGGTGATAAACCATTCATCTAGCAATTTGCTTCTAACATTCTTTCTAATACCATGCTCACGATAAAGATGAGGGGAGCGAAGTACATCAATTTCTCCTTCATCATAAAGCGAACAGTAAACATTGCTGCCATCCAATAAACCATTCGGATTTTCAATTCCTAAAAACAGTTTTTCACAAAAAGCATATAAATCGGGGCAAAGATAGGTGTACTTAGAATTTTCAATCTGCAGCTTTCCTGATTTTGCGTCTTTTACAAGACTCTTTTTCTTATTCTTAATGGTTTCTTTGACATGATCATCATTCAATAGTTGAGGATAGAGGAGTAATGCATTTTGCAAAGGCGATCTGAATTTTCGATTCTCAGTAGCCCCCATAATTTTTAACATAATATCTTTATCATTACCAATTGCCTTTATTTCCTCAACAGTTTTGTTACTAATAGACTTGAGCTCATCATGAGTAATATCAGTAAGGGTTTGAAGCATTTGATATGTAAGTTTCCCCTCAACTGAAGGGTCTTCTTCATTTAATTTAGCCCCCAGACAACCGTACAGAACAAACTTTTCTTGATATTCGTTCCAGGACTTATAATATTTCCACATCTTAAATTGCGATTTAGTGAAAATAATCTGGATATCATCTTTCTTAATATCCCATACCTTACCGTATATATCTGTAATTTGTGTTTTATTATGTATTTCTGCAAAACGATGAAAGTCGAAGGGCACTAACAATCCTTTAACCCACGGCAGTCTGACCATAAAGCTTTTACTACTGAGCTTAGGTGATATAATTCCACAACCATCAGTATGCTCAATAGGAATATTCATTTTCTTTCTAGTAATTTCATATGTATTGCGGTCGATATAATCAACTTCACTCATTACATCGGTTTCTAAATCATCAACAACAACAGTTTTACTTATATCAATATTCCAATGGCTGCTGGCACTATTCGATAAAGCAAGGTAAGCATTCCATTTATTGATGTTCATCCCACCATTAGAATTGATATCATCAAGACTAAGTCCACATGTTAAAGCATTTTCAAATTTATCGTATGTAGACTTCTTAATAAAACAAGCTTTTTTCGTTCGTATTTGCCCAGCTGAACTCGTAAAGTAAACATAAAGTTCATTATTATGTACAAAACCTTCATCAAGAATACTCTTGAACACCTGGAAATGGTATACCTGAACCACAATTACATCATCAGAGAAATTGTTTTCTTTTATACCTAGAGTTCGAGTCATAACTGAATCAAACATAGCGATCTTTTTATTGTCTGTTAATGTGTCGGCTCTAAGCATCCGTACACTCTCATGTTCACTGAAGGCTTGATTTAACTCCTGTTTTAATTTAGCGATTCTGTTTTTTATGTATTTCTTATTTTTTTTTGTGTCCCCATTATGTGTTTTAAGCAAATCTCTATATCTATAAGACTTTAAAATCTTTCTATGTAACAAATTTTCTCGATCATTATAAAAACTCGAAGTATCAAGACTATAAATAAACACTTGTTTGCTTAAATCATTTGTTTTTCTCCCCAAAAGCGCTCTCCTCTATTTGTTATTTTGTCTTTCAATATGTAATGCCAATCTTTTAAACAGGGTAGAAGACTCGTCAAATTTACCAAACCATTTGAGGTCTTCATAAAATGTGTTCTCTTCCTGAGAAGCAATGCCATTAACAATGCGATACTCAAGAAGTTCAATGATGTCCTGCTTGTTACATGATCCCAATAAATCACCTCATTTCAGTACGTTATAAGGTGATTATATATGTTATTTACACTTTAGTCAATATAAATTATATGTTATTTGTATTTTATTATGAGAGACTGAGAAATCAGTCTTCAATAATGGAGAATATCTCTTGCATATCACAATCTAATGTTTTACATAGGGCTATAGCGTAAGGGAGTGAGGGGGGATTAGAACAAAAACCTTCATCATTATTAGTACACCAAATAGAAATCCTACTGGAATTAGTGCCTATTTGGTCTGCAAGCCACTTTTGTTTAATACCTTTGGAGTGTAAGTAACTCTTTAAATTGCTTTTAACCTTATATTTCATAATATCACCCAATGAGAATTTTATATTATGTGTTGTCTTTATTCAAATGTTCAATTAAATTCACTTAAATAGATAAAAAAAGTTGTCTATATAGGTAACTTTTGTTACTCTATCAGTGGAGGTGCAGTATGACATATTTTGATGAAGTCGTTACTAGATTAAATATTGACGATGTATCACTGTTAACTTTGCTGCAAGAATGCGGAGCGAACAGGCTAATAAAAGGAATGACAAAAGAAGACTTCAAGATCGAATCAGTTAAACTAGATACTCAATTTTCAGAAGCGACTATAAGATCAGCTTTAAGTAAATTGGAGGCACTACTGCTTATTGAAAGAGACTCATCAAGTAAGCATCATAAATTCATAATTACTTCATATGGAATTATGGCCTTAGAATATCATTTGGAAGGGGAAATGGTTTAATGTACGGATTTGTTGGAATTGGTCAATGTGGTGGGAGCATTGCAGATGAAGCAATGAAAAGAGGATATTTCAGTATCGCAGTCAATTACTCTAGCTCAGATCTAAATAGTTTAGAAGTTGTTGAAGACAAACTAAAGCTAGTTGGATCCGAAGGGGTAGGCAAGGATAGGGAAGCAGCTATCAACTATTTTAAAAATAACTGGGAATCATCTGTTGAATTTATTAAAGAAGCAATGGAAAAGCCATCGATTCAAGTTGTGTTCGTAGTCTTTTCAACAGCTGGAGGTACAGGATCAGGAATTGCACCAACATTAATAGAATTATTAGATGAATACTTGGATAACAAAACCGTAGTTGCTGTACCTGTGATGCCTGATCACAGTGAAGTGATATTGAATCAATTAAACACCGTTGAATGCCTTCAGGAACTGTCAGAAAAGCAATTGAATATAATTCCACTAGACAATTTTAAAGTGTCTCTAAAGGGCATTAAATCGTTCTCAGAGCCTATGCTATATCAAAAGGTAAATAAACAATTTATTGATATGCTTGAAGAGGTTGAAGAGTATACAAACCTTCCATCTAGCTACAGTACATTAGACAAGAAGGACTTAAACCAAATTTTCAATACTCCAGGTGTGACAGTGATTTCGAAAATGGATTTATCTGATTATAATAAAGGGAAATTTGCAAACACTCTTCATGATGATATTAAACAGTCATGGAAGCATTCGATATATAGCGCAGACACTTTTGATTCATTAGTTAAAGCTGGTGTTATTATAGACGGCAATGCAAATTTAACAGATCAGATTAACTTTAAGCGACTTTTCAGTGAGGGTGAACCATTAGATTTATTTAAAGGGTATTATGATACTGGTAAGAATCAAGCGATTTCTATTTTAAGTGGCTTAGGGTGGATTAACGACAGAATGAAGCAATTAGATGACCTGATTGAATCAAGAAAAGTTGAACCAGTAAAAGAAGAGGTATATGTTCCAAAGTTTAATTCAAAGTCAGCATTTTTAAAGCAGCAGACTAACACCAAAAGGGACGTAAAGCAGGTAAGTAAGGGGAGTTTCTTAGAGAAACTTAAATCATTAAAGGGATAAAGATAGTGAGATGGTCAATTGACTGTCTCATTTTTTTGTTATCGTAAATTTTTGAGGACGATATCGTAAAATTGATCAAAAGGAGAAAAAAAACAGTAATAGCAATGTGTTTGGCGATAATTCGATTATTATGAATGGTGAGTGATCGTAAAGTCGTTGTGGGAGTAAGGAAAAGTGGACAAATTTAGAGGAAATCGTGAAAAATGAGTGAGTAGAGGAAGGGGGAAACGTTGATATATAAGGCGTTTACGATAGCAAGTACGATAGAAAATAGGCTAAAATCGATAAAATTTAAAGGGTGTGGAAATGGAAGTGCTATGGGCACATTTGTTCTTTGTTTTAGCGGTTTGGATGTTAATATACCCCCTCCAGTGGCAATAGATGGTTCTGAATACGTCTTATAATTATAGTTATAATGCAGATTCCTTGGTGAGTCTGCTTTTTTATTTGCGGCCAAATGAATGCACAATTAATAAGATAAATCAATACTTTATTGAACTAAATTTAAAAATTTTAAAAAATTGATCTGATTTTGAAAGTTTGTTCCATTAAGCGGAACAATTCGTGTGAATAACAGGGGACAGGAAATCGAAGTGTTATTTTTTTTAATGTATATGTTTATCATTATATAGTCTTTGTCTTTATTTCATCACATTATCTAGCCTAACTATTACGCATCATATTTTAGCCATCACACATGACACATTCACTATAGTATATTCTATCCCTAACATCAATCATTCACACATCACCATATCAATTCTAAGCATACTGACAGCCTCATACAAAGGTTTAATTCACTCAAACAACCTATCTATCTAATCACATATATCACACCACACAAACGAATATAAGCACAAAAATAAATATGAATAAATCACATTAATAAACAACAAATAACACACATCACCACGATAATATGTTATAATAGAAGTATGGAAAGGAGGTGCAAAAGTGCTTGAAAAGGTGACTATAATAATGGCTTTACTAATCAGTCTTACTACAGTCTTAATCAATATGCTTGTGATTATTGAGAAGGTTGTCAGTATCACTAAAAGTATAAGCCAAAAGAAAAAGCGTACACATAAGCGACCTAGGTCAAGGACACGCAAACGTATACGCCGTTAAACATCATTAGACATTGGGAGATACTTCTCCCTTTGTCATCTATATTATAGCACCTTGCAGCACTTTGTAAACATATATGCAGCATAAACAATTATGGTACTCACTAATTACATTCGGTATTACATTCGTTGTATTCTGGCTTATTAAAGACTTATTCAGCAGCAACACACAATCATTTATTATTTGGACATACGCTATTTCTACATTGATCCTTATAATCACTTGGTTGTCTTACTTTGTATTTAAAGGTTTTAAACGGTGAGCGGTAGCTCAGCTCGCCATACATATAATTTTGAATAGGGGAGAATGAATGTCAAAAGTTAAAATTATTGATTCGATTATGGGCAGCGGTAAAACAAGTCTAATGATTGATCACATGAATGAATCATCTTTAGATAAGCATTTTATTTTTATCACTCCATACCTGGATGAAGTATCAAGAATTAAGAAGTCATGTAGCAACAGAAAATTTCATGAACCAAAAGTTCACTCAGAAAAGGGAGAAGTATTATATAAGATTGATTCTTTTCATAAGCTGCTTTCAGAAAACAAGGATATAGTTGCGACTCACGCATTGTTTAGTATGTCTGATCAAACCACCAAAGATTTAATTTACTCAGGCAATTATACTTTGGTACTTGATGAAGCAATGGAAGTGATTAAGAAATTTAATATTTCTAAAGATGATTTAGATATGTTATTTAAAAACAACTGGATCATTAACAACAACGGAAAGATATTGTGGAACTCTGAGAATGAAGAAAAATTGAATAGGGAATACAAAGGGGAGTTTCAGACATTAAAGAAGCTGGCCAAAAGTGATAATCTAATCTATCACAATGAATCTGTTTTGTTCTGGGAATTCCCTAGCGATGTTTTTGCTAAGTTTAACGAGGTGTACGTATTAACATATTTGTTTAATGCTCAGATTCAAAAGTATTATTTTGACTTACACTGTATTGAATATGAATTGTTATCAGTCATAAAAGAAAATAAAAATTATAAATTAATTAAACATAATGAATCCCTAGACCAAAAGGTTAAGGCTGCTTTGAAGAATAAGATAAACATATATGAAGGAGATTTGAACAAGGTAGGTGACGACTATTACGCATTGTCTAAAAATTGGTTTGAAAGTAGATCGGTGTTACATAAGCGTTTAAAAAACAATATCTTAAACTATTACCAAAATATCATTAAGTCTAAATCAAACGAGAATCTATGGACAACCTTTAAATCTCATAAAGGGAAGTTGAGCGGCAAAGGATACACTAAGGGATTTTTAGCGTGTAATATTAAAGCTACTAATGAATACAGTCATAAGAAATCATTAGTTTATTCAATCAACAGATTTGTTAATCCAGCTATTAATGATTTCTTTAAGCAGAATAACATAAATATAGATCAAGACATCTACGCTTTATCAGAGATGATTCAATGGATATGGAGATCAGCAATAAGGAATAACAAATCAATCAATATATACATCCCATCATTTAGAATGAGACGTCTATTAATCGAGTGGTTAGAAAATGACCTATGAAAACAAAAGCAATAAATCATTTTAAAAACTCAACAGCCACAACGGTTTTGAGCAATCTCTCGTAAAAGAAAAGAAGTTAAAATTATATATAATATATAGACTGAAAATAAGACCTTGGGGTGCTGACTTTGGTCACTTCAACAAGTTGAATTGCCCTTTCGTCCTACACCACCCCAAACCCCTCATAGGACGTAATAAAATACTCAATAAAATTAAAAATAACACACAAAAATCATTGATTAAAATACAAATAACATATATAATAAGGATATAGAAAAGAACAAAATTCAGTCAAATAACAAATAAAGAATGGAGAGAATTATAATGGCGATAAATGTAACAATTCATACCTCATTTTTGAATCATAGTGGAGTTTGTGAAGGATATAAATACGATAAACTCAAATTAAAAGAAACTGGAGGAAGACGTTTATATTTCGCTGCTATTAATAACGGTATAAGAATGACCACACTTCGCAAATTAATGAAATTAGAAAATGGACAAGTTTTTGTGAGTTTTGGAAACAAAAAATATGAAATTGGATCATATGAGGAGGTAAAGAACTAATGAGATATTTCGCTACTTACAACTTTGTGAAAATCGGAGAATTTTCAACACTAAAAGAAGCACAACAAGAAATAGGGAAACATCCTGAATTTTTTAAATCAAAATATACAAAAAAAGGCACTCCAAAAAGTAGTTATACTCAATTGAAGCGATTCGCAATTAGTGACAACAATGGTGATTTATATTACATCTATTAAGAAGTTATAGAATTCAATAAAATGAATATTTTAAAGGGAGAGATTGGATATGAAAAAAGTAAAGCCGAACAACTGGGTATGGACTAAATTAACAGAAGAAAAGCATCCTGATAGAAAAGCTGGAACACCTGTACATACAGCTTATATGAGAGAGGGTGACGCTGAGTGGTCTCCTCACAGCTCATGGATTGCTAAAGGATATATCCAGCATGTTGATACGCTAAACTCGTCACAGTGAGTATAAACAGGCATTAGGCTGTGAGCGTCCTGGTCAATAATGGCCAGGGGTTGCAAAAATAAAAAGTGAGACTGGAGAGGGTAAAGATGATGTTAATTAAACAAAAAGGTAACAGATACTACAGATACAGCTGGGCTCAAATGAGAAGTTTTCCAATAAAAAAATCAGAAGCATTGGAACTAATCAAAAATGGTGAAGCTGAACTAGTCGAAGCCTTTATTACTGATCCTACACCCCAACCAATCGAATCAGAATTAACGAAACAAGAAATCGAAGATGTTCAAGAAGAAGTGCAAAAAACAAATGTTGTAAGTCTAAACTCAATCAGAGAAGCAAAAAATGAAAAAGAAAATATCGAAAAAGCAAAAGAACACTTCACCAAAGATATTTTGCCTAACCTCAATTTAAATGACATGAAAAATCTTATTAATCTCTCATCTAAAAAAGATGAAACGGGTTTTCAGGAGGAGATGGTGAGAATTGTTTTAAGAATGAGTATTGAAGAAGGGGTATCCCATTTAAATCAAATTAAATAAGGTTCTGTAAAGGTGCCTTTAAAAAAGGAGAAAATATGTTTAAAGAGAATCTAGATTTTTACCCAACTCCAGCAAGTTTAATCAACAAAATGAATAGAAAGGTAGATTGGAAGTATATTAAATCAGTTTTAGAGCCTTCAGCGGGTTCAGGCAATTTGGTGGAAGCAATTCATAAGCAATTTGATTACACCAAGATATATAGAAGAGAATCAAAGTATGACATCGATGCTATTGAGCATGATGAGAACTTGCGCCACTTGTTAAAAGGTAAAGATTTCAGAGTTATTTCAGATGATTTTCTAACTTTTAATACATACAAGAAATATGATCTTATATTTATGAATCCGCCGTTCAGCAATGGGGAAAAGCATTTATTAAAGGCCATTAATTTAATTGAATCACAACATAGAACGGGTCAGATAGTCTGTTTACTAAACGCTGAAACATTAAATAACCCTTATTCTAATGACAGGAAATATCTCGTTAGAAAGTTGACCGAGCTTGATGCAGATGTCGAATTTATAAAAGATGCCTTTGTTAGTTCTGAAAGAAAGACAAGTGTAGAGACAGCTTTAGTTTATATAAAAATTGATAACGGTGAATATAACAGTGTTCTTTTAAATGAATTGAAAAAGGATGAAAGCCACATACTTAAAAATGATTATAAATCAACTCAATTAATTGATTCTGATTACATAAGGGGAATTGTTGAGCAATTTAACTATGAGCTTAAAGCAGGCTTGAAACTTATAAATGAATACAATAGCATGAAACCGTTAATCTTAAATAGCTTTAAAGAAACTTCTAAACCGATACTAAAATTAGAATTGGATTCTTCTGCAAATAACTATACAGAAGATATGGAAAACGAATTTATTAAAAGTGTAAGGCAAAAGTATTGGAATACACTGTTTAATAATGCTGAATTCATGAGTCTTTTTACAAGCAATCTAAAGCAAAAATATTTGCAGCATGTCGAAGAGTTAAAGGATTATGATTTCTCTTTATTCAACATATACACATTAAGAATACAAATGAGTAAAGAAATGATTCAAGGAGTCGAAGAAACCATTCTAAATTTGTTTGAAGAGTTCAGCCATAAACACTATTATGATAAAACATCAAAAAATGTTCACTTATATAACGGATGGAAAACAAACAAATCTTATAAAATAAACAAAAAAGTTGTAATTCCACTAAATGGTTATGGTACTTGGGATGGTAATTATGATCCAACTTACTATACTGTTATGGATAAACTCAAAGATATCGAAAAAGTGTTTAACTACCTAGACAATGGCCTTACTGAAGATGTTAATATTGATGAAGTTCTAAAAATGTCTAAACACTATGGAGAAACGAAAAAAATTGATTTGAAGTATTTTTATTTAACGTTTTACAAAAAAGGGACATGTCATATTGAATTTAAAAATGATGAGATTTTAAAAAAGTTCAATATTTTCGGAAGTCAGAAAAAAGGGTGGTTGCCACCATCATACGGTAATACAGAGTTTACTGAAATGAACGAAGAGGAAAGAGCGGTTATCAATGAATTCGAAGGTGAGAGAGAATATAACAAGACAATGAAAAACAAAGGTTATTATATGTTAGATACATCAAAAGTTTTAATGCTAGGAAATTAAAGTACAAATAACACACATTTTTTATTGATTAAAGTACAAATAACATATATAATATAGTTATAAGATACAACGGAAACGGTTGATAAAAATTCTAGCGTTTTAAAAAAGGGGATGTAAAAATTATGGAGCAAGTAATTAAAAGAATTTTAGATGCAGATGTTGATGGTTTAAAAGGAACGGTAAAATACTCAATAAATGAAATGTATGATGTAATTGACGAGGAAGGAGTCGGTGAAATCAATTTTAGACTTATTGATGAGTTCACAATGACATTTAAAGAGATTGGTGAAGAAGAAGAGCGGCAAGGGCATAGTATGAAAGAAGAAATATACAAAGCATATGGAATAGTCGAATAAAATTCTAATTTTATGCAGGAAAGAGGAGAAGTGATGTTAAAAATAAGTCTTTATAAAGATGGAAGAATTGAGAAAGAAGAGGTTGATCGATCTGATTATGAAAAATGGATGAAAAATCAACATGTTGGAGGTCTTTACAATTTCAATACATCTAAGGGTGATCGTGAAATAATTCTTCTAGATGGAGACGACAAGAAAAGAGATTTTGAAAGGGTTATGAAATCGAAGTTTAAAAGAATAGATGAGGAAATAAAGAAGCTTAATGATCGTAAAAAGAGAATATTAGATTTAAGTCTAACACTTTAACCAATGTGTTTAAATAATTTTAAATACGAAAAAGGGCACTGTGTGATGATTAACAGTTTTACATATGTAGTCCTTAAATCATCTGATAAAGAAGTATACCTAACGCATATAAGTGATCCGAAAGGAAGAAATGGTCGATGGATTGATATTAATAAATTACCCAATCCTCACGCAAAAATTAATATAAAATGTTGATTTTCTACAGAAAGGAGAATGGAAAATATGACAAAAGAAAATAAAAACTTAGTTATGCTTGAAGCAGAAAGAGAGATTGCTAAAAATAGATTGCAAGAACAGATTATTATTATTAAAAGAACATTGGACAATCTTGAATTTAAGCTAAAGAAAGATGACAAGTATTTATTTTCGGCTGACGGGCTGATGGATAATAGTATTGATATCTATTTAAATCAAGTTGTTGCATACGATCGAGCAATTGAATTATTGAAAATTGAAAGTTAAATAAAATGTTTCTTTTATTTAATCCTTTATAAGAAATGAGCAAATTAATGGAAATATTATCAACATTTGTTTATAGTCTTAGTATAAAAATGAAAAGGAATGAGAAAATGAAAAGATTTATTATGAAGATTGGAAGTGTTTTGGGTAAAGAGCAAAGTTTTCCTATAGAGAATTTCGAAGCTTATTTCAAAGAAAAGTGGAATGATAATCCTAATTTTAAAAGATTTATGATTGGTTTCATAAGAAGGGACAAGAACGCTCCTGGGAATGTTCTTGAAGCAATGGGACACGGTGAACCGATATTTTTTTCTAGAAGAATGGATAATGATAATAGACTTTTTGTTCAAACAGATAGCGAAATCTTCTTAAGTTTTACAAATGAAGAACTTGATTTTGTTGAAATACCGAAACCTTTAAAGAAGTTTGAATCATTTATCTACTCCTCTAATTTAGAATCTGTAAATAAATTAGTATTAGATAGCATATTCACATTTGTTAATTCAAGAATAACAAATTATTTTTCTGTTCCTGAATTGCAAACCTTTAAACACATCAGAGATCAGCTAAATGAATTAAATGAGATGCTGACAGAAGTAAGTGGCCAAATCTCTTTAGAATTATCACCAATTAAAGAACAAATATTAGAGATACTCCCAGCTTTAAAAGAATGGGTTGATGTAGAAGAATCTAAGTATTTTTAAACCTATAAGGCTGAGTCGTCTTATGACGACTTCCTTTTAAATAATCACAAAAATTACATATACGTTAAAGTATTCGAAGTTTAGAAGTTAAGTGTATTGTTAATAGATTAAAATTAAATTAGGTTTCTTTGTACGTAGTACACAAGAGAAGTGTATATTACAAATTAAATAAAACATGAGTTTTAAACAAATAAATAACATATACTAAAAGGGGCGTTAATTATGGATTACAAAAAAATGTTTGAAGTGAAAGAAGAGATTAGAAAAAGTTTAGAGGACGTAGCTGAAAGAGCGGCAAGGAGTGTATTTGCAAAAGTTGATAAACAATCCCTAGAAGGCGCAGTTATAACAGGCCATATCGCAAAACAAGAATTTTTAGATGCATTTGATCTTGAGTATATGTTCTTGTTTAATCAATATGATGAAATTGAAACTGATGTTGTAAGTGGAAAAGAATGAAAACGATCCAAGAGAGGTTACTAAAACGGCGGGATGATTTGATCAGTATTGCTGTATTTAGTCTATTGGCCATTATGCTGCTTTGTGCATTTATTTATTCTGGATAAATTACATATACGTAAGGGGTGGATGATATGCGAGAATTAATTAAGAAAGAACTTTCAAAACCAAACATGCACAATATGTTTAAATGTTGGGCTGATCAGGAACAAATTTTAGATGAACTTGAAGTAGGGTATATAGGTTTTGATGGCAGCGTAGAGGAATACTTAAACAACAAATTAAATTATTGAGACTGTACATAAAAGAAGGTACTGTATTCTAAAAGCGTGTTGCATCCTGTAACGTGCATTATGATTGATTACAGGCCAAATAAAATGATGTTTTTAACATGAGCTAAGAGTGGGATTCCTTCCCTCATTGAAATAGCAGTTAATAAAAGACATCATAATTTAGTACTTAATGTGAAATTCAGATCATATGCAAAGGGAAATAAAATGAAAAAATGGTGAGTATTGATTAACCGTATGATAAAATAATCCTATTGAAAAGGGGTGTAGTGATGAATTTAAATACGATTATTTTTGGCGGGGGATTTGCAGTTTGGCTGGTATTCATCCTATTCGGCCCAATTATGGGCGTGCCAGTAATGTTTGTATACATGTATGCTATCTTCAATAAAATAACTGGTGGAAGACAAGCGCAAAATCAACAGTATGAAGAGTACATTGCAGAATTAGAGGAAGAGAATAGAAGATTAAAAGAGAGACAAAAGTTTTTCGAATGAAATCATTCTTCTAATGAAAGGCGAGATCAAATGAAATTTACATTATTAGATAATGCTGTAGATTCCCTTAACGCAACGCATAGTTCAATTCAGGTAATGATGGAATTGACTGAGGGACACGATCATAGAATTAAAGATGCAATACTATCCATAAATCATGCTGCTGAATTGCTTTTTAAATATTTATTAAAAAGTAAGAACGAATATCTAGTCTTCAAAGACCTTACTTCATATATGAAAGCAAAAGAAGAAATGATTAAACAAAAGAAAAATAGCATTTTTGAAGTCTCCCCCAATATACAAACTGTTGGTTTTTCTGAAGCGATTAGGAGACTTGAACTTCTTTGCGATATAGAAGTGCCCCCAAAATTAAAAGAGGCAATGACATATCTAAACAAAAAGAGAAATGAAATTATGCATTATGAAATTAATTTGAGTATGGAAGAAGCAGTAAAAGTATACATCCAATTAATAAATTGTTATGAGCTATCAATTGAATATTTTTCAAAACATATTCCTAACTTGGCAGATATGGTCGGTGAAGCAAGGTTTGAGTTGCATAATGATGACTTATTTGATGAGCCAGATGTTGAAGCAATGGTTAAAGATGCATATTATGATAGTCTTGATGAGCGGTCAGGAGAGAATGTAAAAGAGTAATGCTTAATCTAATTTGATAAGTTGGATTTGTAATAAAAGAAGTATTTCATTTAGAAGGTGGTTGAAAATGATTATTGAAGCAATTAAAGTAGGAGGCTAATAGGGGGAGGTGAGTTAATGGCTGATATTCGTCCAGGAGGATAAGAGTGGAGGAGGGATTAAACCCTCTTTTTCATTCCACATTTGGCACATTGACGAATAAATTCTCCTTTGGAAATTGTAGACTTGAATTGTGCTGTGTCGCAATTATCGCAGCGGCCACTATGTTTATCAGGATATTCTCGTATGTCGTAAATCTTATCAAGATCAATTTCTTTCAACATGATTTAATTTCTCCTTAGATACAGTATTCAAGTGTTTATTATAGTATATGATCAAACAAAATTAAACTCCTTATAATAAACAACAAATAACAAATATTTAGTTGACAATGAATTGAAATTATAGTAAATTTATTGTAGGGAGTGGGGTCATATGAATCTTAAAACATACATAAAAAATAAATGTGAAGATGATTCTTCTTTGGCTATGAAACTAGCTAAGATAGCGGGCTATTCGGATAGAACTGGCCTTTACAAATTTTTAAATAGCTCTAACAAAGAGATGGATGACTTGAGCAATCTTATAAATTTAGTTAGAGAAGTTGATCAAGAAAGAGAAATTGAAATAATTAGCACCTATATCACAACACTCGACCCTAACAAGTCAGCTGCTAGACAAGCTGTAGAATATTTAGATGCTAATCAACTTGGGGAAGAAACAGATGAACTTGTTGATAAATTATGCAACGCCAGCAACGCATTAAGCAAAGAGTGGGGGAATGTATATCGCATACATAGAATGCTCACAAAAGGTGAAATTGATTTAACTTCTGCTATCAAAGAAACTGGTACTATAAAAATCAAGAGTGAAGAAATGTTTGTGTTTGCAAGGATGATGACATTGTATGAATACCTAAACTCAGGTGAGTTTGGTCTAATGAAGAGTACATCAGCATATATTGATCTTTCTAATTTAAAAAAGGGTTATGTTAAAGACTCTTTTAGTTCAAGGTATTTGCTGCTTATGGCCAACGTGTTTTTAAATGACAACAATTTAAAGCCTCTCAGAGACTACTGTGATCAAATTATAACTGAAGATGTTAAGGTGAATCGATTTCAAGTGTTTGCTCATCTTACCTGCGGTAATTCTTATGTGTTTGATGATTATAAGAAAGCAAAAACATATTATATCAACGGTTTGAAATTCGCAAAAAATAGCTTCCATAAATATAAACTTACATCAGCTTTGGCATTCTTAGAAAACATTTGGGGAGTAAAAGAAAATAAATACCTCGAACAGGAACCGAAAAATGATTCTGATTTTATAGAACTTGCACATCACTTTATGCTTAATGATCAGGCAGATAAAATGATGGATGTGTTTAATAAATTAGACTCAACTACTATGCATGATAATGATTTAGGGTTCCTTTACTATGTTAAAGGTATATTCTATAAAGACAAAGGGTGCTTCTTGAAATCAGTTAAACATTTCAAGAAATCAGATGATAAATATTTTGTTAAACTGCCTTTAATTAAATTAAAGAATATGGGCGTAGAAAATGAAATTTTAGAACTTTTAGCTATTTGAGTTTTAAGCTTGAAAGGGGGTGAGATATATGAAGAAATTAGTTATGGCTTTAGTTTTAGTTGCAGCAGTAGCAGGCGTATTCTCTGGTACACAGCAATCAATTGCTATGGATGCTGAAAAAGTGTCAACATCATCTGCTTCTAGAGGAGCTTAGTAATCGTTTGTAGTCAAGGGATAGAAATATCCCCTTTTTCTTGAAATTTTAAGAATGACAATATATAATCTAATGAATAATTGTTGTACATAATATGACGTATAACCCTTTAGGGGTTTGCGTCATTTTGTATTTTTACGACAATATGCCAATTTTTCCGAAATTGAATAATGATCTTACAAAAGCACATTGAAAATGTGCTATTTGTCGTGAAAAAAGCTTTACATATAAGTTTTTATCCATTAAACTATAAATAAGACATACGGAAATATGTAATTTAGGAGGAGAATTATGTTAGCTGCTAGAAAAGACAATGTTATAAATTTCAATAAAACTGTTTATGCTCGTAAGATAGATAAATTCGGTGGAGAATGGTTTAATCACCAAGAAAACAAAAATAACATAGATAAAGAAATCAAAAAAGAACAAATTAGAAGATCGATGATTTCAGGATATTTGAAATTATTGAATAGTTAGGAGGTAAGGCCAGTGATTGCATCACCAGAAAAAAGCTGTGCGGACATTGAGTATCAATACGAAATAATTAACAGCTTAAAAGAAGAACTTGTATATTTACGCAGCCTAAGTTTATCAATTAATTCACCAGTTGATCTATATAAGGTTAAACAAGCTGTATTTGAGTATTTAAAACAAATAGATGAGTTTTCTTTTAATCAAACCGTATTGACAAACACTTACACTGGAGATCTTCTCGCAGCCTACCGTAAGAGAATGGAATTCATAAAAGAACTTCGCAAATCCGTTGAGTATGAATTTGAATATTTTATCACTACATAAAATTAACACCAATGGCCAGGGCATCTAAGATACATAAGCATTTGAAGGAGATGTGCCAGTGCCTAATAACTTACTAAATATTATAGAACAATCGAACAAAACTATAGATAGTGTAGCTGCTGAATCAGGTATTTCAGTGAAAAGACTAGAACAAATTATATCTAATCCTGAAGAGGCTAGGTTAATTGAAATGGCAAAAATAGCGATTGTTCTTAATTCAACAATTGAAGAATTAATGTGAAGGAGGGAGAAAAATGAAGACTAAACCAGTTCCACTTAAGGAATACACTGTATATAACGATATCATGACTTATCTAAAAAAGATTGATGATGAGGGATCAGTTGGAAATATTGATGTTTTTTCTAAAACAAAGCGGAGACATAAATTGTTTGAGACAAATACAGCAGTTAATTATTATGGTGATATTAAACAATTCTTTGGCTTTCTTAAACCCAATATTGGAATAGAGTTTCTAACTCCCGAAGATATTGAAATCACCTCAATTGACTTAATAAACTTTAGGAAACATCTGAAAGAAGAAGGTTTAGCCAATTCAACAATCAACCGTAAAGTGATATCAGTTAAAGGCTTATACAAGTTTCTTAAGACGGTGAGTACTTATTCTTCTTTAATTGATTTAAGTCAATTTGGATCAACAAAGAAACTAAAAGAAATATCTAAGAGTTACGGTAAAACAACTCAAACTGAAGCAGAAAGAATTGCGGATAACATGTTGCTAGAGCGTGAGAATGGATTGAAAAAAAAGCTGCTCACCAAATTTTTAATTCGTACTTCTTTTAGAATTGAGTATGCACTTACTGTTAGATGGATGGACATTAAAAAGGTTGACGGCGAATTTTATAAAGTAGAATCCTTGAATAAAGGGGCTTATGTAGTTTCTACAGGCCTTCATGAAAATTTTTTAAATGAGCTGAGACAATTAAAAAAACAAAACAGTAAGGATAATGATTTAGTGTTTAGCGGTTTAACATCAAGATCCTTTCGAGAATCCTTCAATAGAGCTCTGGATAGATTAGGTATATCAGCCTCAAGAAACCTTAAACCTCACTCTTTAAAAGGCGTAGGGATTGATATAGCGTATGAAGAGTCTGGCAATGATATAAGGGTTGCTATGGCTCAGGGAAATCACAAAGATCCTAAGACCCCAATGAGATATTTAACTAAAAATGACAATATAGAAAATTCCGCAGGTATATTGATGGATAGAGAAGTAGATTTTTCATTGATTGAAAGTGCAACAAAAGAGGATTTTGTCAATTTTTTTCGTAAAGCAGATAGGGGAACTGTGCAAAAATTCCTAGAATTTGTGAGGTAAGTTTACATTTAGATTAATTTTTTGACTAAAAATTGATTTAATATAATATGTTTGTTATTTTTGTTTTAGAAGAGGTGTGTATTTGTATGAATAACTTAGTGATTTTTGATGATGAAAAAGATGCGCTTCTAAACGAAACTATAGAAGTGTTATTGCAAAAAAATAAACATGATAAAAATTTTAGGGAAAGACTTCAAAACATTCTTTCTCATAAAGGTGTTTCACCTGGGGAAACAATGAATCTAATAATAAGATTTGGGAGACAGGAAGCACTTCGAAAAGAAGAAAAATACCTTCTAGCTTCAGGTATGTATGAAGTGACTAAAGATGAAAAGATTAATCCAGCAAATTATTTCCCCGAAAGAATAATTCAAGAAATTGAAACAACTTGGGAAGGTTTCTCACAGAATAATGACAATGAGTTGATTTTTCCTATAACATTTAAGGATGTTACTAAAGTAGATGACAACAACTACACATTCTTACTTAAAAGAAGCGAAATAGCAAAAATGTATGAAAACCATTTGCTTCAATACAACCCAAGAACTCAAAGAACTAGCGAGACTAAAAATTTTGAGTTCTTGGGTGGAGAAATACCTATTCCTGAGCTTAATCAAGAAGCGGTAGAACAGATTTCTCAAAAAGCAATTGATGGTACATTAATAAGCTCAACATTAATATTTAATGCAAGATTTGGTTCATCATCTGAGGGTATTGAGATATCTTATGATACAAATGAGAGAAGCTTAACGGTGATGAAAGATACACTTGTTGATGTAATTGATGGTTATCACCGTATTGTTGGTATTTCTAAAGCGGTAAGGTCTGGCAGCTTTGATGATAAATTCATGAAAGTGGACTTTTACAACGTAACTCAAAAAGTTGCAAGGCAGTTATTTGGTCAGCATAACACTATGACACCAGTTAGACTATCGAAACTAAAAGAAATGAACGAAGAAAATCCAGTGAACAAAGTTGTTACTCATATTCGAGACAACAGTGTAATTGGTCAAAGAATAAGTTTAGATCATGATGTGATTGCAACTCAATCAGATTATCTATATTCCTTAAATGATGTAGCAAGTGCAATGGAGGCAACAAAATTCCCTAGGTTGCTGAAAGATCAAATAGCTGTAAGGAAAATTGGTGTCTTTTTGGTTGAATTCTTTGATGAATTAACTGAGCTGTACTATGAAGAATTTCTAGGAGACAAATTTGAGCAAGCCAAAAAAACTATCGTAATAAATAAAAATATTTTGGTTGGGTTCATGGAAATTGCATATTTTATGTACACATCAGGTATTAGCGCAAAAATGGCGCAACAAATAATTAAAAAAATGAAACTTAGCTTTGTTAGAAATAATCCAGAGTTAAAAGAACACAAAATCTTAAATAAAAAGAATGAAGTAACTCATAGTAAAAACCATGTTATTAAATATTTCCAATACAAATTGAATGAAGTAGAAGGTGTATAGCTTTGTGGTATAACGAGGAGTTTAAGAAAACTTATTTAGATACATTGAGTAGTGACAGTCTACAAAAGCAAGCCTCTCTTTTATTTAATCATTCAAAAAAAGAAGAAGAAATAAGGGATAAAGATTTATTTGATTTTACAACAGATGAAATTTTGAATGTGCTGAGAGCAATGTACTCAACTTCTCTTGCATCTTTGGAAACATTCTTATACACCATGATAACCTATATAGATTGGTCAATTGCAAATGGTGTTACTAAGGGTAGTAATAATTTAGCTAGGTTGATAAAAACCAATGATCTATTGTTATGTATAGATTCATCTTTAAAATTATATATAACTAAAAATGAATTAGAAAAAATGTGTGCAGAGTTAATAAATGCTCAAGATAGGGCATTATTTAGATTGCTTTTTGAGGGCATATTAGGTTACGAGGCAAGTGAAATGACTAGTCTTAAAAGAAGTGACATAGAAAAAGCATTAAATAATAACAATATGCTTACTGTGCATGATTCGAAATTTGGAGAAAGAACAATACAAGTAGACAAAGCAACTTTGCAAGACTGTCTTGAAGCAAACCTTGAAACAGAATATAGACCATTGAATGGGAAACCAGGGCTAAGAAAGCCATCATTAAGTTTAGTTGATAATGAATATGTAATAAAAACAAAACAGACTAATGCAATTGGGCAAGGACAAGCTTCGAGAACTGTAGTTAGTTCTACTTTTAGAAACCTTAAAGAAATTTTTGGTTTTTCATTTTTAAGACCTATAGGTATAGTTAAGTCAGGCCTTCTATATGAGGGTTATAAGGTAATATTAAAAGGGGGAGAGTTGGACAGAAAAGCTCTTAATGAAATATATGAAGATAGAAAAGTTCAGGCAAATGATTTAAATCAAAAAATTATCTCAGACCGACGAGAATTCATGAATGAGGAAACCATAAGAAAATATTACGCAGATGAACTTAAAGAAGAAGGCAAATCTATATGATTTGTCTTCTTTTTATGAAAAATTCTAAATAATTTCCCTATTCGACAAAAAAAGACAAAATATTGTGTATACAACCTGTTATGCTTATAGTAGTATAGTCTTATCAGTGAATTCGCTGATAATGGAGGTGCACTGAGACCATTGTCTCAGTTAATCAATGTCTTATCCTAAACTCGAACAAATCGTCAATCCTGCAGCCTAATGCCATAGCGATCTTAGCTGCTGTTTTAATACGGATGTCTACAGGTTGATTGATTATTTGGAAGATGGTTTGCGGTGTCAGGCCAGTGGCTCTTGCCAAATCAGCCTGTGTCCAGTTTTTTTCCTTTAGCAGTTTAGGAATATGACATTGCCCGATCTCTACATTTAACATCGGACAACCTCCAATTTTGTTGTTAAAATGTACAAGCTCTATTACATATCATACCAATCAATGTGAAATAAAAAAAGAAAAAAATATTGTAGCTAATATTAGAGCTAAGATGTATAATTAAAACAAGAAACAGAACACATGTTCCTTTTATGTTGCAGGAGACTAATCAGATAGGGAGAAATGAGTATGGCTAAGTTTAGAACCTGCTTCGTTATAAGCGCTGATACATTCTTAGAAATTGAAGATGTTGAAAATACTGAGGCTGCGTATAAAAAAGCGGAATTGGTAATCTCACCGTTCGAGTTAACACAAGATATCATATTAAAAATTGGTGACAGGGAAATAAAATTAGAAACTGGATGTTTGGATATCACATTATTAGATGATGTTGAAGAAATAGATTAAACCTAAAATAACATAAATCCTACATCTAAGATTGCGAGCAACTTGCTTTTGGATTGGAAAGAAGATAGCTAAATATGGCAAATGTCATTATCAAAAGAAAAGACTACCAGGATATTAATCTAACAATCAATGTGGACAAACTAAGTGAAATGGAGTTTACCTTCGAGCTGATATTTTCAGGGAAAAACAATAATATTGCAATAACAATGAATCCCTCAGACTTAATACAGCTGAGGGATAAAATTAATGAAATAATTTATAAGCTGTCATAAGAGCAAATAATGCTCTTATTTTTATGTTGAAACAAAAATAACAATTATCTATTGACAGTGAAAGGAAGAGTATCGTACTATTAAAATACAAATAACATATATAATTACGAAAGGAGTTCTGATTGGAAATATTAGAATCAAAGTTAGAAAAGATTGAGTGTTCGATTTCTAATTTCAAAAGAAACTTGGAAAAAGGTAAGACTGAAGCTATTGGAGATATTCACTCAATAATTGAGTACGGATATGAATTGCTCTACATATATGAAGCAGCAACTAAAGAAGATAAAATGTAAGTTTTATTTAGACTCTAGGAGGTGAATGCTATATCGTAAATGATCATTTATTCGAAATTAAAGATACAAATTACACACATTTAAAAGAAATGATATCTGAAATGTTTCACATTAAAAAGGGTGAAGCTAAAAGTAGGGATACATTGATTAAGTCAATTAGATTTATTGATGATGGTGTCTCATATTCCATTGGAGATAGTGTGGAGGACTTCTTGGGCGCTAAGGTATATTTTATCTATGACTATCGTGAAGAGCCAGAGAAAGCATTCTGGATTCATTTAGATAACGGTGATCATTTCTTTGTAAATAAGGGGAAAGTAATTGTTGAACATTATGAAGGAGGAGAGTATATCGACTAAGAAATTTGAGTTATCAGAGATGCAACAAGAAGCTGTAAGGATTATTGAAGACAGGTTTAAGAATTCAAAAAAGAAATCATTTTTCCTGGCAGGGTATGCTGGAACAGGAAAAACAACATTGGTTGAGTACATAATTAAAACAATGCGATTGAAAGATAGTGAAGTGGCATTTGCTTGTTATACAGGTAAAGCGTCCTTGGTAGTAACAAGAAAAGCAAATGGAAAGTATGCAGCGAGTACAATACATAAACTTATTTATAACGTGAGAACAGATAGAAATGGTGACTTACATTCTGAGAAAAAATCTAAAGATGAGTTATCTCATTTAAAACTGATAGTGATTGATGAAGCTTCAATGGTGGATGGAAAGATAATGAAAGACCTAAAATCGTTTGGCATCAAAATTTTGTTTATTGGTGATACAGGACAATTGCCACCAGTTTCTCAAAACGGAATTGATGATTTTATGATCATGTTCAACAATCCAGACTTCACTCTTACAGAGATTCATAGACAAGCAGCTGAAAATCCGATTATTAAATTGTCTATGCTGGCTAGAACAAAACAAGCTATTGCACCTGGAACATATGGAGAGAACAAAGAAGTTGTTGTCATTGATAAAGTAACATGGGAAGCACATAAAAACAGACTATATAAAACTGCTGATCAAATCATTTGTGGATATAACAAAACAAGGTCATATATCAATGATGAAATTAGAGAGCTGCTAGGCTTTGTATCTAAATACCCTATGGTGGGGGATAAAATGATTTGCTTGAAAAATGATTGGGAAAAAGCTGTGAGTGACTACGCATTAGTGAATGGAATGACTGGTTATGTTGATAAGGTGTATGAAGAAAATGAGACTCAAAAAGAACTAAAGCATGAATCAACGACTATTGATTTTAGGCCAGATTTCACTGAGGAATGTTTTAAAGAGCTTTATATTCCAAATGAATCATTAACCAATCCTACATTTAAAATGCTTCCCTGGGAAGAGTCAGATTACAATCGTTTTGACTTTGGGTACGCAATCACTTGTCATAAATCCCAAGGATCTCAATGGGACAATGTTGTAGTAATAAATGAAGTATTAAATCATGAAACACACCATAGATGGCTTTATACAGCTATCACTAGAGCAGCTGAAAAACTTATACTTGTTGTTTAATTAAGGAGGAGAGAGCTATGGATAAAGTAATAGTATACACTGATGGCGGTTGTAGAGGAAATCAAAATGAAACAAATGTTGGTGGCTGGGGAGCAGTCTTATCATATAAAGGGAAAGAGATTGAATTGAAAGGCGGCAAGCTAAACACAACTAACAATGTGATGGAACTGACAGGAGTAATTGAAGCTTTAAAGTACATAAAAACAAATAACATACATATTGAAGTTTATGCTGACTCTGCATACGTGGTTAACGGCATGAATAGTTGGGTGAAGAATTGGATTAAAAACAATTGGCGTAAATCAAACAAGAAACCAGTCGAAAACAAGGAACTTTGGATGGAATTAAACGAACTTGTTAATAATCAAGCGTCAGTCACATTCTTAAAAGTAAAAGGACATAGTGGAGATGCAGGGAATGAAAAGGCAGATGAGTTGGCCAACAAAGCAATGGATGAGCTTGAATAGTAAATAAAAGATGCATTTTAAAGGGAGTGATTATTTGCATAAAAAAGAGTTAATACAGGCACTTGAATATAACACCAAGAATGCAGGGCAACAGCTTCTGAAGATTTCTAATGATTGGAATGTACATATTAACAATTTGGAAAAGAAAGAGATGATAGATACTGTTCGAAGCATTGCCATACATTTACTTGAGCAATGGCAAAAGTTTGAATATCTTGATGAAGTCAATACAAAGGAGATAAACGCATGATTATTGGAGACAAGGCGAAGCATGGATTAAGTCAGTATCGTTTAAACCAAGCAAAAAATTATATGAAATCTTTTTCAGATAAAATAGCAAAAATTGAATTTATGTATCAGTTGTCAGTGGAAGAAGGTATTGATTCCGAAATCGCAGAAAATTACATAAGCAACAGCATAAAAGAAATAGAGATAGAATGGGAAGAATTCAGACGATATATCAAACAGAGAGATGATATGAGGGAATTAGATTAAAATAAAAATTACATATTGACAACAGAATGAATAACAGCTTATATTCAGCCTATAAAATTATAGGAGGTCAATACAATGACAAATAAGAATGAATATAATGCAGTATATCTGAAAAATGATTTTGGAAAAGGGCAACATTCAGAATTGATTAGATACGAGGTGCTTTTAGATGAAAAGCGTGTCATTAAAATTGATTTGAATGAATTCCCTGCTGATGTTGAGAAATTCTATGCTTTTATATGTTTGTATTATCTAAAACATTACAGCAAGAATGGAAAAATAAGCGCAGCGTACTTAAAGAATGTTAGTAAAGAATATGTTAAAGGTGAAAATCATCTAAGAATGGAATCGCCACCTCTTCTCAAATTAAGAATTGAAAGTATAGTCGAAAAGTACAAAAACGTAGAAGATGATGTTCTAAGAATCAATCAATTTAATGAAGACTCTTTAACATGCACAATAGATTATTATGCAGTGCGGTGCTAGGGGGATTCCCTAGCAAACTCTTTTATTAAAGAAGGGAAGTATTAAATTATGCCGACAGGATATACAAGTGAAATTTACAATGGAGAATCTGTGTCTCCAAAAGATTATTTAATTACATGTGCAAGAGCGTTTGGAGCAACAGTATCGATGAGAGAAGAACCATTATCCGCTGAAATACCTGAATTTAAGCCTAGTAATTTTTATGAAAGAGCACTTAACTCCGAATTAAAACGATTGGATAGATATCTGAATATGTCACTGGAGGAAGCATCTATAGAAGTGGAGAATCAATACCAAAATAAGTTGGTTCAACATAATAAGGAGATCGAAGAGCGGAAGCATCGGCTAAAACGATACAATGACACATTAAATGGAGTAGAAAAGTGGAATCCTCCTACTTCAGAACATTTCAATCTTAAAGAATTCGCAATAGACCAATTAAAACAAAGTATAAAAGCTGATTGCGAAGGATTTTCAAGAACAGTAGTTAAGGAGGATCCAAAAGAGTATTTAGAAATGCGAATTAATATGTCGAATGAAAATATCGATCGGTACAAAAAAATGCATCAAGAAGAAATTGATAAAGTGAACAAGAGGAATGAGTGGGTAAATAAATTGAAGGAAAGCTTAAATGATTTGTGATAAAAAGACTGTTTTAAAAGAAAGGGGTTGGTCAATTGGCTATTGATTTTAAAAAGTTTTCTGATCCAGAGTGGATAAAGAAGCAAAGGGAAAAAAGAGAAGAAGAACTACGCATCTTTGAAGAAAGTGAAAAAATAAGACATAAAACAGTGTGCTTCACAGGTCATCGTCCACAAAAATTGGGTGGGTATGACATGAAAAACCCAACAATGTTGAAGCTAAAAGAAAAGCTTCTCGAAGTGATTGAAATATTGATTGTAGAGAATGAAAGCGAACGATTTATAACTGGTGGAGCTTTAGGTGCTGACACTGCTGCATTCTGGTGTGTACATATTTTGAAAGAAAAGTACCCTCATATCAAAAATATTGTTGCGGTGCCTTTTGAAAATCAGGATAAGAAATGGTCAACAGAGCAACAGGCCTGGTATAGAAAGATGCTTGATAAAGCAGATGAAGTAATCAAGGTTGATGAAACTGAAAATTACAAAGATGGTTCAGTTCCTATTGGAGAATATTCAGTCGCAAAACTAAGTAGAAGAAATGAGTACATGGTGGATCACAGTAAGAGTATTGTAGCGATTTATGATGGGAGCAGGAGCGGTACATCAAACTGCTTATACTATGCTCAGAATAGATATTTAGGCCATGAAATTTGGAGACTGTATCCGCAATATGATTTTCAATTAGACATTTACTATACACCGAGTTGAGGAGGAGAAAATTATTAAAGAATATATTCTAGGATTAACTGAGAATTTGAGTGAACAAGTTTTATCCGAACTCAGAGAAATTGATGTAGAAGTTTTTGGAGCAAGCCGAGCACTGCCCCACATTGCTTATGTAAGATCAAACAAGACGAAAGAAGAGCTATTAGAATTTTGGTTGATTGATAGGGTTACTGTAAATCAACATATGATTTAAAAAAAGCACAGGTTTTTAATAAAAGGATTATTTCGAAGGAATTGGGAGGGGAAGCATGAAAACAGTTGTAACAAACTTAATGGCCAGAGATATTATTTTAGACATTATCGATGAAAAAACATCAATTAGAACTCCAGAGGAGTTGGCAGATTATCTTTTAAAACATAAAGATAATGAAACTATTTTTATTAAAGGATGGGAAAGTACGGCTGATTTAGAACCGTTTGATGATTCTGAGTGGGAAGACTAAAAAACAAAAAGGAGATTAATAATATGAACAAAAACTATATTAAATCAGTATTTTCTAAAGCAGAAACGCTTTTTTCAAATCATGTTTACACATATTCCATTTATCATCAGTATGATATTAATCCGAAGGAAGACATAGTTGCTGTAGAATCAAGTATTCCACCAAACAAATTTGAGTTATTATTGGCTCACTTGCTGTTCAAAGCTGTAGAATTGACAGGAATAGAAGAAACAGAGCTGCATCAAAAAGAAATTAGAGAAATTATATCTGAGAAATTCGAAGACAAGCAATTGCAAAATAAACCTAAAAGTTTTATTTTAAATTATCCTCTCGATCTTTATGAAGTGTGGGAGAAATGGTGTTCAAACTCAACATACCTAGATGTCTTAAATATTAGAGAGTTCCAAGTTGAAGGACTGAATGAAATCATTCTGGATACACTCCTTAAAAGAAAAGACTCAGAAACAAATTACATTCTTAGGAATTTTAAAGCGTTGAGTTACCTAGAAAAAGCTGCTGAACAATTTCGTTTTACAGATGAAGAAGCCTACAAATTTGATGTAATTGATGTAGTATGCAAGATCGAAGATATCAAGAAGATCATTAAAGGAAATGAGCGTGCTAACAGTTAGAATGATAAATTACATATATCACGTATGCAAAACAGCGAAGTTTAATCTTATCTGGTATAAGATGCATCTCAAAGCAGACATAAACATCTTTGAGAACTGCACCTGGAACTCATATATCGCCCATAGGCAAATTAAGAAGGATGGTGAAAGGCATGGACTCAGTAATCTTTAAGAAAGACATAGCTTTTGCAGACGATTCGAACAACCCAGTGTTTAAAAAGAACAATGCATACGAAATCCTAAACGAAGATAAAGAATTCATTTATGTTGGTTATAAACCAAATTCAAATGAATGCTCACAGATACCAAAGACTGATGAAGGGATATTATTTGAATATAAATAACATACATCTTGAGGGAGATAATACATATGAGCAATATGAAGAAATTGATTAAAGAAAACGTTAAGTTGAAAATGAAGCTAGCAGCTAATGAAGAGGCCATTCTTAAAGAGAAAGAGGAAATGAGAAATAACAAATTGATTAAAATCATGATGAATGATAGACACTCTGGTTATCAATTTAGATGAAATCGTGATTTTAAGCAGAAAGAGGAGCGAAAATGGATTCTAATATCATATCTCGGCTAAAAGACACACAAGAAAAAATACAGAGATTGCAAGAGCAAATTAATGAGTTAAAAACTGAACTAATTGGAGCAGTAATTACATATAAAAATCGTGATGCCGTTATTATTCATGTCGACTGGGCAAATGATTCAATACTATTGAATGTAGATGAAACTTATGAAGAAGATGAAGAATGGGTTTCATTTAAATAAAGCTAGTGGTAGAGAGGGGTGTATCATAAATATGGCGTTTAGAAGCAAAAAAATAAAGAATGAACAAGGGGATTTTATTGATAAGCCGAAACAGTGTTCTTTTTGTGGGGAAACTCAAGCTTTTCATTCTGTACACGGCGGACATGTAGGGTTTAAATACGGTGGCGGGAAAAAAGCGTGTCAAGCTTGCATTAAAATAATGCGAAAAGAAGAAGATAAGCTGCAAGAGAAAGAATGGGGATACAGATCATCAGGAGAGAGACAAGCGATGCGGAGTTTTGGCATTAGGTAAAAGAAGATATCAATTTAAGGAGGATGAGAAGATTGGAATGTGAAAAAATTATAGTTGATGCTAATTTGAAGCGTTTCAGCTTAAATTTCAAAAATCATTGGAAACAAGCAGTTGGTCACGAAGTGATGGTCGGAGGATATAGTTTTTGTGTGACACCAATAGATGATACCTTGAAGGTTTCAGAGGTAACAACAGGAGCATTAGTTATGGACTTACCGATACCTAAAATGGGCATGACTAAAAATGAGTCTATGAAAATATTAGAGCAAATAGGGGAACAGTTACTTGAAAAATTAATGAAATCGAAAAATTTATCAATAGCATTTAAACAAATGCGACAAAAATCATATGCCTTATTAGGATCAACTCCGCCGCCAGAGCCATTTAATTTTGAGGGTGATGGAGTTGTGCAATATTTCAAATAAAAGATAGTTTTTAAGGAGTTATGTAACGGAGAGATTAAACTCCCCATGATTCGAAGGATGGTATACGGAGCTTTCCGTTCTTGGTTTTAAATTTGTGCTTTACCTTACATGAAATAGGATCAATAATTACATATTCGTCAGATTCGGACTTTACTTGTTTCATAGAGTGGAATTTACTTCGTTCTTCACGTGGCATGAATTCCATAAATCCAGCTGATGATCCATCTGGATAGGAAAGAAGAAATTTCATATCTTCTTTTGTATAGCCCGTAATGAGAACTTCAGTGTATTCATAATTAATGACTTTAAGCCAATTACGAGACCGTTTATTTATTTCATAAGGAGAGTCAGCTCTTTTGAGTACAATTCCCTCTAAGTTCTTTTCTTTAGTCAGATTAAAACATTCGGATGCATTACCTTTAATGCCTTCGATTACATAAACGTTTGGGTGAATCAGATTAAGTGAATACAGAAGGTTCTTACGCTCACTGAGCGGTTTAGCTGCTATAGAATCGCCATCTTTAAAAATAACATCAAAGACACAGTAAACAATACTATGATCTGATTTTTTGGACATAAAGCGTTCCATCATAGCCTCAAAATCAGCAGCGCCATCTCGAGCAGCAACAATAACTTCACCATCGAGAACTGTACCATTTGGGATATCTAAATCCAAGAGCTCTGGGAATTTGCTTGTTACTTCGTTGTTATGTCGGGTGAATAGCTTTATCTGATCATTAAATTTAGAAAGAATGAGTCTTATTCCATCAAATTTAAGCTCTGTAATATAACTATCATCATTGAATGGTTCTTTGATCGAATGCAATAACATTGGCGATACGAACAAAATATCACCTCCTACATATATCATATTAACTAAGAGAAGGAGTTATATAAAGCGAAAGGGCAGTGGTACTTACTGGGATTTGTATGTGCATTAGCGATTGTGAATAATACGAAAAATTAAAAAGGAAGTGATGCAATGTCTGTAGTCGGAACTGAACAGGTGCATGTGTATGTTGAGGGAACGTGGATTAAACAGTCATTTGAAAATTTGAAGAGTGGGCAAATCTTTAAAATGCTGCATGAAGAAGGTATCGGTGTTTATACTGCGGTTAGCAACGCCTGGTACGATGAGCTATACGAACAGTGGATGGTACATATCAAAGAAGATCATGGTGGATTAATTAAAAAATAACATATATCAATTAGAGTAAAACAGAGATTTCATATAAATCGAGGAGGATTGAAATGGACTATTTTTATGAGGAAGAATTTTATAATGAGCCAAATGAGTTTGAAAAACAAATCAATGAATTTAAGGAAAGTTTATTGAAATCAGTAAAACAAGAATATTTGAGTGAAATGGAGCAACTGAAAAAGGAAAACAAAGAACTCCAAGTAGTAAGAGAGAATTTAGATACTATTGAAAAAGAATATAAAGAAAAATCAAGAAGGTTAGACAGGGAACGCCACAACATGGAAATGGAGTTGAAAAACAAAAGACTCTCAGAACTAATGAATGGTTCTGAAGTTATTATGTACAAAGCTCACCCGTCAGGAGTAGCGCAAGATAAGTGTTCTCAGTGTAATGAAAATAGGCAGATAGAATATATTACGCCTCTTGGCAATAAAGCATTTGAAAATTGCTCTTGTTCTATTAAAAAAAGAGTTTATATCCCAGAAGAATACATACGCTATTCTTTTTCACTTGTGAACTCAGGTGGCCATCGATATGTAAATGCCTTTTACAGAAAGAACAGGAGTGATCATGATGAGTATTTCTCTTATGACGATAACATTCGAGCTGAAAATATTTATAGCTTAGAGATGAAGTTTGATCAATTGAATAGTTATAATACGTTTTTCAAAACTGTTGATGAGTGTCAAAGCTATTGTGATTTTTTAAATAAAACTCAATAAAAGTAATTTTTTAAACAAATTTAATAGAGCAGGATTAAATGACCCTGCTCATCTGAAGAAAATAGAATAAATTAATGCCATAGGAAGTCCAATATAAAAGAAAATCTTGATAAGCAGAGTTTTAGAGTAGCCTGCAATAGAATCTATGAGATCCTCAATATAATATTTCAAAACATCACCACCATCCTTAGTAATTTTATCAGATTATGTTAGGTTATTTTATTAAAAGAAAATTACGGAATGGTTACAAATAAATAGAAGACAAGTGGCTTAGGAGGAATGGAATGAAAGAAGCTATTCAATTTTTAAAAGAACTTCAGCAAGAATTGAACACACAGGATGTTGATTGTCAGGCTGCACCACGTTTTTGGGTTGTAGGTGACTATGAGTGGGTTGAAGCAAATGAAGGAAACGCTGAGCGATATTCTGTTTACTTACCTAATGCAGCAGAATCTTATCCTGTTGAAGATTACATCGAAAGTGCAAAAGAGGACGGTGAATTCAGTTCTGAACAATTAAAGGAACTGGATGAATGCAATAATGACTACGATGAAATTTTAGAATGGATACAAAAATATGAGGATGAAGGAGCAGAACTCTTTCCAGAGAAAAAATGCACATAAAAAAAGACAGCACATTCTTTATCACAAAAGAAGAAGCCAAAAAACATATTAAGGCGAACAGTCATCATTACACTAGTGAAGCGCACACTTACGCAATGACAGCATGGAGAGCTACGAAAGTCGCTAAATTGTGGAAGATACTACAAGAATTTGATTGGGAGAGTGTGGAGATTAAAAAGGAGGAAGCGCAGTGAGTCTCAGTGATAAACAGCGAAAATGTCTCGATGAATTGAGTAAAAGGAAATGGGATGTTCCAAAATCCATAAAGGATTCTGTAAAAGAGATGGTAAAAGCCTTTCATGATTCTGAAGATAAAATGCATACTTTTCAAAAACGATATGACTATCATATCTCACAAAAATATGAAGCAATGGCAGGGAATTATGATGGATGGAGTAGCAGTGCAGATGCTGTAAAACATCATGCATTATGTGCAAGCCTTGTTTACCAGGATGCATTAACGGCAGGGATTAGATTGAAAGTGGAAGGGGAATGAAGATGAAAAAGAAATTGTTAGCATTATTTGTTGGGATTATTGTGATTATGGCTGGATGTAGTGAGGCTGATACAGTATCACAAAATATTTCTAAATCGTCTGACTCATTTGAGGTACAGAGAAGGATCGTTTTCTTTAATGGGATCACAGACAAATACTTACTCACTGTAGAAGGGCTTTGTGCTCTTGGAAACGATGACAGTGATCTAAGAATGACAGTAACATGCAAGATTGGTAAGGATGAATACAAAAAGCATTATCTTGGTTTAAGTGACAACGTTAGTTTCTTTGCAGAACAACTTGAGGCTAACAAAGAAGACCCCTTTCATTACAAAATTCTGTTCAGGCCAGAAAACATTATTCCAGATATTGAGCTACAGACGAGTAAATGACAAATACAATACATAGATTCAGATAAAAACAACCTTTTAACGAAAGTGAGGAATCTAATGTTAAGCGAATTAAAGCAGGCCACATTAAATAAACAAGCTGATTTAGATTACTTGTGTAATGCATATTCAACCATTCTCAAGGAAAAAGACAATGTTTTAAGCAACCTAAATACATACTTAGCAAGTCTAACCATTGTCCAAAAGAATTTATTTAATGCTTTAGACAAGGAAGCAAAGAGTAAGTTTTCAATAGATATTAGACAGCGAGTTTTGCAGCTTCTTAATGAGTATGTGGGAAACATATACGATGGATGCAGTGTCAAAATATCTACTGCAAATTTAAACCCCTTTGCAATTATCAGTGATAAAGGCAGTGTTCTTAGAGTAAATTGGGAATCAAAAATATACGGACGAACTGTTGACTGGTCTTCAGAAAAGCACTACAAGAGAATGGAACAAGACCTTGAAAATAGAATTCGAGAGTTTGAAGTTGATATTAAACGATACACAGAAGTTTTAAAAAGTCCCTTAATTGGACTTTTAAAAGATAACAACCGATTCATTAAGAACCCCTTTAAGTACATAGCAATTCAATGTTCCACGTTACTGGTTCATCCATTTAAAAAGAATGAATACATAGGCATGCTACAAAAATTAATTAAAAACCATGAAGATGGAATTAAATCTTATCACAAAGAAATCAAAAGGAATCATGAGACATGGGAAAAACAGAGAGAGTTAAAGCCTGAAATAGACAAGATATTTAAAGTTTGGGAAGAACATTTAAAAGGGCTCGGCTATAAAAAGGTAAAGTCTAACTCACCTGAGCTTTATTAGGAGGAAACGTGTTGAACGCTGAAGCATTGATTAACAAATTACAAGTAGATAACAGAATGTTGAGAATCGAAAATGAGAAATTGAAACAACTTCTAAGCAATATTGAACATCGTGGAATGGAAAAAGATATCAAACTAAAAAGAAAGCAAATATATTGAGGAGGAATTGTATTGACTAAAATTAAGTTTAAGACTGAGAAACGTAAGGGTGGTGAATGCGAATGAGTAGTGTTCTTAGAGATACAATTGAAGGTCATAAAGAAACGTCCAAAGCAATTCAGTCGTTTATGTGGGAAGGGAAGCCGTTTAAAAGTAGCAAAAAGGAACGTACAACGGAAGAATTAGAGGAGTTTTTGGAGATGATTCGAAGAAATTCTTCGAGATTTTACGATGACGGAGCAACTGAACTAGGTTGGAAATAGGAAAGGGGCGCTCAAAAAAAGAATAGCGTTTAGCTACTCTTAAAGGTTCATATCCATAGTTTTCATAAATTGATTCTAGATTAGAAAGAGAGGCCTCGATAGAGTTAATTGTAGATGAAGTATTTACATCCTCAACGCCCATTGACTCAGCAGCATTAAAAATTGATAGGTTTCCTAGTAGTTGCTTAATTAATTGATAGTGGCTAATAAGTAGTGCTTCTTCACTCGATTCATCTTCAGGGTCATAATTAGCATCGATCCAGTCATTAAATTCTGACTGGCTTTCAAAATTTGATTTAATTGCTTTGTCAACCTCTTCACCGTCATTTATTGATTCAAGCACAGATTTGATTGATTTAAAGTAATCAAATGATTCTTTAATATAATCTGGAGAGTCACTTTCAACACCTTCAGATGAGCACGCAACAAGAGAAAATAACAAGGTAATAAATATCATTAATGACTTCTTTTTCATAAAATCCCTCCTAGAAGTCAAAAGTATAGCATGTTATGGGTTTATAAATCTATATAACTTTCATTTTTATCCATACAAGTCTTTTGTGAAGCGACTAAAATTAAAAGGAAATGATGATCATTGAAATACTATAAAACATTCGTTTTAAGCGATATACACGGTGAATTGGCAAAGTTTAAGGAGCTGCTCCAGTATTGGAAACCGAATGAAGAAAACTTGGTTATCCTTGGTGACCTAATTGATAGAGGTGAACACTCTCTAGAGGTCGTCCAACTGGCTATGGATTTAAAGAACACATACAATGAGCAGGTTGTTGTGTTAAAAGGAAATCACGAAGACATGCTTTCGATTTTCTTATCTGAAAAGGATTATGAAACAGGAGATTGGTATTTTAATAATGGTGGGAATAGAACATGCGAAAGCTTCACACAGTATAGTTTTCCATTGTATTTTCACAGTTATGAAGAGAGAGCTAATAATATGCTGCAAGTGTCTAACAAGGAAATTCAATTCCTTAAACAGTTGCCTCTATTTTATGAATTTGGAGATACGCTTTTTGTACATGCAGGGATTAATCCTCATTTAAACGATTGGAGAAAATCAGTTGAGAAAGATTTCCTGTGGACTAGAGGTCATTGGAACCATCCAAATGAAACAGGAAAGACAATCATTTTTGGCCATACCCCAGTTAGACATATTCATGATAGTGATGAAGTCTGGGTAAGTATATGCAAGTCTTACATAGGCATTGATGGTGGAGCCGTTTTTAACGGGCAGTTAAATGGTATTGTGATCGATAAAAAAGGTCAAATTTTAGAAAAATATAAAGTATAGGGGTGGAAAAATGACAGTTGTTTTAAGTCCAGAGATTCACGAGGCAGTTGAATACTTCAAGAAAAATCTTGGCTATTCAGATAAACATCTTTATTTGGGATTAGTTCAATTTGATGTAATGAAAGATAAGAACCCTGAGTTTGCAGAAGTGATTTACAATTTCTATAAAGAAAAACCTGAAAGTTTTATTGCTGCTTTTAAGCATGGGTATGTGGTTGAGCGGCCAATTGAATTCAACCAGGCCATTGTTAGATTCTTCAATAAGGAAGAATTAAGCGTCAAACATAAAAATTCAGGAAAGCGTTATAAAGTTCATCTGGAGATGAAGAAATATCCTGCAGACTTTGAACTGAGAACGTTGGGCATGTGGTATTGGAGTGAGGTTACAGCAAGTAATGAATAAACTCATTGTGTTATCAGGTCATAGCGGCAGTGGTAAAACCAGTTTAATGCGTCAAGTCATGAAGAATGAGGTCGTATCATTTACCACCAGGAAACCGAGACAAGGTGAAATTGATGGTGTGGACTATAAATTTATTAGCTTTGAGAAATTCAAGGAGTTAAAGGAACAGGGCAAGCTAATCGAACAAGTTGAATACAGTGGACATTATTATGGAATTGATCAAGAAGAATTTGAAAATAAACTGGGTATTGGGAGTGCTTTTGTTATTGTTGACTACCATGGAATGCAGCAGATCAAAAAGGTCTATTCTAATTGTGTCACGTTGTTTTTGTACACTCCTTACGACCAGGCATATAATCAAATGATTCAAAGGGGAGATACATTAGATAAAGTTGAACAAAGATTGAGTACATACCATCATGAGATGAAAAATAAAGAGCACTACGACTATGTAGTAAGGAATAATTCAGGAAAGTTTAATGATTCTATAAAAGTTCTAACAAGTATTATTGAATCTGAGGTATCGGAATTACATAGCATAAGAACTACATAAAGGGAAAGTTTAGTCACAAGGTCTCAGATTTTGTGATTTTTCCATTTTACCCTTGATTTAACAAATGTAAGTGCTATCATTGCAGTTGAGTTAAAAAAGGGAGTGATTACTTGTTAAAAAAATCAATTTTCACATTCGTAAGTTTAGTTATGGTGATTTCAATCATGATAACGGGGAAAGTATCAGCAGCAGTTTCAGACGAAAGTAAATATGAAAATGCTATTAAAGAGATCAAAAAGTCCCAAGAAAGCTTTTTGAAGTATTTAAAAGACGCTGCACCGAAGAATGAAGAGGAAGCAAGTGACATTGCTGAAGAGTATTATTCAGATAATAAATTGAATGATGAACTTTTAGGCAGCTATTATGAGAAGAAAAGAAACTTGTTGCCAGGGATTGAATCTGGAGACAGTTTTGATATTGGCAAGTACATAGAAAAGAATGTGACTTCAGATGAATTTGAAGCACACGAAATTGGCAACGGAATCAAAGTTGTTTTTACTGATTCTCCAACATACTTCATTACTTATGCTGGTGAGAAGAAAGCAGAGAGTGGAGAAATTTCAACAAGTGCAACTTCAAAAGAATATGAGTTTATTTACAGAGCTAAAAATATGTTCGGACTGCAGTTGTTTAGGGTTTATAACTCTGCATATTTTGTCTATGGGGGCAAAGAACCGAGAGCAACCCAAACAGATGCATATTATAAAAGAGGTCAAACAGCTACATGGAAAGCTGAAAACTGGAAAAAAGGAACAAAGAAAGTTAGTGGTAAAGCTGTAGCCTACGCTCAAGGGAACTTTACAACAGGCTTTTCATTTGGAGGATTTGACCTTATAATGGAAGAATGGCATATTAGTAATGAAATCCATTGTAATAATAAAGGGAAAGTTTCATTCTACGGAAATAGACTATAGGAGAAGATAAAATGACAATGTTAAAATCAAAATTGTTTCGTGTTGTGTTTTCAATATGCTTTTTATTAACACTCATGATTTGTCTTTTTAACATGGCCGTGTTCCCTGGAACACCAGCATCATATTATGTGGTGCTAATAAGCAAATTTATTGGTGTGAGCTTGTTTAATGGTGTATTTTATGGAACATTGTTCTACTTGGTAATAACATTGATTAATTATCTCATTTCAAAAACGTCTAAACAAAATTAGCGGAGAGCGGCTTAAAGCCGTTCTTTTTTTGTTTCAGATAAAACTGTCATTTTAAATTAAAAATAACATACAAAATGTGTTGACTAAAATACAAATAACATATATTATAGAATTACAGTTAAAGAGGAGGTGAACATATGAAGCTATTGAAAGTGAGTAAAACAGCTGCTGATACCTATAGGCATACTGTAAAAGGTAATTACAAATTAACAGATAAGAAAATTCAACAAAAACTCAACCGACACATTATTTGCTTGCAAGAAAGAGAACCTGATAGAGTTATCAAACAAGGTTTACTGGGTAAGGTTTACCTTTACGGTAATTTAATGATTAAAGTGAGATGGGGAAAGATTGTAGATGTTATTAATCTACCTCACAAACTAAGAATTGAAAAACGTTTAGAAGATAGCGTATTCCAAGCAATTGAAAAGCAATTAAATAATAAATAACATATATAAAGGAGAATGGATAATACATATGGCGAACACTGAATTAAGAGAAGCATTGAACAAGGTAGTAGTAGAAGGAACATTGGCTGAGGTTAGATCAAATGAATGGGGTAATAAAAAGGGGATTAATATTGAACTTGATATTGAGACAGATGAATTCTCTGTACATACATTAAAAGGAATGTCTTCATACACAACTAAAGATGGAAACGAGAGCAAAAAGGCAAAAGCCTTTAAGACCATGATTGATGAATACAAATCAATCGCAAACTCATCTAGAGAGGAAGCAGACAAGATTAGAGCAGAAGGCAAACTTGGTTTAAATGAATATTTTGCGAATGATGAATTGAAATCTTACCCTGAATTATCTTTAAACTTTGCTAGAAGACAGTCGATTGACGAATTTGAACCACAAGCTACTTTTGATGTTGAGATGTTTGTAGAGAATGTTGCACAAGAAAGAGCAAATGGTGAAGAAACAGGTAGAGCAGTATTAAATGGACATATCCCACTATATGGTGGCAAGGTTATTCCTTTTTCGTTTGTTGTGACTGAAGAAGGTTCTGAATTTGTAGCTGACAACTATGAGAAAAATTCTACAGTAAATGTTTATGGAGAAATTGTAAATTATAAAGAAAGAACTGAGAAAGAGAAAGAAAGTGCTTTTGGCAAGCCTAAAGTGGAAGTGAAAACAAAAACGAAAAGAGAGTTTTTGGTTACTGCTGGTCAAGACCCTTATGAGGAAGAAAACAAAGATGCGTATAACCCTGAAATCATTGAAAAAGCACTAAATGAAAGAGAAATCGAACTAGATCAGAAGAAACAAGAAGCCAATAACAATGGAAATAGCAAAAGTAACAAGAAAAAAGGTGGATTTGGCGGAGGAAAGCCAGCAACTTCAAATAACAAACCTGTAACCATTGCAGACGACGATCTTCCATTTTAAAGAACAAAACAACGAATAAAATATAAATTACATATAAGGAGCGGGTTATTTGTCAGGATTAGATATTTTTAAGCCAGAAGTTTCAGTAATTGCAAAAGGAATTGAAGGTAAGGTTGTCACTATTTATGGTTCTAACAACTTAGGTAAAAGCAAGCAATCATCAAGAATGACTAAACCATTGTACTTACCTTTTGAAAAAGGATTAAATGCAATTGCTGGTGTAAATTTTATGCCAATCAATAGTTGGGGAGACTTTAAAAAGGTAAACAAGCAGCTTTCCAAAAACGTTGAAAAAGCAAAGGAAATGTATCAAACAATTGTTGTAGACGAGGTTGATGCATTTGCAAAGTATGCGACCAGATATGTTTGTAATCAATACAATGTTGAAAGAATTAAAGATGGAAACGATGGCTTTGGATTGTGGAAAGAGTATGAAAATGAAGTTTGGGATGAGATTAATAAATTAATCAGCAATGGTTTTACTGTTGTTTTCATCGCACATGCAGAAGCAGATAAATCAGGCAAAATCTATCCTAAAGGTGATAAACGTGCATTAGCTCCAGTAATTGATAATAGTGACATTGTTGTTTACTTAGAATCCAATGGAGTAGACGAGAATAAGAATGTTATCAAATCAAGTGCGTGGTTGGCCGAAACAGATGAATTTTTTGCTCGATCTCGATTTGATTATATTGATACATATTTAGAGGAGTTCACTGCTGAGAATCTTAACCAAGCCATCGTTGAAGCGGTTGAGAGACAAGAAGCAGCTGAGGGGATCACAGCTGTTACATATGATCAACAAAAAGAGGTTAACTCATCAGGGAGTCAAAATTTCGATGATTTAATGAGTAGCATTAAAGAGACTGGTAAACAGCTTAATGCTGAAGGGAAACTCGAAAAATTGAATGAAGTAGTTGAAAAACATTTGGGCAAAGACAAGAAAGTAACTGAGTGCACACCAAAGCAGTTAGATGTCATGTCGGTAATCCTTGATGATCTAAATGATTTATTAGATTAATAGAGAGGGGTATCTCCCTCTCTTGATTTTAAAAAAAGGGGGATTTAATGGGTAGACAAGTAAAATGTCCCTATTGTGAGCAGTCTTTAGACAAGGATGAAGCTTTACCTTATAAAAAGAGGTATTATCATACAGCCTGTTTTAATACATGGCAAAGAGAAACTGAGGACAGAAAAGATTTGTACGAGTATATTTGCAAATTGTATAACCTTGATGTTCCTACAGGCATGATACGAAAACAAATCAAGGACTTCCAAGAAGAATATAGATACAAGCTTAAAGGCATCGAATTGGCACTTAAATACTTCTATGAGATTCTAGGTAACAATCCTCAAGAAGACGGTGGTATTGGTATTGTGCCTTATATCTATGAGGATGCAAAAAGAAATTACATAGAAGAAAAAAGAATTGTAGATGCCGCATCTAAATGTGAAGAAAGAACAGAATTGTATTTCACTATAAAGGAAGTTAAAGATGAAGCTCCAAGAGATTTAATTGATATTGCTCAACTCTAGAAAGGAGGATGCTATTGTTACAAGATAAACAAACAATAATGCAAGTTTTGGGATGTATTTTAAAAGATCCTTCAATTGTTGCTGAAAGCAGTAAATACAAACTTGTGCCTGAAGATTTTCCTGAGAAATTTCACAGGATAATTTTTTCAGTCATGCGAAATCTGCAGCGACAAGGAGTCGAAGATCTTAACTTAATAGAGATTGTAGGCTATCTTCAAGAATATCCAAATCAATATGAGTTATTTGAAGATGCTAATGGGGATGAATACATTGAGAAAGTTCAGGAATTCCCCTCATTAGAGAATTTTGACTACTATTATGAAAAGTTGAAAAAGTTCAGTTTGCTTAGAGAAATGCAAGGTATCGGATTTGATATCAGTGGAATCTATGACGAAACATTGATTGATCCTAAAGAACAAGAAGAAATGCAGTCGAACTTTGATTCAACCTCAGTTGAAGAGATTTTGAAAATTTATGAAAATAATATTGTTGAAATCAAAGAGAAATTTAAAGAATCGTCAGAAAGTAGTAGCATCCAGGGTGGAGAAGGTGTCAACAAATTATTAGAAAGAATAAAAAAATCTCCTGAAATTGGTGCCCCGATGAATAGTGAAATGCTTACTTCTCTTTTTAGGGGATCTAGATTGAAAAAATTCTATCTTCGTTCAGGTACAACTGGAGTTGGAAAGACTCGAAACATGGTTGCTGATGCATGTGTTTTAAGTGCAACAATGCTTTATGACACAAAAAAGAGGGAATGGATCGAAAATAAATGGGGCAAACATTCGAACGTAACTTCAACAGAAATGTTACAAGAAGAATTGCAAACCATTGCGTTGGCATTCATTAGTGATGTAAACGAAGAAAAGATTCAATTAAACAATATGAACGAAGATGAAGAAGCAAGGGTAATTAAAGCAGCTGAAATTCTAAGTGATTCCCCAATTTGGTTTGATTATTTGCCAGACTTTAATATTCAAGAGATTGAGAGAACAATTGAAAGGAATGTAGTTAAAAATAGGGTTCAGTATTATTTCTATGATTACATACATACATCAGTTTCAATTTTTGCTGAAATGGCAAAAGGGAGTGGGATAAAACTTAGGGAAGATCAGGTATTGCTCGTAATATCGGATAAACTAAAAACATTAGCCAATAAGTACGGAATTTTCCTTTCATCTGCGACACAACTCAATGGAGAGTGGAAAGAAGCATGGAAGAAAGGTGAAGTAATTGATGGCCAATATTTAAGTGGAAGTAAAGCAGTAGCAAACAAAATTGATGCTGGGATGATTATATTGCCACTTAGCAACAAAGAAAAGAAAGCAGTTGAAAAAATTATGACTGCCAGTGGTAGTTTCGGAGGAAGAGAACCTAACTTCGTAGTTCATGTGTATAAGAATCGTGGAAATAGACATGTGAACGTAAAAGTCTTTACATACATAAACATGGGAACTATGCGAATTAAAGATTGCTTTGTTACTAATGTTGACAATGAAATTGTTAATGTAGATAAACTTGTTATTCAGGCAGGATAGGGGTGTATTAACCCTTGCGTTTTGATAAAGATAAAATAAAAGATAGCTTAACGATAGACGAAATACATAAGATAATGCGGGAACTGGGAAGCGAAAAGAATCTATGGCAGAATGGTCATCCAGTATATAGAACTGTGTGTCACAACGCATCAGGTGGGAGCTTCAAGTTGTATTATTACAATGAAAGCAAACAGTTCAAATGTTATACAGAATGCGGTGACAGCTTTGATGTATTTGAGCTTGTTATTAGAGCGAAAAAACAAAAGGGCGTTAGTTTTACTTTTAGTCAGGCAATTGAATACATAGTAAGTATAACTGGGAAAAGGTTTGGCTTTGGAGGCTCAAGCGCTTCAAAAAAACAAACCTTAGAAGAAGATTGGGCAATATTTGACCGATTCAAAAGAACACCAAAACAGAACACAGACCTCCCTATATTTAACGAAAAAGTACTCAATGTATTTATTCCTTACCATCATACAGAGTGGCTTAGAGAAGGCATAAGCCACTCTACGATGGAAACATTTGAGATAGGGTACTATTTCAGATCTCATACAGAAGGTATTTCAATTCCTCATAGAGACTTACATGGTAATTTGGTGGGGATTAGAAAGAGATCGATGATTAAAGAAGAAATAGAACAAGGATTTAAATACATGCCTTTGAAAATAGAAAACACTCTGTACAATCATCCAACAATGTTGAATTTGTATGGGTTGCATATAACAAAATCAGCAGTTAAGCGACTGAAAAAAGCGGTTCTATTTGAATCAGAAAAATCGGTTTTAAAATGCAACGATTTTTATGGTGACGATAACTTCACTTGTGCGGTGTGTTCTAGTAATATCTCAGTTTATCATCGAGATATATTGCTATCACTGGGAGTTGAAGAAGTAATTATTGGATTAGATAAATTCAGGCCGCAAAAAGAAGATGAGGCTGATGATATATATGCTGAAAAATTAATGGAGTATGAGAAGAAAATTGTGAAGCTGGCAAGTAAATTCACCCCATACATGAGAGTATTTGCACTTTGGGATTACAATGATCTTTTGGATTACAGAGACAGCCCAGCAGATAAAGGGAAACAAATATTGGAGGAGTTGATGAAAAATAAAATAGAGATCACAACGAGGGAGGAATAAATGGAGTACAAACTTATTGGTAGTAATGACTACCTCAAGAATCCGATTAAAACAATCCTAGTTAATAGAGGGATTACTAATCCAAGTGGTTTTATTGATGTGGGAAAAAGCAGTGAATTGAATTATTCCTTATTAAACAATATTGATAAAGTTGCTGAATTAATTATTCAACATTTAGAAAACAAAAATAACATATTTATTCAAGTGGATTGTGATGCGGATGGCTACACTTCATCAGCCATTTTAATTGGGTACATTAAGAAAGCGTACCCTAGAGCGAAAATTACCTATAGATTGCAAGAAGGTAAGCAACATGGAATCAATCCAGATGATGTTCCATCAAATACGGATTTAGTAATCATTCCTGATGCAGGATCTAATCAATATGATGAACATAAAGTACTTAGGTATAGAGGGTTTGACACTATAGTGATTGATCACCATGACTGTGACATTGAATCTGAAGACGCTCTTATTGTTAATAACCAGTTGTCTCCTGGATATAAAAACAAGTCTCTTACAGGAGCAGGGATCGTCTATAAGGTATGCCAGGCATTGGATGCAAAACTCAATAAAGATATAGCCAAACAGTTTGTCGATTTAGTTTCTATCGGTAATATTGCTGATTCAGCGGATTCACGTGAATTAGAAACGAGATATTACATGAATTTAGGATTGAATGAGCTAAAAAATCCATTGCTTAGAAAGTTGTTTAAAAAGCAAGAGTATTCTACGGGTGGTAATAAGACAATTCAATGCACACAATTTTACATCAATCCTTTGATAAATGCGGCGATAAGAGTTGGCAGCAGAGAAGAAAAAGAACAAATGTTTAAAGCTTTACTTGGATCAAAAGAGAAAGTGCCATACAAAAAAAGAGGCTCAGATACTGAAGAATTGGTTTCTATTCAGGATGATACAGTAAGGATGCTTACCAATCTGAAAGGGAAACAAAAAAGATTGGTTGATAAAGCTACAGAAGAGATTGAAATTAGAATTGAAAGCAAGGGTTTGTTAGATAACAAAGTGCTCATTGTGTATGTGGAAGGTATCTTGGATAAAGACTTAACAGGACTTGTGGCAAATAAATTGGCAGATTCCTATAAAAGACCTGTTTTATTGGCTAGGAAAGATGAAGAAGAAGGGATGCTTACAGGTTCTATTAGAGGATATGACAAAGGTGAGATCAAGGATTTTAAAGAATTGCTTTTGTCTACAGGCCAATTTGAATTTGTAGAAGGTCATCCTAATGCTGCTGGCTTTAAAATTAAAAGAGATAGATTAGCAGTTGTTAATGATGAACTGAATGAAAGATTAAAGGAAATTGCACACAACGATTGCTTTGAAGTGGATTTTGAAATCCCATCAAATGAGTTAACCAAAGATTTTATATTTACAATCGATAATCATAAATTTTTATGGGGATACAAAGTTGAAGAACCTTTGATTTCTATTACAAACATTGAAATTGCAGCAGAAGGTATCGAACACATAGGGAAAAAGAATAAAAATACTATTAAGTTCAAGTGTGATGACATTGAATACATACGTTTTAAAAGTGATACAGAGTTTTATGAAAACCTAACACCAAACAAGGGTAAATTACTTGTTTTAAACATTATTGGAAAAGCAAAGGCAAATGAATATATGGGAAGAAAAACAGCTCAGTTTGAAATTGTTGAACTGGAGGTGGTTAAGACCAAAGAAAAAGAACTCGTGTTCTAGGAGGGGTTAAATGATTGGCTGTCATTGTCATACTGACAAAAGTAATATCAGATTATTAGACTCTACTAACCAGGTTAAACAGTTGCTAAAAACAGCATTAGATCAGGGTTACAAAGGTTTAGCAATTACAGATCATGAAGTATTGTCGGCGCACTTAGAAGCAATCCAAACTGTGAAAAAAATGAAGGATTCTGGTGAAATGCCAGAAGACTTCAAGCTAATTCTGGGGAATGAAGCTTATCTGGTGGATTCACTGGAAGAGGTTAGAGATAACTATAAGTCTGGAGTCACTAAATTTCCTCACTTTTTAATGTTGGCCAAAAATCAATTTGGTCATGAGCAACTAAGAATTTTGTCCTCGATGGCCTGGGAGAACTCTTTTTACACTGGAACAATGGAAAGGGTGCCAACGTTAAAAAAAGATGTAGAGAAAATTGTTAGGCAGAATCCAGGTAATCTGATAGCTACCACAGCTTGCTTGGGTTCTGAAGTTAACATTCAATTGCTAAAAATTAGAGAAGTTGAAGTTAACAATGAGATAGAAGAGATTAAGCGATTGAAACTAAAAATTCACGACTTTATGACATGGTGTATAGATGTATTTGGTAAAGAGAATTTCTTTGTGGAACTGCAGCCAGCTTATTCCGATGAGCAGGTTTATTGCAATAAGAAATTGATTGATATTGCTAACGGTTATGGATTAAAAATGATTGTGACAACTGATGCTCATTACCTTAGACCAGAAGACAGAGCAATTCATCAGGCATTTCTCAACGCAAAAGACGGAGAAAGAGAAGTTGATTCCTTTTATGAGGCTTGCTTTGTTCAAAATATAGGTGAAATATATGAAAGAATGAGCTATATAGAAAAAAATGTTGTAAGTGAAGCAATCGAAAATACAATGCTTATTGGAAGCATGGTTGATGACTACACAATTGAACATGAACCATATATTCCAAAAATTGAACTACCTGTTTTTGAGCTATCACACATATTTAAACCAGGATATGAAAAGTATGAATACATTGGTAAAATGGCTAATTCAAACGATGAGCAAGACAGGTATCTGATAAAGCTAATTGAAGATGGGTTCAATGAAAAGTTAAAAAGACCAGACTTAACTAGAGAACAGTTTCATGAAATTCTTAAAAGAATTAATGTTGAATTAGGGGAACTATGGGAAATCAGCCAAAAGCTTAATCAAGCAATGTCATCTTACTATGTAACAGTTAGAGAAATCATTAACACCATTTGGGATGATGAATGTGGTGGAGATAGTCTGGTTGGTGTTGCAAGGGGATCAGCAGCAGGATTTTTAGTTAACTACCTACTTGATATCACTCAAATTAACCCAATGCAATACAACTTGCCACATTGGAGACATATACATAAATCAAGACCAGATTTACCTGATATTGATATAGATACTGAGGGTTCCAAGCGACCTAAAATTTTGAAAGCTCTACGTGATAAGTTTGGTGAAAAGAGAGTACTTCAGATTTGTACCTTTGGTACAGAAAAATCTAAATCTGCTTTACAAACTGCATGTCGTGGGTTGGGAATCGATAATGACATCTCACAATATCTAAGTGGAATGATACCATTTGAAAGAGGAGCAAACTGGACGCTTAACGATTGTTTCTTTGGAAATGAGGAATTAGATAGAAAGCCAATTAAAGAATTTATTAGGGAAGTTGAGTCGTATCCAAATTTAAAAGATACTTGTCTTAAAATTGAAGGTCTTACAAATAAGCGTTCTTCACATGCTGCAGGAGTACTTATCTTTAATGAAGACTATACTAAGTCCAATGCTATGATGAGAACTCCTAAAGGAGTTTATATAACCCAATTTGATATGGGCGACAGCGAATCAATGGGATCAACAAAGTTTGATTTATTAACCATTGAAGCTTTAGATAAAATGAGGGTTACTTTAGATCATTTGATTGAAAGTGGGGAAATTAAATCCTTAGAAAATTTGAAAAAAACATATAATAATTATCTTCATCCTGATGTGATCGAGTATGAAGATCCAAAACTATGGGAAATGGTGGGCAGAGGTGAAATTATTGATTTGTTTCAGTTTTCTACAGAAGTGGGTCAACAAGCTGCAATCAAGGTTGCTCCAAAGAGTTTGCTGGAGGCTTCAGTCACTAACTCTCTAATGAGACTAATGTCAGATGGTGAAGAACAACCTGTAGACGTTTATACAAAACATAAATTAAACATTGAGATTTGGATAAATGAAATGAAGCAATACGGTCTTAATGAAAATGAAATCCAAGTTCTCTCAAGGCATCTCAAAAGCATATATGGAGTTGCTGATACCCAAGAAGTAGTTATGCAAATGTCAATGGATAAAGAAATATCAGGGTTCTCAATTGAAGAAAGCAATCATCTGCGAAAAGCAATTGCAAAAAAGAAAGACGATGTTTTAAAGAAAGTTCAATCTTTATTTTTTGAAAAAGGCGAAAAGCTAGGCACTAGAAGAGTAATGCTTGATTATGTCTGGAATGTTCAGTTTAAGAGGCAATTCGGATATTCTTTCTCACTGCTTCACACTTTGGCATATTCAGTGATTGCTCTACAAGAACAAAACCTAAATTACAAATATGACCCATTATATTGGAACACTGCTTGTCTCACAGTAAACAGTGGTGGCATTGATTCTGAGGAAGATGATAAGAAAGCTTCAACCAACTATGGGAAGATTGCAAGTGCTATCGGCAATATGAGGCAAAGAGGAGTTAAAGTTGATCTGCCTGATATTAATAAAGCTAAGTTTAGTTTTAAAGCGGACAAAGATTCAGGAAGCATTCTTTTCGGCTTGAAAGGTATGAATGGCATTGGAGATGATGTTGTTCATAAAATTGTTGCAGCAAGGCCATATAGAAGCTTTGATGACTTTGTAAAGAGAATGTTCATTGAAGGAGAACTAAAAAAAGGACAGATTATACAACTCATAAAAGGTGGCGCATTTGATTCTTTCGGTGAAAGAAAACAACTGATGAAAGAATTTATTACGCTGATATCAGAACCTAAGACAAAGCTAACAATGGCAAATACAAGAATGCTGTTAAATCATAATCTTATTCCAAAAGAGTATCATACAGAGACACGCTACTATAAATTCAGAGAATACATAATGAAAAACGTTTATAAGACAATTAATAAACCCAAGGATAAATTACTCCTTTTAAATGATGTGGCATCTGATTTTCTAAACAATCATTACGATGAATCATGTATAGTCGATTTTGATAACGGTCTGCCAATAGTATCCTTACAAAATTTTGATAAGCAGCAAGAAAGAAAGATACAACCCTTAAAAGATTGGATAACATCAGAAGAGGCACTATTGCGATTAAATAATGCTCTGCTTGAATCTGAATGGATAAAGTATGCTGACGGCTCGTATAGCAAATGGGAAATGGAGTCGCTGAGTTTCTATTACGGTGATCATGAGTTGAAGCATGTAGACGAGGTAAAGTATGGCATCAAAAATTTCTTTGAACTTCCAGAAGAGCCTGTTAAGGGAAGGCCATATCAGTGGAAAGGCAAAACATTATATGAGCACGAGTTATGTAGAATTGCTGGAACTGTATTAGATAGAGATAAGAATAAGCACACCATTACACTACTAACTAAGGATGGAGTTGTAAACGTTAAGCAATGGAGCAATTCATTCGGTCACTATAATAAACAAATATCAAAACCTATTGGGAATGGGAAAAAAGAGATTGTAGAAAAATCTTGGTATACCAGAGGTACCCTTTTAATGGTTACTGGTTTTAGAAGAGGGAATAACTTCATTCCAAAAGTATATAAAAACAGTGTGTACAACCATACAATTTCAAAAATCGATCATATCGATGAGGACGGTTCTCTGATCCTTACAACCCAAAGAAAAAATCCTGAGGAGTGATGAGAATTATCAAAAAATTTGTAGACAAAAATACAAATAACATATATTATAAAGTTAACCCAAAGGTCTTGATAATTTTAACAGGATGGCTGCTAACATTCTCGTTTATTAAGATGGAAACGAGTTTAATCCAGGACAAGCCGAGTGAAAAGGTAAATAAGACAAAGTTAGCTGAAGGTTTTCCAATGAAACATATCCAGTTACATGTACCATTACCAAAGCAAGATAGCAAAAAAGAAATAACTGAGAAATTACAAAAGAAATATCTGAAAATCAAAGTTGAACCAGTTCAAGAGAAAGCTAAAAAAGTTAAAAAGAAGAAAGGAGATAAAAATGTCAAGCAAACAAAGAAAACTGTGGAACAAAAGAGTCAAACGCGCAAAATGGTTGTTACAGCTTACACAAACGGTTACGAAAGCACAGGTAAGCATCCAGGACACGCTGACTATGGAACAACAGCAAGCGGTGTGACTACAAAGCAAGGCATTACAATTGCTTGTCCACCATACATGAAATTTGGAACAAAATTATACATAGAAGATGTCGGACTAAGAGTTTGTCAAGATAGAGGTGGAGACATAAAAGGAAATAGATTAGATGTCTTTATTGAAAATCTTCAAAAGGCAAGAGAGTTCGGGAGGCAAACACTAACAGTCAAAGAAGTTAAAAATAACACATAAAGAAGAGAGTGACTTGATTGAACAAGCTTACTTTAGGACAAAGAGTTCTTACTTTATACGGAGTAGGAACAGTAGTGGAAGTACATAAGAACGAACAATATGGAGTTGCTGATGATGAGTACAACATGATTGAACTTTATGACAGAAGTGAATTAGCTGAATTAAGGAGGTGATATCATGTTTGAGGTAAACGACACAGTAATAGTTAACCATAATAAAGAAAGGGCAGTAGTGGCTACAGTGTCAACTCGATACTCACAACTTGAAGTGCGATATGAGGACGGATCTCATGAAGTAATGGGATTTCACAAAGTTGCAAAGGAGGATGATAAATGATCATTATTTTAGAGGGGTGTGACTGCTGCTATAAATCTACAGTAGCAAAGCAGCTGTCAAAAACGCTAGATTGCAAAACACTACGAGGTTCGTCGTTTGAATTAGCTAAAGGAAGTCAGGACAGCCTATATGATTATTGTTTTGAACTAACAGAACACGACAACTTGATTATAGATAGATACATATATTCCAACCTTGTTTATGCAACGATGTTTCCTGGTCATGCAAAGCTTTCAGATGAGCAAGTAAGCAATATTGAGGACAAATTATTGAGCAAGGCCAAGTTAATCTATCTGTATGCAAGACCTGAAGTAATTAAAGAAAGGATTCTCAGCAGAGGAGATGATCAGGTTAACACGAAAGACGTTGAACCAATTGTGGAACTTTATAATGAGGTGATTCCAAAATCAAAATTACATACATACTCGTTTGACACAGAGAAGTACGACAGCAATGAAATTGTTGAGGACATTATCTACTTGGTCAGTGAGGAAGGCTTATAAATTTAAAATAAGACATATTCAGGGAGTGGAAGAATGGAACTTAATTTTTGGATTGATCAAAAGATTGCCCAACTAAAAGAGAATTATAAAGAGGTTGAATTTCAATCTGCCAAAGACGTGGAATTAGTACTTCATGGTGTAAGTCAAGATTTCTTAGCAAATGACACAGATATGAACACAGAAGTTATAGAGATTGATATACATACTATTCCTGAAAACGAAAAGTATCGGGGTTCTGAAATACTATTTAACGTAAAAAGGCCAAGAAAAAGAAAATTTGATAGTCATTCAGTCTACGTTAGGATTGTTGATTAAAACTTACAGTAAAATATCTCATTTATTTAGAAATTAGAAAGGAGCAAACTTTGGAAGACTTCATTAAAAGATTGAGTGAGGCATGTGAATCAACAATTCATAACAAAGCATACCTAATGATGATCGAAGCAGAAGCCGAAATTGAGAAAGTGCTAAATAAATTTCGATGAAAGATCAATTTCATTTAGAAAAGAAAAGGAAGGTGAAATATGACTGAAAACGAAATTATTGTCTCAAAATTCAAGAAAAGTGTTGAGGACTATCGTAAAAAACTAGCTTCTGGAAGAGAGGCGCACCCAGAAAAATTTATTCAATATTTAGCATCTGAAATCCAGGCTTTAAACAATCTGAAAAATGCATATCAAGATGGGATGAATTTAATCATCGCTGAATTGAAGAAACTTGGAACGGGAAAATGAAAAGTATCCTAGAGCAAATCAATTCATTGAAAGTCGTACATATTGATTTAGATAACTACGCTATTTACGTTAAGCAAAGTGCCCAAGTAATTCAAATACTACATACTGTAATTAAGGATATGACTTTAGAAGAATACATACATAGTTTTAGTAAAGATGATTTAATCGACCTGATTCCTGCTGTAATTGGTACTGGCCTAGCAGATGGATATAAACAAGGCAAGGGATTTGTATCTGAACCTAAGCAGTTCTACATGCAGCGGTGCCTAGAGTTGAACAGCAGAATTGAACATCTTGAGAATATGGTTAAGTCACTTGGCGGACATCCTAAAATGCAAATCGTTAACGAGAATAATTTAATCCACTAGAGAGGAAGAAAGGAATGAAATTTAAAATTGGACAGAGTGTTCTGATTTCTTCAAGAGGTGTTGTTGGTAAAGTTATTAAAGCAACACACCATGTATCAATTGAAAAAGGGAAAGAATTGAGTGTTATTAAATATAAAGTTGAAGTGGATGGGCTTTTGTACGCCCAGGAATTTGATGAATCATTGCTTGCATATGAAGATAAAGAATTTAGAAAGATTAAAACTGCTGAGATAAATTCACTAATTGATCTAGCATTAGATACAAAAAATAAGGATTGGTTTGATGATTTAATCCAACAAAGAAAAACTTTAGAAGAAGGGTTAGTGGAGTAGATAGAGAATTATTTTCGAGTATTATGGAACGGGACAAGAGTTCCAAAAAAGTTTATCACCAAAGCAAAAGCAGAAGTGTTTGTTAGACGCAGAAAAGGATTCACTTGTGAAATACAAGAACGTACATACGATAACAAATTTATAGATAGTTGGACGTACCACATTCCATTGCATTAAGGAGGAGGCGATAGCCTGAGAGAACGGGATAAAGCTATGATGGAAGATGAGTTGGAAGCGGTACATAGTAACCTAGATTATATACATACGACGCTGGAAGAAGCTGCTTCAATTGACGATGAAACGTGGAAATTAATTGAGCCTAAGATTTTAAATTCATGGATCTTGCTAGAGAGATTAAAGAAGAACATATGGTCATAATAAAAACATAAATAACATATAAAAAGTGTTGATTAAAATACAAATAACATATATAATCAATATAACAGCTAAGGAGATTCAATGGACTACATATGCGAGATTTGTAACGAAGGGGTTGAGAAATACCCCTTATGCTTAAGATTAACAGAAGAAAATGCAAAAAGCATGGAAGACAGAATTGAGTTCAATTGCTGCAGTAAATGTGCTGAAAAATTGAGCAAGAAAATTCGAGAGAAATGCGAGGGGATGAATGTAAAGAAGACATTAAAAGTACTTGGGATCGATCATATTAAGCCTTATAAAGATTAAAACAAAGGAGAGCGCAAACTGTGAAAAACATAGATGCATCAAAATGGTTTGGTGTAATTGGCAGCGTTGGAATGTTTGTACTTGCTATCCTGGGAGAAGTATTTAAATAAAATTCAAGTTTTATAGAGAATGGTGGGTGAGCACATTATTGAAAAAGAATAAGCGGTTGGATAAGAAATTCTGGTTAACACTAATTAAATGGTCATTAGCTGCATTCTTAGCAGGATACCTGATTGGTTTTCTGTTGCCAACTACAGTTTTATCAAAATAAAATATAAATTACATATATTAAAAGGAGAGTATTTAAGAATGGTTATAGAACAACTTAAAATCATTTCTATTGATGACAATAAATGGCTACCAAATACTTCAGAAGACATTCTAATTGCTGAAAAGGTTGAAGTAGAGGAAGTGTCTGATGGCATAGAATTTATAAAAAGAAATGATGATGCCCTTAACAAAGAGGAATGTTATAAGCTCATTTTTAAGAATAAGGCTACAAAAGACTGTTTTGTTCAGCTCCGTTCAGAAGGTCAGAAAAAGCATTATAAAATTTTAAAAGTTGAAACAAGATCGGATTATTTTCAGGGAACAATTATTAAGCTTATTTTAGAAAATTGATCATTAAAATGTATCGATTTACTCAGTCAAGGAACTAAATAAAAGTTTTATTTTATTGAAACATTAATAGTGGATATTGGATCAAGTTCAAGCATCGTCGAAAAAATAGAAACAACAAATGTTCATATAGGGATTAACTATAACTAGAATTTCTAAAAATCAAAGTTGAAATAGGTGATTTGATGGGGAAAGAGCTATTAGGAAGCATACAACTTAACAAAGCGTACCAATTGGATTGTTTAGAGGGGATGAAACTCCTACCAGACAAATCAATAGATATGATTCTCTGTGATTTGCCATACGGAACAACTCAAAATAAATGGGATTCCATAATACCTTTAGATAAATTATGGGAACAATATGAACGGATAATTAAGGATAATGGCGCTATTGTTCTTACTGCCCAAACACCTTTCGATAAAGTATTAGGAGGTAGTAATTTAAAACTTCTAAAATACGAGTGGATATGGGAGAAAAACAGAGGAACAGGACACTTAAACGCAAAAAAGATGCCTATGAAAAACCACGAAAACATTTTAGTATTTTACAAAAAACTCCCGACATACAATCCTCAAATGAGAGAAGGTGAACCATATCAGAGGTTAAATTGTTCCAAAAACGCACTTAACAAAGGCAATTACGGTAAAACAAAAGATTCACACAGCACAGTAAGTGATGGGAAGAGATACCCTCTTTCAGTGCTTGACTTTGCTGTTGTCGAAAGAACAATACATCCAACACAAAAGCCAGTTGAATTATTTGAGTATTTGATTAAAACTTACACAAATGAAGGAGAAGTTGTTCTTGATAATTGCCTTGGAAGTGGGACAACAGCGATTGCTTGTGAGTTGGCTAAACGAAAATGGCTAGGTTTTGAAACAGAACCAAAATACATAGAAATCATTAATAAACGCCTTGATTCTATTCAATTAAATTATAATTTAGAAGATTTAAATGGGTTAACATAATCCAGCAGCAAAGAAGAATGCATGTTGAACACCTAAGACTGAGGAAGGGCACCGCCAAATTATAAATTTAAGTAAAAGGATGATTTCAAACAAATTGGAGGGGATAAAGTGGAATATACAAATCATGGAGACAATGTAAAAGGCTATATAACATATGATCTTTATTTTGAAAGTTTTGATTATCAAGAAGATAGTGTGTTAGAACAAAAAGCATTCACTACAGTTAAAGAATTGTTTGATATGATGCAACCGCAATATTTTGAGGAGTTAAAAGAAGAGAACAACGCAGATCGGATTGAAGTACACGATGTTACTTTTACTGCTAAAGAAGATGGCACAGAAACTTTCATTACCATGTTCGACAACTCAGGAACTTATCGAATTTCAGTAAATCTTGATGCAAGTGGCTTTAACAATGAATATAGGACAGTATTGAAGGACATTAAAGAAATTGTTGATAGGAAACTATAGAGAAAAGGGGGAAATTCTAAATGGCATATGATGAGTTTAAAGGAAAGTTAAGTAAACCAAAAGTAAGTGATGTAATCAAAGCATTACAAGATCAACTTGATTTTTATGGAGATACACCTGTTAGCTTTAGGGTTGATGGGGAAGCAACAAGCGATGAGATTCAACTAGATCCATATAAAAATGTTCTTGTATTGAATTTAGAGGAAGCTTAAGGAGGAGAATTCAATAGATATACTTGAGCATATCATGTGTAACTTCAAACATTATAAGGGTGGAACCTATAAACTCGTTGGAGAAGTCATTCATACAGAAACAGAAGAAGAGCTTGTTGTTTACCATGATATGGACGGCACTGTATTGTGGGCAAGACCTAAAGAGATGTTCTTTGGAAAAGTTGTTGTTAATGGGAAAGAGATAGACAGGTTCACAAAAATCAATAAGAAGATATGAAGGATTGAAGATAACTTAAGCCATCTCCTAACCAACATACCTCAATACAGTTACTTTCTTTTAGCCTTAGCTTGAGAGAGAACTGATCCAGCTAAACTCTTTGCTGTCTTACTTGAAGATTTAGAATTAAGCACTTTAGAAGCTTTTGTTGCAAGTTTTGAAGATGAGACTCTTCTGCTACTAGACTTTGCCAAGGAAATCACCGCCTATCGTGGGAAAGTGTGTTCTATTTAACTAAATATAGTATACAGTATTCTTGATAGAATACAAGATGTTGATTTGATTTTAAATATAATTGAAAAATGGAGGAATATAGATGAAATTTTTTGAAGTGAGCAACCCATATTATGCATTAATTAAAGCAAATACAAAAGAAAAGGCTATGGAACTTTATAAAAAGGATTCTGCTGATGATGAAGGAGATTTATCTAAAGAACTGATTGAAGTTGGAGATATTTACGCTGCTATGAGATATGGGAGAGCGCCAGGAGAGGACAAAAATTTAATTCCACTTAAAGAGGTATTAAAAGATATCACAAGCGATGAAGAAATGGTATTGCTTACTGATGGAGATTTACTATAAAATCACAGTTTCATATAAATAAAAATTGGGGGAAATATAATGGGAGCAGCTGTAAGAAAATTAAAAAAACCGTATGTACATAGCAGACATCTAGTAGACCTTGAAGTAGTTGAAACAGCGACAACTGTTCATAATCCTGATGGAACATCGTACATCGTAGAACCTGGTGATGTGCTGTCTGTAAATGAGTATGGGGAAAAGAATCTTGTTCCTGAAAATCATTTATTGCATTACTTTGAGGTTGGGAAGCTTGAAAAAACAAGTTTTTATGATCAAATGGCCAAGGGATATGAAGAAATGGCAAGGATTAATTCTGAGATTTCAAATGAGAGTGAATATCTAGAATCAGAAGCTGATTTTAGTACAGCAAAGTTTGTTACGGGTAAAAACCATTTGTAATGTTAATCACTTACGATACTTTGACAGGAAACGTTCAACGATTCATTGATAAAATTACAAATAACAACTATTTAAACGTCGAGAAAATAACTGAGGATACGATGATAACTGAACCATTCATACATATTACATACACAATCGGTTTTGGCGAAGTGCCAAAGTTTACTCAGGAATTTATACATAACAACAAAGAATTGCTAAGAGGAATATGTTCAAGTGGTAATAAGAATTGGGGCAATAATTTTGGACTAGCTGCAGATAAGATAGCAAACCAATACAATGTTCCAATCTTGCTCAAGTTCGAATTAGCTGGTACAGATTCTGATGTAGCTAAGTTTATACAGGAGGTTAAATTTATTGACAATCAGCACAAACAATATTCCTAAATGGATTCAATTGAACAACGAGATCATGATTCAGAAGGATGGAAAGTTCCAATTTGAGAAGGACAAGGAAGCTGTAAAGAGTTACTTTATTGATTATGTTAATCAAAATATGGTTTTCTTTCATGATCTTGAGGAGAAATTAGATTATTTAAAGGAGCATGATTATTACGAAGAAGAATTTTTAAGTCTCTACAGCAAAGAGGATATCAAAAAGGTATTCAAGTTTGCTTATAGTTTTAAATTCAGATTTCCATCATTTATGAGTGCGTTTAAGTTCTACAATGACTATGCACTGAAAACAAATAATAAAAAGAAAATCCTTGAGCGTTACGAAGATCGCATCTCAATTGTTGCCCTATTTTTGGCAAAGGGAAATATTGATAAAGCAATGGGATATGTTGAATCCATGATTAAGCAAGAATACCAGCCAGCAACTCCAACATTTATGAATGCTGGACGAAAGCGAAGAGGAGAAATGGTTAGCTGCTTCTTAATCGAAGTTGGGGATAGCTTGAATGACATCTCTAAAGCAGTAGATATCTCAATGCAACTCTCTAAATTAGGAGGTGGCGTAGCCCTTAATTTAAGTAAAATCAGAGCTAAAGGTGAAGCGATTAAAGACATTGATAACTCTACTAAAGGTGTAGTAGGTGTTATGAAGCTTTTAGATAATGCATTCAGATATGCAGATCAGATGGGTTAAATTGGCCCCTTTCGTCAGTAATGGCGTTTGAAAAACCTCTTTAATTCATGGGAACTCCTTCTTGACGATCGGGGTACAAAAGTCAAAGGAGGACAATCATGAGCGAAGCAAGACAACCGCATAACAAATTAGAAGTTGATGAAGATTTTATTCGTAAGCATTACCACTCTATGACTGCAAAAGAAATCGGCAATAGTTTGGGTGTATCTAGAGAGACAATTAACCATAGAGTAATAGCTATGGGCTTAAGAAAAACTCAGTCTCCGTATATTCCTGAGGAAGGAGAGATTTGTATACCCCTTAAAGAATATGAAGGGTATGGAATTACCAATAAAAGTCGAGTGGTTAAACTAAAAAATAATACAGTTCTTAAGACAAAAATAGATGCAAAAGGTTACGTCAAAGCTACGATGTTTGTAGACGGTGTTCGCAAAGAAAAAAGAGTGCATAGGCTAGTGGCAGAATACTTCATTGATAATCCTGGTAATTTGCCCGTTGTAAACCATTTAGATGGTAATAAAGCTAATCCAGATATATCTAACTTGGAATGGGTAACTGTAAAGGGAAATGCTGAACATGCATCTAAGCACGGTTTGCTTAGAAAAGGAGAAGACAGTCCTAATGCAAAAATAACAAATGCACAAGCAAAAGAGATACTGCAACAATATAAACAGGGCGTTCCTATTAAAAAACTGAAAAAATTACATACATATGCTAGCGAATCAATCATTACGAAAATTTGTTATAGACACAGGTGGAAACACTTGGATCAAACGTCTTGAACGTGCAACGACTAGCCGAAAGGCGTAGGCTGCAAGCGATTGGCAGTCGAAACAGGAGGCATCCTTAATAGGATGAAGATATAGTCTAATCTTCGTGGTAACACGGAGCAGTCAATTGACGGGGTGTGAATAGCGAACATGCCTGAATAGTCTGCAAAGACAAGGGAGCGGAGCTGCTTATCTGACAGTATTTCATCCAGATATCAACGAGTTTTTGGATGTAAAAAAAATATCAGCAGATGAAGATGTAAGAGCTAAAACGCTATCCATTGGAGTAGTTGTTCCAGACAAATTCATTGAGCTTGCAAGAGAAGACAAAGATTATTATATGTTTTATCCTCATACGGTCTATAAGGAATATGGACAACATTTAGATGAGATGGACATCAATGAAATGTACGATGAATTAATTAATAATCCAAATGTAAGAAAAGCTAAAGGAAGTGCTCGTAAACTTCTTGAGAAGCTGGCTATTCTTAGATATGAATCAGGCTATCCATATATCATGTTCCAGGATAACGTAAACAAGGTTCATGCAAATAACCATATATCACAGGTTAAATTTTCCAATCTTTGCAGCGAGGTGCTTGAGTCCTCTAAAGTATCAAAGTATACAGACTACGATCAAGAAGATGAAATTGGTTTGGATATTTCATGCAACTTAGGTTCAATGAACATCCTGAATGTGATGAATAATCAATCAATCGAGAAGACAGTTAGAACTGCAGTAGACGCTCTTACAAGGATTTCTGATGCAACTAATATTGTTAATGCTCCAGCAGTTAATAAAGCAAATAAAACAATGAAATCAATTGGTTTAGGTCAGATGAATTTACATGGATATCTAGCTCAAAACGGTATCCCTTATGAATCAGAAGCAGCAATTGATTTTGCTAATACATATTTTATGATGGTCAATTTTTATTCTCTGAAGCGTTCAATGGAAATTGCAAAAGAGACTGGTGAAACGTATTACATGTTTGAAGGATCTACATATAAATCAGGAAGCTTTTTTGATAAGTATTTAAGTATTGATTATTCACCGAAGCTTGAGAAGGTAACCAAACTGTTTAAGGAACAGCATATTCCTTCAATTGAAGATTGGAAACAGCTAAAAAGCGATGTACAGAAACATGGACTCTATCACAGTTATAGACAAGCTGTAGCACCTACTGGAAGCATTTCATATGTACAGTCATCTACCGCAGGCGTAATGCCTATCATGGAAAGAATTGAGGAAAGAACCTACGGAAACAGTAAGACTTATTATCCTATGCCTGGGCTGTCTCCGAACAATTGGTTCCTATACAAAGAAGCATATGATATGGATATGTTCAAGGTTATTGACTTAATTTCAACTATTCAAACTCATGTTGATCAAGGCATCTCGTTTACATTGTTCCTCAAAGACACTATGACAACACGAGATTTGAATAGAATTGATCTATATGCACATCACAAAGGAATCAAGACACTTTACTATGCACGCACAAAAGATACTGGTCAGGATAGTTGTCTTAGCTGCGTTGTTTAAGATAATGATCTCTTTCTTCATCTGATGGGGCAACTTTATATACAATATAGCCATTTTTATCTTTATGCATATGTTCTGGCCAAGGAAGGTCTTCATACGCTTGAGAAATAGTTAAAGGATCTCCACTTTTTACATAGTCTAGTCCAGATCTATGTCCGTTTCTAGATCTAGGCTTTACTATGTAAGCAATTTCGGATTCATCACAATACAACATAAAGACAATAGATTTTTTATCCTGGATATTCAAAATATCCATAGCAATTGGATAAATAATGCTGTTTCCACAAGGAGTGGTTGAAGGGAGTGCACCTGATAGCAACATATAAACACCGGCTTCCATATTTTTTATAATTATAGCACATGGAAATAAATTCTGAGCAAAAAAGAGAGGAAATGATAAATTGACAAATTACACTGCTGCAGATTGGTCAAGACATGATGATGAATTCACTCAAATGTTTTACAACCAAAACACTAAACAATTCTGGCTACCTGAGGAGATATCATTACAAGGGGATTTGTTAGCTTGGAGAATGCTTGGTGAAAAAGAGCAAGATACGTACATGAAGGTACTTGCTGGGCTTACCTTACTTGATACAGAACAAGGGAATACAGGAATGCCGATTGTCGCTGAACATGTGGACGGCCATCAGCGTAAAGCGGTGTTAAACTTTATGGCGATGATGGAAAATGCGGTGCATGCGAAATCATACTCAAATATTTTCATGACACTGGCACCAACTGAAACGATCAGCGAAGTGTTTGAATGGACTAAAAATAACAAATATCTTCAGAAGAAGGCAGACCTGATTGTATCTGAATATAGAAATATCAAGAAAGGCGATCCCATCTCCCTTTATAAAGGAATGGCTGCATCAGTAATGTTGGAAAGTTTTCTTTTCTATAGTGGCTTTTATTATCCTCTGTTCTTTTATGGTCAAGGTAAGATGATGCAATCAGGGGAAATTATTAACTTAATTTTAAGAGATGAGGCTATTCATGGTGTATATGTAGGGTTGCTCGCTCAGGAAATCTATAATAAGCAGCCAGATAATGTACAAGATGAATTACATAAGTGGACTATTAATCTATTGAGTGCTCTATATGAAAATGAATGCGACTACACAGAAGACGTATACGATCAGGTAGGACTATCAAGCGATGTGAAAAAGTTCATTCGTTACAATGCCAATAAAGCGTTAATGAACCTTGGGTTTGCCCCTTACTTTGAAGAAGAAGAGATTAACCCGATTGTATTGAATGGACTCAATACAAAGACAAAGTCACAAGACTTCTTCTCAATGAAGGGTGTTAGTTATAAGAAAGCAACAGTCGAATCACTTAAAGATGAGGATTTTGTCTTTGGAAATTTGAATTAATAAAAGAATCTAATTGGGGTCAAAAAAGCTGCATTCGATCTGTATGAAATGGTAATTTTATGGCAATAGGAAAGGAGAGAAAAATGAATATATATAATATGAGAGTAAGGGATCTTCTAAGTAATGTTGCAACAGGCACTAAAGTCAGAATTGAAAATGGTGTATTCGATATTCATTATTTTGATGGGACAGTTAAAGATTATCTTTCAAGTGAGATACCCGAAACCGAAAGAGATTTAAAAGTATTTTGTGTAAGAGTTTGGAACGACACGATGATTATCCAAGCAGTTAATTATAGCTAATGGATAAGTGGCTAATCGATGATTTCATCAATGAGAATATAGGCGACCTGGCAGAAACAATGTTTTATACAGAGACAATAATGAACATTTTGGGTATAGACAGAGAAACTACATTTGAGAGATTATTTTATTTAGCTTCTCAATCTAAGCTTGATGCTTTCTTAGTGTGGGAACAAAAAGATGGAAGCGAAGAAAAGCAGATTGCACTATGTGAGGAAGGGAAATTTGATTTAAATGATTTTGGAGGGGCAGAACATCCGCCCTTGGATGAACTCTATGTAAAGTTTAAAGTAAGTAAAGAATATAAGGAATTCAGAGATGAGTGGAAAAAACGTAAAAAGTTCGAAAAAAGAAAATATAAATAACAAATACACTTAAGGTGGAATGCTACATAATGAAAATTAAAATCAAATACCTAGACGATACACAAACAAGAATCAGCAAAATCGAAAAGGGGGATTGGATTGATCTTCGTGCAGCTGAGGATATTGTAATGAGCGAAGACGAATTTAAACTTATTCCATTAGGAGTTGCGATGGAGCTACCAGAAGGTTATGAAGCGCATATTGTTCCTAGATCAAGCACATATAAACACTTCGGAATCATTCAAACAAACTCCAAGGGAGTTATTGATGAATCATTCAAAGGAGACAATGATTTCTGGTTCTTCCCAGCTTATGCTCTACGAAACACTGAAGTTAAAAAGGGAGAGCGTATCTGTCAATTTAGAATCATTGAGAAAATGCCAGAGGTTGAATTGATTGAAGTAGATCATCTTGGTAACGATGATCGTGGAGGACATGGATCAACGGGTACTAAGTAAGTTATAAGTCCCTGATTGCTGAATTATGTTTGAACAATTAGGGACTTATAATTAGAGTTTAACTAAGCTTCTTGCTTTAACTTATCACAATACAACCTATAAACTTCTGAATCAGCCCATCCAGTAAATTCACTGTTCTTAGGATTAAATGCGCAAATGTCTATGTTTCTGCCGTTATTGCCAGTGTGGAATCCAAGAAGCTCATCAACTTCCGTATAAATTATGACTTTTTTGAACGGAGATCTTGGTGAGATGGAATTTTTAATGACTTCTAAGATTCTACTTACACCAGTTTTATTTGGCTCAAGAGTTTCTTTAAGTAATGAGATAACCTCTTCAATGCAGTTGATAGCAGACGTACTGTTGTGTTTAAGAGTGTCGTAAACGTGTAGAATTTCTTTGTCAGCTTCATAGGTATAGGTAAACTCACTTTTATTAGTAAATCCTACACCTTCAATAGAGCCTTGAATAATTGCATTTTGAGTAATGTTCAAAAATAATTACCACCTTTTCTAAATATTTGTAACAACTTTATTATATCATTTTTTAGGAAATATTTGATAAAAGAAGACTTTTAAAGTGATTTAAAAGGGACATAAGGTCGCAAACCAGTTTCCTTGGATATGCGACCTTTCAATATTTACAAACTTTATTCATTATGTTTCCAGAATCATCTTAGAGTCTCCATGTTTCTTTTTTAGATCGTTCAAAGCTTTATATACACGTTCAAAATCATCAGTATCTGCAAGGAAAGAAGGACATTGACGGCCTCTAGCCCTACCATCTACACACATCTGAACTTTATATACCCTATGGATATCACCATTCTTCCATTTTTCTGATCCTACTGAAACCTTATATTCAACAATTGTGTTAGGGTAATCCCTAGTAGCCTGTACCATTATTGATTCCTCAGGAGTAAAAACTCTTGACATAATAAATCAATCCTTTCTTTTGATAGGTTAATAGTATTATAGCCAATATTTGAAAATTGCATACTAATCTATTTAAATTTTATTCAATAAAGAACAGAGGAGGTGGTAATACTTGATTAATTTAAAAACAATACATGAATCACTGGAGAAAATCGAGAAACAAATTAAAGTATACGAGCTCATAGATGAGCCTGAGATGAAAATGAAAACATTAGATAACATGATTAAAGAGTTTGATTTGATTGGAGATACAGCGTTAGAGGGAATTAAAGATGCTACCACTTTACTGAAGAAAATAGGTAGTGCAGATATTGAAAATAGGATAGGAGAATTAATAGAAAATAAAAGCCAAGAAAATATTATTTCTTAGCTTGATCTTTCTTACACTTAATTATAAATTTTTTAATTGGTTTATCAGGATCAATTGGTAAGCGTTGAGGGTGCAGAGGGACACTTTTATCAGTATTGAAACTTTTTAATTTATCAGAAGGATACTCTTGAAGTAAAATCTCAATTTTTTTGAGATTATCTTTATTGCCAATACCCTTTCCATATGCACAAATTATTTTTGGTTTTACATCTGTATTGTTAATAATATTCTCTATTTTATTTAAATTTTTATCTAAAATATCTTTGTATTCCTTCTTTTCATCCAGTTCTTTGTTTTTCATTTCATTATCGAAAATTGAAAGTTTCCTAGAATCTGTTATATAAAAAGGAAAAACATTTATGAAAGTTATTTTTGAAACGTTAATGTATTTCGTGTTGTACAAGTCATTGATAACTTTATTTATTGTTCTGTCCGAGTTCTTTTCGGTGGCTCGGCTAGGGTTTTTTAATAGGACAATTAATTCTTCTGGGGCTCTTTCTTTGTGTGAATGATGATTTGATTGTTTGAACTCAACTACAAGACTAAATCTTGCTTTTACAGGTTCATTATTAAAAGTTATCCCAGTGTTTACACAGTCGCACTTAATGCTGTCTTTATATACGCAACTAGGATAGTTAATTTGTTTTGTCTTTTTATACTGCATTTTATTTTCATCCCTTCAAATTTCATAAGCATAATTATAACTTAAGGAGAGATAAATTGGAAAAAGAATATTTGAAATTATTACAAAAAATCTATACATATGGTCATGATACAGGAGATAGAACAGAAACAGGAATGAGAAGCCTATTCGGAGAGACAATGGAGTTTAATATGTCTGAAGGGTTTCCTTTGGTTACAACTAAGAAGATGTTCACTAGAGGAGTCTTTGGAGAGTTGCTATGGTTTTTAAGTGGCTCAACATCCAATACAGAATTAGAAGAAAAGTATGGAATCAAGTTTTGGAAAGAATGGGCGAATGAAGCTGGTCAGCTGCCAAATATCTACGGCAAACAATGGACTAGATGGGAGGACGGCAGAGGCAATATTTTTAATCAGATTAAGTATGTGATTGACCAAATTAAAAACAATCCAACAAGCAGACGTATTTTATTTACAGGATGGAACGCCCCAGAGATGCAATGGAAAGATACTGCATTACCATGTTGTCACAGTACTGTTGTTCAGTTTTACGTGGATGGTGAGTATCTTCATATGTATCACTATCAACGTTCAGGAGACATGTTTCTAGGTGTACCAGTCAATATTGCTTCATATGCAACGCTACTGACGATGATTGCTCAGCAATGTGAACTAAAGCCAGGTGTCATGAAACATACAGTTGGTGTAGCTCATATTTATCACAATCATTTAAATCAAGTTAAAGAACAACTAACCAGATCTCCATATCAAGCACCAAAACTTAATATTAAACGTAAGCCTGAATCGATCTTTGATTATAGCCTAGAAGACTTTAAAGTTATTGATTATGTTCATCACCCTTTAATCAAAGGAGATGTAGCTATTTAGCTTTTTGAGAAGATATGAAAAATAAACATTGAGAACTATAGTAATAAAGTCTATAATGCTCTTGGTAACATTTCACTTTAGAGGGTTAAATTATATGGAGGTTAGAAATGAATATTAAGAGTAAAAAGGCTATTATGTCAATCATCATTTTGATAGTTATTGTTTTAACTGGATGTGGTTCTGTAAGCAGCACAGATGAGAAGTCTGAAGAAAGTAAGTCTAAACCAAGAGAAGTAAAAGTTAAGACTGTGTTAATGAGTGATATACTGTCCAAACATAAAGTATGGTTAAGAACTAGTTCAAACCCTGGAAGATCGAGTATCGTGCAAACCATTATTGTGATCAAGGGGGATAAATTAATACGATACTTTCCAGACCAGCGACAGAATAATATTACAATAGAGCATTTAATAAATCTCACAGATGAAGAAATCATTAATTTATTTGAAAAAGCTGAAGGATTTAAATATGTTGGTAAATACAAATTAGGAATTATACTAGATCAATTGGGTCAAACAACTGAACGTTTGAAATTAACAGTTAATCAAAAAACAATAACTAGAACTGAGCATTTAAGTGCATTTGGTTATGGTGAGATGAATAAAGAAAAGTACATTAATGATGTTAAGTCGGGTAAGAAAAAGATCTACACTGATTCACAATTAGCTAATTCCGATATAATTAAACACGAAATCAAAGGTGATTACAGTGTAACAACCAACCCAGCAAATGATGAATATTCAATAAATATATTTGATTCTTTTATCAAACGAACAATCTTCGATACAACATTTATAGGAGTGGCTGTAGGGACGAAAACAGTTTTAATTACACGTACAGATGAACCTGAACTTAACATCAACTTAGATACACCAGATAAAAAAGGGAAAAAGGTTATAATTGAAGGTATCACGAAGTAGGGGAACGCTAAGATGCGTTCTTTTTCTTATTTTAAAAATACAAATAACATATAATTTATATTGACTAAAGTGTAAATAACATATATTATAAAGATAAGCCAAAACGGTTTATCTTTTTTTATTTAAAAAGGGGGATGATTAAATGTGCAAGGCAACCAATTACATAAGAGAAATTGAAGCGAAAGCGATTGAACTAAATGAAATCAAGGAAAAAATCGATAAGGACATTGAATTCTATAGAAAAGAAGTTAGTAGAATGGATAAAGAACTTAGTAAGTTTTATCATGACTTAGAAGTAGCAGTTTTCAATGCATGTGAAGGATGGAGTCTTTCTAAAAGAGGACAAGCAATTCTTATTGAAAGAAGAAAGGTAAAATCCGAATATGAGAAGCTTTGTATGATCAGAGATATGCTTGGAAAGTCTTTATTGAGTATTGATAATGAAGCAATTAAAACAATTGAAAATGCCAAACGACGTATTAATAAAACAAATAACAAACTGATCCAGTGGAAATCAGAATCTAAGAAGAACCATTTAAAAGCAATTTAAACTACATAAAATCTGAATTTTATTAAAAAAGGAGAGATACATAATGACTTTTAAAAGAACATGTGATGTAGAAAGACAAGATCAATACACAATTGAATTTGATGAGAATGTTTTAAATGAAGAATGGATGCAGAATTTCAGAGAAACATTCTATGACTTCACTACATTAACAGAACATGCAGAGCATATCGCTCAATTCAGGGCAAGAAATGGTACACAGTTTATTGAGGGATATGGAGTACCATTGGAAAATGGACAAGCTCCAAGATGGGCAAATAAAGAAGATATAAACGAGGCAATTAATATCATCGATGGAAACGCAAGTCTAGATGTGTATTCTTATTAAATTAACGAAAAGGAGATTGGATTAAATGAACAAGAGATATTGGCTTAAAAAAGCAATTCAAGCGATCTTATCCCAAAATAAGAGCAACGTAGAGAAAGCAGAAGAAATCGTAGATTTGTTTGGTGACTCCAATGTATCGACATCTAAATGACTTAGAGAAAAGCAAATACAAGCTTAAATCGGACATCCTAGAGAAAAAAAGAGACCTGCTACATATTAAAACAAATCAAAATCCATTGGCATTAGAGAGACTATTTGAATTAAGTGAAGTGTTGCAGCTAACTGAAGAATCAGAGTGGGTAAGCTCATCAACGGCCATGAAAGCTGTAAGGATCAATAAAGAGTTCCTGAAGCTATTCGATTTCAAAGGTGATGCCAAAGCATACATAAACAAAGAAGAGTTTAATAGGCTACATGAAGAGTTTATCAGAATTAAATTCGAGCAAAACAACATTTAACTGTTAATTTAATACCAATCAACTCTATACTGAATATGTAACAAATTATGGAGGTTGATACTAATGAATGGAAGAGGTCAAGCAGAAGACAAAATTCTTGAGTTTTTAGAATCTGAGGAAAGTGAAGCAATTCTTACAGGGAATCATTATCACCAAAAATTCCCTATGGTTTTCGATCTAATTCAAAAGAACTTCAAAGATGTCAAAGTTCTGCTTAGAACAATGGATAAAAATATTCTGAAAAGGTCAAACATTAGTTGTTTGGAAAACAGGAACTTTGTGATTGGACAGAGGTTTTGTTGTGATGAAAATGTGTTTGTTTTAGACACTATTAGAATGAAATGTAGAGATGTTTATGCCGAGGGGATTGATATTGCCTTAATTTATCCAATAAAGGGTCACGTAGAAAACGAAGCAATGAGAAAGGCAATATTCCAAGAGTTAAATGAAATAGGAGCTGTTGAAAAAATCATTTATATCACAGACCTAGAAGACATTGACACAAGTTGGGCAGCGGATATGAAATATAAAATTGTTTACGACTCAAATTAAAACTGTGGGGCTATTGCCCCTTTAGTTTAAAACGTTGATTTTATTGAAAGGAGATGTGGCTTGTGTACACAGAAGTTAGAGGTTTTAATCAAGTGATTACATTTACAAAGCAAAGTTTAGACAAGGGGCAGACTGTTAAGGTTACACCGTTGGGTAATGACTGTTATCGAATTGAAATGACTCCATAAGAAAGATGTTAATAAAATATAAATAACAAATATAATAAAGAAAGGATATCTAATGGACAGAAAAATCTTAGAAGCATTAATTCAAATTTATCAAAATGACTTTATGTGCGGGTATCAAGGAGAGGACAAAGATAAACTAAGAATTGTTTTCCTTGAGTTAATCGTACATACAACAAGATTTGTTAATGATTTTCGTTATTGTAACAAAGAGGATTGTCCTTGTAGTCCTGAGCATGATCTTACAAAAATGATTGATACCCATCAGGAGGATATTTTCACGAAACTAGTCGGCGATTATGCTCTGTGTGACTATCCATCTAAGAAACTCAAAAAGTTTCTGTGCCAATTTAAAACAAAGGAGTCACATGATGAAAAAGAGACTGAGGAAGAAGCTTAGGAAAATTGAGCAATTAAGACGGGCTGAAGAATGGATAAATGATTTGAGAACTAGGAGTCAAAATAAGATCAACTTTCTGTTAAAGCAAGGAGAATCATTCACAAATGACATTCTAAAAATTGTCATTGATGAAGGAGCTTGCACAGAAAGTGATGTAGACTTTGAAAGTTTTCATTCCTTACATGGAGCTATGCATCACTACGCTTCAGAATCTAACAGACTAATTGAGCATTTTAGCAATGACGAGTTTCTTGGAACAGTGGCTTATTATTTAATCAACGGTAAGGCTCTTAAAGTAGGAGAATTGCAGGACATGGGTACAATATCTTATTTTGAAAAAGCCTCTGTAGATGATGTGAAAAAGGATATGCTTATCCCTTTTGAGGAGTTAATTGAATATTTGAACTGTATTAAAAATGACGATAGAATCTATTTATTTTGAGGTGATTTAATGATTGTAACAGCTTGGGTTTTGTTAATTGCATTTGGTCTAGTTGTGCTAGGTGATTGGGATTCTGAAGGCAATATGAAGTTGGTGGTATGGATTGGAATAGCTAAGTTTATTTCAATGATTATTGTAGCAACATCTGCTGGAGTAATTTGGGGAGGATTGTTCCAGTGATACACTTTACGATAATTTATTACATATTAACCACTCTAGTTAAGTTTTGTTTAGTTAGATGGGCAAGAAAAAATGGATGGGGGCGTGATAAAACTAGCTGGGCAGTCATTTTTGTGCCTTTAATCGGTTTTGTATATTTAGTTATTATGTATGACACAGTTATACAACTGAAGAAATTTAAATAAAATCGGTCTTTTAACCAGAAATAAGTATGCACATTTACTACATAAATCAGCACTTTATACAATGAAAGGAGAAATTACATATGACCATTAGAATTCCGTTTGAACAGGATGCATTAAAACAAGCATATCTATCTCAAGTAGGTGGCAGAATTTCTTTCCAAAAAGGTAAGGCTCCAGTATTTTCGTTTAATAGTGAAGAAGATTATAAGAGATATAGACAACTCATTCTTGGAGGAGGTGATGAATCATAACAGTAGGATCATTAACAATTGACGTAGGAGGTATGTTTGCCGAGAAATCAACAGCGCTGCAACGTCATGGAAAACGATATATGTTAGCTGGAAAGAAAGTAGTGTTTCTTAAACCATCCATAGATAACAGATACTCAGAAGACTTTATTGTAACCCACGATGGCAAGAAAGTTGAGGCAATTAACGTACAAATAACAAATACATTAGAGGTTGATTTACCTTTTCATTTATTGAATGAAGCTGATGTTGTTTGCATTGATGAAGTTCAATTTTTCCCAGACCAAATGATTACTCACATTGAGAAACTAATCGAAAAAGGGAAGAAAGTGTTTGTTGCAGGATTAGACATGGACAGGTATGGTAAGCCATTTGGAATTGTACCGTACTTAATGGCCAAAGCAGATCATGTGACTAAACATCATGCAGTTTGTGCTTTTTGTGGCAATGACGCATGGGTTTCACTTGAAGTTTCTAATGATTCAAATACTCAAGTTAAAGTTGGGAACGATTATAAGCCAGCATGTAGACAATGTGCTTCCGAAAGGGGAGTTAAATAATAGAAGAAAATAGTTTGATTAAATTACACAGCAAAATGAAAAAACAAATGGATTTAATTGAAGAAGCGATACACAACAATGATTTTTCAAAAGTAAATCGTCTTGGTATTAGTCTCAGCAATAATAATGAAGAATTAATGCAAGAAGCAAGAAACTCATCCAATAATGAAAAAGGGAGATACGTAAATACATATGCTTAACTTACATAACTTAAAAGGCGCTTATGAATTGAAAAATCAAGGAGGTGATTTTGCTTACTTTTATAATGAGAAATCGAACAATCTAATTGTGATTAATAACATTGACGATGAAGAAATCCGGGATGTTACAGACAGTACATCACAGGATGCTTACATGTACTTAACAAATAAGCTTAACATTGAAACGAATTTAACTGTCATTTGGTATAAAACTGAATTTGATTCAAGTGATTATATCCTTATTGAAGGGGTCAATGGCAAAGAGATGTGTCAGTTAGATTTGATTGATTTGGAGAATGCTGTTTTAGGAGATCAATATAAGTTTGATAAGAAGTTTGTGAAACTTATAAATGGAGAAGCAATCGAATTAAAATTCTTAGAATTTTAAACCCCTGTCTAATGACAAGGGTAAGTATCAAGAAGTTTTGAAGTTCTTAATAAGAGTATTCACTTCTTCAACTAAATCTGGGTATTGGTTGTTATCAACAAATGAGTATTCAACTTCATTAGTTTTTGCATTTGCTTTGAATATAAGCTCTGTGTTTTTAGATTCGGCTTCATTATAAACAACATAATGCTTTTCAAACAAATGATTATTAGACATGTCTACATGGAATTTAACTGTGAATCCATTTGATTTTAGATATTCAGTTAGTTCGTTGTGTTGGTTGATGAGTTCAGTCAATGGGAACACTCTCCTAGATATTGATAATCATAGAATACCTTACTTCTAAACTTAAAGAAAGGATTGGTTTATTGAGCACAAATTTAGGAAAGGTTTTTGAAGCAAATATTCAACAATCAGCAAAGGATCAAGGGTTATTCTTTTACCGAATTAAAGATGTAAATCCAATGTCCATAAAAAGTAACTTTGAAGTATCAAAAAACAATTACGATTGTTTCCTTTACGCTAAAGGAGTATTATTTCCTTTAGAATTAAAATCAACTAAAAGCAAGTCTATATCGTTTTCGGAAAGTATGATTAAAGCGCAACAGATCAAACATTTAGAAGCTGCTTCGAAATACGATGGGGTGATACCTGGGTTTCTGTTTAACTTTAGAGAACCTGAGAACAGAGTGTTCTTTGTACATATTAAAGACTTTCTTACATATAAGAATATCGCTGAAAAGCAATTAGCACATAAATACATAAGCAAGGTGAATAAGTCCAGCATACCTATTGGCATCTGTGAAGAGATCGGAACAGAGGTAAGATGGATGAAGAAGAAAGTGAACTATACATATTACATAAATAAGATGTGCGAGAATATAGTTTCAAAAAGGAAAGTAACACATAAACTGAATCAACATACCTTGGAAGCAACAAATGCTTTGGGGGTATGAACAATGTCTAAGACTAACAGAGGAAACTGGAAAGAAATCTTTGAGGATGCGAAAAAGAACACAGTAAAGACATTAACTTTTCCAGGAAAGCCCTACTCAATAGCTATCTTCCCTCAAGTATACGGGGATCTAATTTCAGAAGATCAATTTTATCAAGAATTAGCAAATATAATTATAAAAGAAGCCAATATGTAGGCTTCTTTTTTTTGTTACCTCTTATTAAGCATCATGATATACCGCTTTGTCGGTTGAAATGTTGACAACATGACTGACTTCATGTTCAAGTGCTGCTTCGATGACATGCTGTCCGCCGATGATGTTGGTTTGGACAGCTTCAAACGGATTATCTTCGCAGGTGGGTACTTGTTTGAGTGCAGCTGCATGGAAGATGATATCTACCCCTTTGACAAGCTGCCTGACGCGGCTTGCATCCCTCACATCTCCCAGTGCAAATACAACCTCTGGATTTGCCGCATATTCATTTTTCATCATGTATTGTTTACTGTCATCTTTACTGAAGACAATGACCTTTTTAGGAGAGCAGGCTGTTAATTTTTTCACAATCTGCCGGCCGATCGAACCCGTACCGCCTGTGACCAAGATGATTTTGTCACGAAAAAAGGTCTTCAAACTCGTTTCTATTTGTTTGGACATATCTAATCCCCCAACTCTCATTTCTCTACTTTGCATCATATGTGAAAGAGTGGAAGACGTTTGAGGAAAAGAACCACTTCATGCATAAATTAGGTGAACCAATTATAACCATCTGCTTGACGACTTAATAGAATATGTAGAGATAGAAGATTAAGTAGAATAGCGAGGCACCTGAAGACTTCAGTACGGCGATCAGCTCAGCTCTCAGAATGTATTCACTGATACTGAGCTGCGCGAGGGGAGAAGATCATACATGTATAGGGGAAATCGTATTTTAGCCATGATACCAGCTTTTAGCAGCAAGCAGGGGCATCATGCTGAACACATTCGCGTATTGGCGGAGCGGCCGCTAATCTATTGGACCATTCAGCCATTATTACAAATGATTGAATTAGATGAAGTCATCGTATCTTCAGAGGATGTGAATACTCAAATCATTTCGGCCCACTATGGAGCAAATGTCATTGAACTGCCAAGCACACATGTGACGGAACAAACACCTTCTTTAGTAGCTGTGAAGCATGCACTTGCTTATTTAGAACGAGAGGGAAAGACGTTTGATATTGTTTTGTATTTGCATCCAGCATCACCACTAAGGCAGACGGCAGATATTGAGAACTGCTTGCAGCTTCTAGTAGAGGGGGGATATGATTGTGCGGCTTCTTTTACAGAGGCGTTAGAAAATCCAAATGAAACTTGGACACTTCATGACACCAATGAAGCCAGCCTATATAAGGACAATCATTATTTTTTTGTACCAACTCAGGAGCACCCTTATACGTATGGACGTTTAAATGGAGCTGTCTATGCGTTTCATGTTCCATATGCAAAAGAATGCATTCATTCTTTTTTAGAAGGATCTGTTGGTGCATATATGATGGATCATGCGCAATCGCTTGTTGTGAAAAATGAGGAAGATCGGAAAAAGGCAGAGAAGATTTTATTGGCTCGACAAGATGCAGAAGGAACGGCATAAGATGATGGCAATTAGAAAAAGCGCCCGGTCATAGGGCGCTTTTGACTATTTCATAAAGTCTGTAAGGCAGCGTATCAAATGTGTTCCAGCGAACGACTTGCTCGTAATTGTTCTCTGCAACCGATTGTCTTTGTTGAGAATTTTTTACATAGTGCTCGACCTGTTTAATCAAATCGTTTTCATGTGTGTAAAAAGCGAAGCTTGAAAATGCCTGTGACGGTTGTAGATCCGTCAACTGAAAGCCTCCGCTTGCAGCGATATCAAATGCTCTGTTGTTGAGACTCATATTTTGAACATTGGCTTTGTTTTGATTATAGGCAAATTGCGCGGGCCTGTGCGGATTCAGAACAATGGCTGATGTTTGATAGATGTCTGCCATCTGCTCGGGACTCAGCCAGTGGGTCATCAGTGAGAGATCACGATATCGTCTGCGTGATTTATTCAACACGCGATGCCACTCTTTTCCTGCTACGAGAATGCGCCATTTGTTTTGATGTAAGAGTGTATCGATAGCTTTGATGCGGTTTGGATAAGGGTAGCCAATGAGTGCAATGTCATAAATGCACGATTCATGTGGTGATTCTTTTTTCTGAAATACGTGTGTATTGGTTGGAATGGGAAAGTAGTGCGTGTGATTAGCGCCTAGTTGTTTGTAAAATGACAAAGCACCTTCGTCAATCGTTAAGATCAGCTGTGCATCATTTACGCATGCAGCTGACACATCTATATAAAAAGGGTCTTCTGTCATCCACAGTACAACGGGGATCTTTTCTTGTTTGAATTGATGAAGCAGTTCTGTTGGAATATGGTCACCGATCATCATGAAAACAAAATCCGGAGAAAATGTCCGGATTTTGTGCATATGAGCGGGTAGAGTTTCCCTTTCCACCTTGATGCATGAAAAGGGGGAATCAATGAAGCTATCTTCTATCCATTGATCGAACATCCGATAGATTCCACCGTAGCCAGAGCTGATATAAAGAAGCTTCATGATGGCCCTCTCACATTAAGATGTGAACGTAACACTTTCTACTTTATCTACATCTAATAGAGTCGTTGCAGAGCCCGTAGGTGTCACAGAGCTTTCTTGTGTGACGAAAACAACACCTGTTGAAGCATCGAATGATACGAATTGAACGGGTCCGATTAAGTCACCTGAGTCCATGACAATGCTAATGACTGTTCCAGGTGCAAGTCTTGCAAAAATCCATCTTGCTGGTTGAGATACGTCGAGTGTTGTAGCAGAATCTGAAGGTGATGCTTCAGCTGCCACCTCACTAAATAAATCGTTCAATTTTTCTTCCACTTGAACTCCTCCTTCTTCGAGATTAACTGTTAACGCATGACTAAGCGGTTTGAAAAACAGCTTTAACAGCTCTTTTTTTAATTCGGCACGCTTTTCGCTCATGTTTTCCCCATCCTTTCTTCATCCATTCAAACACACCACTATGTATATGCCGTTCTCTTTTTTTGGTATAAGCAGAATGCTCATTCCTTGTTCTTTTTTCATTTAATGACTTCACACATTTTTGAAAAATGTTTTCAAATGCTGATGCTAAATGAAGTGATCCTCATACTCTAGTAAAGATCAAACGAGAAGAAAGAGGGAATCTGAATGGAATTTGAACAACTATTAAATGGCTGGAACGAAGAATTACTAGAAACAGAAGGAATACTTGAAGTTGTGTTGATTATACTTCTTCTTCATCTTTTAGAAGAAAGTGAGGAAGGGAGTGCGTCAGAGATTAAAGAATTGCTACGCCCATGGCTTGAGCTCGGCATTCCGCTGCCGCGTGTTCATTTAGTCAATGGAGATGTGCTGCAAAACGTGGTTGTCGTACAATTGTTTGACTCAGTAGCAGTCTTTAAAAATGCGACAAATCAGCTAAGAGTAAGTGTTCCTTATGTGAACATTGTCAGCTGGGGGGCTTTTTAATCTATTTAAAAAAGGATAATGGTCATGAAAGTATCAGTGATATTAACAAGCTACAACAAACCTGATTTCATTGAACGTGTGCTAAAGAGTGTGGTAGAACAAACGTATCAGCATTGGGAGCTTTTGATCATGGATGATGGCTCTGAACAAGAAACGATCCAAAAGATGCAGCCTTATTTAGTGGATAAGCGCATTCAATTGTATTCTCATCAAATTCATCCTGCAAACCGGCTGAAGACTGTACGTTATGCAACGCTAATTAATGAAGCATTAACACGTATAACAGGTGAGCTGGTTTGTTATGTAACTGATGATACAGTCTACAGAAAAGATCGTTTAGAGAAAATGGTCGAGGTTTTTCAATCGAAGCCTCACATAGATATCGTCTATTCCTCGCAGCGTGTCGTGCATGTGAATCAGCATTTGGTGGAAACGGCGAGCTTCGTTCGAGAAGCAGATCAAGTGTTGGAGCATGCATCCTTTCAAGTCGACCATTGCTCTGTTATGCATAGAAGCCGGCTGCTTTCGCTTATTCATGAAAAATACGGACAATACTGGGCCGACGAACCAAAACATTGGCATCATGCTGACTCTGTGTTTTGGATGAGACTGAATCATTTTGCTGCGTTCTTTCCATTACAAGAAGTACTAGATACCACATATAAAACGCCACAATCATTTCATCATATGTTTGCGAGTATGCCCTACGATTTAATTGACGGAACTGTGATTGAAAGAGATGGCGCTTATTATCAAATCGCTCACGGATGTCTTCATCTAATTGACAAGCGCTGGGTGAATGAAAAGAACAGGCGTGCGATTCGTGTTCCTTCCTTATGTACGATGAAATATGAAATGAACGAGCCGCTGACAGTCCCAAATTATACAGTCGTCACCGCAGATAACGGCAGAACATTTTATTATATTGAACATCAAACAAAAAGACGGTTTGCTTCAAAACGTGATGTGCAATATTTTCAGTTTCACCAAAAGGAGATATACACGGTCACAAAACACCAGCTGGAGACGTTTAAGGATGGCAAGATCATTCAATTATCTCCTATATTCAGCCCGCCAAATAGACGGCTGTTTAAATGGAAACAAGATGTCTATTTATTTGTGCATGATACCTTTTGCCGAATTGTCCCTGAGGTAGTGAAAATATTTGCGTTTTACCATCAGCCAATCAAACTACAACCTTCTCAATTTGCATTTTTTCAAGAAGGAAAGCCAATTGTGCCGCTGTATATGGAGTCACTTCAGGAATTTGACTTGTCTCTTTATCAGATGTCAGGACGAAAGCACTCCTCCTAAGAGGGGTGCTTTTTTTCGAATTGACGAAAAAAGCAGGAGATCGACAGGAAAAAGCGAAACGTGAAAAGGATAGGGGAACACGTTGAACATCATCAAGCCGCTGAAAATTGGGCAATACGTGCCGGATTTTCGGCATAGAAAGTGAGGGGGAAATAGTGGGGAAGGTTGTCGAAAGAGCGGATTGGTTTGAATTAATTTTAGAAGCCATCGATGAAGCGATTCACGTTGTAGACGATCAAGGGGTTACCATCTTTTATAATCATAATGCAGCGAAGTTCGACTGTTTAGCGAAAGAAGAGGTGATTGGCAAGTACATACTGGATGTGTATCCTTCATTAACTGAAAAGACAAGTACACTCATGCATGTACTTAGAACAGGAAAACCCATTTATCATTCGTTGCAAACCTATTTGAATAAAAATGGAGAAAAAATTGAGACCGTCAACACCACACTGCCGATTATAGAAGGCAGCAAGTTAATTGGGGCGGTAGAAGTAGCGAAGGATGTGTCGAAGCTGTCGGCGCTTTCGAATCGTTTAGATCAAAAAAAACGAACGGATGGTGCCGCGGAGACCACTCAAATGCTCGATTTTTCTTCATTTTTAACAAATGACCCACAATTAAAAGAGATGCTGGAGAAAGCGAAAAAAGCTGCTGCATATCCTTCATCGGTTATGGTCTTCGGGGAAACTGGGACAGGAAAAGAGGTACTCGTACAAGCGATTGTTCATGCATCTGATCGGAAAGATCAAGTCTTTATCCCGCAAAACTGTGCTGCTCTTCCAGAATCGCTGCTTGAAAGTCTTTTATTCGGGTCTGTCAAAGGAAGTTATACGGGCGCAATAGATCGCAAGGGGCTGTTTGAATTAGCAGATGGTGGTACGCTTTTTCTTGATGAGCTGCAAGCGATGCCGCTTACGCTTCAAACAAAATTACTGCGTGTGTTAGAGGATGGTGTTGTCCGCCGGATAGGTGATGCAAAGGCGGTTCAAGTAAATGTCAGAGTGATTACTGCCCTCAATATCGACCCATTTGAAGCCGTTAAAAAACAAATGTTAAGAGAAGACTTATTTTATAGACTGCATGTGTCATCATTTCATATCCCGCCGCTTCGCACAAGGAAGCATGATATCCAGCTGTTATCCAGCCACTTTATTCAAACGTATCATCAGCAATTTTCAAAAAACGTCAACCGCCTTTCTGAAGAAACTGTCCAAGTATTTATGGCCCATCAGTGGCCAGGGAATGTGAGAGAATTAAAACATACGATCGAGCATGCCGTCTTGATGATGCCAAAGGAAGCAGAAGAAATCACCACAGCATATCTCCCTGTCCATTTGCGGACGCATCAGATAGAAAGTCATCCGCCAGAGTCCTCATTAAAAAGTCAAGTGACGTCATTTGAACAAACGCTGATTCAAGAAGCTTTAAGACAGCACGCAGGGAATATTAAGCAAACGGCAGCCGCTTTAAAAATTCCTCGACAAACATTGCAGTATAAGCTAAAAAAATATACAGATGCCGAAAAGTAGGCACTTCAAACAGGTGAATGTGACGGAAAAGCTCCTTTTCTAAAGAATAGGGGCATTTTCCCATGTTGGCACATAACTTGCATAGTATAAAGTGAATGCTGATAGGGGGAATGGATATGAATCAAAAACTGTATCAACCTGCGCGACATTGGAAGGACATTGAACTTTGGAAGGACGTACCCGAGGAAAAGTGGAACGACTGGATTTGGCAGCTGACGCATACGGTCAAAACGCTTGAAGATTTAGAAAAAGTCGTGAACTTAACAGAAGAGGAAAAAGAAGGGGTGAAGATTTCCACGAAAACCATTCCACTCAACATAACACCCTACTATGCCTCACTGATGAATCCAGACGATCCAAGATGCCCAATCCGTATGCAGTCTGTACCGATTGCAGAAGAGCTTCATAAAACAAAATATGACCTCGAAGATCCGCTCCATGAAGATGAGGATTCACCTGTTCCAGGTTTAACACACCGTTACCCAGATCGTGTGCTGTTTCTTGTCACAAATCAGTGCTCCATGTACTGCCGCTATTGTACGAGAAGACGTTTTTCCGGTCAGATCGGGATGGGCGTGCCGAAAAAGCAATTAGATGCCGCCATTGGATATATTAGAGAAACCCCTGAAGTGCGGGATGTGTTAATTTCAGGCGGTGACGGGCTGTTAATTAATGATCAAGTGCTTGAATACATTTTGAAAAACTTACGAGACATTCCTCACGTTGAAATCATTCGAATTGGAACACGTGCACCGGTCGTGTTTCCGCAGCGAATTACAGATGAATTGTGTGAGATTTTAAAAAAATATCATCCAGTTTGGCTGAACACTCACTTTAATACAAGCATTGAAATCACAAAAGAAGCGAAAGAAGCGTGTGAGCGCCTTGTCAATGCTGGCGTCCCTGTTGGCAATCAGGCGGTGATCCTAGCAGGAATTAACGACAGTGTGCCAATTATGAAGAAGCTGATGCATGATCTCGTCATGATTCGCGTCAGACCTTATTATATTTATCAATGTGATTTATCTGAGGGGATCGGCCACTTTAGAACACCGGTTTCAAAAGGCCTTGAAATCATTGAAGGCTTAAGAGGACATACGAGTGGTTATGCCGTGCCAAGCTTTGTTGTAGATGCACCAGGCGGAGGGGGGAAGATCGCCTTACAGCCAAATTATTTATTATCTCAAAGCCCAGAGAAAGTGGTCCTGCGTAACTTTGAAGGTGTGATCACCTCTTATCCGGAGCCAGAACATTACGTCGCCGGCCAAGCGGATGCGTATTTTAATGAAATCTACGAAGAAAAGAAAGAACCGGCCATTGGCGTGACAGCTCTATTTGAGGATGAAGCAAAATCCTTTACGCCTGAAAATTTAAGCCGAATGAAACGAAGAGAGTCTTATGAAACGAATCCTGAACATGATACGCTCAAAAACAAACGTGAAAAACGAGATGAATTAAAAGAAAAGAAATATCAAGCCCAGCTCAAAAAAGAACAAACCGTAAAGGAGGAGAAATAACGTTGCTGACATGTGATTGGTGTGAGGAGAAGAAAGCGAACGCAGGACAGACCACAGTCTATTGGGAACTCATCACGGGCACACAATCGATTGAGATTTTGGAAACGCCTTCGATTTCTTGCACGCATTGCGGGATGACGTATCAGAAGGATGAGACAGTAAAAGAGATAGAAGATCAATTAATTTTAGTCGATCAAACAAAACTTCCAGAAAAAATCTCATATGCAGAATTAATGAGCATGGAGCGGTTATTAAAGCGTAATTACTTTGATTTTTCTTCATAAGTTGTACCTCCGCCTATACAAGTCATCAAATTCCTGTATAATATAACAACAAAATAGAGTGTCGCGGAGGGAAAAACAGGTGAAGTCGTTTTACCATTATTTAATGAAGTATAGACATCCAAAACCGAAGGATGAAATCAGTCATTTTGCAAATGCTGCTTATGAAGATCACAGCTTTCCTAAAGTATCCACTGATTATCATGAGCTATGTGCCTATTTAGAGTTAAATGGGGACTATTTAAGCTCCATGACGACATTTGATGAGGCTTTTGAGCAATACGAAGTAGAAGTCAAAAAAAAATAACACACACACCCGCTTGTTCCGTATGGAAGAAGCGGTTTTTTCATGAAGAAATAAAATGGCGTTTTGCATGGTGTGGTTGCCCATGCAGAATTCCTTGCGCCGGCATACGATACGTTAAGACCAAAAGTCGGGCAAGGGGGAGACAGAATGAAGGCGAAAGCACCAAAATATAAAGTAGGGGATATTGTCGTCGTTGTCATGTACGGCACAGTTGGAACGATAACAAAAGTCCATCAAATTGACCAACATTATCTATATGAGGTCAATCATAATGAGGTGCTTTATTTTGAAACATCACTCCAGCTTTACGATGAGTACGACGGGGTGATTGTAGATACAGAAAAGCTGGACATTGAATATGAGTTCCTCATTGGCGATGTTGTATATGTAAAGGATTACGGGAAAGAGCTATTTAAAATCATTGGCCATCGGACTGAGATATGGCGCTACCTTGAAGATGGCTGGGAAGATGTCATTTATGAACTGACAAGGTTAAAAGACGGAGAATGGCTGGAAACAGAAGAAGAAGACTTGACGCTTGTCCTAAGAAAATATGAGATGGATCAGTTTGTTCATCAGCTTCTTTTTGTGCATTACGTTGGAGAAACCTCAAAAGAAATAGAGGAAGATATGGTGCAAACCGCTCTATTACAGTTAGAAGAGAAACAAGAAAGCGAAGCATCACTAGAATTTCTCGCTGTATCTATAGTGGATGAGCTTCTTGATATTTACAATGATTATAAAATTCTCTATGAATTTTTCAAAGACCCAGAATATAAGGATATGATGGACTTTATTTTGGAAAGTTTAAACGAGCATTTTGGTTAAAAGAAGACTTGTCCTAACACGAATAAAAAGTAAGGAACACAGAAAAAAGCAATCACATAAAACCATCCCCTCAAGATACGGCCCATCACCTGATCAAAAGTATGTCCATCTAAAATGCTTAACCATTTCATTGCCTCATGCCCCTTTTCTTTTCGTTTACTGCATTTATATGTATGGAATGAGCCATTATGACAAACTGTAATAAAAATAAGGCGACGTTCATACATCATAAAAAAGGAGGCGGAAAGCAATGAAAGAAGCAGATTTGGTGATTGATACAGAGGAAATTGCAGAATTCTTCTACACGGAGCTGGTCAAAAGAGGGTACATACCATCTGAGCTGGAAACGTTTGAGCTTGCCGATATTACATTTGAATATATGCTGAGGAAAGCAATGATAGTTGAAGAAGAGGCGTGGTAGGCACTATACTTTGAAGAGATTCTGAGTAGAAAGGGAGGGGAATTGTTTCGCGTGTATGTCATCATTTTTTTCCTTTTGTTTGGCGCCATCGCAGCGCTTATGGTGTCTGGCATGTTCCAGGAGTTGGACAACCAGATCATCTTATCGTTTGAAAACATCAGACTTCCTTTTTTAAATGATGTCATGCTGACTTTGACTGACTTTGGTATCAGTGCGCTGCTTGTCCCAATCATGCTCATCTTTAGCGTGGTGCTGTTTATGTATAAACGCTACCACTCTATTATGCTGCTTTTTCTACTATATATAGCAGAAAAAACGGTCAATCATGAACTGAAAGGACTGTTTGCTAGAGAGCGTCCAGCTTTTGATCATCTAGTGAATGAGACCTATTACAGCTTTCCGAGCGGACATTCTATGAATGCAGCAACGATCTATCCATTTATCGCCTATCTATTCATTGAAATGGTTCCGTGGCTGAAAAAGAGACAAAAAGCAGTCTACATGGTGACAGGGTGCTATGTGCTGATGATCGGCATCAGCAGGATGTATATCGGTGTTCATTATGTCACTGATGTAGCAGGGGGCTTTGCGATAGGACTAGCTTTATTTCTGATATGTAAAAAGATTGACGAAAAATTGTCTGTCATTCGACAAAAATAGAAGAAGGAAATTCATAGATCCCAGCCAATTTTATATAAAAGGGGAGGGATTTGAATGCAATTGACGTTGAGATTTTTTCAAAAGAAACCTTCAGCTTATCACTTAACCATTTATCAAACACCTGAATATGGTGCAGAAAGCGGGCATCAGCCTGTGTACCGGACAAAGATTGGCGGCAGGACACACCTTGATGTACTGGAAAAAGCATTCTCGACATTTAATGTACAAGATACAGTCCCTAATGATTACAATGCACGGTTTATCACAACTGGGGATATCGTTGTGATTGATGACCAGAAAAAAGGGAAGTGCTACTACCAGCTCTTTCCGGCAGGATGGAAACGCAGTGAACGCCTAATGACGATGAGTTAAATATAAACGACGATGCCAGCTTTACTTTCAGCTGGTATTTTCTTTTTTGAACGCAATCGTTTATAATAAATGGGACTAAACACATGTTAAACGTAAGTGGAGGCTAAAAAATGAGTGTACATATTGGAGCAGAAAAAGGACAAATTGCAGAAACGGTATTGCTGCCAGGCGATCCGCTTCGTGCGAAATATATTGCAGATACATATTTAGAAGATGTAGTGTGCTATAACGAAGTGCGCGGCATGTATGGTTATACTGGGACATATAAAGGAAAACGCATTTCTGTACAAGGTACTGGAATGGGCGTACCGTCTATTTCGATCTATGTGAATGAGCTGATCCAAAGCTATGATGTTCAAAACTTAATCCGTGTTGGTTCTTGCGGAGCGATCAAAAAAGATGTCAATGTACGTGACGTCATCTTAGCTCAAACATCATCAACAGATTCTCAAATGAACCGTGTGGCATTTGGACCGATTGATTACGCACCATGTGCTGATTTTGGTTTACTGAAAAAAGCCTACGACACAGCAGAAGCGAAAAATGTAGCTGTGCGTGTTGGGAATGTATTTACAGCAGACCAGTTTTATAATGAAAAACCACTTGAGCTGATGGACCAATATGGAATTCTAGCGATCGAAATGGAGACAACGGCTCTTTATACGCTTGCTGCAAAATTTGGCAGAAAAGCGTTGTCGATTCTGACAGTGAGCGATCATGTGCTAACAGGAGAAGAAACAACTGCTGAAGAGCGTCAAACGACATTTGACGAAATGATCTTAATTGCACTAGATTCTGTTTTATAATAGTATAAAGGGTGTGCTACGATGTAGCGCATCTTTATTTTTTTAGTAGAGCAAAAGGAAGGTATGTCATGAAGAAAAGCTATAAAATACTCTCAATCGCATCGATTCTTGGTTTGACGGCCGCATTATCAGGCTGCCAGTTGCTGGATCAGAAAAGCGGTACCACTGAATCTAACAAAACAAACGAACAAAAGAACGCAGCAAGTTCATCACCCCAGCAAAACTCAAACGATACGGCAGATTCATCTAATCAAGAGCTGACGTTAAAGAGTGAATATTTCAATGACATCAAGGTAGTGAGCGGACTGAAGACCATTCAAAACCCTGAAAATGTGCTTGCTTTAGTGAACAAAGAATATGCACTGCCAGGAACCTATAAACCTTCTGATCTCGTTGTACCAAAAGTGGAATTCTCTTTTTCAGAGGATATTGAAAAACGATATATTCGAAAAGAAGCAGCGGAGGCACTTGCGAAGTTATTCAAAGGTGCTAAAAAGGAAAACTTTGAGCTTGCTGCAGTATCGGGCTATCGTTCCTATGATCGTCAAAAAGTCATTTTTGATAGTGAAGTGAAACTAAAAGGGAAAGAAAAAGCACAAGAAGCCGTAGCCTTACCAGGCGAAAGTGAACATCAAACAGGTTTAGCTATGGATATTTCCTCAAAAAGTGCCGGCTTTGAAATCTCTGAAAAATTTGGTGAAACACCTGATGGTAAATGGGTAGCCAAAAACGCTTATAAATATGGCTTTATCATCCGTTATCCAAAAGGGAAAGAAGACATCACGAAATATGAATATGAGCCGTGGCACTTGCGCTATGTAGGGAAAGAAGCTGCAAAAGCGATGCACGATCATGATTTAACATTCGAAGAGTATATGAACAAAGTGAAGAAAATATAAACAAATAAAAGGCCTCCCGAAGCTGGGAGGCCTTCTTTTATACGCCGTTTTAAAAAAAGAGCAAACCTGCTAATGCGAAGCCGGTAATAAAACCGAGACCGATGCCATAAGCTGGACCCCAGCCATAATAGCCTCCGTAATAACCATAACCAAAGCCCCCGCGGGACCCGCCGACTGGCCGGATATAAACTTTGCGGTTTGACACCCGCTCAATACGTCCAACATGTACTCTGCCATTTCGATCAGTAATTCTAGCTACTTTCCCCATATGCTGCTGACAAAGTTTATAGTAGCGCTCCATGTTTTTCCTCCTTATGACAAACTCTTTTCACTCTTATCCTATGCGAAAGACTTCATAGAGTTTGGACAAAACATATAGGAGATTCGCTCATTTTATACTGTACATTCAAATACAAGGTGACTCAGATGTTCTCGGTGTGTTTGAATCAGGTCATAGTGTGTCTGTAATGTATCATAAAGAGAAGATGGTATTTGATCTGATAATTCCATTTCGGTCGGCTCTTCCTGCACCATGTGTTCATCAAATGAGAGAATCTGAATGTCACGGAATCCTGCGGACGCTAACTTTTTTTTCCATTCAGGAAATGAAAAGAGGGAGTGAAACCCATAAAACTCCCGAATGGTTGCCTGTTCTTTTGAGGGGAGCGGCACTTTTAACACAGCCTCATTTGCGATCAATTGCTTTCCAGGAGCAAGCACCCGTTTGATCTCAGCAAGCGCAGCAGGTAAATGGGTAAAGCTTAAAACAGATTCACTGATCAGTAGAGAGAACGAGTCATCCGCAAATGGCAGGTGTTCGATCGATGCTTGCTGTGCACGGAAAGGTAGTTGTTCCCGCTCGAATCGCAGATTGGCTTTTTCAATCATCAAAGGGTGTGTATCAATCGCCTCTACTTCATAACCTAAATGTCCTAGATAGGCGGCTGTTTGTCCTGTGCCGCATCCAACATCCAGTATACGATCGTCAGACGCCAAGTGAAGATGCTCAATCATCGTTTTTGTTAGCTCAATTCCGCCAGGATGGGCACCTGATACACCAAAATAGGCAAGCATTTCTACATAGTCACTCATGGAATCCCTTCTTTCTTTATCATGTTTCTCTCTAAAGATTATGCATTGCAAGGCGAAATGGCTTATCTTTTCAAATAGAAGTTTGATCCTTTGGTTGACGGATGAAGAATCGTCCTTGATAATAATGAAAGGAGATAAAGGTGGTGTTTTTTTGAAAAAACAATTCAAGTTCGTGATAGCCATTCTGGTGACAGCAGCGCTTTCCTCAGCGATTACATTTGTGATCACAAAACAAGGTGCTGTCAGCGTTTCAGGAGATGAGAAGTTTAGTAAACTCATGGCTGCATATACGAAGGTAAAAAACGAGTATTACGAAAAAACGGATGATCAAAAACTAGTAGACGGTGCGATTCAAGGAATGATTGCATCACTTGATGATCCATACTCTACATATATGGATCAGGAGGAAGCCGAAGGGTTTAACAACACCATTTCATCTTCATTTGAAGGAATTGGTGCACAAGTAGAAGAGAAGGATGGACAAATTTTAATTGTCGCACCGATTAAAGGCTCTCCTGCTGAAAAAGCTGGTTTGAAACCTCATGATCGTATTTTAAAAGTGGATAGTAAAAGTACAAAAGGCATGTCAGTGAATAAAGCCGTTTCTCTTATCAGAGGGAAAAAAGGAACGGATGTCAAACTGCATTTGAACCGACAAGGTGTTGGAAATGTGGATGTCACGATCACAAGAGATACGATTCCACTTGAAACGGTGTATGCAAAACTAACAAAAGATAAAATAGGCGAAATCCAAATCACGTCTTTTGCTGAAACCACGTCTAAAGAGTTAGATAAAGCGATTGATGACCTCGAGAAAAAAGGGGCAAAAGGTTTTGTCATTGATCTGAGAGATAATCCAGGCGGCATTATGACAGAAGCAATTGAAATGAGCAATGACTTTATCGATAAAGGAAAAGTCATTATGCAGGTTGAGGAAAAAGGAAAGAAACAAGTGTACAAAGCGGAAAAAGAACGCAAAGTTCATCAGCCGACAGTTGTTCTTGTAAACGGCGGTTCAGCGAGTGCTGCTGAAATCATGGCGGCAGCTCTGCACCAATCCTCTAGCATTCAACTTGTTGGAGAAAAGACATTTGGTAAAGGGACTGTTCAAAATGCGCAAAGCTACAATGATGGTTCTAGTGTGAAATTAACCATTGCCAAGTGGTTGACACCAGACGGGTCTTGGATTCACAAAAAAGGAATTGAGCCACAGGTGAAAGCATCTCTGCCGAGTTATGCGAAGCTGCCATACTTAAGTCCGAAAAAGACGTATCAACTGAATGATGATGGAGATGAAGTCAAAGCGGCTCAAAAAATGTTCCAAGCGCTTGGCTACAAAGCAAAAGCCAATGGAGAATATGATCAAGCATTCCAGTCGGTCGTGAAAAGTTTCCAATCAGATCACGATCTGAAGGCTGATGGTATTCTGACAGGGGACACAACGACGGTACTGATGACAAACATCCAAGATAAGCTCAAGAAAAATGATACGCAAATGAAAAAAGCCATTGAAGTGTTGAAAAAAGAAATGAAATAGAAAAAGCAGTCCTCATCAGGGGACTGCTTTTTTTCTTGTGTTACGCTTTGTTAGCCACAGGTTCCGTTGTTTTCCCATTCTTTTCAAACAAATCACTTGTCACAGAATTAGATGTGACATTCTTCTGGAAGAATGGATTCAATATCAAGATGACCACAACGTTTGCTAGTAAACCGAGAAAGCCTTCATAAAGGCCGAATGTCATTTGTGTCATATTCGCTGTAAAGGTCACGATAATTCCTACGATGAGCCCCGCAATCGTTGCTTCTCTCGATTGTTTTTTCCAGAACAAGCTGATGGCAATGGCTGGGAAAATTTGAACCATTCCAGAAACACCGATCAGCTGAAGCGTGACAAGCGCAGTCGGGAACAGCATTCCGAATAAAAGAGCAAGACCGATCACGATAAATACCATCGAACGTGTAATGATCGTTAACCGTTTAGGTGACACAGTTGGATGGATTAAATCACGGTACAAATTATTGGCAAATAAATTCGACGCCCCAATGGCCATGATCGAACATGGAATGAGAGAAGCAAGTGCAATCGTTGAATACGCAAGCCCCTGCATCACGCCGCCATATGACGTCTGAATTAAATGAAGAAGAGCAAATCTTGGATTTGTATCTTCCGGTAAGACTAAAAAGGCAATGAAGCCAAGGAAGATGACCAAAATCAATACAATGTTGTAAAGAGGTAAAAACATACTGTTTTTACGGATGGCATCTGCGCTTTTGGCTGTGAAAACGCCAGTTGCTGCATGAGCCCACATAAATAATGCGAGTGCAGAAACACCTGATGCGGTAATAAACCACAAAATGCCTTTAGGGCCGCTTTCAGGTATCGTCAGAAGCTGTGGGGCCTCCTTTGCTAACGTATTCATCATTGGTGTCCAGCCGTTAAAATGAATAATCGGGAGGGAAACGACCATAAAGAGCATGATCACCCAAACAAGAATATCTTTAATAATGGCTGTATATGTAGGACCTTTAATACCACTGAAAAATGTATAAAGTGCAACTAAAATAAATGAAATCATAACAACTGCATTCACATTAATATAACTCGTTCCAGCGACAGTTAACGTATCTTGAATCCCGCTTAGCTGAAGACAAATGTATGGTATGAGCATGAGTACACCAACAATGGCAATCAAACTAGATAACAGTTTACTGTCAAATCGCTCACGTGCATAATCAGCAAGTGTTGTCAGCTTGTGATTTTTTGCAACCGTCCAAAGTTTTGGTAAGAAGAAATACGCAATAAAATAAGCAAGAACTGAATAGGGGATAGCGAAAAAAGCAACACTTCCCGCTGTATAAGCTGTACTTGTGAGCCCTAAAAAGGTATAAGCAGTATATAAGTCTGCGCCAACAAGGAACCAGACGAGAAGCCCGCCAAATTTTCTTCCGCCAACAGACCATTCTTCGACTGATTGTCTTGATGATTTATCACGACCAGCGGCAAAACCGATGACCACGACGATGAAAATGATACTTGCAGTAATCAATAAAGCTGTTAAGTTTCCTTGCATTCGTCAGTTCCTCCATTTGAATGTTGCATCCTGTAAATGATAAATGTGCAAACGGGTGTGAGTACAATCCATAGTAAGAGCCAGAAGTGGAAAAAAGGCAGCCCGATGACAAATGGATGAATACGATTCACAAAGGGGAGCAGTGCAAGCTGTCCAATGAATGGAATCGCGATGAGTAGCGCCAGTATCAGTTTTTTGTTCATGTTTTCCTCCTCTAATATTTTGTAATTTCATAATAATAGCAGTTGTCAGATTAGATCACAAGACCATTTTCAGAAAAAACAATCATTTTTATGAATATCATACTAATATAACGCTTTCATTTTTAAAAAGAGGTAAATACTGAAGAATGAGAAAGGAAGACTTGAAAATAAGTATGGAAAAATAATATTTAGAGCAAATAAAAAAGCCCCAGCATGACGCTGAGACTGTGCCGTTTTTTATAGGAAATCAGATACTTCTTCGATGTCAAAACGATTGCTTTTGTGAGCTTCTTTTGCTGCTTTCCCGACAGAAATCAACATCACTGGTTCGTATCGACCACTCACATTGAATTCTTTTACGTACGCTTCTTTGCTGAAACCGCCCATTGCGCATGTATCATATCCCATTGCTTTCGCCGCAATCATTAACTGCATAGCAGCTAACGAAGCGTTTGAATACGCAGCTTCACGTGCATATTGCTCGCTTTGGTAAGCACCATTGATTTGCGTCATCAGTGTTTCTTTAATATCTTCTGTGATGAAGCCTTGTTCTGCTAGCTCACTGTAGATTTTTTCACCCTTTAGATTGGCTTCAAGGTCACCTAGCACAGCAATCACAGCTGATGCTTGAGAGACTTGTTTTTGGTTGTAAGCAATTGGAAGAAGCTTTGCTTTTGATTCAGCACTATGGAAAACAGTGAAATGCCAATGCTGAAGGTTCCAAGCAGATGGTGCTTTTGTTGTGATATCAAGAAGCTCTGTTAACTCTTCTTTTGTCATTTCATGAGTTGTATCATACTCTTTTACTGAAGCTCTTTCTTTTAAAATGTCAATCGTTTTTTGATCGCTCGCCATATGGATATTTCCTCCCGTTTTTGCAAATAGTATGGTACAATAAATAAAAAAGTGAGAAACTTACTTATTGTAACTAGAGATATATTTTAAATTGTATACCGTTAGTTTGTCAAACGATTATGAAAAGAAAGGCTGAAATATATGGAATTTCAATTATGTCCAAACATTCAGCAAGCTTTTTTGCTTCTTGGCAAAAGGTGGAATGGTCTCATCATTCATGTATTGCTTGATGGTCCGAAGCGGTTTAAAGACCTGACGGACATTATTCCATCCATCAGTCAAAAAATGCTCGCAGAACGCTTAAAAGAGCTTGAGCAAGAAGGAATCATAAAGCGCACTGTACTTCCTGAAACGCCAGTCAAAGTCATCTATTGTCTAACCGAAAAAGGGAGTGCATTACATGGTGTGTTCGGAGAAGTATCGCGCTGGGCAGGGGAGTATGCTGGATCTCATGTAAAAAAGGAGCAAGCCTAGTTTTAGGTTTGCCCAAACGTTTTGTCTCCTAATGAATATGCTGATGTTAGGCACATGACAAAGGAGGAGAAAAGCATGTACCCTCATACTCCGTATTTTCGAGGCGGTGCCCCTGGCATTCCGCCATATGAATCTAGAGTCCCTTTGTTTTTTGGTTTTGGCGCTCCTTTAGTCGGCGGACTGCTTGGCGGATTTCTAGGAAGTGCGATTTTTAATTATCCTCGTCCATATTACCCGCCACCACCACCGCCTGTTCCACCACCTTATGGCGGCGGATATCCACCATATTATTAAGAAAAAAGAGTAAGCCTGCTTCCATTTCAAAGCAGGCTTTTTATAATGGAATATCAATTTCAGAAATGCCTGGATCATCATGCTTTAAAAACATAATTTCTAAAATACCATCTTGATACGAAGCCTTTGTTCCTTTTCTTTTCACAGCAGCAGGCAGGACAACCTTCTTTTGTTTATTCTCTTCAGGAAAATGATCAATAAACAGCAGATTGGCTGTATGTTTGATTTTTACTTTTTCCGTGTTCGGACGATCGAGCTCTATTTTGACAAACACGTGATCTGTCGTCTCAAATACTTCAACATTCGGCTCTTTCTTTTTTTTATCGTCTGTCTCTCTTGTTTTCTTCTGCTGAGACAGCGGATCCTGAAAGGGGAATTGAGCAGAATAATTGGAGCCGAAAACACTTTCCATGACTTGATTGACATATTGCTCAACGTCTTTAGGATCTGAATTTTTTAACGCTTCTTTTGAAAATTGCTTTTGAAAAGGAAATAATCGGTTCCAGTCAAACATGCAAATCATCCTTTCTAAATGCCCTGAATTAGTATATGCCCATAAAGTGATGTGCGTGCTATAATATACGATAGGTTTAGAAAGGAATGGTTAGATTGAACGAACAACAATCAAAAGGTGTCTTATATACGGCTGCATCTTTTACATTATGGGGATTGTTCCCATTATATTGGAAACTGATGGAGCATATTTCGTCAGGCGAAATTTTAGCGCACAGAATAGTATGGTCCTTTATTTTTATGTGCGGTATTCTTTTATATTTAAAGCAAGTCCGTCCAGCGATGCAGACTGTGAAAGGTCTGATGATAGATGGAAAAGCACTTTTTTCATTACTTTTATCGGCTATTTTAATTTCGGTCAATTGGTATGTATACATTTGGGCGGTAAATCACGATCTTATGCTGGAAGCGAGTTTAGGGTATTATATTAATCCGCTTGTATCAGTTTTACTAGGCATCATTTTCTTAAAAGAACGACTGAATAAAATGCAAACCACCGCCATTCTCATTGCCGCAGCTGGGGTCATCATCTCAACTGTTCAGTACGGCTCATTTCCTGTCGTGGCTTTCGTATTGGCTTTTAGTTTTGGGTTTTATGGGCTGATTAAAAAAAGGATGAGTTTTACGAGTGCCATTGGATTAACCATTGAAACACTGCTTCTTGCACCAGCTGCGCTTGTTTACTTATTCTTCTTCTTAAAAGAACCTGTTGTCACGATGAATCCGAGCAGCTTCGGCTCTCTTGGGCTATTATTTTTTGCAGGTGTCTTTACAGCTGTACCGCTTCTTTTATTTTCTGAAGGGGCCAAAAGAATTCCTTTATATCAAGTTGGTATTTTGCAGTATATTGCACCGACCATTACACTCTTTTTGGGGCTGTTTGTGTATCACGAACACTTATCTGCAGCAAAAATCGTGACATTCCTCTGTATTTGGGTGGCGATTTTACTATTTACAACCTCTCAACTGCGAATGAAAAAAACAGCGAATTCTCATTAAAGAGACGAAGCAGTTTGCTTTTTTTTGCAGGCGGATCATGTCATAATAAGTTGTTACCAAAACTGTAGAGGTGATCACATGTCATCAGTCGATGAGCTTGCACACGCTTATCAATCTTTATGGAAAAATCGGCAGCTTGATGTAGTGGATATGACTTCATTACACGAGGCGATACAAGATGATTTGCTTGATGCACGCACCCATCCTCGCGCAAGAAAGTCATTACATCAAAAGTATGTACTCGCTGTGGAAAGAATTTTAGAAAGCACGATTGAACAGGGTCATCAACTACAGCTGATCAGCTTACATACAAAAAAGCTGCGAGAACTAATTCAAAATGAAGGAAGGAACCACTCATGAAACCAATTCAAACGGAAGATGTCACAGCACATCTTGAATCGTTTTTAAATCGGCCAGTCTTCGTTCATCTTGAAACGACAACTGGTTCTTATTCAGCTCATGTGAATGAGCAAAATATGACGGTCGTGGCGTATATCCGCAACGCAAAAGTCGTCTATTCACAGGCAAAAATAAAAGGACAAGGTCCATACCGTGTCGGGATGAAAACAGAAGATGGCTGGATTTACGCAGAAGGTTTAACCGATTACGTGTTTGATGAACAAGGCCGCCTGCTGTTAGCAGGACACCTGCCAGACGGAAAACTAGCGATCTCATTACAAATTAGTGAAACACCATTTCAGGTGTAGGAGAGAGGGGAACAGTGATGAACGAACATGTACTTGTGATGCTGCCTCACCCCGACGATGAATCCTTCGGGGTCGCAGGGCTCATCGCGCAAAGCAGAAAACGTGGAATTCCAGTGACGTATGCATGCGGGACACTTGGAGAAATGGGAAGAAATATGGGAAGTCCAACATATGCTAACCGTGAGACACTTCCTGAATTAAGAAAACAGGAATTAATCAATGCATGTAAAGAAATGGATGTCACAGACTTGCGTATGCTTGGTCTTCGGGATAAAACGTTGGAATTTGAAGATGATGAGTATTTAGCGGATGTGATGGAAAGTATTATTGATGAAGTGAAACCAACCCTTATTGTCACATTTTATCCAGGTCATGGTGTACACCCTGATCATGACGCGACAGGTGAAGCGGTCATTCGTGCTCTATACCGCAAGAAAAAAGAAGACCGTCCCGTCACATACTGCATGGCCATTACGAAAAATCGAGAAGAAGTGCTAGGAAATGCCGATATTGTGATTGATATTACGGATGTAGCCGATATCAAATTAAATGCACTAAGAGCGCATAGAACACAAACAGAAGGCATGCTAAGAGAGCTTGAACAAAAGTTGAAAAACAAAGAACCAGTCGTTCAAAAATGGTTTGATGAAGAAATTTTCTGGACGTATCAATGGAATGACTAAATGAAAGGCAGCTGACTTCAGTCAGCTGCCTTTTCCTGTTGCAGAATGCATACGTCTTTCAATTAACCTGAGACGAACAAATAGGACGATGGCACCTGCGGCAAGCCCAGTAATCAGACCAATCCAATAACCGAACGCTCCAAATGAGGTATACGTGCCAATCAAGTAGCCAGCTGGAAGGCCGATGACCCAGTAAGAGACAAACGCAGCAATCAGTGTATAATTCACATCTTTATACCCGCGTAGAGCTCCCTGAATTGGTGCGGCGATCGCATCTGACAGCTGGAAAAAGATCGCATACATCAAAAAGTGCTGTGTCATTTGTAAAACAGCTGATTCAGTTGTATATAAACCAGCGATCTCAGGTCTAAATAACAAGATGAGTGCTGCGGTACATAATGAGAACAAAACAGCTGTTGCAATGCCAATATAGCTGTAGCTTTTTGCGTCTTTATACCGCATGGCACCGGCTTCAAAACCTACAACAATCGTTAAAGCCATTGAGATACTAAGCGGCAGGATATATAAAATAGAAGCAAAGTTCATCGCTGCTTGGTGACTGGCGATTGTCACGGTATCAAAGTGACCCATTAAGAGCGTGACAGCTGCAAAAATACTTGTTTCAAAAAAGATCGCAAACCCAATAGGGATACCGATTTTCAGTATTTGACCCATTCGGGAGACGTTAAAGCGAGGTAATGTCTGAAACAACCGAAAGGACGCAAACGGTTCGGCTTTGATGACAATACAAATACTCATGATGAAAATCGCCCAATACGTCAGCGCAGATGCAAGACCTGCCCCTGCACCGCCTAGCTTTGGAAACCCAAAGTTTCCAAAAATAAAGAGATAATTTAAAACAAAATTAATAGGAAGTGCGGTTAACGTAATGAACATCGTCACACGTGTTTTTCCTAATGCATCAATGAACGATCTCATGACTGAATAACCAAAAAGCGGGATGATTCCAATAGCAAGGAAGCTGAGAAAATGACGGGCAATGATTTCTACGGATGGTTCAAGCCCAAGTCTCCCTAAAATAAAAGGAACACACAACGATCCAATGACAATCACCACGATACTTAAAAGAAAAGATAAATAAATGGCCTGAAATACTGCACGAGGAACACCTTCCCTGCGGCCGCCTCCCATCAGCTGAGCCACTATAGGGGTAACAGCCATTAAAATACCAGCGAGACCAGTATAAACAGGTGTCCAAATGCTCGAACCGATGGCTACACCTGCTAGGTCTTCTGCACTCACTTTTCCAGACATCACCGTGTCTAAAAATGTGATGAGCGAAAGACCTGCTTGTGTAATTAAAATCGGAATCAATATGGTTAAAAATTGTGCCAACTTTGCTCGAATACTATTCGTTTCTCTCATCATAAGTTCCTCTCTGAACAGAAATAACGAGAGGAATTATATCACGCTATGTAAAAAAATCAATTCTCCGTCGGATTATTTTTCTTTGAGGGCTTCGTTTTTTTGAACATTTGGGCATAAATAAAAGAAAGACTGACAACACCTAAAATGCTGCAAGCATATTGAATCACTTTTTGAATGGTCATATTGAATTCACCTCCATACAAATAGAATGTGCACAATTTGTTATTTTATGACACAAGCGAAAGAAGGAGGGACATGGTGAGATGATCAATCGCACAAATGAAGAAGCGATGTTTAAGTTAGAAATGAAATCTCATTTAACGCAAATTATGATGGATGCAAGGAAAATCGTCGATTCACTTGACCAGACGGAACAATGCCTTCTTTGTGAACTCGAATCATTGCATGATCAGTTTAATGAAATGCATGCAGAGGCTTCCTCGTTTTATTTACAAGCATATATGGAAGAATTCACACCAGGTTTTTCTCAATTTTCTTTAGCCATTGAGAACTTATCAAAACAAAAGCATGGCGCACTGATTGTGATTCAAAGGAGAGATGAGGTGGAGGATTATATACAAAAAGGGACAAACCTCCATGCGAAAATTAGCGCATCATTAATAGAAAGCATTTTCTATCCTGGAAACCCACTTCATGATGGCGCCCTTTTAGTAAAAGAAAACACGCTTGTTTCCGCTGCAAATGTCCTACCGCTCACCTCAAAAAAAGTCAGCCCTTCTCTAGGCACAAGACACCGGGCGGCCATTGGACTTTCTGGCATGACTGATGCCCTTGTTCTTGTGGTATCAGAAGAAACAGGGAAAATGTCGTTTGCGAAAGAAGGCGTCCTCTATCCGTTAACTGTAAAAGACCAAGAAATCAGAAAGTAAACATGAAAACAGCATTCTTCTTTGGGAAGGGTGCTTTTTTTATTGAGGAGAAAAAACAGGCAATTAAGTAAAAAGTCATTTGATACAGAAAAATTTGTCATGTAGAATAGAACTATGAAACTAGCAACGTGCTTGTTTTGACAAATTTCTAAACGTCAACTTAAAAATTCCTTAAAAATTGTTTATAAATACAGCAAACAGCCGATAGAAACGATATGGCTTTGTTTTAGCATTTTGAGTTTGCTGCTCTAAAACCTATTTAGTATTGCCCAACGTCTTCATGTCGAGTAATATTATAGAAATAAAGATAAAATAGTGCAAGAGAAGCAGAACCATTAAATGCTAAACTCAAAACTAGTACATAAGTCTTATGGGACGAAATCATGAAAGGCGGAGATTCATCTATGAAGAAAAAAGTAGTAACCGGCCTCACAGTTTCAGCGATCGCGGGCTCAGCTGTTATTGCTGCACCGGCAGAAGCACAGACGATCAAGGTGAAAAGCGGTGACTCACTTTGGAAGATTGCCGAACAGTACAACACAAGTATTTCGGAACTTCAATCTCTTAATCAATTAAAAACGACGATGATTTTTGCAGGACAAAGCTTAAAGATTCCTAGTGCAAAAAGTTCAAAATCCAGCTCATCAACAAGTTCAAAAGCAACGAAATCAAGTGCTTCAACAACATCTAGCTATACAGTCAAGCTTGGGGATTCATTATGGCTGATTGCGAAGAATCACAAAATGTCAGTTGCAAGTTTGAAAAGTTTGAACAGCTTAAACAGTGACCTCATTCGTCCTGGACAAAAGCTGAAAGTGTCTGGAACGACGAAAACGAGCGGCAGCCAGTCCACAAATTCAAACTCAACATCTAATTCTAGCTCAAGTAACAAATCAACGAATTCTAATAGTTCGTCGTCAGCATCTAGTACATATAAAGTGAAATTAGGCGATTCACTTTGGAAAATTGCCAATTCGTTAAATATGTCGATTGGTGAAATTAAAACATTGAACTCGCTAAAATCTGATACGATTTATCCAAATCAAGTATTGAAGGTAAAAGGAACGGTGACGTCAAAACCAAGTCAGCCGAAAGCACCTGCTCAACCTAGCACGCCTTCAAACAGCAATCAGTCTTCAAGTAGTAAAACAACATCTTATACGGTTAAATCAGGTGATTCATTATGGAAAATTGCGAATCAGTTTAAGGTGCAGGTTCAATCAATCCGCACAGCAAACAGCTTGAAAAGTGATGTGCTGAGAATTGGACAAGTATTAAAAATCAACGGAACAGCTTCCGGTTCAACTGGATCTAATGGTTCTACGTCAAACGGTTCAACAACACCGGTCAACAATAATAAAAATGACGTTCCAATGAATGCCAAAATCACGACAATGATTCAAGAAGGTAAAAAACTCACAGGCATACCTTACAGATGGGGCGGCAATACACCAGCTGGATTTGATTGTAGCGGCTTTGTTTACTATCTCATTAATAAGGTTTCATCAGTATCTAGATTGAGTACAGCAGGATACTGGAATATGATGACGCCTGTCAGCACACCACAAGTTGGAGATTTTGTTTATTTCACAACGTACAAAGCAGGTCCTTCTCATATGGGACTATACCTAGGTGGAGGAGATTTCCTTCATGCAAGTGACAGCGGAGTAGGAATTTCAAACTTAAGCAATCCTTATTGGAAAAAAGCCTACCTAGGTGCGAAACGTTTCTTCTAAAAAAGCCGATCTTCGGCTTTTTTTGTTTGCCTTCTCATCAGTTTGTCCATACTGATAACAAAAGGGGGCAGTCATAAATGAAAAAGTCAGTGTGGATGATCATGATATGTTTGATCTTTACCGCATCAGCATGTCATGCACCGCCGAAAAAAGAAACGACAGAAGAAACAAGAGAAGTTGCCGCACCTAAACAAGCACCAGTCACAACGTCACTCATAAACGAAAGCGGACAAAAAATAGGGAGCATTGAAATAAGAGAGTCCTCAGAAAATGGGCTGGATCTGCATGTGAAAGCGAAAGGACTGCCGCCAGGTCCTCACGGCTTTCATATTCATGAAACAGGAATATGTGAAACTCCAGATTTTGAAACGGCGGGGGCTCACTTTAATCCGACCCATAGAGAGCATGGCTTCGACAACCCAAAAGGGCATCATGCTGGAGATATGCCTAATTTAGAAGTAGGGGCAGATGGACAAATTGATGTTGTCGTGAATGTACCAGATGTGACGTTAAAGGGAGGCCCAAATCAATTAATCGATCAAAACGGGCGAAGTTTCATCATCCATGCAGAAGCAGATGATTACTTAAGCAACCCTTCTGGCAACTCAGGGAAACGCATTGCTTGCGGAGCCATCACAAAAGAAATGGTAAAATAACAGAAGACGAACCTTTATGTATTGAGTGCATAAAGGTTTTTTTAGTATACTTGGTGAGGAAAATGATCGAAGAGAGGAATTAATCATATATGTTTAACCAACCATCACTCCCAGAAGAAATTCAAGCAATGATCGAAGCAAAAGGAAAAGTTCTCGAAGAAGAATTTCGTCCGCTTATCGGAACAGGCGGCTATGAATCACAAGATACGTCTATTATTCAAGATGCCATGATTGCACTTGCCCTAGGAAAGAATGTTCTGTTAAAAGGACCGACGGGCTCAGGTAAAACCAAACTAGCAGAAACTTTATCTGCGTTCTTTCAACAGCCGATGCACAGTGTAAACTGCTCAGTTGACCTTGATGCAGAAAGTCTTATTGGCTATAAAACCATCCATAATGATGGACAAGTTGCTTCTATAGAATTCATTGAAGGACCCGTTACAAAAGCAATGAAAAAAGGACACCTTTTATATATTGATGAAATCAACATGGCAAAACCAGAAACACTGCCTATTTTAAACGGTGTGCTTGATTACAGAAAAATGATGACAAACCCATTTACAGGTGAAGTCGTTAGAGCAGAAGAAGGTTTTGGCGTGATTGCAGCAATCAATGAGGGATATGTGGGGACAGTGCCGCTCAATGAAGCGCTGAAAAACCGTTTTGTCGTCATTGAAGTTCCTTACATTGGCGGTGGCATTTTAAAAGAAGTACTGCACACTCAGTCCGTATTAAAGGATGAGCGGTTAATCGATCAATTCGTACAGCTCTCATCAGATCTCATCGTCCAAGCACACAATGGACAGGTCAGTGAAGAAGCCGCATCCATTCGCGCACTGTTAGATACATGTGATCTTGCGCAATATATTCCGCCGCTTCGTGCAATTGAACGAGGAATTGTAGAGAAGCTAGAAGATGACCGGGAAAAAGCAGCGGTAAGAAATATCGCTCAAACATTATTCGAGTGAGGTTCTGACTTTTGAAATTCATCAAATTTAATGACAGCAGAATCGATTCATTTCTATTTATGGAATTAACGGATTTAGCCAAAACACTTGCCAAAAGTGATGATGTGGAGCTTGAATACGGTGTTCAATCGTACTATGAACCGTTTGAAAAGAAAATTTTCATCAGCCATTTTTGGGATGATCGTCATCAAGAGGATATGATGGCAGGCCTAAAAAGTGATGTGTTTCTGCGAGCAGTAGGGACAGTGTATAGCGATCTTACAGTGTTTGAAGACATCATTTCCTATGCCCACACATTATCCATTCCTGATGTGTGCAAACAATTGTTTATGCTGTTTGAAGATATCCGCATTGAAGAGCGGATTAAACGTGACCGCCCAGGAACAAAAAAGGTATTTAAACGGAGAAGAGAGCTTTACAGACGTCACTTTAAAACACAATTAACGATTAACCAAGAGCGCAGTATTTTAACAGATGCACTCTTTTGTGCGATATACGTGAAGCTGACAGCCGAATCTCCGCTTGAAGAAATTCCACCCCTTCATGAGCGGATAGATCCAATGATTCCGTTTATTGAGTCGAGTCTTGAACGTGTATATGACGCACGCTCGACATCTGATATCGCCACTATTGTGAAGGAATTGACAGAAGGCTTCGATGAGCTCCTTGAAAAGGATATGCTGAATACATACTTTTTCTTCCCAGAATTGGACTATGAAAAAGCGGCAAAAGAACCGCTTTTCCATGACCTCAAAAGAAAGCCAAAATTAAGTGAGGATATAAAAGTCGATCGGGAAAAAGAGGGGGATGAAGACATCCATAATGAATATATGGAAGTATGGCATAGAGAAACGGAAGCACCATCTAAAAGTTTCCTTCAATTTGATTTAGAACACGGTGGTAAAAGCGATCTCGGTAAAGATGCGGCAAGAGAAGGTGACGATGGAGATCAGGCGCTTGGAACGGTTCAAGGTTCAGCCAAACAAACCCATCGAAAAGACTATTCAAAGCTTGAAGCACTAGAAGAGGCAGAAGGAGAAGAAAGCGGGGCAGATTCGCATGAGAATGGAAAAGAAAACAAATATGCATTTCCAGTCATGATTTCACCAGAATCTCCTTCACCAGAGCAAGTAGATGTGTACAGGCAGCACGCAAAGGCAATCGAGCCTTATCAGAAACGCTTAAAACAAATGATTCAAAAAACACTTGAGCATAAAAAATCATGGCCAAAAACAGATCTTCATGCAGGACGTCTCAGTAAAAAGCTCATTCGTTATTTTACAGAGTCCAATCCTCGACTATTTTATAAAAAACAAGCGCCATCTTCTCAAATTGATGCTGTGTTCACTTTATTAGTTGACTGTTCTGCGAGTATGTTTGACAAAATGGATGAGACAAAAAAAGGGATTGTTCTGTTTCATGAAGCTTTAAAATCAGTGCAGGTACCTCATCAAATTGTAGGGTTCTGGGAAGATACAAATGACGCAACTGAAACAAGTCAGCCGAACTACTTTAACACCGTCGTATCGTTCAAAGATTCCTTATTTGACGCAGGACCATCCATCATGTCACTTGAGCCAGAAGAGGATAACCGGGACGGCTATGCGATTCGCCAAATGACAAAAATGATTTTAAAACGAAGAGAAGAGCAAAAGTTCCTCATTGTTTTCTCAGACGGAGAGCCGGCTGCATTCAGCTACGAACAAAATGGGATCGTGGATACACATGAAGCGGTTCTCGAAGCGAGAAAAAAGGGAATTGAAGTCATCAATGTGTTTTTATCCAATTCTCCGATTGAAGAGGCGCAGATGAAAACGATCCAAGATATGTATGGCAAGTTCAGCATTTTTGTACCGGATGTCGATACATTGCCAGATGTGCTATATCCATTACTCAAGAAATTGCTGCATAAAAGCATTGGGGCATAAGGTTTTGCCCCTTTCTTTAAAATATTTTTCGGAATGATTTAAATTTTTTGTTTTTCTTTGAATTTTTTATCTTTAATTGAACAAAGAATGTAGAAAGTAATCCGAAACAGTGGTAGAATATGATTGGAAGCGTTTTATTACATAAATTTGGTCATTGTGTTCTGGAAGTTATATCGAGATAGTGTTCAATCACTTGATGATCAAAGTTGGGGGTAGTGTTCAAAATGTTTCAAAATGATGTGAAACAACCGTTGAGTTGGGAAGAATTTCATGGTCCGAACCTCGGCTACGTGCTCGAGCTCTACGATCAATATGTCCAAGATCCTACTAGTGTTGATGAAGACATAAGAGGCATATTTGATGAACTTGGTGCACCACCGAGTGAAATGAAGGAGGAAATTGGGAAAAAAGAAAATAGCGTAGTTACTTCTGAACAAATCCAAAAGATAGCATCAGTCGTTAAACTGGCAGAAGACATCAGAACGTATGGCCATTTAAATGCTTCCGTCAATCCTCTTCGCAAAGAAAAGGAATTACAAGAGCTGTTTCCATTAAAGGAATACGGTTTAACTGAAGAAGACGTTAAGAATATTCCAATATCAATTATTAGTCCAGATGCACCTAAACACATTTCAAACGGCATAGAAGCCATTAACCATTTGAGAAATACGTATAAGCGTACCATTTCATTTGAGTTTGATCATGTACATGACTTCGAAGAGCGAAACTGGCTCTCTAAATCTATTGAGTCTGGTGAATTATTTAAGAAAAAACCAGCAGATAAACTAGTTTCTGTACTCAAAAGATTAACAGAAGTCGAGCAATTTGAGCAGTTCCTTCATAAAACATTTGTTGGACAAAAGCGTTTTTCTATTGAAGGATTAGACGCACTTGTTCCAGTACTTGATGAAATTATATCCGAGTCTGTTACACAAGGGACTTCAAATATTAACATTGGAATGGCACATAGAGGCCGTTTAAATGTATTAGCACATGTGTTAGGAAAGCCATATGAGATCATTTTCTCAGAATTCCAGCATGCACCTAATAAAGAGCTTGTACCATCAGAAGGCTCTATTGGCATCAGCTACGGATGGACAGGGGATGTAAAATATCATCTCGGTGCTGACCGCCAAATCAAAGATGAAGATACAAAGAGTGCAAGAGTCACACTTGCCAATAACCCAAGTCACTTGGAATTTATTGACCCGATTATTGAAGGAAGCACTCGTGCAGCGCAAGAATCGCGTACTCAAAAAGGCTATCCAGTTCAAGACGTTGAAAAAGCGTTAGCCATCTTAATTCATGGGGATGCTGCATTTCCTGGAGAAGGAATTGTCGCAGAAACATTAAATTTAAGTCAATTAGTCGGCTATCAAGTGGGGGGAACGATCCATATCATTGCCAACAATATGATTGGATTTACCACAGAAAGCAATGAATCTCGTTCAACGAAATACGCTAGTGACCTTGCAAAAGGTTTCGAGATTCCAATTGTTCACGTCAATGCAGACGATCCAGAAGCTTGTTTAGCAGCTGTTCAGCTGGCGGTAGAATACCGTAAACGGTTTAAAAAGGATTTCTTAATTGACTTGATTGGCTACCGCAGATATGGCCATAACGAAATGGATGAGCCTTCTACTACTCAGCCAATGCTGTACGATGCGGTCAGAAAGCACAAAACGGTCAAGAATATCTTCGCAGATAAGCTTGTCACTGAGGGCCTTCTGTCAAAAGAACAAAGAGAAGAAATTGAGCAGGCTGTCACGGCAAAAATTGAAGAAGCTTATAAAAAAGTGCCTTCAAAGAAAGAACATACGATTCAAGAAATCGAACTGCCAGAGCCTGTATCTAACGGCTTCCCTGCAGTTGATACATCTGTAGAGTTTGATGTATTAAGAAAGCTGAATGAAGAATTAATTAGCTGGCCGAAAGACTTCCAAGTATTCGGTAAGCTAAAGCGGATCCTTGAAAAACGTGCAAAAGTGTTTACAGATGATCGCAAAGTGGAATGGTCACTTGGTGAAGCACTGGCATTTGCATCTATATTAAAAGACGGTACGCCGATTCGAATGACCGGACAGGATTCTGAGCGAGGCACATTTGCTCAAAGAAACCTTGTTCTTCACGACAGTCAAACGGGAGATGAATTCATTGCTCTTCATGAACTGAGTGATGCAAATGCATCATTTACAGTCCATAATAGTCCACTGTCAGAAGGCTCTGTCATCGGGTTTGAATATGGTTATAATGTCTATTCTCCTGAAACATTAGTGATTTGGGAAGCTCAATTTGGAGACTTCGCAAATGCGGCTCAAGTGTATTTTGATCAATTTATTTCAGCAGGCCGCGCCAAGTGGGGACAAAAGTCAGGGCTTGTGATGCTCTTGCCACATGGATATGAAGGACAAGGTCCAGAACATTCTAGTGGAAGAACAGAACGCTTCTTGCAATCAGCTGCTGAGAATAACTGGACAGTTGCGAATCTGACAAGTGCAGCTCAATACTTCCATATTCTTAGAAGACAGGCGAAAATGCTGCTTCGTGAAGAGATTCGTCCTCTTGTCATCATGACACCGAAGAGTCTGCTTCGTAACCCGAACACATTATCCGAAGTCCAAGAACTAACAGATGGACAGTTCCGTCCAGTTCTTGAACAGCCGGGCCTTGTGCATGATCATGAAAAAGTAACACGCCTTGTGCTATCGAGCGGGAAGGTATCGATCGATATTAGTGATCGTTTTACTCAAATGGAAGACCCAAAAGATTGGCTTCATATTGCGAGAGTGGAACAATTATATCCATTCCCAGCCAAAGATATTAAAGCTATTTTATCAAAACTGACGAACTTAGAAGAAATCGTATGGGTGCAAGAAGAACCGCAAAATATGGGCGCTTGGGGATATATTGAGCCATATTTACGTGAAATTGCATCTGAAAAAGTGAAAGTACGTTACATCGGCCGCAGAAGACGTTCAAGTACGGCTGAGGGTGATCCAACTGTTCATAAAAAAGAACAAGAACGAATTGTATCTGATAGCTTGACTCGCAAAAACTAAGGGGGAAATGAAAAATGGCGGAAATTAAAGTACCTGAACTAGCGGAATCAATCTCGGAAGGAACAATTGCTCAATGGCTAAAACAGCCGGGCGATTATGTTGAGCAGGGGGAATACCTGTTAGAACTTGAAACAGATAAAGTCAATGTCGAATTGACAGCTGAAGAATCTGGTGTTCTAAAAGAAGTACTGAAAGATTCTGGTGACACTGTCCAAGTTGGAGAAGTCATCGGAACGATTGCAGCAGGTGAAGCTGGCGGAAGCGAGTCCGCAGCTCCAGCACCTGAGCAAGATTCTGCACCAGCTTCGAAAGAAGAACCAGCAGCTGAACAAAAAGAAGAGGCAGCAAAAGAAGAGCCGAAATCTGGTAATGGCAGAACGATCGCTTCTCCAGCAGCTAGAAAACTAGCAAGAGAGAAGGGGTTAGACTTATCTGAGATTCCAACCGCAGATCCGCTGGGCAGGGTACGAAAGCAGGATGTAGCTTCTTACCAAAAGAATGAAGCTCCTGCAAGTGCACCGAAAGCCGCGCCAAAAGCAAATGCTGCGGTGCAAAATGATCAAACAGGGAAACCAGTTGAGCGTGAAAAAATGTCACGCCGCAGACAAACCATTGCAAAACGTTTAGTTGAAGTTCAACAAACGGCAGCCATGCTGACAACATTTAATGAAGTCGATATGACAGCTGTAATGGATCTAAGAAAGCGTCGCAAAGATGCCTTCCTTGAACAAAACGATGTGAAACTGGGCTTCATGTCCTTCTTCACAAAAGCAGTGGTAGCAGCACTTAAAAAATATCCACTTCTCAACGCAGAAATTCAAGGTGATGAGCTTGTCATTAAAAAATTCTATGACATCGGTATCGCTGTAGCCGCCAATGAAGGGCTTGTGGTACCAGTTGTCCGTGATGCAGACAGACTATCATTTGCTGGAATTGAAAAAGAAATCGGTCATCTTGCGAAAAAAGCAAGAGATAACAAATTATCGCTCAATGAATTACAAGGTGGATCATTCACGATCACAAACGGAGGAACATTTGGTTCTCTGCTTTCAACACCAATTTTAAACAGTCCTCAAGTTGGAATTTTAGGTATGCATAAAATTCAGCTTCGTCCTGTTGCAATTGATGAAGAACGCTTTGAAAACCGTCCAATGATGTATTTAGCTCTTTCATACGACCACCGTATTGTCGATGGTAAAGAAGCTGTTGGGTTCCTTGTCACGATTAAAAATCTACTTGAAGATCCTGAACAGCTATTGCTTGAAGGATAATCGAAAGAAGAAAAAGCTAGTACCGATGAAGGTACTAGCTTTTTTTCTCTTTATTTTCTGGGTAGCCTCTTTTTGACCAAAATGTTGCCAGCCAAGAGCCAGATAAATTATGCCATACGCTAAAAATGGCACTGGGGACGGCGGCAAGTGGAGAAAAATGTGCGGTCGCAAGGGCTGCGCCAAGTCCAGAGTTTTGCATCCCTACTTCTATTGAAATTGCTCGTTGAGAAGGAATGTCCATTTTACACCATTTTGCAATGAGGTAACCCAATAATAGACCAAGAGCATTATGTAAAACAACAACGGCAAAAATAAGCAGTCCAGATTGTAGAATCTGTTCTTTATTTGCGCTGACAACAGCTGCAATGATGGCGACAATGCCAGCAACAGATACAAGTGGGAGTGCTTGTACAGCATATGTCACTTGTTTTTTAAAAAACAATTTGACGATGACACCTAAAATAATCGGAATTAAGACAACTTGGACAATCGACAAAAACAAAGCACCCGGTGATACAGATAACCAAGATTTTGCAAAGATATAAATAAAAACAGGGGTCAAAATGGGAGCAAGTAGGGTCGAGATCGTTGTCACGGCAACGGATAAGGCCGTATTTCCTTTCGCCAAAAAGGTCATTACATTGGATGCAGTCCCGCCTGGACAGCAGCCAACGAGAATGACACCAACAGCGATTTCAGAAGGCAAATGTAACCCATAGGCCAATAAAAATGCAATGAGTGGCATCAGTGTATACTGCGCTAAAACCCCGATCAATACATAAAGAGGCTTTCTAAAAAGCTCTTTAAAATCTTCAGAAGACAGCGTCAGCCCCATACCAAACATAATAATGCCAAGTAAAAAAGGGATATAAGGTCCAATCAAAGAAAATGCCGCAGGAAAAGTAAAACCTAGACAAGCAAAGACAATGACCCATATAGCGAATGTTCTTCCTGCAAAGTGACTAATGTGTAAAAGGGTGTTCATACTATCTTTCAACTCTCTTTCTTTTCATATCTTTTCTATTTTAAATGAATTTTCTGAAAAAACAACCTATGATTTTGTAATGGGTGTTCATAATATTATTATGTAAACTAATAAAAACCCACATAGTAAATGAACTATGTGGAGTATGCGATCAAAAAGGTGTCCATTTCACTTGTTGAGCCTGTTTTAGTCTTGCTTCTGGCTCACGCCAGTCAACGACATTCCACCACCGTTCTACATATTGCGCCTTTTCATTTCGATATTGGAGGTAATAGGCATGCTCCCACACATCAAGAGCAAGAAGGGGGATGACGTCCCATTGCGAGAGGAACTGATGGCGCTCTGCTTGTAAAATGTCTAAACGCTGAGATCGCGGGGACCATACAAGGATCGCCCATCCGACACCTTCTACTTGTTTGGCAGCAGCTGAAAAATGTGACTTGAACGCTTCATAACTGCCAAATGATTGATCAATGAGACGAAGCATTTGACCAGTAGGTTTTCTTTTTCCTGAAGGACTCATTGAAAACCAAAAGATACAATGTAAATAATGTCCTGCCCCATGAAAGGCAAGCTCACGTTCCCAATGCTTGATCATCGTAAAGTCATTGGTTCTTCTTGCTTTTTTTAGCGCAAGTTCAGCTTGATTTAGCCCATCAACATAAGTTTGATGATGCTTTTGATGGTGCAAGTACATAATTTCTTTTGAAATATAAGGTTCGAGCGCGTCATACCGATAAGGCAGTGGTGGTAACTGATGATTTCCAACTGCTACATCGCGCACTTCTTCGTGTGGCTGCATGTCTTCTGCAATCCTTTCGGCTAGTTCGTACCATTCTTGTTCACTCGAATGGTCATCCTCCATTTTGAGTCGTAAATGTTCCACTTTTCGATGGATATTATCATCTTGCCACACATGTTGAATCGTGCTAAGCCACTCTTTGAGCTGTGAGCGATATTCTTCTTTATTCATGTATACGCCTCATTTCCTCTAAAAATGTAGAACAAGCCATCATCGGAAACACAAATGGGTAGCTATGATAGGTGATGTAAAATTGTTTTGGTAGTCCAATGCCGACTGGATAGTACATGGCTTCTTCAGTATGGTGATGGTTCACTAAAAAGGAGACAGCTTTCAAAATGGCTGCGTTATTTGCTTTCTCATATTGGAGGAGCGCCTCTGTCGCCCATGCGGTTTGAACCACTGTGCCAAAGGGAAGCGGGACATAGGTTTTCAGTTCTGCACTTTTACACGATTCTCCGAAACTGCCATCTTCAAGCTGAATCTGCTTTAGGAAACGGCACGCTTTTTGCACAGCAGGGTGTGAGGAGGGGATGCCGGCCGCTTTCAGTCCTGTTAACGCTGCCCAAGTTCCATAAATATAACAAACACCCCATCTGCCAAACCATGATCCGTTTTTCTCCTGGTGGTCAATGAGCCATTTTACACATCGATCTTTTTGCCTGAGAATCGTGGGTGAAGCAGTATCTTTTTCTTCTAAACCAATCAAATGGAGCACACGGCCAGTAATATCAGGAGTTGACGGGTCAATCGCCGCATCCTCCGCAGATTCAAGCGGAAGGTGACGAAGCAGAAAGTGATCTTGATTTTTTTCGAAAGCAGAAAAGCCGCCATCACGGTTTTGCATGGAGAGAAGCCAGTCATATCCTCGTTTCCACTGAAGTGGAGTGTATTCCTTTGGGATCGCTTTTAACACAATTTGCGTGTCATCACAATCAGGATTATTCGTATTGATATGTGAGAAACCAAAGCCACCAGGAGCAGCATGCCAGTTATGAACTGCCCAATCCGCTTTCTTCATTTGCTGCCGGTCCAGCAAATAGATGAAGGAATTCATGATCATGGGATCTTCTCGTTTTCTTCCTGATTTTTGAGAAGCGTAACTGACAAGCGCTGTATCCCACACAGTCGAGGTGGAATTCTCAGCATATATCTTGCCTTGACAGGAGGTGACGAGCTTTTTCATACCCCTGACTGCTTTTTGGATGAGATGATGTCCAGGGGAGTATCCAAGGCTCATGAGGGCATAGACCATAAAGATGGTTGCACTTAAGTAACTGTACAGCGTCCCATCTTTTTCAAGACGGTCAAACATGTATCGCTTTGCCGCTTCATATCCGAAAAAGTCGAGCCGGCTGTCGAGGGCTGTATATGACCGCATATACATGAGGAAGTGATCAGTCGAACGTTCTTCTCTTGCCATAAACCAGTCAAATGGATTTTTAGACATGTTTTCATCAAGATGGGCTAATGACGGAAACGTAGCATGAGAGGTATACCGTTTGTTCAGTGCGATCATCATGGGTACAAAATGAATCCTTGCATAGGCACTAAGGTGGTAGAAGTGCAGCGGAAAAGACGTAGGGATGAGTAAAAGGGAAAGAGGTGCATAGAAGTAGGGCCAAGGGTGCATGCCATTTACGGCAAGCATCCACTTTGTCATAAAATGAACGTTCTTTAGTCCACCTTTTGAGCGAATATATTGTGCTGCTTTTTCCATATGGGGCTCGTCTTTTTGAAATCTGCCAGATGCGAGCATTCCGCAATAACCTTGTACTGTAGCTGTGAGATGTCCCGACTGGTCATGATACAAAGAAAAGGAACCATCTTCATTTTGTTTGGCATGTATTGCTTCGGCCAATTGATGGATCAATTGCTGATCAGGGTCACCAACGGCTTTTAACAGCATAATGAAAAAAGCATTTGTCATCATAGGTCCTTCAAAGCAGAAAATAAATGCGCCATCTTCTCTTTGTCTACGTTCTACCTGCATGTGCAGTTCATCGATATATTCGTTGACTCTCGTTTTTAAATCTTGCATTCGGCCATGCTCCTTTCCTTTATCACTATATTCAGGAGTCGGCCTGTCACATGACAGCTCAAAAAAAGCCGATGACATCGTCACCGGCTCAGCGTGTCGACAAACCCTCGCATTCTTTGTCAGTCCTGCGTTCCGGTGCTCACGAATGTCAAATTCGCTCCGCTCCAGTACTCGTCCTTCCTAGACTGCAAAGGTTTTCTATCACGCTGAAAAAAAGACAAAAGGCTAAAATCAAGTTCATTTTAGCCCTTTGTCAACAATCTGAGCCGATGACATCGTCATCGGTTTTCTTAAATGATTAGTCTTGCAGATTAATCCACACGCTTTTGACTTCTGTATAGTTGTTAAGGGCATATGATCCCATTTCTCTGCCAAGGCCTGACTGTTTATATCCGCCAAACGGGGAGGCGGCATCAAAGACATTATAGCAGTTGACCCAAATGGTTCCTGCTTCTAGGCGTGCAGCGATATCGTGGGCATGCTTTAAGTTTTCTGTCCACAGTCCTGCCGCTAACCCATAGTCAGATTGATTGGCCCGTTCGACCACTTCATCAATGGAATCGTAAGGAATCGCAGATAGAACTGGACCGAAGATCTCTTCTTTTGCGATTGTCATTTCATCTTCTACATCTCTAAAGACAGTAGGGGAGACGAAATAGCCTGCTTCATAAGGGCAGTCACCACCGACTACGGCTGTTGCACCTTCTGACTTCCCTTTTTCGATATAACCTAACACACGTTCATGCTGCTCTTTACTCACTAGAGGCCCAATCTGGGTATCATGATGAAGACCAGCTCCTTGTTTTAAGGATGTCGCATATTTAGCCATTTGATCGACAACTTCATCATATTGGCTCCGGTGCACAAAGACCCTTGATCCTGCACAGCACACTTGGCCTTGGTTAAACATCACGCCGTTTAATGCACCTGGAATGGCTTTCTTTAAATCGGCGTCTGGTAAAATAATATTCGGCGATTTTCCGCCAAGCTCTAAAGTAACACGCTTGATGGATTTGGCTGCTTTTTCCATGATCAATTTCCCAACACTTGTTGATCCAGTGAAAGCCAGCTTATTGACATCAGGGTGATCGGTTAATGCTTCACCGGCTGTTTCACCAAATCCAGGAACGATGTTAATCACGCCTTCTGGGAATCCGGCTTTATCCACTAATTCAGCTAAATATAAAGCAGATAGCGGTGTTTGTTCAGCTGGCTTTAAAACGATGGTGCAGCCTGTTGCTAGTGCAGCACCCATTTTCCACATGGCCATGAGGAGCGGGAAGTTCCAAGGAATGATTTGTCCCACAACGCCAACAGGCTCATGGCGGGTATAATTAAAATATCCCTGGCTGACAGGAAGGGTTTGTCCAGTCATTTTTGTGGTCCACCCTGCATAATAGCGCATGTGCTCAATGGCAAGAGGGATATCCGCATTGGTTGTTTCATTAATTGGTTTTCCATTATCAAGTGTTTCCAGCTGAGCTAGTTCTTCTTGGTGTTCTTCCATTAAATCTGCCAGCTTAAACATCAAGCGGGCACGTTCGGCTGCAGACATAGAACGCCAAGGTCCATGGAACGCCTTTTTAGCAGCTTTTACTGCCTCATCAATGTCGGCTGCACCTGCTTCATATACATCAATAAGGGTTTCTCCTGTGGCAGGGTTAGGTGTAGAGAATGTTTTGTTATCATGACTTGTGACAAACTGACCGTTAATGTAGAGTTTTTTCGTCCCTTGGAGAAAAGATTCGAGTTTTGAACTGATTTGAAGTGTTGTAGAGCTCATAAATAAACAAACCTCCTTAAAGATATGGGTTGTTCTGCGAGTTCTAGGTGGAAAAAGTGGACATGAAGCAATTTGTATACGCACACAGATGTAAACGTATACATTTATCATATTACACGACATGTTTGAAAGCAATCGATAACACTCATTGCATTTCATGAAAAATTGGCTACAATAAATGTATAGATGAAAAAAGGAGTTTTTAAATCATGATCCATCAAAATTGGCAAACGGCTGAAACGGTAAAACAAGTAAAATGTGTACATACAAATGCGAAAAAATATATGGTTGACCGGGCATTAACGGTTGGACACACATATGATGTGAAAAATGAAACAGAGGAATTCCTCTTTGTCGTTGATAATACGGGTAAAGTAGGCGGGTACTACAAAGAGTATTTCGAAGACAATTCTGCTGAATGATTTTGATGGTCATCACTCATACTAAGAAAAACAGTAAAGGGTGATGAAGATGAAAAAGCAACAGCAAGAAGAGCAGAAACATCAAAATGCTTGGCATGACAATGAAGATGCTGATATGGCGATTACACTTGAGCAGATTTCTGATGTGTATGCCGAAGGAACGATTGATACCCCAAAAGATGAATAGTCATTTAAAACAGTGATTTTACATAATCACTGTTTTTTTATGGTCCCATAACGAATGATTTCTTGAAAAAAAAATGAAACTTTTTTCCTGCTTTAACAGTCTAAATAAGTAGAGGAAAGAGCATCGGATCAAAAAGAAAAAGTTAAATGAAATTTAATCTATTCGTAATGGAATAACGACGATTTATAGCGTATTCTATAAGTGAGAATAAAACGTACCCACAGAGCCGTGTGGCCGTTTTGTCATAAAGGAATTTGATGCAGGAAGAGGGGGTTTACGTGGGTATTTTTTCTGTCAGTAAACAAAATGATCATAAAAAATTCGAATCCTTATTAATTGAAGGAGAAAGAATTGAGGCTGTTTACAGACTGCGTCACGACCAAATTTGTTTCACTAATAAACGACTGATCTTTGGCGATAACCGCGTATTTTCTAAAAAGAAAGTCAGGGTCTCCTTGCCGTATCGATCAATTGAAAGTTTTGCCATTCAAGAAGCTGGCGTGTTTGATCAGGACACTGGTATGCTGCTTGTTACAAGCTCAAAAGTATTTGAACTCGATTTTTCTAAAGATACAGATTTGAGTGACGTGCAGGCCATTTTAACAAAACATCTTTGCTGATCAACGATGCGATTACATAGATCACATGCACTTTTCTCATTCTTTGTTCTTATTTTTATCTATCGCATATCCCTTAAGCTTTTCCCATTACAGTGGGAAAGGCTTTTTTCTATTCGTGTGTTTGAATCACATCAAAAAAGGATAAAGATGAAACAGATACAGAAAGGAGAATGAACAATGAAAGTATTGGTTGCTGGAGCAAACGGACATACAGGGAGACTTGTCATTCGATATTTAAAAGAAAAAGGACATGAGCCGCTTGCTCTCATTCGAGATGAAAAACAAGCAGATGCGCTAAAAGAACTTGGTGCAGCGCCTGTCATCGGTGATCTTGAAGAGGATGTGACAGATGCTGTGAAGCAAGCAGAAGCTGTCATCTTTGCAGCTGGTTCAGGCTCAAAAACAGGTGCAGATAAAACCATCGCTGTTGATCAAGAGGGGGCAAAACGCCTCGTTGATACAGCCAAAAAAGAAAATATTCAGCATTTTGTGATGCTGAGTTCTTATAATGCCGACGATCCTCATCAAGGAAAAGGACAAGGCAGTATGGAGATTTATTATGAAGCGAAAAGAAAAGCCGATGAACATTTAAAACAATCTGGTCTTTCTTACACCATTGTGCGGCCAGGAGCACTGCTGCATGAGGAGAAGACAGGGAAAATAGAAGCGGCGGCTCATATTCCAGACGATCGTGACATTGAGATTTCCAGAGAAGATGTAGCCACTGTCTTAGTGGAAAGCTTAACGGAATCCAATGTGAAAAATAAAGCCTTTGACTTAATCAAAGGTGATACACCAGTAGAAGAAGCACTTCGCAATCTTTAAATGAAGAAAGCTGCTGCCAAAGGCGGCGGCTTTTTTGATGTTTTCATTTCGCATGGAGCGGGAAGGTAAAGAGAAAGGAGTGATTGACCGTGAGCTTAACGAAAGAGCAAAAAGCTGATTTATATGAAAGACTTATTCAATTAAAAGAAGATGTGAAAGGATCAAAAAAGAAAGAAGAATCCATGCTGGTCGAATCGAATGAGATTTCAAATGGTGTTGGAAACCATATCGCAGATCATGGGAGCATCTATTTAGATCGTATGACCGAACAGACGCTGGATCAAGTCGATGATCAGCTCGAAGGTGAAATTGATGCGGCGCTTAAGCGGATGGAAGACGGAACATATGGAATTTGTGAAAAAACAGGAAAAGACATTCCATATGAACGTTTGAAAGCAGTACCCTATACTCGTTATTCAATTGATGCAAAGAAAAATGAAGAAACCAATCAAGATCCAAATGAATTTGACCGTTCGTTCTCTGAGCAAATGCGTGATTTAACAAATAGAGAAACAATGGATCAATTACATTCAGATACGTATGAAAGGCTAGAAGAAGAGCAAGATGTTGATGTAGATGAGGAAAAATAACATGATGAGAGGAAATTATGTTTTCTCAACATAATGTTTTTCCCCGTCTACATGGACAAATATCTTGTATACATGAGTATTTTTTTAGAAAAAACATATCTTGAAATTTAATAAACTTTCGTGTAGTATAGTTTAAAGGCTGCGATGTGCGTAATGTTAATTAAGTTTTAACCTTTAAGCTGTAATAGGGAGTTTTATATTGAAGCCGGAATGTCACGCCTCCTTCGAGAGGAAGACAGGAACGTTTCTGCAAACACCCACTTTGAGGAGTGGTGGTTTAAAACTTTCTTACTTAGATTACGGCATCCGCAGCTTTTCCTAGGATGATTCAAGCCATTTTCCATTTTTGGAAAATGGCTTTTTATTTTGTCCAAAATACGATTTTGAACAGACCGAATGTGCATGTACGAATGTATGTTAAAATAGACAAAACAAACGACGGAGAGGGAATTGGATGTTACAACAAGCAGAAGCACTTCTTAAACAATATTATGGCTTTGATGCTTTTAGACAAGGACAAAAACAAGCCATTGAATCGATTGTGAATAAACGGAAGGATACGGTCTGCATTATGCCGACAGGCGGAGGGAAATCGGTTTGCTACCAGATTCCAGCCCTTATGATGGAAGGAACGACAATCGTTGTATCTCCGCTTATTTCTTTAATGAAAGATCAGGTTGATGCGTTAAATGAGATGGGAATACGATCGTCCTTTTTAAATAGTACACTTTCAACAGGTGAAATGAATACAAGGCTGAAAAGATGTGAACAGGGGGAGTATGATTTGCTTTATATCACCCCTGAACGCTTACAAAATGAACGTTTTTTTCAGCTGCTTGATCGATTGACGATTCCTTTAATGGCTATAGATGAAGCGCACTGTATATCTGAGTGGGGACATGATTTTAGACCGAGCTATCGCTTTATACAAGAATGTGTAAACAAGCTTTCAAAAAGGCCTGTTATTGTAGCATTAACAGCCACTGCTACAAAGAAGGTCCAACAGGATATATGTGAGCAGCTTGGCATGGACGAAGAAGAAACAATCTTTACTGGTTTTGCTAGAGAAAATTTGTCTTTTCAAGTGGTGAAAGGGCAAAACAGCGACCACTTCATCACACAATATATGAAGAAAAACAGTCTTGAGTCAGGCATTATTTATACAGCCACACGAAAAGAAGCAGATCAAATTTATCATCGTCTAAAAAAGCAAAAGATCAAAGCGGGCGTTTATCACGGAGGATTAGATGATGAAGTGAGAGAAGAACAGCAAAATCTTTTTTTAAATGATGATATTCAAGTAATGGTAGCTACATCTGCATTTGGTATGGGGATTAATAAGTCTAATGTACGTTTTGTCATTCATCATCAAATTCCAAGAGATATTGAAAGTTACTACCAAGAAGCAGGACGTGCCGGGAGAGACGGGCTTGAAAGTGAATGCATTTTGCTGTTTTCACCGCAAGGCGTACGCGTGCAGCGCTTTCTCATTGAACAATCAACAGAAGATGAAGTACGGTATCAGCATGAATTGCTCAAGCTGAGACAAATGGTAGATTACTGTCATACGGAACAGTGCCTTCAGCAATTTGTGATGGACTACTTTGACCAATCATCAAGTGCCCCTTGTCAAAAATGCAGCAACTGTCTAGACGAGAGAGAGCGTGAAGACGTCACGAGAGAAGCACAAATGGTTTTGTCGTGTACCGTTAGAATGAACGAACGATTCGGAAAAATGATGATTGCTCAAGTATTAGCCGGCTCTAAAAACAAAAAAGTGCTTGATTTTGGTTTCGACCGGCTTCCTACTTATGCTTTAATGAAACAGCATTCAGCCCAACATATCAGTGATTTCATTGAATTTTTAATTACGGAAGAGTATTTACACATGTCTGAAGGAGCTTTTCCAACACTAAAAGTGACACAAAAAGGAAAGAAAGTGTTAGTGGGGCAGGAGACCGTCTATAAAAAGCAGGCGATAAAGGCAGAAGCTATTCAAGAAAATGATGCATTATTTGAGCAGCTAAGAATGGTCAGAATGAAGTTGGCAAGAGAACAGGGCGTTCCGCCATTTGTTGTCTTTTCTGATCAAACATTGAAGGAAATGTCAGCAGTAGAGCCTAAAACAGAAGAAGAACTTTTAAATATTAAAGGTGTCGGCGCACAAAAAAGAGAGAAATATGGAGATGTTTTTTTAGAAGAAATTCGTTTATTTATAGAAAAAGAGAAAAAATAAAGAGTTTGAAGAAGGAAAATAAATTTTTTTTCGTTTCACTTGGACGCGTTTTCATCATGATGATTTCCATCCCTACAAAACCTTGATATGATGCGGAATTGAGCCATTTAGTGGGCTGATTTACCAATGGAGAGAGATGTTTCATGTAAAGGAACTGTAATCTAAAACATATCGTTTTGTTATTGAAATGACATTTACATATGTTACGATAGCACTCGTTAGCCGCCATAAAAAGCTAACAAGGGAGGATTTACTTTATGAAGAAGACTATTATGTCCTTGGTTGCTGTTGCAGCAATCTCAACAACAGCATTAGGAGCACAGCAAGCTTCTGCAAAGGAAATCACTGTACAGAAAGGTGATACACTTTGGGGAATCTCTCAAAAAAATGATGTGTCTCTAAAGGACCTAAAGGGTTGGAACAATTTATCTACAGACATGATCTATGTAGGAGATAAATTGACAATCTCTTCAAAAGAGAAAACTCAGGAGCAGTACAAAGTCCAGAAGGGGGACAGCCTCTGGAAAATCGCTCAAAAATTCAATGTGTCAATTAGCGATATTAAGTCTTGGAATAACTTAAACTCAGATATAATTATGATTGGTTCAACACTAAGTGTTGCTGGTCAAAGCTCAGCTCCGGTAAGCTCAGAACCTGTTCAAAAACAGGCACCTGTCCAAAAAGAGCAAACAACGAAAAAAGCTGCTCCTAAAAAGGAAACAGCTAAAGCAGAATCATCTTCTGCTAGTCAAAGTGTTCAAAAAGAAATGACTGTAACGGCTACGGCTTATACAGCAAATGATGGTGGCATCTCAGGTATCACTGCAACAGGGGTAAACTTAAACAAAAACCCAAATGCAAAAGTAATCGCAGTAGATCCTAATGTCATTCCATTAGGAAGTAAGGTTTATGTTGAAGGCTACGGTGAAGCCATCGCAGCAGATACTGGCGGCGCAATTAAAGGTAACAAAATTGATGTACACGTACCAAGCAAATCCCAAGCTAAAAATTGGGGCGTAAAATCAGTCAAAGTGAAAGTACTTAACTAGTAGTCTATTGTTTTTGGAAGAAAGCATCAGGTGGCGGCCTGATGCTTTTATTATACCTTTTTTTGGCCGGAAATACACATATTTTTCTGAAAAATTCGCATTTTCGACAAAAACCAGCGTATAAGCCCATCTCAACGCTGGTTTTTGTGTCGTTAGCTGTCCACCCAATAAATTTCTCCGCTTTGCTCTTTCCAATTAATTTGGACATCAAAATGGTGTTTTTCATAAAAATGAATCAGGCGGTCCACATGGTTCCAATCTCTTTTGACGAGATCCCCAGTAATGACTGGAATGTTTTGCTCTCTTGCGATTTCTTTTAAATGCTTCATACAGATGGATCCATAGCCATTATCAGGCGGGCCTTTAATATCGGCAATGTGAATCTTTCCTTCTTCAGGATATTCCGCGATCAAGGAAAAATCAGATTGTCCGCGAAAAGCTTTTTCACAATCGCTTAACATGATTTTGCACGTATCTGCATTCTCAATTGCAGAGACGATCATCCATTCATCTTCCTTCGCTTGATCAATGCCAATAATCTTTGCTTTTTTTGAAATATCTTTTATATTTTCTTGCATTCGATACATTTGGAACTGCAACTGCTGTAATTCTTGCTCTAATGTCTTCACATCTTTTGTTGTTTCCTGTAAGATTGACAAGTCTATTGCTCCTTTCATAGAAGAGTTGATAAAAACCACACAAATTCCCATTCTAAAGGAAGTGAGTGGATCTTTCAAGCCGCTAGAAGGCAGGCAATCGGCAAGTTTGTCTAAAATTCGACGAAGACAGCGAATTCATTGACTTTAGAGAGAAAGTTAAATAACATACTCTTAGTCGGAACTAATAAAGAGAGGTTTTCAAACATGAACGAACAGAATCAAAAACCGAAAAATTTCACCGGCATTGTTGTCTTTTTAACAATTGCCATAAACGGCTTAATTGCTTTATTATTTTTCATGCCAAAAACAGATAAATTTAGTCATCTGGATATTACATTTCTGCCGTTACTGAATGCCGTGATGAACAGTTTTACGTTTATCTTTTTACTTTCAGCGCTCATTATGATTAAACAAAAGAACATTAAAGCCCATAGACGATTTATCTTTGCGGCTTTTTCAACAACACTTGTCTTTTTAATTTCGTATGTGACGTATCATTCAATGGCAGCTGATACACACTTCGGGGGAGAAGGAATCATTCGTCCGATTTACTTCTTTATTCTCATCACACATATCGTCTTATCTGCCGTCATTGTACCGCTTGCACTGATCACTCTCTTTAGAGGCGCACAAATGCAAGTCGAACGTCATCGTAAAATTGCCAGATGGACCATGCCTCTTTGGCTCTATGTCAGTCTAACAGGTGTCATCGTATATATTATGATTTCTCCATACTACAGCTAACGTATGTCCATCTGGACATACGTTCTTTTATTTACAAGATGAAGTGCTTTGGATAAAATGGGAATTGGGTATCCGACTTGCACGGTATCTTCCCACCTATAGAATCACATCATGTCTGGCCGTTTGCTCGTTTGGAGAACACAATTGAACGAAACGGGGGTTATATGATGACTGAACAATTGCAGTACAAACCGGGGCTTGAAGACATTGTGGCAAGCGAAACGTCAATTTCGTTCCTAGATGTCCAGCAAGAAGAAATTGTGATTCGCGGTTATGACCTCATCGGGCTGGCACAAAACAAGACGTACTTAGAAACAGCCTATTTGCTCATTTATGGAAGATTACCAGATGCAATGGAATATCACCAATTTCAGCAAGATATTTCCTCACAAACAAGCTTACATCCAACCATTCAAACCATTTTGACAAAACTGCCAAAAACCACTCACCCAATGGATGCCATGAGAACGTGTTTATCTGCTCTTGCAGGGTACGATGAACAACTGAATGATCGATCAGAAGCATGCCAACAAGCGCGTGCTGTTCGATTACTTGGCCAGCTACCAGCGATTGTTGCGGGAAGCTATCATATTCTCACACAAGACACCACACCTACTCCAGACCAGACCAAATCCTACACTGAAAACTTTCTAGCGATGTTAACAGGCCGCACTCCGGCACAAGACGAAATCAAAGCATTTGACCAAACACTCACGCTTTATAGTGAGCATGAGCTGCCGAATTCAACATTTGCAGCAAGAGTCATTGCATCTACTCATTCTGACATGTATGGTGCTTTTACTGGAGCGATTTCTTCATTAAAAGGTGACTTACACGGAGGCGCAAACGAAGCAGTCATGCACATGCTGCTCGAAGGCAAAACAACAGAAGGTTTCCTTTCGCTCATCGAACGTAAATTAGCCGCAAAAGAAAAAATGATGGGCTTTGGACACCGGGTATACATGAGAAAAATGGACCCAAGAGCGGCTCTTTTAAAACGATCGTTGAAAACGCTTACCGAATTAAAAGGAGACACGACGCTTTATGACATGTGCGTCGCAGGCGAGGCATACATGAAAGAAAAGAAAAACCTCTATCCAAACCTTGATTATTACGCAGCACCTATTTATTACGTGCTCGGCATTCCTATTTCACTTTATACACCGATTTTCTTTGCTGCGAGAGCAAGCGGATTAGCAGCGCATGTCATCGAGCAGCATTCACACAATCGGATTTTTAGACCGAGAGTAAGGTATTTAGGACCAAGAGGATTAAAAGTCTCAAATGATGATGGAAAAACGGGGGAATGAATATGAATAAAACAGCAGTAGCCAATCAAACAGATCAACTATTAGAAGATATCGCAGCTTATGCCGTGGATGGAGAAATTACGAGCAAAGAGGCCATTGAAACAGCTCGGTATGTACTCATGGATACACTCGGCTGCGGAATGCTGGCGCTCAACTTTCCAGAATGCACGAAGCATCTTGGACCAATCGTACCTGGAACTGTTGTCCCTAACGGAGCAAGAGTGCCCGGCACTTCATTTGTGTTAGATCCTGTTCAAGCGGCTTTTGATATTGGCTGTATGATTCGCTGGTTAGATTATAATGACACGTGGCTTGCACAGGAGTGGGGCCATCCCTCAGATAACCTAGGCGGGATATTGGCTGTAAGCGATTATATCAGCAGAACACGCCTTGCAAACGGAGAAGAGCCGCTAACGATGAATGACGTACTGCATGCGATTGTAAAGGCACATGAAATACAAGGTGTGCTTGCTTTAGAAAATTGTTTGAATCGAAATGGCTTGGATCATGTTCTTTTTGTCAAGGTGGCATCAAGTGCAGTCGTTTGTGCAATGCTTGGCGGAACGAAAGAAGATGTACAGCATGTATTATCACAAGCATTTGTGGACAATTCACCGCTTAGAACGTACCGGCATGCCCCAAACACAGGATCAAGGAAATCGTGGGCAGCAGGGGATGCCACAAGCCGTGCGGTGAGACTGGCGATGATGACATTGAAAGGAGAAATGGGCTATCAAACGCCCCTCAGTGCAGAAAAGTGGGGATTTGAAGACGTGTTAATGAAAGGAAAACCACTCACACTTGCCCAGCCGCTCGGGTCATATGTGATCGAAAATGTACTCTTTAAAATTGCCTATCCAGCAGAATTTCATGCGCAAACTGCCGCTGAGGCCGCTGTCATTCTACATGACGCGGTAAAAGACCGTTTAGATGAGATTGACAGGATAGAGATTACGACACATGAATCAGCCATTCGAATTATTGATAAAAAAGGACCGCTTTACAACCCGGCAGACCGTGACCATTGCTTGCAGTATATTACAGCCATTGGGTTAATCTATGGTGAGCTGACCGCTGATCATTATGAAGAAGAGACGGCGCAGAATCCGCTCATTGACCGTTTGCGTGATCAAATGATCGTGAAAGAAGATAAACGGTATACAGAAGACTATTTAGATCCGAAAAAGAGATCAATTGCAAACTGTGTTCAAATCTTCTTTAAAGACGGAACGATGACAGATCGAATCGAAATTGAATATCCGCTTGGTCATCGTAGAAGAAGGCAGGAAGGGATCCCGCTGCTTGAAAAGAAATGGGTGTATCATTTGAAAACGAGATTTCCACAAAAACAAGTCGATCAAATTGTTTCACTTTGTCAAAATCCCAATCAATTAAAAACAACGACAGTACCAGCATTTATGGACTTATTTGTCATATAAGGGGGAGCTAGTGTGTGGATCGTGAATGATGAAGTAAATCAAGCTGACTTAGCCGCAGCTTTTAAAGAGCAAATGCACAAATCCGCTTTATTTCAAATTCCAGGCGTTCACGATGGAATGTCTGCGCTCTATGCGAGGAAAATGGAATTTCAAGGGCTTTATTTATCGGGTGCCGCTTTTTGTGCAAGCAAAGGGCTTCCTGACCTTGGTATGATTCATTCCACTGAAATGGCGGAAAAGGCAAAGGAAATCATTCGAGCTTCTCAGCTGCCTCTTTTGGTTGATATGGATACTGGCTATGGCGGGGTATTAAATGCAGCCAGGGCAGCAAAAGAAATGGTGGAGAGCAAGGTAGCGGCTGTTCAAATTGAAGATCAGCAAATGCCGAAGAAATGCGGACATTTAAACGGAAAATCACTCGTTTCTGTAGAAGACATGATGGCGAAAATCAAAGCGATCAAACAAGCGGCTCCTACACTTCTTGTCATCGCAAGAACGGATGCGAAGTCAGTAAACGGGATGGAGGATGTCATTCACCGGGCGAATCTCTATCTAGAAGCAGGAGCAGATGCCATTTTTCCTGAGGCGCTGATTACAGCAGAAGATTTCACGTATGCTTCAAACAATATAAAAGGGCCGCTTCTTGCAAACATGACGGAGTTTGGAAAAACACCTTATTATCATACAGACGAATTTTCTATGTTTGGCTTTCAAATGGTGATTTATCCTGTGTCATCCCTGAGAGTTGCTGCAAAAGCGTATGAGCGTTTATTTACAGAGATTAAGGAAAAGGGGACGCAACAGGGGATGCTGGAAGACATGCAAACGAGAAAAGAGCTATATGAAACGATTCATTATGATGAATATGAAGAAATGGACCAGCGTTTAGCCAAAACGATCCTGCCGGAAATCGGGAAAGAGTATTCATAAAATGAAAAGCACTTCCGTTTAGGAAGTGCTTTTTTTTACGATGATGGTGTGGATGATGAAGCCAATTTCATCTTTTCTTCAACTGTTTTCGTTTTTTCTTTTACTTTTTCAGCATAAGTGAAATCACCGTAGCAATACGGATAGCGGAAGTTATCTTTGTCGCCCCCGCATGTATAGACTTCAGGGTTTCGCTTCACTTGCTTTTTGGAGTATTGCTTTGCCAATTTTTCGGAATGTTTTCCCCCGTTTTTTGCAACAAAATCAATATAGCCGATTCCCATGTTATAGCTTTGAATAATGGTTTCCAAATCAACGCCTTTTTTCTTCCCATGCTTGTACATGGTCGAAAAATGATGGACTCCTTGTTTAATGCTTTTCTGAGGGTCATTGATTTCATTTCGTTTCAAACCAAGAGATTCAGAGGACTGCATTGGATCTCCGCCTCTGCCTTTTGATTCTTGATACATCATACCGAGAATTAACGCGGTATATTGATCTAAATCTTGATCTCTTAACTCTGTTTCTACAAGCGGTTTGTAATCATCCAATCTCGACAAAACAATTGATTCCGTATCAATCGGCAGCTTTTTTAACTCCTTTTGATTAAAGGAAATGACAATGGCCGCTAATACGCAAACAAACAGAAAAATCGTGAAACAGCCTGAAATGGCAAAACATCCTGTTTTTTTCTTTTTCAAGGTCAGTTCACCCCTGTTTTGCCCCGCTTTTAAAAGGGAAGTACAGCCTTTATATTATGCCATATCCTGCACAGGATACCAAGTGAAAACCTTATATTCAATCATAGCCAAACGTAAATTCTGTTCTTGTTTTCAGTCTATAGCAGAAATAAACAAAACCGATCATGAGCCACACCATGCCAATGATTAATGCATTTGTACTGATGCTTGTTAAGAGCCAAATACAAAAAGCCGTTCCGCAAAGAGGGATGATGGCATACCTCAGTGTGTTTAATACACCTCTTTGTTTTTGTTTGATGAAATAGTAAGCGAAAACAGACAAGTTAACAAACGTAAATCCAATTAATGCCCCGAAGCTGATAAACGAGTAAATGACCTCAAGCTCACCAACAACTGCGGTTAACGAAAAAACACCAATTAATAAAATATTAAATACAGGCGTTTTCAATGTTGGGTGAATATAACCGAAGAAACGCTTTGGTAATGATTGATCTCTTCCCATCGCATACAAGAGTCTTGCGGCACTCGCATGTGATGATAGGGAGGAAGAGATGACAGCGACCATGGTGCCGGCTAAAAAGAATGAGTGGAGAAACGCTCCGCCCACAAATTCCGCAATTTCAAGTGATGCCGCATCTGGATGCTTGAACTGTTGAAAATTTGGAAACACCTGCTGTAAAAAGTAAGAGGTAAGGGTAAACAGCACACCTCCAATAGCGACCGTTAAAAATATGGCGAGAGGAATCGTTCTTTTTGGCTTAATTGTTTCCTCAGACATGGTCGAAATCGCATCAAATCCTAGAAAAGAAAAACATAAAATCGTTGCGCCGGAAAAAATAAGGGCGGGATCTAAGCTCGCTGAATAAAACGGACGGGTTGACAGTAACTCTCCCGTGCCTGCATGCTGCGTGAGCCCATAAATAATAAACCCAACAAATGTAACAGCGACAATCACCTGAAAGGTCACAAATAGCGCTGTAATGTTGGCTGTAAGACGTATACCGATTACATTGACAGTCGTTATGGCGATAGCAAGTATGATGATCCAAATGTAATGAGGTACATCAGGAAAGGCTGCGGTTAAATATGCACTTCCGATTGCAAAATTCACCATAGGCAAAAATAAATAGTCTAGCAATAGTGTCCAGCCTACAAGAAAGCCAACGTGAGGATGAATACTTTTTTGCGCGTATGTATATGCAGATCCTGCTTTTGGAAAAGCCTTCACCATATTCCCATAGCTAAGCGCTGTCAATAGTAATGCCAGTAAAGTAAAGATATAAGCTGCAGCAACGTGTCCTTTCGTCAGCTGAGCAACAATGCCGTATGAATCAAATACGACAAGTGGGTCCATATAAGCAAGCCCGATCACAACAAGCGGAAAAACAGTCAGGCTGCGTTTTAGTCTTGGCTCTTCAGTCAATTTGCCTATCAGCTCCTCTAAAAAAATGAATAAATAATGCTCATTTTAAAAAGAATGCTACCACGTGTCAATGCTATTTGAATAAATCTTTTTTCAAAAGGTGTGGAAGCTTTGCATGCTACACGTTTTGGTATATGATGATACATAGAATAAGTCGTGAGTTGACTGACAAGAAAGGTGAAGCGGAATGAAGGAAGAACTGAATACAAATCAAGAACAGGAACGGATGGAGCTGGACGAAGAAAGTCTATTTCTTGTCTCCCAAACATTTAAAGCCTTATCTGATCCGACGCGTATTCGTATTCTGCATTTGCTGTCTCAAGGTGAACATTCAGTAAATGATATAGCAGAAACACTAAACCTTATGCAATCAACCGTATCTCATCAGCTGCGCTTTTTAAAAAATCTTCGTCTCGTGAAATCTAGACGAGCAGGGACCTCGATTTTTTACAGTCCTGAAGATCAGCATGTGATGGAAGTGCTTGAACAAATGATACACCATGCACAGCATGATTGAGAAAAAACCTTCCTACTTTTATATAGGAAGGTTTTTTATGCATGATGTACTTGGGTTGATCGTTTATTTGCTTTCATCATTTGATAAGAAAACACAATATAGTAAGCCGCTAGAAGGAAAAAGCTGAGTATTGTCAGCGCATCATCGCTGACAATATGCTGATACAATTCAACGATATCCATTTTGGTGATCGCATGTGTTGTCAGATTGACCGATTTAAATGCAAGCCTAGATAAAAACAAACATAAAATAAAGCTTTCAATCCATTTACTTGTTTTCATATACAGCCGGCCATTTTCTAATTTCATCTGAATCGTCTGATAGGCGTGGATGGCGAGACTGCTCCCGAAGATCATGCCAATGACGGCATAGATAAAAATACTGTGATTTTGCCATCCTTCTGATAAGAGAATAAGGGCAGTCAGACTAAATACATACATTCTCATGAAAAGATTTACCGGGCGCACAAGCTGATAGCGTCTCATTCGATTCATTCGAATGATGATCCAGACGAGCATGACGATCCCGATCATGAACAACTGCCATACGTGATATGTCATGATGCAACCTCCTCCTGCACAGGCAGGGATGTAAACGAATGCTGGCTGTTACTTATCATTACCATTCTTTCTTTTTTTATCAAATCAAAACCTATATTTATGAAAAAGAGGAAAAGTCATGAAAATCGATCGCATTTTGTCCATTGTGATGATACTGATTAGCAAACGGCAAGTACAGGCGAAAGACCTCGCTGAACTACATGAAGTGAGCGTAAGAACCATATACCGTGACATTGATACGATTAATCAAGCGGGGATTCCAGTTGTCACAAAACAAGGCGCAGGGGGTGGAATTTCACTCGTTGACGACTATCGTCTAGAGAAAAAATTATTCACCGATGATGATATTGAACTGATTTTAACAGCTCTTGAAAGCATTACGAGTGCATACACCTTTAAAGAAAGTGAACATGTACTAAAGAAAATGAAATCCCTGATCCCGCCTCAAAATGAGAAACAGCAACATGTCTTTATTGATTTAAGCTCTTGGGGGAAAGACAGCTACTTAGAAAAGAAGCTCCAGCTCATTCATACCGCTGCCTCAGCGCATCAATATATCCAGTTCACCTATCGCAATGCAAAAGGCGAAACACTTCCTAGAAAAGTAGAGCCTTATACACTTGTCTTAAAAGGAAGACACTGGTATTTGTATGCGTATTGCTGCGTGAAAAAAGCGTTTCGTCTGTTTAAACTCAAAAGAATGTCAGACCTTATCACGCATTCAGTATCTTTTCTTCCTAAACGAATAAAAAATGAAGACAAGCCTTGGAATGATTCTTGGCATGAAGAACCTTCCGTCAGTACACTAACGCTCAGGTTGACTCAAGATTTTGTTGGTAAAGTGAAGGAATGGATAGATGAAAATGAATTCACCGTATGTGCAGATGGTACGTATCTTGCCACAATCACTTTGCCTCAGGATGATTGGTTATATAGCTTTCTTTTTTATTTAGGGCCAGATGTCGAGATTGTCTCTCCGCTATCCGTTCGGGAAGCATTTGATCTAAAGTTGAAACAATTTCAAAAACCAAAAGGAACTTGACACAATGTTGTCAGGTTTCTTTTTATATGATGGAAAAAAGGAGATGAGAATGTATGTACGATATCGTGATTTTACAGAAACAATGGATCAAGGGATTATCTGTTCGAACAACAAATGAAATGGAGCAAACAAACGAGCGGAAGATTGCACCGCTTTGGCAGCAATTTTTCACGCAGCAGCTCGACGGAGGCCATGCGCCAGTCATAGGGCTGTATTCAGATTATGAAAAGGATGAAAATGGCGCTTATTTGTTCACAGCGGGGCAATTGGTTGACCAGCAGCTAGCACAAGATGCAAAAGAGATTCCAGGCTCCACCTACGCAAGATTTCAAACGAGAAAGGGCCCGATTGAAGAGGTTGTGTTTGAAACATGGCAGCAGATTTGGAGTTGGGATCAGCGTTATTTGCGAACATATACTGGCGATTTTGAATGGTACGACGAACGATCAATTGATCCAAAAGAAGCGCAAGTTGATATTTATATTGCAGTCGATGAAAAAATAGTTGCTAAAACTAATACTATTAGTTAATATAAAACTAACGACATTAGTTTTAGGGGGAAACAAGATGAGATTGACAACATTTGACCGTTTGCACCAGCTTACACTCATGCCACGTATTTTTCCGGTAAATTGTTATGTATTTGAGGAAGAGAATGAACTCATCTTAATTGATGCAGCTTTGAAAATGGCAGCAAGCTCGATAATTGAATTTGCACATCAATTAAACAAACCCATTAACAAAATTATTCTGACTCATAGTCATATGGATCATATTGGCGCACTAGATGAAGTGAAAAAGGCTTTTCCAGAGGCAGTTGTTTATTTATCGAAACGAGATGCTCGCCTGTTTGCTGGCGATTTCTCTTTACTTCCTGGTGAACCGAAGAAAAAAGTCAAAGGCAGTTTTTCAAAAGACATTCTCACAAAACCAGACGTGCTTGTTGAAGAAGGGGACGAGATTGGGTCACTTAAAGTCATTGCCACACCAGGACATACACCAGGAAGCATCTCTTTATACGATGAAAAGTCAGGGGTTGTCATTGCGGGTGATGCAGTTGTGACAAAAGGCGGTTTATTTGTAACGGGTGAGTTTCGCTTCACCTTCCCATTCCCGGCTTTTGCCACTTGGGATGCAGAAACAGCACTAAAAAGCGCTGAAAAATTACTGGCACTTCGCTTGTCTTGTCTCGCAGCAGGACATGGTGATCTCATCATAGAGCCTGAGGCAAAGCTCAGAGCTGCTATCGAAAAAAGGAAGCATCAGCTACAAAAGGGAGGACAGTAAGCCATGTCTCCAAGAATGGGTATCACACAAGAAAAAATTGTTGAATCTGCCATCGAATTTGTCGATGAGGAGGGCTTTTCCGCTTTGACCATTGCTACATTGTCCAAACGGCTTAACATCAGACCACCATCTCTTTACAACCATATATCCGGTCTTCATGAAATACAGGCAGCTCTTGCTGTTAAGGGGCTGACAATGCTTTGTGAGGCCGGCAAACAAGTTACAGCGGGGCTGGAAAAAGAAGACGCTGTTTTAGCATTTGCAAGACAATATGTTCAATTTGTTCGTCAGCATCCCGGCCTTTATGAGGCTGCTTTTTCACATATGAATGAAAAAGAAGTCAGTGTGGCTGCAGAGAATCTTGCTGATTTTGTCCAATCCATCATGTCTCGTTTTGGTGTAAAAGAAGAGGACATGACGCATGTCGTCAGAGGGCTTAGAAGCTTACTGCACGGCTTTGGAGATATTTCAAACAAAAAAGGATTTCAACGGAAAGAACAGCTTGAAGATAGTGTGAGCTATGCGGTCCGTCTTTATATTGCAGGCATCAAAGAGCAAGAAGATCTGTCTCATTGACAGGTCTTTTTTATGTATCGAACTGATATGATGAAGGAGATGTAAACGAATCAAAACATTTTTTGGGCAAAAAACCAATAAAGATTTGACAGTTTTGTGAAACATGGTATGCTTATTATGTGAAATAATTCACATAGAGGAGTAGAGGCAGATGAAAAGAAAGCCTGTTTATGTGGAAACAACCATTCAAGCACCTATTGAAAAAGTATGGGAGTATACGCAAAATCCAAAGCTTCATGAACAATGGGATTTGCGATTTTCGACAATTTCATTAAATGGACCTAGTCATGAACAGCCCCAATCCTTTTTGTATGAGAAACACCTTGGATTCGGCATTAGTGTAACTGGGACAGGAGCGTATCGAACGAGCGTGAAGGATGAGCGTCATGAAAGAGCATCCTCACTTCAATTTAAATCATCACACCCTTTGTCTTTCATCAAAGAAGGCGGAGGGTATTGGAAATACATGAAAACGAATGATCACATTGTGTTTCAAACGCAATTTGATTATGAAACAAAGGAAGGAAAAGGGTGGAAATGGGCAGACCGGTTCTTTTTTCGGCCAATGATGGGGTTTATGACTGCCTTTAGCTTTGGCGCATTAAAGACGTGGCTTGAAAAGGGAACGCATCCCCGTTTGCTGCTAGAGAGAACACTTGCCCATTATGGCATTTGTTTGTTGTTTGCCATCGTCTGGTTATGTCAAGCGATCATTCCTTTTTCACCTTCTGCTTTTGATCATAGCACCGGATTTCGATTGTTTTATGCGCTATTAGGTGTATCATGGCTCATGCCTAAACTGCCAAAAAAATATATATTTATCCTTCAAAGCATTTTTCTGCTACTGGTGCTTGGTATAGGGATTTTATCGCCAGAAACGACTCTGCACGAGCCGCTGGTGCTGAGTGCATTTTTCATTTTATCCGTTGCAGGAATGATTAATTTAAAAGATTGTGTAGATGTGTTTTCGATCAAACGAAAAAGGGGAGGTAGACATGGTCGTTCATCATCATCAAGTAAAGGACTACGATAAGCTGCATCCAGCATTAAAAGAACGTTATAACCGCGCGTTTACGGCCGAAGGCATCATGGAGGAAATAGGAGGCGGGACAAAGCTCATCCGATTGTTATTCAAAGTCGGTCCATTGTTTCGCTGTTTTTTTCCTGAAAGAGGGCGAAATATTCCCTTCCAAATTGTGAACAAGCCTTTTACGACAAGTAAGGGAGAAGAAGGGATGCACTGGTTTCGAACGTTCTATTTTCCTGACAAGGAAAGACATTTTGATGCAGATATGATCATTGATCAGAAGAGCCATCAAGTACTAGACTACTTTGGAAAACCTAGGCTTCTTGTGTCAGAGCTTCATTTTACAGTCACGGAAAAAGGATTCTTGCACATTCAATCAGGTAAGCAAAAGTTTTTGCTGTTTGGGCGGGAGTGGCCGCTCCCTTCTTGGCTTTATGGTGAATCTGATGTAACAGAAGGGTACGATGAGCGTGCAGGTGAGTATACGATTGATGTTCAAGTGAAAAATCGCCTTTTTGGCACTCTTTTTACGTATAAGGGCCGGTTTACGGAAAGGGTGTCATCTCATGAATAAATGGCATTTGATGTGTAGCATCGTGTTGATGGCTTGCTTTCTCCTTACACGTTTGACGACAGCTCCCATACCAGAATTTTTTGTTTTGATTGCGATTTTATTTTTTCTTCCCGCTTTCTTACACTTTTTTTATCAGGAAGAGAAGAAACGGCAGCAGAAGGGGCTGATCGGCTTCATAATGAAAGCCTTTCCAGTAGCAGCTCTATGTGCAACAGGCGCATTCATTTATCATTCTCTTTGGCTTGCATTGGGATGGCTTTTCTTTACAATGATTCTGGCTTTATTTGGTTTCACCCGTTTGCTGAAAAGAGGAGCCCATCCGCTTCATGAGCTGATGATCGATGGCGCATGTATGTATATCGCTCTAGGTGGGCTTTGGTTCTGGCTGTACATAGCAGATATACAAGTGATGACATTTTCACCGATGATTGTTCTTTTGACCGCTATTCATTTTCATTATTCGGCTTTTTTTATCCCAATCTTTTATGGCTTATTAGGAAGGCAGCGGAAAAAAGAGACGACGCTATACAAAGTGGGTGGCTGGGTTATTTTATTGTCGCCAGTGATGATTGCTGTGGGAATCAGCTATTCTCGCCTGTTTGATACGTTCAGCGTCGTTCTTTATGTGATCGCACTTTATTTGTATGGAATTTTATGTATGACAACTTCTTTTCGTTCAACTGTCGCAAAAGGGTTCGTTGTGTTTTCTAGCATCATGTTAATGGGAACCATCGTCCTATCATTCCTTTATTCTACCGGAATGCTTTTACATGTTACCTACATCAGCATGGATCAAATGATTTGGTTTCATGGCAGTATCAATGCAAGTTTGGTTATTTTACCAGGTCTCATTGGGTGGTTGATTGAAAGACCAGCTGATCGATTGAAACAGAAGGATTTTCCGGTATCGAGAGTTCACGGTCGTTTTCAGGTCATGTCTTTTCAACATGACCACATGCAGCATGATGAGAAGATTGGTTTAGTCGATTCTCTTGACCAATTAAATGGAAAGGCATTTTCAGCAGAGAGTGTGTCACCTGTTATTCGCAGATTTTATGAGGACCCGATGTCCTTTACGTTAAAAGCAGCCGTCTGTTTTCATTGGTGGGTAAGGCCGTTTGTCTTTTTGCTTCAACCTGTTTTTAGACAAATAGGACAGCTCTATTTAGGGTCATCACGAATGCCATATGAAATGCCGGGGAGTCTTTCAAGATTTCAACATCCTCTTGAAGAAAGGAAGAATGTACGTGTGTGGATCAGGCGCAATGAGAAAGGCGAGCAAGTCTTTTATGCGCTCTATGCCCAGCACCATGATGAAGAGACAGTCTATATGAATATTGCTTTGCCGCTTCCTTTTTCACAGCTTACGGCTATTTTAAAACCTTTGAATGAAAAGGAAGATTTTCTATTAAAAAGTAAAAGTCCAAATGGCAGTACGGGTGATGAAGGATTGTATTTGCATACGTCTTTCATCACCATGAAACTGCCAATGGAAGAAAGCTTTCATATGAAACCGGAGACGGAAAAAAGTCTCACAGCAATTCATCAAATGAAGCTATTCGGTATTCCTTTTTTAACGATTCAGTATCAAATCGACAGTGAAAGCCACTCATCTTAATCAATGATGTCGCATGGTTCACCGTGACGAATGATGTTCACAATCGCTTGCCCATCACTCGGATGATGATCTGCATACTGTACTGGCAGTAAAGCAAAAAATACATAGTAGACTGAGAAGTAAGCAAATTGATAGAAAAATTGATGTTCTGGCAGGAAATCGTTGGCGATCATTGTGTTCAATATAAGAACACTGAGCAGGTTGCATAATGATCCGCCTAAGTAGACAAGAATGTGTGAGAAACGGTTATTTCTCCTCATTTCTTCATAGTGGCAAAATGCATCAAGAAAATAGATTCTTCTAATTTCAACGACGCCTATTTTCAATACTTTTTTGCCTCGGCCAAGCGCAAACGAAACCTTTGCTCCAAACAGCCAGGCGACTACAATATGGCCCAGCTGATGCAAGATGGCAACGATAGGAAGAATGACGAAAAACGACCAGCAAAACGTCCACATATCTGATAATGTAAACAAGTGTTAACCCTCCCTGAAATATTCGAGAGGAAGCAGTAGGATTATTTGCCATTTTACCGAATTCATTTTCATGATGCAAACATTTAATAGACTACTATAAAATGATTATGTAAACTAAAAAGGATTTTCAATCAATAGGCTTTTTAACCCTTTCTTTTAGAAGAGTAGGGTGTGCTACAATTAAGAAATTAGTGGAAAACAAGTGGTCATCTAGCAGAAGAAAAATGTGACCTTTTTTATGAAAGATTGAAAGGGAGAGAGATTCTAATGGCAGATATTGAACAGTTTTTAGCGTTAGACATTCGTGTTGGGACGATAGTAGAAGCAGAGTTCTTTGCAGAAGCGAGAGTGCCTGCTTTCAAGCTGAAGATTGACTTTGGGGATGAGATTGGCATAAAACAATCTAGTGCACAGCTGACAAAACGATATCAGGCTGAGAATCTCACTGGGAAACAAATTATTGCAGTGGTCAATTTCCCGCCAAGAAGAATTGCCGGGTTTAAATCAGAGGTGCTTGTCTTAGGAGGCATGCCGTCAAAAGAAGACGTTGTCCTGCTTGCCACCGATGAGCCGGTTGAAAATGGCACCAAAATAGGGTAAGAAAAAAGACATCTTCATCAGAAGATGTCTTTTGCGTATTGAGGCGGAATAACCACACGCCACATTCGTGTGTGTCTCAAAGAGACGTGTTACCCGACTTACACAATTCAGCTCATCGCTTGATTAATATAGCATGGGATTGGTATGAATGCAACCATTATTTGAGTTCTCTTTGTTTTTGGAAGATAAAAAGAAGGTTCATCTCCTCATATCATAGAAAAAATGACAAGAAATCAATTATTTGGATTATTTTTTCAAAAAATATTGAAAAGTCAGATCATATTTTATAAAATGAATTCATCTTAGTTTGTTTAATCGATAAACTAAGATGGCGATCATCTATTGTTTAAAGCACATGATTTGCTGCTATGTGGGCTAAGCTGAAAGAAAGAGCTGTTCAGCTTCATTTTTACAACGAATTGAAAGCGCTTTATTTTCGACCTATTGATTGCTGCTGCCCTGCACCATCTGTCCGTTAGAAGAGGCTAAGTGAAGAAGGGAGAAAACTCATGGTGAGTGAGAATTTAAAGAAGATTCGTATGTCTGAAAAAGTGGGGTATGCTTCAGGAGATTTCGCATGTAATTTAATTTATGCAACTGTCTCTACGTATCTATTATTTTTTTATACGGATGTGTATGGATTATCAGCAGCAGCAGCAGGGACGATGTTTTTGGTGGTTCGGGCCATCGATGCGCTTGCAGATCCGTTTATTGGGGCGATGGTTGACCGAACGAACAGCCGTTTTGGCCGGTTTAGACCTTATTTGTTATTTGGTGCGTTACCTTTTGCCGTTCTTGCCATTCTTTGTTTTACGACACCGGATTTTTCCGAAATGGGAAAACTCATTTATGCGTACATCACGTATGTTGGTTTATCGCTTACATACACGTTCATCAATGTTCCTTATGGTGCTTTAACTTCCGCAATGACAAGAAATAACCAAGAGGTCGTCAGTATTACGTCTGTTCGTATGCTTTTTGCAAATCTCGGTGGTTTAGTTGTTGCTTTTTTTGTTCCGTTTCTAGCGACGTTTTTGAGTGATACAACAGGAAATACAGCACTTGGCTGGCAGATCACGATGGCATTTCTCGGCGTACTTGGGGGCGGATTACTGATTTTCTGTTTTAAAAGTACGAATGAGCGCGTCACGCTTCAAAAGCCAGAGGAAAAGATCAAGTTCAGTGATCTCTTTGTCCAGTTACGAGTGAATCGTCCGCTTGTTGTGTTAAGCATTTTCTTTATCATTATCTTTGGTGTGAACTCGATCAGCAACTCAGTCGGGATCTATTATGTGACGTATAACCTCGGCAGAGAGGATTTAGTGAAGTGGTACGGCCTGATTGGCAGTCTGCCAGCTTTAATGGTGTTGCCGTTTATCCCTAAGCTACACAAGTTGTTAGGAAAGAAAAAGCTGCTGAATTATTCATTATTGCTGAATATTGTAGGCCTTCTTGCCTTACTTGTGATCCCGCCGAGTCAAATCACTTTAATACTTATTTTCAGGCTCGTTGCGGCTGCAGGGAGTATTACAGCAGGTGCTTACATGTGGGCACTCATTCCTGAAACCGTTGAATATGGCGAATATAAAACAGGGAAAAGAATGGGTGGACTGATCTACGCAGTGATTGGCTTCTTCTTTAAATTTGGGATGGCCTTAGGCGGCATCGTTCCAGGGCTTGTCCTTGACCGATTTGGTTATATTGCAAATCAAGTGCAAACACCAGAAGCTTTACTGGGCATTTTAATCACGACAACGGTGATTCCTGTATGCTTACTCATTTTAGCGATGGTTGATATTAATTTTTATAACCTAGATGAAGAAAAACATAAAAAAGTCATACGAGAGCTTGAGAATAGAGACAAGGTGTATATCGATCATATGGACGACTTTAAAATGTAGCTCTCTGAAAGAGGAGGAAATTCAATGAACATTACCAATCCAGTGCTCAAAGGGTTTAACCCTGACCCAAGTATTTGCCGTGCGGGAGAGGACTATTACATGGCGGTTTCTACATTTGAATGGTTCCCGGGGGTGCAAATTTATCACTCGAAGGATCTCGTCCACTGGCGGCTCGCCGCGCGTCCCTTGCAAAAAACTTCTCAACTCGATATGAAAGGAAATCCTGATTCCGGCGGGGTTTGGGCACCGTGTTTAAGTTATGCGGATGGTCAGTTTTGGCTCATCTATTCTGATATTAAAGTAGTAGATGGTCCGTTTAAGGATGGTCATAATTATTTGGTCACAGCTGATGCAGTAGATGGCGAGTGGAGCGATCCGGTTCGACTCAATAGTTCTGGGTTTGATCCTTCCTTGTTCCATGATCCAAGCGGAAAGAAATACGTGTTGAATATGCTGTGGGACCATCGAGAAAAACATCACTCCTTTGCAGGTATAGCCTTGCAGGAATATAGTGTATCTGAAAAAAAACTAGTTGGTGAGCGGAAGGTCATTTTTAAAGGCACGCCAATCAAACTGACAGAAGCCCCGCATCTTTATTACATCAATGATGTCTATTATTTATTAACAGCTGAAGGGGGCACGCGTTACGAACATGCAGCCACAATCGCCCGTTCCTCGCGTATTGATGGGCCGTACGAGGTTCATCCTGACAACCCAATTTTAACGGCTTTTCATGCGCCTAGCCATCCACTACAAAAATGCGGGCATGCTTCCATTGTACAAACGCATACAAATGAATGGTATATGGCTCATCTGACTGGCCGCCCAATTCATTCAAGTAAGGAATCCATTTTTCAGCAAAGAGGCTGGTGCCCTTTAGGAAGAGAGACAGCCGTACAAAAGCTTGAATGGAAAGATGGCTGGCCGTATGTGGTAGGCGGAAAAGAGGGGCTCCTAGAGGTTGAAGCGCCTGCGATGAGCGTAAAAGAGTTCTCTCCAACCTATCACATAGTCGATGAATTTAAAGATTCATCGTTAAATAGACATTTTCAAACATTAAGAATCCCATTTACGGATCAGATTGGTTCAGTGACGGAAAATCCTCATCATTTAAGGCTGTATGGGCAGGAATCTTTAACGTCTAAATTTACCCAAGCATTTGTTGCGAGGCGCTGGCAAAGCTTTTATTTTGAAGCAGAGACAGCGGTTTCCTTCTTTCCGAAAAACTTTCAGCAAGCGGCAGGTCTTGTGAATTATTATAATACGGAAAATTGGACTGCACTTCAGGTGACTTATGACGAGGCGCTTGGCCGTATCCTTGAATTATCTGTGTGTGAAAATCTGGCCTTTTCTCAGCCGCTAATTAAAAAAATCATCATCCCAGACGAGATTCCGTATGTGTATTTAAAAGTGACCGTTCAGAGAGAGACGTACACGTATTCTTATTCTTTTGATCAACAAGAGTGGGAAAAAATAGATGTACCGCTTGAATCGACCCATTTATCAGATGATTTTATTCGAGGAGGGGGGTTCTTTACAGGGGCTTTTGTTGGAATGCAGTGCCAAGACACAAGCGGTGAACGTCTGCCTGCCGATTTTAAGTATTTTCGATACGAAGAAACAACTGAATAAAAAAAGACAACACTCTAAAGGCTGTCTCTCTTTAACATGTATTCCATTATGGTGAAGGCGTGACATCACGCAAAAAAGCTTCAGTGACAAGAGATGTCATCCCTAAGGCTGGTGCGTTTTGTCCTAATGATGAAGGAAGCAGCTCCACCCGTGAGCTGAATTGTGCATCCATTCTAGAGGATACTTCATCTTGAATGACACTTAGAACGGTCTGCTCAGATTCAATGACCTTGTTTCGTAAAATAACGGCTTGTGGGTTGAAGGTATGCAGAACGTTTGTGAGACCTATCCCAATGTAAAAGCCAAAGTTACGCAAGGCATTGAGTGTCTTCATATCATTTAACTTCGCCAGCCGCTCAATATCTTGATAGGTGAATGGCTGACCATCTGTTTGGAGCGATTGGAACAGTGCCTTCTCAGATGCATACAGTTCCCAGCAACCACGATTTCCGCAACTACATGTCGGTCCATTAAAGTCGATCGTCATATGTCCCATTTCACCAGAAAAACCGTTTGTGCCTCTATATAAATGATGATTGATAATGATGCCTATTCCAATACCAGTGCCGATACTTGCATAGATCAGATGGTCATAATGTTTAGCAGCACCGAAGATTTTTTCACCGTACGCACCGGCATTTGCTTCATTCTCGATAAAAACCGGTACTTGGAATGTGTCTTGGAGACTTGTTTTTAGATCGACATTTTTCCATTTTGAATGAGGCGTAAACACAATTTGTTCATCTGCATCGACCAGACCTGGTATACAAATCCCAATACCAATCAGCCCGTATGGAGAAGAAGGAATGTGCGAACGTAACTGCTGAATCAATTCAATTAATATACGGACGGTCACATCAGGTGTGCTGGATGGGAGCTTGAGCTGCTCATCATGAATCATCGACCCTTCAAGGTCTGTTAAAATGCCGTTGACATAATCAACACCGACATCAATGCCGATAGAGTAACCTGCACGTTTATTAAACATGAGGAGCACGGGTCTTCTTCCGCCGCTAGATTCGCCTTGACCGATTTCATAAACAAGATGTTCTTTCATTAATGTACTCACTTGAGAAGAAACGGTCGATTTATTTAACCCAGTGCGTTCAGATAATTTTGCTCTGGAAATTGGTGCATGGTGAAGAATTTCGTTTAGCAATAGCTTTTGATTTATTTTTTTCACAAAGTTCTGATCCGCAATATCCATTGTATCCACTCCATTTGTTTCGTCTTTAGATTAAGTGAAGAAAAGCCGCTTTTTGTCGAGTTCATTCTCTATAAAACATGCTTTTCACTTTATTATAACGAAAATATTTCTAAAAAACTAAAAAATATGGAAAATTCAAAGAGATTAGTTGGTCAACTCGTTCGTTTATTTGTTGAATCAACTTACTAAGTGAATATATAGGGGGAATCACTTATGGTCAAATCAAATATGACTTCGTTAAGTCGTTTACAGGGGATTGGCAACATTCAATATGAAGGAAAACAGTCAAAGAACCCATTCGCATTTAAATATTATGATCCGGGCGAAATGATTGGCGGAAAGTCAATGAAAGATCACCTGCGATTCTCCGTCGCTTATTGGCATACACTGACTGCTGATGGAACAGACATGTTTGGAACTGGCACGATGAAAAGGGCCTGGGATTCTTATAGTGGAATGGATTTGGCGAAGGCTAGATTGGAAGTGGCTTTTCAGCTCTTTGATCTATTGGATGTTCCGTATTTTTCATTCCATGACCGTGATATTGCACCAGAGGGCGACACGCTTCAAGAGACCAATCAGCAGCTAGACATCATCGTAGAAAGAATGAAAGATTACATGCAGCAAAGCGGGGTTCGGCTTCTATGGAACACGGCTAATATGTTTAAACATCCAAGATTTGTTCACGGTGCAGCTACATCCTGTCATGCAGATGTATTTGCCTATGCAGCTGCACAAGTGAAAAAGGGCATCGAAACAGCAAAGGAACTCGGCGCAGAAAATTATGTTTTCTGGGGAGGACGAGAAGGTTACGACACACTGCTGAATACAGATATGAAAAGAGAGCTTGACCATTTGGCGACCTTTTTGCATATGGCGGTCGATTATGCAAAAGAAATTGGATTTACAGGTCAATTTTTAATTGAGCCAAAGCCGAAGGAACCGACAACTCATCAATATGATACGGATGCAGCGACATCAATCGCCTTTTTAAAACAATATGGATTGGATACACACTTTAAATTAAATATCGAGGCCAATCATGCGACATTAGCGGGTCATACGTTTGAGCATGAGCTGCGTGTAGCAAGAATTCATGGACTGCTCGGTTCCGTTGATGCCAACCAAGGAAACTCCCTTCTAGGCTGGGACACTGATGAATTCCCAACGGATTTATATGCCACAACACTCGCCATGTATGAAATTTTGCAAAATGGCGGACTTGGAACAGGCGGTCTCAATTTTGATGCAAAAGTCAGAAGAGCCTCCTTTGAACTGGAAGATCTTCTGTATGCCCATATTGCGGGGATGGATGCATTCGCAAAAGGGCTGCGGGTGGCTCATAGACTCATAGAAGACCGTGTGTTTGAAGATGTGATCAAGCACCGGTACCGTAGTTTTTCTGAAGGAATTGGACGGGAGATTTCAGAAGGAAAGGCAAACTTTCATACATTAGAAGAATATGCACTGAAACATCCGCTCATCAGAAACGAATCTGGCAGAGAGGAACAGCTGAAAGCCAGATTGAATCAATATTTGTTAGAAGATTAATGGGGCGGGCTGCTGTTTTGAAGGAGTGAACATATGAAGTATGTGATGGGAATTGATCTTGGAACGAGCGGAGTCAAAGCGATATTAGTAGATGAGAGCGGGAAGGTATGCTGCGAGACGACTAAATCTTACCGCCTCATTCAAAGCAAACCAGGTTATTGTGAGCAAAATCCTGAAGACTGGGTAGAGCAGACGATGGCCGCGATGACAGAACTTATGGAGAGAAAGCCTGTTCAGTCAAGGCAAGTAGAAGGCATCAGTTTTTCTGGACAAATGCACGGCCTTGTTTTATTGGATGAATCCCTTCAAGTGCTCAGGCCTGCCATCTTGTGGAATGACACAAGAACAACACCGCAATGCGTGCGCATGACAGAAAAGCTAGGAGGCAGGCTGCAAGCGATCACAAAAAATCAGGCGTTAGAAGGGTTTACACTGCCAAAGTTGTTATGGGTAAAGGAACATGAACCAGAAATTGATCAACGAATCCATTTGTTTTTACTTCCAAAAGATTATGTCCGATATCGATTAACCGACGTTATTCATATGGACTATTCTGATGCGGCTGGTACGTTACTGTTGGATATGGGAGAACAAACATGGAGTGAGGAGATTTGTCAAACCTTTGATATTCCGATTCGTATTTGCCCGCCACTCGTTTCATCGGAGGCGGAGGTTGGAACACTCTTGCCGCAGATCGCAAAGGAAACCGGGATGACAGAAGAGGTGAAGGTTTTTGCGGGTGGAGCAGATAATGCTTGCGGTGCCATTGGTGCCGGCATTTTATCATCAGGTCACACATTATGCAGCATTGGCACATCAGGTGTCATTCTTTCCTATGAAGAAAATCATAACAGAGAGCTGAATGGAAACTTGCATTTGTTCCATCATGCAAAAAAAGACGCTTTTTATACAATGGGAGTCACTTTATCAGCAGGTTATAGCCTCGATTGGATTAAATCTTTACTTGCTCCGAATGAGTCGTTTAAAGCCCTTTTAGCCGGAGCAAAGGATATAGCGCCTGGCGCAAATGGATTGCTATTTACGCCATATTTAGTTGGGGAAAGAACGCCTCATGCAGATTCAGTCATTCGTGGAAGCTTCATTGGATTAGACAGCCGGCATGAAAAAGCGCATATGGTTAGAGCTGTGCTTGAAGGAATCACTTTTTCATTAAATGAATCGATCGCTTTATTCAGGCAGGCCGGAAAAAGAATAGATGCTATTGTGTCCATTGGTGGAGGTGCGAGAAGTCATACATGGCTTCAAATGCAGGCAGACATTTTTCAAGCTGAGGTGATTCAGCTTGAAAATGAGCAAGGGCCCGCGTTAGGTGCAGCGATGCTTGCAGCAGTTGGATGCGGCTGGTACGAGTCACTTGAGGCGTGCGCGGATCAGTTTATCCATCAAGCGGTCGTATTTACACCAAATCAACAGCATGTCGATGTATATGATCATCTCTTTCGTTTGTATCAAAGCATTTATACAAACACAAGAGACATTCATGCGGGTCTAGCAAAGTATCGATAATCTAGCAGTGAGTGGGGGCATGAAAGGAGGTGATGAATTCGTTTCATCTTAGAGATGACAGAATCAAAAGGATGAAAAAGGAGAGGAATGGACAATGAATTTGAAAAAATTAAGACTGTTGTTTGTGATGTGTATTGGACTGACGCTTATGCTGACGGCTGTACCAGCCCATGCGAGAACCATTACGAATAATGAAATGGGTAACCATAGCGGGTACGATTATGAATTATGGAAGGATTATGGAAACACCTCGATGACACTCAATAACGGCGGGGCATTTAGTGCAGGCTGGAACAATATCGGAAATGCTTTATTTCGAAAAGGGAAAAAGTTTGATTCTACTAGAACTCACCATCAGCTTGGCAACATCTCCATCAATTACAACGCAAGTTTTAACCCAGGCGGGAATTCCTATCTATGTGTCTATGGCTGGACACAATCTCCATTAGCAGAATACTACATTGTTGATTCATGGGGCACGTATCGTCCAACAGGAGCGTATAAAGGATCATTTTATGCTGATGGAGGCACATATGACATTTATGAAACAACCCGTGTCAATCAGCCTTCCATTATCGGGATCGCAACCTTCAAGCAATATTGGAGTGTACGTCAAACGAAACGTACAAGCGGAACGGTCTCCGTCAGTGCGCATTTTAGAAAATGGGAAAGCTTAGGGATGCCAATGGGGAAAATGTATGAAACGGCATTTACTGTAGAAGGCTACCAAAGTAGCGGAAGTGCAAATGTGATGACCAATCAGCTGTTTATTGGCAACTAAAAAAGTCAAAGAAAAGAGCCGGGAGCAAAACTCCTGGCTTTTTCTATCATAATTTTTCAACTTCGACTCTGCCGGAAAAGAACGTCGCACCACCGCCCATATCTGCCAAACGATCAGGCGTGAGGCCATTCACCAAATGTTTTTTGCCTTTTTGGTCTGCCCATAATCCCTGGCTGACAACAACACCAGATAACACATTTTGTCCGACTGACACGATCAGCTCGCATTCTCCTCGATCATTCAGCACACGAACCATGTCCCCATCTTCAATCTGTCTTTCTTTTGCATCTTGTTCATTCATATGAAGCTTCGGAAATTTCTCTAGCTTTTGATGCTTCTCATGAAGAGAGAAGGTGGAATTAAGAAAATTATGGTTTGGTCCCGGTATAAACGTTAGTGGATAATCACTTTCCTTGAATAAAGGTACATAGGTTGGGAGGGCTGGATATCCATCTTTTTTCATTTGTTCAGAGTAAAGCTCAATTTTCCCGCTTGGGGTAGGGAGCTTTAAATCTTCGAAAGGCCCTCGTTTTGCTTTGATCCACTTTTTCTCTTTTAACGCTTGATATGAAATGTTTTCATAGTGCGGATTTTCAGGATGATGAAGAGCTTGTTCCATTAGTTCCGCATCTGTGTCTTTAAAGGCTTCATCTTCAAAGCCCATCGCATGAGCCAAAAGACGAAACACTTCTGTGTTTGATTTGCTTTCTCCATAACGTTCTATAACAGGTTCTTGAATTTGAATGTAATGATGCCAGTAAGAAGTATAAAAATCCTCATTTTCAAAGGCAGAGGTCGCTGGCAGAACAATATCCGCATAAGTGGCTGTCTCTGTCATGAACAAGTCATGGACAACCGTAAATAAGTCTTCCCGCATCAAACCGTCTCTTACTTTATTTGCTTCAGGTGTCACAACAGCCGGGTTGCAAGAGTAGACAAAAAGAGAATCAATAGAAGGTTCTGCGTTCGTTAGCACGCTGCCCAGCTGATTCATATTAAATGTTCTAGGTTCGCGTTCCTTTAATAATTCCGGCCGCTGAAGAGCGATTTCATTATAACTAAGAAAAGAAGAGTTCGATTTCATCGCACCGCCGCCTTTGTGCAGCCATTGACCGGTGAGGGCAGGGAGGCAGGAGATGGTTCGAATACTCATACCGCCATTATCGTGATGCTGTAGCCCATTGCCAATACGAATGAGAGACGGCGATGTCTCTGCGTACATTCTCGCAAGTGTGATGATGTCTTCTTTCGGAACACCCGTGATTTGTTCAACCGTTTCTGGATCGTACTGCTTCACATGCTCGCGAAGTTCATTGTGACCGACCGTGTAAGTCTCTAAAAATGACGTATCTGTGAGGTCTTCTTTAAAAAGGACATGCATGATCCCGAGAGCTAGCGCACTGTCAGTGCCAGGGCGAAGCGGAATGAACCAATCTGCCATCCGGCCCGTTTGGTTTTTGTGCACATCAATGACGACAATTTTAGCCCCTTGCTTTCGAGCTTTTTGTGCCAACGTGATTTGATGCATATTGGTTGAAACCGCATTGATGCCCCAAAAGATAAATAATTTCGTATGAATGGTCTCTTCTGGGTCTGTCCCGATGCTTGCGCCCATTGTATATTTATAGCCAGTTGTTCCGGCTGACTGACAAATGGTTCGGTCTAGCTGACTTGAGCCAAGTCGATAGAAAAAGCGGCGGTCCATTCCTTCTGCATTGAGATTTCCCATATTCCCATAGAAGCTGTAAGGCAAAATGCTTTCTGGTCCTTTTTCTTCGATCAGCTTTGTCCATTTTTGACGAATGGTTTCAATCGCTTCTTCCCACGTAATTGGAGCAAACTGCCGGTCACCTTTTTGACCTACACGTTTTAATGGTGTTGTCAGACGTTTTTCATCATATAAACGAGCTGTGACATTCCGCACTTTATTGCAAATGTTTCCTTGAGTGACTGGATGATCTGGATCTCCTTGAACTTTAACGATCTTTCCGTTCTCTTTATGGATTAAAAGACCGCACTGATCAGGGCAATCTAACGAACAAACTGATTTGAATATTCCGTCTTTCATTGCTGTGTAATCGGTCATACGTTTAGCTTCCTTTCCGAATTCCGTGATCACTGTACATATGGATTTTATTTTAGCATGTTAAGACCAGGAAGGTAAGGATAAGCATATGAAAAAAAGCCCCTAATGAAAGGGACTTTTAAAAACGGGTGACCTGCACAGGAAATTCTTTGACCCCAAACACAAACGTGCTTTGAATCGGTTTCAGCTGATCTGCCGCACAGGTGATTTCCCGAAACGTACGGAGTAAAATCTCAAGTGCTAGATGAGCCTCAAGCCGGGCGAGAGGGGCACCAAGACAAAAATGGATGCCGAAGCCAAAGCTCAAATGTGGATTTGATTTTCTGTCAAGACGAAACGTATCTGGATCGTCAAACTTCCGTTCATCACGATTTGCAGATGCCACCCAGCTGATAAGATAGTCTCCTTTTTCAATGTGAGAACCGGCAATCTGAACATCCTCTGCTGCAACTCGCCCAATCGCTTGAACAGGCGGATAATAGCGTAGCGTTTCTTCTGTCAATTGAGGAATGAGAGACAGGTCTTGCCGCACTGATTCGGCGATATGCGGCTGCTCTGTTAAAAGTCGTACGGCATTTGTGATTAAATTCGTTGTTGTTTCATTACCAGCAACGAGTAAGAGTATACAAAAGCCAAGCAGTTCATTTTCTGATAAACGCTCACCGTCAATTTCCGCTTGGATGAGAAGAGAGATTAAATCATCGGCTGGCATTTCTTTTCGTTTTTGGATCAAATGAGCAAAGTACTCTGACAGCTCTTTTTCTGCTTGTTTTTGCATGTCGACAACGGCTTGAACAGCTTCTTTTGAATCATCTTTGGCTCCTGCAACTAGAGCATCTGAATGTTTTTTGATCAGCTTTCTGTCTTTCACTTCTGCACCGAGAAGCTCGGCGATGATCATGACAGGTAGGGGAGCGGCCAGATCTTGCACAATATCGAAGGTCCGTTGATCCTTTACTTGATGTAATAGATCATGGGTCAAGTCTTTGATCTTTTCTTCTATTTGTTTGATCGCTTTTGGCGTGAAGGCTTTATTGACGAGTGCTCTCATTTTGGTATGTTTTGGAGGGTCCATTGTTAAAATACTCGTTTTAGATGTGCTTCTTCCTCGCTGTGATGAAAACACTTTTGGCTGCTTCAGAACAGACTGAATATCAGCATATCGAAAGAGATCCCAGCACTTTCTCGTTTCATCGTATCGAATATCACCCTGCGATCGTAATTCATTGTAGATAGGGAATGGGAAAAGAAGGTCATCAGTAGATCGGATTTCTTTCATTGGGATGACATTGACGTAATTTTCTTTTACTTTCATTATGAACGCTCCTTTTTCACTTGATTTCCCTTTCACGGTATCACCACGAAAAACGCATTTCAACGGACATGTTTTCTAAAATATGTCAATAGTCTAATCGAAAGATTCAAACACATTCATCCTATAGGAAAATAGAAAGTCATCAAAAATGATAGCGCTTACTAAAAACTAGAATTGAAGTCACCGAAACCAAAAATAAAATGGTGAATTCAGTCGAACGAAAGGGTACTATGATTCAAATCTGTATAGTTCTTTTGATCTAAATTGATGATTTGAAAAAACACGGCTAACATACATACCGCAAGCTGTTCAGCTGGTATTCGGGACTTTTGAAAAGCGCTGGCTCTTTCTTGACACGATTTCTCATCATGTTACGATAACTAACGTGCGAAAAACACGAACAAAAAGCGAACAAGGGAGAGGATCAATATCATTGATCAAAAGAAAGTTGCTTTCATTGGAGCAGGTTCTATGGCGGAAGGAATGATTGCAGGTATTGTGCGATCAGGTCAGATGCCGCTCAGCCAAATTTACGCAACAAACAAGCAAAATAAGCAGCGATTAAACGAACTAACGAAACGCTACGGAATCCAAACAGCCACAATGGATTCATTTCCTTTTGAAGAGATGGATATGTTGATCCTGGCAATGAAGCCAAAGGATGCTGAAACAGCACTTGAATCATTAAAACCTCATATTCAGAAAGATCAGCTCATCCTGTCTGTGCTTGCAGGTGTGAAATCATCGTATATTGAAGACATGCTGCATGAAGGGCAGCCTGTTATGCGAGTAATGCCAAATACGTCAAGTACGATTGGGGCGTCGGCGACCGCATTATCTGCTGGACGTGATGTGAAAAATGAACATGTAAGCATGAGTCGAGCTCTTTTATCTGAAATGGGAGAAGTATATACCATTCAGGAAGAGCAAATGGATATTTTCACAGGAATTGCCGGAAGCGGTCCAGCTTATTTTTATTTCTTAATGGAAAGAATCGAAGAAGCTGGAGAAGAAGCTGGCTTATCAAAAGAAATGTCCCGTCAAATCGGTACACAGACACTTCTCGGTGCAGCGAAGATGCTGCAAGAAACAGCTGAAAATCCTTCTGTCCTCAGAGAAAAAATTACGTCACCTAATGGAACAACTGCTGCAGGACTAGATGCATTAGATGATTTTGGCGGAGGAGAAGCCATCAAACAGGCTGTCAAACATGCTGCCAATCGATCAAAAGAAATAAGTGAACAGCAAAAACAAAAAGTAACGATATAAATAGAGCCTCAATACAGGAGTGATAAGGTGTACGCAGATAAAGAGAGAAAACGAATTGTTGTGAAAATCGGAAGCAGCTCTCTTACTAGCTTTCAAGGTGAGATTAGTTTGAAAAAACTAGAAAACCTCGTCAATCAAATTGTAAAACTCAAAGATGAAGGACACGAAGTCATTTTGGTCTCATCTGGTGCGGTTGCAGCTGGTTACCGAAAATTAGGGTTTATTGATAGACCGAAAACACTGCCAGAAAAACAGGCGTCTGCCTCAATAGGGCAAGGGCTTTTAATGGAGTCATATTCTACTTTATTTTTATCGCACGGTTATATTGCTTCACAGCTATTAATTACAAGAAGCGATTTTTCAGATGAAACGCGCTATCAAAATGTGCGAAATACAATGAATGTGTTATTAGATCGAGGGATCATCCCGATTATTAATGAAAATGATACAGTGACGATCAATCGGTTGAAGTTTGGAGATAATGATACATTGTCTGCAAAAGTAGCTGGACTGATTGATGCGGATTTCCTCGCTATTTTATCTGATATTGACGGCTTGTATGAAGATAACCCTCATACAAATCCGAATGCGAAGAGAATTCTAGAAGTCACAGAAATCACAGAAGACATCGAAGCAGCCGCTGGAGATGCGGGAAGCAGCGTTGGCACAGGCGGAATGAAATCAAAACTCGACGCCTTTAAAATTTCAATGGCCTCAGGCATCAATGGCTTTTTGGGAAAAGCCGATACGCCTCACATTTTAGACAAAGCCATTAATGGGACAGAGGACGGCACTTATTTTACAGCTGACGAAAATTTAGCGCCGCTGAATTATAAAAAACAGTGGATTGCTTTTCATTCTGGCCCAAAAGGCGAAATCGTTGTTCAAGAGAAAACACAGGAGCTTCTCATGCATCGTGAGAAAAGTCTGGATTCTGACGGCATAGTCAATGTAAAGGGTTCGTTTAAAAAAGGCGATGTTGTCCGTATTTTAGATCAAGATGAAAGAGAAATAGGGCTTGGCATTGTCAATTATGCGTCCGACGAACTCGCACTGAACGGTGACTTGCTACAGGATGAAGTGGTGCATGTCGTAGATCTTGAAGCATTTGTTTGTCATTTAGATTTATCAATACCAGTTTGCTAATCATAAGGGAGGAATTTCATGACACTGACAGCTGAAGTTGTCACATCGGTCAAAGAAAAAGCGAAAAAAGCAAAGCACGTATCAAAAAAACTAGGCTTACTTCAAACAGAGGAAAAAAATGAGGCGCTGCTGAAAATAGCAGAAACGCTCGAACAGCAAAGTGATTTTATTTTACAGGAAAATCAAAAGGATTTAGAGGCAGGAAAAGAAAAGGGCTTCTCTGAAGCATTAATGGATCGATTAATGTTAAATGAAGAGAGAATTCATGAGTTTGCAGAAAGTTTGCGGCTTGTGACGAGATTAACAGATCCTGTTGGAGAAATATTGGATGAATGGACTCTTGAAAACGGCTTACATGTGAAAAGCCGAAGAGTACCGCTCGGCGTGATCGGGATGATCTATGAAGCGAGACCGAATGTCACTGTCGATGCAGCAGGGCTTGCCCTCAAGGCAGGCAACTCAGTGATTTTAAAAGGCGGTTCCTCCGCTATTTCTTCCAACAAAGCCATCGTCCGCGTTATTCATGAGGCATTGGATCAAACAAAGATTCCTCGTGATGCGGTACAGTTTATTGAACAAACAGACCGTTCATCGGTTCAAGCGATGTTTCATCTAAAAGAATGGATAGATGTTTTAATTCCGAGAGGCGGGGCTTCTTTAATCAAAACAGTTGTAGAAGAATCGACCATTCCAGTTCTTGAAACAGGGACAGGGAACTGCCATGTTTTTGTTGATCAAACAGCGAATGTGGAAAAAGCCATTCAGATTGTCATCAATGCGAAAACAAATCGCCCGGCCGTTTGTAATGCGCTTGAGACTCTGATCGTTCATCGCGATTGGCTGAAAGAAAATGGTGCAGCATTGAATGAAGCACTGCTTCAGCACCAAGTCACTGTGCATGGAGATCAAGACGCTCAATCCTTCTTTTCCGAAGCGGTTCCTGCGGAGGAAGTAGATTGGACAGATGAGTATTTAAGTCTGGATCTTGCGGTGAAAGTGGTTGACTCAATTGAGGACGCCATTCACCACATTGATCAGTACGGGACCAAACATTCAGAAGCCATCGTAACAGAGGATGAAAAAAACGCACAAATCTTTCTAAACGAAGTCGATGCGGCCGCTGTTTACCATAACGCATCTACACGTTTTACAGATGGCGGTGCACTAGGATATGGCGCTGAAATTGGCATTTCTACTCAAAAACTGCACGCAAGAGGGCCAATGGGACTTCCTGCACTGACAACAACAAAGCTGCTTCTATCTGGTGATGGTCAGATTAGAAGCTAGAATGAATCTAACGAACACTACCTTTCTTCTTGGGGTAGTGTTCTTTAGTGTATGATAAAAAAAGAGAGAAAAAAGGGAACGACATGGAAACGATGCTGAAGCACTGACAACTCTTGAAAAAGAAGACAAAGGGCTAAAATAAAGTCCATTTTAGCCCTTTGTCAACAATCTAGTTTTTTTATGAACTTGAACAATCTTTTTTCATGACTTTCTCAAATTTGAAAAATTCAAATGTCTCAGGCGCTAAAGGGTCATTTTCTTGATTCTTCTCATGAGGGAAGCTCGGATCTGGATGGTGCAAGTGATAAAACTCAACAATCTGAAACCCGCATTTGTTCACATAAAAATGAATGTTGCGCTTTTCAAAATAAGGAGTGACAACTTCCCACACCTTCGTTTCTGGATATTGCGCCTCAATGGCTTTCCATGCTGCCTGACCAATGCCGCGGCTGTGAGATGATGAAGAAATGTATAATAGGTCCACCGAATTGCGGTGTGTGAGAGGGTTGATTTTTAAAACAACGCCTCCTGCCTTTTGACCGTTTAGTAAAATATGATAGACAAGGTTCTCAGTCGAATAAAAAGATTCATCAATCGACTCATCAGGAGGAATTGGTCCACCTTCTGCATCGCCAAATGCATCAATGATGCCAGCTGTGAAAGCATCTTGCAGTTCTTTTTTCATCAAAGGGAAGTCTTCTTGATTTGCAAGTGATAATGTGACTTGATCTTGTGCGATTTTGTTCATGTGTAAATCCTTTCTCCACATATGTGGTGTTTCTGCATGTTATCATAAAGGATGGAGTAACTCCATAGTCAAGAAAGGAGCCCTAAAAATGATGAACGATGTTCAAAAAACATTTTTAACTGGAGAATTTGCGGCATTATTTGAAGTGAAAAAAGATACACTGCTTTATTATGATAAGATCGATTTGTTTAAGCCGGCAGGTGTTCAGGAAAATGGGTACCGTTATTATACATTTGAACAGTTTGATCATTTCATGGCCATTCAATCCCTTCGTGCTGTTCAATTTCCGATCAAACAATTAAAACAATACTTTACTGAGCCTTCTCAGGAGAAATTGCAAAGCCTTGCGGTTGAGCAAGCAGAAAAGGTCGGGGAGGAGATCCAAAAACTACAGGATATTCAATCTTTTCTTTTTCGTGTGATCGAGACAACGAATGAATTATCATCAGTGAAAACAGGGGAGGTCTTGTTTCAAGAACTGCCAGAAGAACCGATCGTCCTCAGTACATCAAACCCAATTGATTCAAACACACCTATAGAAGAAATTTCTCGAATTGTAGGAGAATTTCTGAAAGGGATTGGTATTAAAGGTGCGGCGGCAAATGGTTCTATTTTAAACAAGGAGCAGTTTTTGCAGCGTCATTATCATCAATCTGATCGGCTGTTCTGCCGAATGGAAGGACCGGATGCAGTCAAAAAGCCAGCGGGTCTATATGCAGTCATGTATCAACAAGGAACATATGAAGAAATGGAGACTGCCTATTCACGTTTATTAGATCACATCGAAGCAGAGGATATGATACTGGATGGGGATGTCTTTGAGGAGTATTTACTTCATTCTCTGATGTCTAAAAATGAAGCGGATTACATGACGAAACTTAGTGTGAAAGTCAGAAAACGGGAAGCTTAAGGCATCACAAAAAGGATAGACAGGCATTTTTACATGCTGTCTATCCTTTTTGGTGCTGTTTAACCGACTTGGTTTTCGGCAAATTGACTCATATAGAGGTCTGCATAAAAGCCTTTTTCTTTCAAAAGCTCACGATGAGTTCCTTTTTCAATGATCGTGCCATCTTTCATGACTAAAATGAGATCGGCATCTTTAATCGTTGAAAGTCGATGTGCAATAACGAAGCTTGTTCTGCCGTTCATTAATTCATTCATTGCTTTTTGAATATGCATCTCTGTCCGTGTATCGACACTGCTTGTTGCTTCATCTAAGATTAATATCTTCGGATCAGATAAGATGGCACGGGCGATGGTTAACAGCTGACGTTGACCTTGTGAGAGGTTGCCGGCATCTTCTGTTAAGAGTGTGTCATATCCATCTGGAAGGGTGCGGATGAAATCGTCTGCATAGGCATGTTTAGCGGCCTTCAACACATCCTCTTTTGAAACATGCGGTCTACCATATGCGATGTTGTCATAAATTGTGCCTTCAAAGAGCCATGTATCCTGAAGAACCATCGCAAATAAGTCACGTACTTGCTCTCGGCTGAGGTCGGTTGTTTTTACGCCGCCAATGCGAATGGAGCCTTGATCTAGCTCGTAAAAGCGCATTAACAGATTAATAATCGTTGTTTTTCCAGCGCCTGTTGGCCCAACAATGGCCACCGTTTGTCCTTCTCGGACTTGTAAATTCAAATCTTTAATAATGGGTTGATCTTTCTCATAACCGAAGTGAACGTGCTCAAAGGCCACATCTCCGGAAAGGGATTTAAGATCAATCGCTGCATCTTCTTCCGCATGTTCTTCTTCCTCATCCAGAATTTCAAACACCCGTTCAGCTGAAGCGATAGCAGATTGAACTAAGTTTGCAACACTGGATGCTTGCACAAGCGGCTGCGACATTTGCTGTGTGTATTGGATAAATGCTTGCACATCCCCAACACGAATATTCCCGTTAATGACAAGAATTCCGCCAGCAACACTTACCGCCACATAGCCAAGATTCCCAATAAAGGTCATCATTGGCATCATTAAGCCGGAGATAAATTGTGCTTTTCTTGAAGATTCATATAGTTGTTCGTTTAATTGATCAAATGTATCAATGGCTTTCTTCTCATAGCCATACGCACGAACCGTCTGATGTCCTGTGAACATTTCATTAATATGTCCATTGATCATCCCTAGTTCTTTTTGCTGTGCTTTAAAATGCTTTTGCGAAAATGATGTAATGCCTCGAATCGCAAACAAACTAAGAGGTAGCGTCAAACAAACAAGCAGTGTCAGCAGCGGACTGATGAAAAGCATCATGACGACAATACCAATGACTGTAATAACAGATGTGATCACTTGTGTGAGTGCCTGCTGTAAAGAAGTATTAATATTATCAATGTCGTTCATCACCCGGCTCAGCGTGTCTCCATGTGTTGTTTTATCAAAATAACGAAGAGGGAGACGTGTGAGTTTGTCACTCGCTTCTTGTCTTAGTTCAGCAATGGTCTGCTGCGAGACACCCGCCATTACATATTGCTGAACGAATGAGAAGAGAGATGCCACGACATATAATAGAACAAGCAACAATAAAATGCGTGAAATGACATCGAATTGAACGCCAGTTCCTTGTGTAAAACTTTCAAATAGGGAAGAGGTGGCATCCCCAAGTAATTTTGGACTGACAACATTAAAAACGGTTGAACCGATCGCTGCAATCAGGACAATGATCAGCTGAAATTTTCTCGGTTTTAAATAGCCCGTTAAACGAAGAAGTGTTTTTTTAAATTCCTTCGGTTTTTGTACTGGACCCCTTGGGTGACCGCCTTTATGTCCCATTCCAGAAGACATTTTTTTACTCATCCTTGCTCCACCTCCTGACCTTCCTGTGATGCGACTATTTCTTGATAGACAAGGTTATCTTTCAGTAACTGTTCATGTGTACCGATACCTGCTATTTTTCCATCATCTAACACAATGATTTTATCGCTATGCTTCACTGTGCTGATTCTTTGGGCCACAATAATCAAAGCAGCATGCTCTTTTTCAGCTTCTAGCGCTGACCGAAGTTTTGCATCCGTTTTGTAATCAAGGGCAGAGAAGCTATCGTCAAACAGGTAGAATGAAGGTTTTCTTACGAGTGCTCTTGCGATCGAAAGACGTTGTTTTTGACCGCCAGAGAGATTCGAACCCCCTTGGTCTATCTCTGCGTGAATTCCGCCATCTTTTTGCAAAACAAATTCTTCGGCCTGTGCTGTCCGCAGTGCCTGCCAAATCTCGTCATCTGTAGCATCTCGTTTGCCAAAGCGCACATTATCAGCAATGGTTCCGCTAAATAAAATGGCTTTTTGAGAAACATAACCCATCTGACTTCTCAGTTTCTCTTGAGGCAATTCTCTAATATCGACACCATCTAATGTAATTTTTCCTTCTGTTGCTTCATAAAAACGTGTCATCAGCTGAAGAAGTGTCGTTTTCCCGGAACCTGTACTGCCGATGATCGCCGTCGTTTCACCCTTTTTGGCTTCAAACGTCATGTCTTGAACGGCTGGTTTTTCAGCATTTGAATAATAAAATGACACATCCTCAAAGCGAATGGACTGGGCTGGCTGATCAAGTTTAGTGACAGCTTCTTTTTTGTCTTTAATTTTTGGTTCTAGATTTAACACTTCATTCATCCGTTTAGCTGATGCCTGAGCTCTAGGCACCATAATAAAACTCATAGACAGCATAATGAGTGCCATTAAAATCATCATCGCATATTGAATGAAGGCGATTAGATTCCCGACTTCCATCTGTCCGGCATCAATCCGATTAGCGCCAATCCAGACAATGCCGATATTCGTGAAGTTCATGATAATGAGCATAAAAGGGAACAAGTACGCCATTAATCGATTGACTTTAAGGCCAGTATCCTTATACGATGTATTGGCTTCTTGAAAACGTTCTTTTTCGTCATCTACTCGGTTAAACGCTCGAATGACCCGAATGCCTGAAAGCGACTCTCTCATAATCAAGTTCAGCCGGTCCGTTTTTTTCTGAAGCTGGCCAAAGAGGGGGATCGCTTTTCTCGACACTAAATAAATGAACCCGCCAAGAAGGGGAAGAGCTGCTAAAAAGATGAGAGATAACACAGCATCTCTAGATACAGCCAAAATAATTCCACCAACGAGCATAAGAGGCGCCCGTGTCATCATTTGTAAGATCATGATCGTGACATCTTGAACTTGTTTCACATCATTTGTGGATCTTGTAATAAAGGAAGATGTCCCGATTTTTTGAAATTCTTCTAATGAGAATTGTTCGACATGCACAAACAGCTGTCTTCTCATATCACGCCCGAAGCCTAGAGCTGTCTTAGATGACAAGTAGGACTTCCAAATCGTGAGCAAGATGGCAAGTAAAGAACAACCCACCATCCAGCCCCCAACTTTCCATATATAAGCGACATCTCCTTGGACGATCCCGACATCAACGATATCTGCCGTAAGCGTCGGTAAATACAGCTGGAGCATACTGCTTAAAAAGGTGAGAATCACAATGGACACAACGGATAGCCGATAGGGCTTTAAAAACGATAAAATTGATTTCATACGATTACCTTTCTTCCATATAGTCTGTTGTTCTGTAACTCATCATATACAAAGAGGGATTATTTCTACAAATGAAATGTCTTGTTTTAATGAATTATTTATATTGTTCAATTTTTGAAAAGAAGTCCTTTACAAACATATAAAAATCATGGGCAGAAGGAGACATCTCTCTCGATTTAGACGCAATAATTCCGACCGTTCTTCTCACTTGAGGGAAATCAATGGGAATTTTCACTGTAAATCGCGGTGTTGTTTCATAAAAAGCACTTTCGGGTAATAAAGTAACGCCCATACCCGCTGACACAAGACCTTTAATGGCATCCAAATCTTCTCCTTCAGATGAGATAGTTGGCTCATAGCCAGCCTGCTTACAGGCATCAACCGCAATTTGTCTCAGCACATATCCTTCAGGAAATAAAACGAAATGGTCTTTTCTCAAATCACTTAAATGAATACTTCTTTGCCCGCTAAAGGGGTGACTAATAGGCAAAAGGGCATAAATGCTTTCGGAAAACAAGATATTTCCTTCTATTTGAGGATCGTTTGTCGGGACGGGTCCTAAAAAGGCAAGATCAATGTCTCGATTTTTGACAGCTTCAATCAGAAACTTATAGGAACCTTGACGAAGTAAAAAATCGACCTCTGGATATTCCATCTTAAATGCGGAAATGACAGAAGGGAGCACTTGGCTTGCTAGACTTGTAGGAAATCCAATGTTCACTGTCCCTTTGTGGGGGTCTAAGTATTCATCAATTTGTTCTTTGGCGTAATCTATCGCTTTTAGGGCAGTTCTGACATGGTCCAAAAATTGTCTGCCGATTTTCGTTAATTTGATATTTCGTCCTTCTCGTTCGAATAAAGCCACTCCAAGTTCTTCTTCTAAATTGGCAATCTGCCGGCTGATGGCAGATTGGGCAACGTGTAAGTTTTCAGCCGCTTCTGACACGTGTTCACGGTCAGCAACTTCTACAAAATAACGTAATTGACGAAGCTCCATTTTTGCACTTCACACCCATCTATCTCAAAAAGAGATTGTTTTGATCTAAATTATATATTGTTTATATTAATTTGAAAACTTAAAATAAGTTACAGAGTTTGTGAGATTTTATTACTGTGAAAAAACGGATCTTTTAAACGGGGGAGAGAAACGATGACTTATAATCAACTACCACAACCACAAGGTCTCTACCGTCCTGAATTTGAACATGATGCATGTGGAATCGGACTGTACGCCCATTTAAAAGGGGAGGCGACACATAGCATCGTCAAAAAGGGATTGCAAATGCTGTGCCAGCTTGATCACCGCGGCGGGCAAGGCAGTGATCCGTATACAGGTGATGGTGCCGGATTAATGGTACAACTGCCAGACGCTTTTTTTAGAAAGAACTGCCAAGACTTTGCACTTCCTGAAAAGGGCCGTTACGGGGTAGGAATGGTGTTCTTTTCAAAAGATGATGATGCCAAAACGCGTCAAGCGATCGAACAAAAGATCAACGGCTTCATTAAACAAGAAGGGCAAACATTAATTGGCTGGAGAACGGTCCCTGTTGATGCTGGGAAAATTGGAACGGTTGCAGCGAAGAGCTGTCCGGTTGTCCGGCAAGTGTTCATCGGAGCAAACGACAACGTAACAGACCGTTTGTCATTTGAACGAAAATTATACGTCATCCGTAAGCAGGCTGAAAACTGGGGAACAGCAGAAGAAAAACAATTTTACTTTGTCAGTCTGTCTAGTCAAACCATTGTATATAAGGGACTTTTAACATCAGATCAAGTTGATGCTTTTTATCTTGATCTACAGGATGAAACATTTGTTTCTGCATTTTCACTCGTTCATTCAAGATTTAGTACAAATACATTCCCGACATGGGAACGAGCGCATCCAAACCGTTACTTAATTCATAACGGAGAAATCAACACATTAAGAGGAAACATCAATTGGATGAGAGCAAGAGAACAACAATTCGTGTCTGAAGCCTTCGGAGAAGATCTAGACAAGATTTTGCCAGTGCTGAATGCAGACGGAAGTGATTCATCCATTTTAGACAATGCCTTTGAATTTTTCGTGCTTGCAGGGCGTACTCCTGCTCATACAGCGATGATGCTGATTCCTGAGCCGTGGACGGAGAATACGCACATGTCTAAAGAGAAACGGGCATTTTATGAATATCATAGTTCGTTAATGGAGCCGTGGGATGGTCCGACAGCGATTTCGTTTACGGATGGTAAACAAATCGGCGCCATCTTAGACCGGAACGGATTAAGACCCGCGAGATACTACGTGACAAATGACGATCATATCATTTTCTCATCTGAGGTCGGCGTCATCGACACAAATGAAGAAGATGTGAAGTATAAAGACCGTCTTGAACCAGGTAAAATGCTGTTAATCGATTTAGAAGAAGGACGCATTATTTCTGATGAAGAAGTGAAATCTTCGATTGCGAATGAACTTCCTTATCAAAAATGGCTCGATGAAGAAATGGTTCACGTCAATCGCTCTGAAGAAAATTCAGAAAATTCTAGTATCATGAGTGACTTGTTAACACGTCAGCGTGCTTTCCATTATACGTACGAAGACATTCAAAAGTATTTAATTCCTTTACTAGAAGAAGGAAAGGACCCAATCGGCTCGATGGGAAGTGATACACCGCTTGCTGTGTTATCAGATCGTGCGCAGTCGCTGTTTTCTTATTTCAAACAGCTGTTTGCTCAAGTCACGAACCCGCCAATTGATGCCATTCGTGAGCAGCTCGTTACATCGACCATGACTTGGTTAGGTGCTGAGGGAGATATTTTACATCCAAATGAATATTCATGCCGAAGAATTAAACTTTATACACCTGTTTTAACAAGCGGGCAGTTCAACGGCTTGAAAACGATTGTTCATAACGCCTTTAAAAGCAAAACGATTCATACACTTTTCACTGATGACCTAAAACGTGGTCTTGATGCGATGTTTGAAGAGGCAGAAAAAGCGATTCGTGAAGGGGTATCTTTACTAATTCTTTCCGATCGTGACATGACGGAAGAAAAAGTGCCGATTCCACCACTTCTTGCATTGAGTGCACTTCATCAGCATCTTGTGCGTCAAGGCTTACGAACAAAGGTGAGCTTAATCGTCGAATCTGGAGAAGTAAGAGAGGTTCATCATTTTGCCGCACTGATTGGCTACGGTGCAGATGCGATCCATCCGTACCTCGTTTACGAAACATACAAACAGCTTATTGCTGAAGAAGCGATTGCGATTAGCTTTGATGAAGCTGTCACAAAGTTTGGGAAAAGTGTGACTGAGGGCGTAGTTAAAGTAATGTCTAAAGTGGGAATTTCCACTGTCCAAAGCTATCGAGGCGCACAAATTTTTGAAGCAGTCGGCATTAGTGAAGATGTCATCCAGGCGTATTTCACAGGAACAGCTTCTCAGCTAGGCGGTATTGATCTTGACACCATTGCAAGTGAAGCAAAGCTTCGTCATGAGGCTGGGTATCAGGCATCAACTGATCAAACGCTAGAATCAGGCAGTGAGTTCCAGTGGAGAAAAAATGGAGAGCATCATGCCTTTAACCCAAAAACCATTCATACCCTTCAGTGGGCATGCCGCAACGAAGATTATGATCTATTTAAGCAATATACGAAGGCGGCGGATGAAGAACGAATTGGTTTCCTTAGAAATCTATTTGCTTTTCATTCAAAACAAAAGCCAGTTCGTCTAGAAGAAGTTGAATCTGCTGAATCCATTGTACGCCGCTTTAAGACAGGTGCGATGTCATTTGGTTCATTAAGTAAAGAAGCGCATGAAGCACTAGCGATTGCGATGAACCGAATTGGCGGCAAAAGCAACAGCGGAGAAGGCGGGGAAGACCCTGCACGCTTCACAGTAGATGAGCACGGGGATGATCGCAGAAGTGCGATTAAACAGATTGCTTCTGGCCGCTTTGGCGTGAAAAGTCATTATTTAGTCAATGCAGATGAACTGCAAATTAAAATGGCGCAAGGGGCAAAGCCTGGAGAAGGTGGACAACTGCCAGGGAATAAAGTATATCCTTGGGTCGCAGACGTACGTGGTTCTACGCCAGGTGTTGGCCTAATCTCACCACCGCCTCACCATGATATTTATTCAATCGAGGATTTGGCTCAATTGATCCATGATTTGAAAAATGCAAACCGTGATGCACGCATCAGTGTCAAGCTAGTTTCTAAAGCTGGCGTTGGTACGATTGCAGCAGGTGTCGCAAAAGGGACAGCGGATGTCATCGTGATTAGTGGATATGATGGCGGTACTGGGGCTTCTCCGAAAACAAGTATTAAACATACAGGACTTCCTTGGGAGCTTGGATTGGCAGAAGCGCATCAAACCCTTGTCTTAAACGGCCTTCGAGAGCGAGTCGTTCTTGAAACGGATGGCAAATTAATGACAGGACGCGACGTTGTCATGGCTGCGATTTTAGGAGCAGAAGAATACGGCTTTGCGACAGCTCCACTTGTCGTATTAGGATGCGTCATGATGAGAGCATGTCATTTAGATACTTGCCCAGTCGGTGTCGCTACTCAAAACCCGGAACTTCGCAAAAAATTCATGGGTGACCCTGATCACATTGTCAACTTCATGATGTTTATTGCAGAGGAAGTAAGAGAAATCTTAGCTGAACTTGGATTTACATCAATGGATGAATTGATTGGACGTACGGATGTCTTATCAGTAAGTGAAAGAGCAAAATCACACTGGAAAGCAGGACAGCTGAACCTTGAAACCCTGCTTTATCAGCCAGAGGGAGCACGCACATTCAGAACGCCGCAAAATCATAAAATTGATGAATCACTGGATATGAATGAGATTCTCCCTTATGTACAGGAAGCGCTCGATCATCAAACACCAGTTGATCTGTCACTAAACATTCGCAACATTCACCGTGTAGCTGGAACGATTACGGGAAGTGAAGTGTCTAAGCGCTACGGAGAAGAAGGCCTGCCAGAGGATACGATCACACTTCGGTTCACTGGTTCAGCTGGACAAAGCTTCGGCGCATTTGTTCCAAAGGGGATGTCTTTATATTTAACAGGTGACTCAAATGACTATATCGGCAAAGGACTCTCTGGAGGCAAAATTGCTGTCAAAACATCTGATCACTTTGTACAAAATGGACATGAGAACGTGATTGTCGGTAACGTTGCATTTTACGGCGCGACAAGCGGAAAAGCGTATATTAACGGTCGTGCAGGTGAACGATTTGCCGTTCGTAATTCAGGTGTCAATGTGGTCGTTGAAGGAATCGGTGATCACGGCTGTGAATACATGACTGGCGGACGTGTTGTCATTTTAGGTGACGTCGGGAAAAACTTTGGCGCAGGGATGTCTGGCGGTATCGCTTATGTGCATACATCCGATGCAAAACAGTTCAAAAGAATGTGCAACATGGAAATGATCATGTTTGAAAAACTCACAGATCACGAAGAAGAACAAGAAGTGAAGCAAATGATTCAGGAACACCTTGATTATACAAACAGCTCAAAAGCAGCAGCGCTTCTAGAGAACTGGGCACAAGAAAAGAATCACTTCATTAAGATCATTCCGAGAAATTACAAAATGATGCTTCAAAGCATTGAGGAACAAAAACAAGCAGGCCTCAGCCACGAGGAAGCCGTTATGTTCGCATTTGAAGCAAACACAAAACCGAAAAATAAAGAAACGGCAAACGGGCAAAAAGCAGCCGTCGCTCATTAAGAAAGGGGAGAGGACAATGGGCAAAGCAACAGGTTTTATGGATTATAAAAGAGAAAAGCCAAATGAACGTGACCCTCTCACTCGTCAAAATGACTGGAAAGAATATTCAGCTCCTTATACAGATGAGGTATTGAAACAGCAGGGTGCTAGATGTATGGATTGCGGAACACCGTTTTGTCAAATTGGGATGGAGATCAGGGGCGGCGTTTCTGGCTGCCCGATCTACAATTTAATTCCAGAATGGAACGACCTTGTCTACCGGGGCAGATGGAAAGAAGCGCTTGAAAGACTACAAAAAACGAACAATTTCCCTGAATTTACTGGAAGAGTATGTCCAGCACCTTGTGAAGGCTCATGTACCGTCGCCATCAATGATCCAGCAGTATCGATTAAAAATATCGAACGGACGATCATTGATAAAGGTTTTGAAAATGGCTGGATTACACCAAGAATTCCTTCAAGCCGTACAGGGAAAAAGGTTGCTATTGTCGGATCAGGACCAGCAGGACTGGCAAGTGCAGACCAACTAAACCAAGCAGGACACGCTGTAACCGTGTTTGAACGATCTGATCGTCTAGGCGGACTGCTCACTTATGGTATTCCTAATATGAAGCTCGACAAAGAAGTCGTTGAGCGCAGAGTTAAACTGCTAAGACAAGAAGGCATTGACTTTGTGACCAATACAGAAATTGGTGTGGATATCACGGCTGATGAACTGAAAGAGCAATTTGATGCGGTCATCCTTTGTACAGGTGCACAAAAGCAGCGTGACCTGTTAATTGAAGGCAGGGAAGCAAAAGGGATTCACCTGGCAATGGATTATTTAACACTCGCAACAAAAAGCATGCTTGATTCAGGATTCAAAGATAAAAACTTTATTGACGCAAAAGGGAAAGACGTCATTGTGATTGGCGGAGGAGATACAGGCGCTGACTGCGTCGCAACTGCACTTCGCCAAAAAGCAAAAAGTGTTGTTCAATTCGGAAAGCATCCAAAGCTTCCAGATACACGTGTAGGGGATAACATGTGGCCAGAACAACCTTATGTCTTCTCTCTAGATTATGCTTACGAAGAAGCACAAGCAAAATTTGGAGAAGATCCGCGCCAATATTCGATTCAAACCACAAAGATTGTGGCTGATAAAAATGGGAAGTTAAAAGAGCTTCATACCATTCAAATGGAAAAGGTGAAAAACGAGCAAGGGAAGTTTGAATTTCATGAGATTCCAGGAACAGAGAAGGTATGGCCAGCTCAGCTAGTCTTTATTGCGATTGGTTTTGAGGGAACTGAACAGCCACTAGTGAAACACTTTGGCGTGGACAGCAAAAACAATCGGATTGACGCAAAATATGGGGAATATACAACGAATGTAGAAGGCGTATTTGCAGCGGGAGATGCAAGACGCGGTCAAAGCTTGATTGTCTGGGCAATTAACGAAGGCAGACAAGTGGCGCATGAGGTAGACCGTTATTTAATGGGGAGTTCGGTTCTGCCAAAATAGGTCAAACAAAGGGTGTTTACCATATATAGAGAAAAGCCATGACCAAAGAGTGGTCATGGCTTTTTATGATTCAGACATGGTTGGCTGGATAATGACTTTTTTACGTTTGAACTGGGATACAACCAAACAGAGGAAGACAGCAAGAACAAAAAGAGAAATGGTCAAAAAACCAAACGTATAGGAGCCCGTCATTTCTTTTAAACTGCCAAGAACGTTTGGTAAAAAGAATCCCCCAATGCCTCCTGCAGCCCCTACAATTCCAGTCACAATCCCAATTTCCTTATGAAACACTTGCGGCACAAGCTGGAACACCGCCCCATTCCCCATACCAAGACACATCATTCCGACAAATAAAAGCGCAATGACCACTGGTAAAGCAGGTAGACTACTCACTGCCCCTAAACAGATACCAATCAAAGCAAATAAACCGAGCAGTACTTTCATCCCGCCAATTTTATCGGCAATCAAACCGCCAACTGGCCGAAAGAAGCTGCCTGCCGCCACGCAAAGCGTCACAAAATCACCAGCATGAATTTTTGAAATCGCATATTGGTCCACAAAGAAAATACTCAAGAAACTTGAAAGGCCGACAAAACCACCGAATGTAATCGCATAAAGCAGGCAGAAAAACCACGTTGTTTTCACTTGAAAGACTGAAAAATAGGACCGAAGCGGCTGAGGGGCGGGCTGGTTTGGTGCATCTTTTGCTGTGAAAATAAAAAACAAAAAGACGAAACTTAAAGGAATAAGAGCGAGCCCCATCACTGTATGCCAGCCATACATCTCCGCAAGCCTTGGTCCAAAGAGTGTCGAGATCAGTGTTCCGCTGTTTCCGGCGCCGGCAATTCCCATCGCTACCCCTTGTAAATGAGGAGGGTACCAGCGGCTTGCCATCGGTAAAGCGACCGCAAAACTCGCACCTGCAACCCCTAATAAAATCCCGATCAGTACTAGCTCTGAAAGGGTTGTACCACCGAAAAACCCCCATATGAGCGGAATGGTGGTCAAAATCATGCCCATCATCGCTGTTTTTTTAGGTCCCATTCGGTCTGTTAATAGGCCTAGCACAATTCGAAAAAAAGATCCGGATAAAATCGGAATGGCTACAATCATGCCTTTTTCTATTGTCGATAAGGCAAAATCTTGTGCAATAAAAGCACCGAGTGCCCCCAGCAAAACCCAAATCATGAAACTCACGTCAAAATATAAAAATGAACCAAACAATGTCTTAGGATGACCACTAGAAGTCAATTCTGAGAGTTTCACAAAACCCCTCCTTTATTTTGAATTTTCTGACTTAAAGATAGCGAGTTGATAGAAGGAATGGAAGTGTTGTGTTAGAAAAAATGACATGGATAAACACTTTTTTACAAATGTGTGCCATAATCTAGGCAAACATTGCTTTGGCGCAAAAAGCTAGAAAGGTTGATCTCACATGGCAAAACGTAAACTCGTGTTTATCGGAAACGGCATGGCGAGTATGAAATGTATCGAACATATCGTAAAGAAACAGCCAGAACGCTATTCCATCACGATCATTGGAAAAGAGAAGCACCCGGCCTACAACCGAATAAAACTTTCGTCAGTTTTACAAAAAAGTGAATCGTTGTCTCAAATTGAACTAAAGCCAAAAGAATGGTACACCAAACATGACATCACCATCCAAACAGGCGAAACGGTTGTGCACATCGATACAAGCCGGCAATTGCTCATGACAGAAGCACGCCGGAATATCCCGTATGACAAACTGGTTATCGCCACAGGCTCATCGCCTCATTTTCTGCCTATACAAGGCGTATCCAAAAAAGGGGTCTATGCTTTTCGTACGATTGACGATTATGAGGCCATTTACGCTGATTCTTTACGCTATGAGCGTGCAGCAGTCATTGGAGGTGGTGTACTTGGTGTGGAAGTGGCCGCTGGTTTACAGATCGCTGGACTGAAGACAACCTTGATTCATCACACGGATTGGCTTATGCAACGCCAATTAGATGAAACAGCTGCAGGACTTTTGTCTCAACAATTAAGTCGCAAGGGGATTCAGGTAAAAACAAATGCTCATACGATTGCATGTGTAGGAAACGAGAGAGTAGAAGGCGTTCTGTTAAAAAGTGGAGGCATCGTGGATGCTGATCTCGTGGTTTTCACAACGGGGGTCCGTCCGAATATAGAGCTTGCAAAACAGCACGGCATTCATACAAGAAAAGCCATTGTTGTAAATGATGTCATGCAGACAAACGTTGAGAATATTTATGCTATTGGAGAATGTGCAGAGCATAAGGGGATGGTGCACGGTCTTGTGCAGCCTATTTATGAACAAGCAAACGTGCTTGCGAATCATTTATTAGATGAACTGGTCACGAATTTACCTCCTGCCATTTATTCAACAAAATTGAAAGCAAATGACATATCTATTTATTCTGCTGGCAGTATTGTAAACCGATCCCCCTCCGCTTCAGTGGTGACTTACTTAGATGAAGAACAAGAAGTATATAAAAAACTAGTGTTTGAACATGATGTGCTCACAGGCGTTGTATTAGTTGGTCAACTTGAGAGAGCTGAGCAGCTTTTGCAGGATGTAAAAGTGGGGCGTGATAAAAGCGTAGTCATGAAATCACTGAATGAAGAGCAGATATCCCCTTTAGATTCATTAAAAGCAGAGGATCTCATCTGCCAATGCCATACGGTGACGAAGGGAGCAATATTCAAAAGCATATCGGTCCATCAGCTGAAAGACTTAGAAGAAGTCAAAAAGCAGACAGGTGCCGCAACGGGCTGCGGAGGCTGTCAAGAGCTTGTTCGTGCCTGCTACCATGTCTCATCAAATCAGCTAACGGAAGCCCTGGACACGTTTTGCTCGTGCACAAATGTAGAGGAAGAGACCATTTTTTCGTATATAAAAAATCAGCATCCGCTAAATGAAGAGCAAGTAAGAAGACAATTTGATTGGATGACAGATAACGGCTGTGACAAGTGCCGAGCAGCCATTCCATACTATCTTGAGCAGTTTCAAGATCTTTTCGTAAAAGACAGCCCATCAGATCATGAGCACATACTAATGCCTCAGTTATATGGTGGCCGTCTTGATCTGACATTTTTACAGATGATAACCGGATTATTAGAGCAAAAGCAAATTCAGCACGTAGAACTAACGGAGAATAAACGAATTCGGCTGATCGGTATTTCACAAGAGGCCGCCCATATTGTAAAAGAACATGGACACATCATGCCACAAGAAAGCAAGAGACTTTCTCATGTTCTTTCATGTGATTGTCATCACGATTCATCTGTCACAACACTTGTCATAGAGATCGAAAGACAACTAGAAAACACGCTTTTACCTGCAGTCACATCGATTCATATCGCTGGTCCTTCCTGCGTATGTCATTTCAGCCCCATCTATGACATCTGCATCAAGAAGCAGCTGGATGAATGGGACATTTATATAGGAGGCAGCATACGTCAACCTAAGGCAGGTCAACTTTTTTATTCTGTGAGCCGAACGGATGAGCTGATTCCTTTTTTAAAAGCACTGCTTGAAGACTATAGAAAACGTGCATATTTTCAAGAATCTATTGGAGACTGGATCCAAAAAAACGGCATCATTTCCATCCGAGAAAAATTGCTCGATGAGGAAATGAGAGAAGAGCTCTGCGAACAATTTGAGCAAAGTAGACAAAAGGGTGTGAATGTATGAATCAATCTTTTTTACAATATGTGCAGCAAACATCAGAGCAGCAAGAGCGAAAAAGGGTGTTCCCATCTCAATGTCCGTTTTGCAGTATGCAGTGCAAAATGCAATTAGTCGAGCAGCACGCAGAAGGGCGAACACGCTACCAGACGATAGGTATTCATAATCCAACCACGTTCGGCAGGATCTGTATGAAAGGGCAGCATGCCCACCAGCACGCACTGCACAAGGAACGATTGAATCACCCCCTCATCAAAAGAAACGGTCAATTTGTCAAAGTGACTTGGCAAGAGGCACTTGACGAAATCAAAGCACGCACTCAAACCCTTCAGACGGAACATGGGAACGATGCTATCAGTGTGTATGGTAGTGCATCGATTACAAATGAAGAAGCTTATTTACTCGGAAAATTTGCAAGGGTCGCCCTTAAAACGAAATACATTGATTACAATGGAAGACTGTGTATGTCTTCAGCAGCAACAGCAGCTAACCAAACATTTGGACTTGATCGGGGTCTAACCTTTCCGCTTCGTGACATCAAGCATGCCCGGGTTTTACTATTGGTTGGAACCAATATAGCGGAATGTCAGCCGACCCTCATACCGTACTTGGAAGAAGCTAAAAAGAACGGGGCATTTCTCATCGTGATCGATCCGCGAAAAACAGCAACAGCCAAACTAGCTGACTTACATGTCAGCTTAAGGCCTGGGTCAGATGCTGCACTCGCAAATGGAATCTTACACGTCATGCTTCATGAACAGTTACTAGACGAAGAATTTATTAAAAAACGAACATCAGGTTTTCAAGAAATGAAACAGCATATTTCACACATGTCCCTGCAAGACATTACGCAGCAAACCGGTGTATCGATGAAAGTCATTCAAAAAATAGCGAGAAAATTCGCACGCGAAAAAACAGGCATGATTCTGACTGCAAGAGGCATTGAGCAGCAAATAGACGGGACAGCATCCGTTCGTAATTTCCTGAATATTCTGCTTGTTACTGGGAAAATTGGCCGGATTGGGTGTGGCTATGGTGCGATTACTGGGCAAGGAAATGGACAGGGTGCAAGAGAGCATGGACAAAAAGCAGATCAGCTTCCTGGTTACCGTGATATCACAAACCCAGTACATAGAAAAGAAATGGCCGAAATATGGAAGATCGATGAAAAAGAACTGCCTGGAAAAGGTGTATCTGCTTTTGAAATGTTTGAAAAAATGCAGAAAGGAGAGATAAAAGCGCTCTTTTTAATGTGTTCTAATCCCGTTCAATCAGGTCCGCATGCAAGCTTTATCAAAAAAGCCATCGAGCAGCTGTCCTTTTTTGTCGCAATTGATTTATTTATCTCTGAGACGGCTGCACTCGCAGATGTTATTTTACCAGCTTCGTCATATTTAGAGGACGAAGGGACCATGACGAACATAGAAGGACGCGTTACGCTGAGAGAAGCAACCTATCCACTCAAACACCAAAGAAAGCACGATTGGCAAATCATTTGTGATTTAGCAGCAGTATTAGGCAAAGGCGGCTCTTTTTCTTTTTCATCTGCAGAAGACATCTTTGAGGAATTGAGAACAGCAACGAAAGGAGCCAAAGCCGATTATTCCGGTATGACCTATGACAGGTTAAGGAAGACGCAAGGCATATTATGGCCCTGCTCTCATTTGGAAGACCGAGGAACAGAAAGACTATTTGAGCATCAATTCTCACATCCTGATAAATTAGCAAAATTTGCAGTCGTTGCACATGGACAACAGGGTGCAAAAGAACCAGTCAGTCCAGAATATCCACTCTATTTAACGACCGGCAGGGTGATGGCTCATTACCAAACGGGCGTTCAAACAAGAAAAAGCACCTCTCTTGTTGCCCGGCAGTTTGAAGCTTATGTAGAGCTTCATCCTGATACAGCCGAAGCTTACGGGATTCAGCACGGGGAACTCGTCACCATCCAGTCAAAACGAGGTAGTGTCATCATGAGGTGCCACATAACAGATACCACCCGAAAAGATACTGTGTTTGTTCCATTTCACTGGAATAAACATCAATCAATTAACCTATTAATTGGTAAACAGTTAGATCCACACAGTAAAATGCCAGGTTTTAAATATTGTCCTGTACAGCTGTCAGCCTACAAGAATTGAAAACTATGTGAGAAATTTTAACATGTATTTTCCATCTTTATTTAGATTATGGTACTTTCTAAAAAACGATCACATGAGGGGTGTTTTTCATGAAAGAAAAACTCGTATTAGTAGGGAATGGTATGGCTGGTATCCGAACGCTCGAAAACATTTTAAAAACAGACAATGAACGATTCGACATGACTGTATTTGGAACTGAGCCGTATCCTAACTATAATCGGATTCTTTTATCGAAAGTTCTCCAAGGGGATACAAAGACAGAGGATATTACGTTAAACGATTGGAATTGGTACAAGGAACATCATATTCAGCTGTTTACAAATGAGACCATTGTGAAGATCGATCCAGACAATCAAACCGTTATGAGTGATCAAGGACGGACCGTGCATTATGACCGTTTAATTTTAGCGACAGGGTCACTCCCGTTCATCCCGCCCATTCCAGGGAGCGATAAAAAAGGGGTAACAGCTTTTCGTACATTACAAGACACAGAGGAAATGGTCAAAGCATCTACGATGTACAAAAAAGCAGCCGTTATTGGAGGCGGGCTCCTTGGACTTGAAGCAGCACGTGGTCTATTAAACTTAGGTATGGAAGTGACCGTCATTCACCTTGGCTCTCATTTAATGGACCGTCAGCTCGATCCGGTGGCAGGTCAGCTTCTGCAAGCAGCTTTAGAAAAACAAGGCATGAGCTTTCTATTAGGAAAACAGACAAATGAGATTTTAGGAGATACAAGGGTAGAAGGGCTAACATTTTCAGATGGTTCTACATTAGAGACAGATATGGTGGTCATGGCGGCAGGAATTAAACCGAATCACAAGCTTGCCGAAACGAGCGGCATTGAAGTGAACCGGGGGATTATCGTCAATGATTTCATGGAAACAAGTGTCCCGCGGATTTACGCAGTCGGAGAATGTGTTGAACATAGAGGACAAACGTACGGTCTTGTTGCGCCATTATACGATCAAGCAAACGTGCTTGCGAAGCATGTATGTGATATGGCCCCGACGCCTTATGAAGGATCTGTACTATCGACACAGCTAAAAGTATCAGGGGTTGATGTATTTTCAGCTGGAGATTTTATCGAAAACGATGAGAAAAAAGCGATTAAAATTTTTGATGAACAGCAAGGTATTTATCAAAAACTAGTCTTCCAGCAAAACCGATTAGTCGGCGCCGTCATGTTTGGAGAAACAAGCGATGGACCACGTTTATTCTCGTACATTAGAGAAGGTGTTGATATGTCAGATATGGAAAAAGTATCTGTCTTAACATCAAATGAGCTGGCGCAAGAAAACACGATTGAACAAATGGCAAACGACCATATCGTTTGTGGCTGTAATGGTGTCTCAAAAGGTCAAATAGTGGCAGCTATTCAAAAAGAAGGCCTAACGACTATACAAGAGGTCAAGCAATGTACAAGTGCTTCTCGGTCATGCGGAGGCTGTCAATCTGTTGTGGAAGAGATTTTATGGCACACTTTAGGCGATGATGCAAACCGCACTGCGCAAAAAGAAACCATCTGCGCCTGCACCACCTTATCAAGAGATGAAGTGATTCATGAAATAAAAGAGAAAGGTTTGCGGCATGTCAAAGAAGTGATGAATGTACTTGACTGGGAAACAGAAGAAGGCTGTTCAAAGTGCCGGCCTGCACTGAATTACTATTTAGGGATGATGTATCCTCTTGACTACAAAGATGAAAAAAGCTCGCGATTTGTGAATGAACGAATGCATGCCAACATCCAAAACGATGGTACCTATTCGGTCGTTCCACGTATGTACGGGGGCGTGACTAATGCTAATGACCTGAGAAAAATAGCGGATGTCGTTGACAAATATGAGATACCGCTTGTGAAAATGACTGGAGGGCAGCGAATCGACCTTTTAGGTGTCAAAAAAGAAGATTTACCAAAAGTATGGGCTGATTTAGATATGCCGTCTGGTTATGCTTACGGAAAATCATTAAGAACCGTCAAAACTTGTGTTGGAGAACAATTTTGCAGATTCGGAACGCAAGATTCCATTTCTCTTGGGATCGCACTTGAAAAGAAATTTGAAGGACTTGCCACACCGCACAAAGTCAAAATGGCCGTATCAGCCTGTCCAAGAAACTGTGCTGAATCTGGGATTAAAGATCTTGGCATCGTAGGTATCGATGGGGGATTTGAATTGTATGCTGGCGGGAATGGAGGGACACATTTACGAGCTGGAGACTTATTAATGAAAGTAAGTACAGCAGAAGAAGTAGAACAAATGGCCGCAGCCTACCTTCAATATTACAGAGAAACCGCAAATTATTTAGAGAGAACATCCGCTTGGGTTGAACGGCTTGGATTGAATCATATCCAAACGGTCCTGCTAGACGACAAGAAACGTGCAGCACTCATCGAAAGAATGGACATCGCACTTTCAACTTATGAAGAACCGTGGCAAGAGATTCGAGAGAACGAAACAGAAACAAGACAATTATTTCAAAAGGCAACTGCTTCCGTCTAAATCAATTGAAGGGATGAGATCAGATGACAGTTTCAATTGTAAAAGTTCATATTGGTACAATATCAGATTTCCCGTTGCAGCTAGGGAAAACAGTCGCAGCCGGTCCACTTGAATTAGCTGTTTTTCAAACCTCTAACAAGCAGTTCAAAGCCATTGAAAATCGCTGTCCTCATAAAGGCGGTGTACTAGCTGAAGGAATGGTGAGCGGAGATCATGTCTTCTGTCCAATGCATGATTGGAAAATCAACCTTTCATCAGGAAATGTTCAAGAACCAGATCATGGATGCGTGAAAACATATGAAGCATTGGTTGAGGGAGACGACGTCTTTATTTTACTGCCTTCATAAATGGTTTAGAACCTTCCTTTCCTGTACATGCTGTAAGTACATGCAGTGAGAAAGGAAGGTATATGTGTGCCATTTTTTAATATTTTGATTGAACTCTTTATCGGATTTTTCGCTTTATTTTCCATTACAAAGCTATTAGGGAAAACACAATTTGCACAAATCACGCCGTTTGATTTTATTTCTGCACTGATTTTAGGGGAGATGGTCGGTAACGCCATTTTTGATCCAGAAGTCAGCGTGCTACATATCCTTTTTGCAGTTGCAGTCTGGGGCGTTTTAATCTACACAGTTGAATGGCTTTCACAAAAATTCAAATCCATTCGCGCTTTTTTAGAGGGAAGACCCACTCTTGTGATTGATAAAGGAAAGATTCACTACAATCGATTAAAGAAAAATATGCTCGATTTAAATCAGCTGCAGACGCTGATTCGAGCGAAAGGGCATTTTGCTCTTAATGAAATTGAATTTGCCATTTTGGAAACGGATGGGTCTGTGAGTGTGCTTCCGAAAATGAAATATGCACCAGCTACAGCCGAAGATGTGAACGTGAAAGGAAAAGAAGTCACATTGCCTAGAACGTTTATTATCGACGGAGAGATTTTAAAAAAAGATTTAAAGGAAGCTGGATTTGATGAAGCGTGGCTGAGAGAGCAATTGAAAAAGCAGCACATATCCTCCTATAAAGACGTCCTATTTTGTGAATGGATTGAAAATGAAGGAATTTATGCGATGAAATATGAAAAAACATCCACAACCTAACACAGTGGATGTTTTTTTGTGTTTTTTTGTTTTATAACTGAATAGGATCAAAAAGAATACGTCAATGAAAACGTTCACAATATAAGGGGGAGATGTGTGATGAAGTATGGAAAACGACTGCTGATGATGGTATTGGCCTTACTGCTTTTTGACTCAGCTTATGCGCAAGCAGCTGGACACAACCATCAAACAAACCGCGTGCTTATTGTCGATCAAAAAGGAAATGGGACATTTCGAACGGTTCAATCTGCCATTGATGCGATACCAGTGAACAATCAACAGCAAACGACGATATATATTAAAAATGGTGTGTATAAAGAAAAGATTCTCCTTCCGCAAAATAAGCCGTATGTGTCCTTTATTGGAGAAAATCAGTATCAGACGATTCTGACGTATGATGATACAAATGCAAGCAGCGGGAGCACAACCAATAGCTCTAGTACAATGATTCGGGCAAATCATTTTTATGCAGAAAATATCACGTTTCAAAATACAGCTGGCCGAAACGCAGGGCAGGCGGTTGCCCTTTATGTATCCGGGGACCGGGCTGTGTTTAAACACGTACGTGTTCTCGGGTATCAAGATACACTTTATGCCACTGGCACAGGGAGACAATATTATGAAGATTGTTATATCGAGGGCACGGTTGACTTCATCTTTGGTTCAGCAACGGCTGTATTTAAAAGAGCTGAAATAAAAAGTCTTGGAAATGGGTATATTACAGCGGCATCCACAACAGAAGCGCAAAAGTATGGCTACGTTTTTATTGATTCCACATTAAATAAAGGAACGGCTTCGTCTCAATCTGTGTACTTAGGCCGTCCATGGAGACCACATTCGGCTGTCACGTTCCTCCAAACAAAAATGGATGAACATATTAAAGCTGAGGGATGGCATAACTGGGATAACAAAGACAACGAAAGAACGGCTAGATATCAAGAATATGGATCAACGGGCGCAGGGAGTCATGTGGCAAACCGGGTGAAATGGTCAACGATATTAACAAAAAACGAAGCAAGTCAAATCACCGTTCAATCCGTGCTTAGCGGAAGCGATGGCTGGAATCCTGAAAAAAGGTAAAAGAGGCTTGTCAGTTTTCGTCAAAGAAAGCTGACTTTTCTGTTTAAAAAACCTTTGAGAACAAACGTTCTTTTGTGTATAATGAACATAATCTGCTAAATTTGGCTGCTTTTCTAAAAAGGAGGGATTGCGTGAAACGTTTCTCACAGGTCATGTTTTTACAACTATGTATTTTGTCGATGTTATTTCTCCCTTTTTCAGTGAAAGATGAACAACTAACAGCTCATGATGATCAATCAAAATGGATCACTTCTTTAGACGAATTCATTCGAACAGCACCTGATTTAGAGGGCGCAATTGCTGGCATCAGCGTACGCGATACTTCTGACACTTCTCTTCTTTATGAACATCAAGCGGACATCCGTCTGACTCCTGCTTCTAATATGAAATTACTCACATCTGCTATCGCACTCGATCTATTGGGTGAAACACACACTTTTCCAACAGACGTTTGGATAGATGGTTCAATTCACAAAAAAACATTGCACGGCAATCTTTATCTCCGAGGCTCTGGAGACCCGACATTGTTAGAAAGCGATTTTGCCGCATTAGCCAAACAAGTCAAAAAGGCCGGAATACATACGATTCGTGGACAGCTTGCAGCTGATGATACTTGGTTTGATGACACAAGGTATTCCATCGATCTGCCGTGGAGTGATGAAGATCAATATTACGGCGCTCAAATATCTGCTCTTACTGCTTCACCGAATGAGGATTATGATGCAGGAACGATCATTCTCGAAGTCAAGCCGGGAAAGAAAGCAGGGCAGAAGGCCAGCTATGAGATGATCCCGAAGACTGACGTCGCTCAAGTTGTCAATCAAGTGAAAACTGTGCCAGAAGGTGGAAAGAAGAAAATATCTTTTAAACGCTCTCACGGCACAAACAAAATTACACTGACTGGGACGATTCCGCTAAAAGCATCCTCGTCTAAACAATGGGTCGCATTATGGGAACCGACAACGTATGCTTTAGACTTAATGAAACGAGCATTAAAGGCTGAGGGGATTCAGCTGAAAGGACCACTCCAAACAAAACAAGTTCCTAAAAAAGCGAAAAAAATCGCTTCCCATACATCAATGCCTTTATCCGATCTTCTTGTTCCGATGATGAAATTAAGCAACAATACACATGCAGAAATTCTGTTAAAAGAACTTGGGAAGCGGGTAAAGAACAAAGGGAGTTTTGACAAAGGGCTTGACGTGCTGAATGAACGTCTTCCTGCCTATGGCATAGATGCATCTATGACTGTGTTGAGAGACGGATCAGGCATATCACCCATTAACCTTGTTTCTGCAAATCAATTCACGTTATTTTTGACAAACATTCAAAAGGAAAAATGGTTTAACACCTATGTCCATGCACTTCCGTTAGCTGGGGCAAGTGAGCGTATGGTGGGAGGTACATTAAGAAATAGATTGAAAGAACCAGCTACACTAGAAAAAGTGCGTGCAAAAACAGGTACACTATCAACGGTCAGCACACTATCTGGATATATTGAAACGCAGAGTGGAAAAACGCTTGCTTTTTCCATCTTATTGAATCATCTCGTTGATGACGAAAAAGGAAAAGAGATAGAAGACCGCATTGTCAGCATGTTAGCTGAGGATCTTTAGACAGAGAAGGAGAACCATCATGACGTTAGATAATAATCAATCTTTAGTAAAAACCATGTCGATCTTTCTAATTCCACTTTTATTAAGCAATATTTTGCAATCAATTGGACAGCTTGTTTCCATTGTGCTTGTCGGTAGATGGATTGGAGAGGATGCAGTAGCTGCGATATCTGCATTCTTTCCACTTTTCTTTTTACTTGTTTCTTTTTCCATTGGGATTGGATCAGGGAGCTCGATCCTGATTGGACAAGCATACGGAGCAAAAAATGAGCAGAGATTAAAGGAAATTATCGGTACAACGCTTTCGTTCACCTTTTTAATCGGACTTTCTTTAGCTGTCATTGGAGGTTTTTTTGCCACAGATATTTTACATCTGATGGGGACACCTGCAAATATTGTGGAGGAAAGTGCGGCATATGCCAGAATCCTATTCATCTCCATGCCCATCTTATTTCTTTATTTTGTCTATACAACTTTTTTACGAGGAACAGGAGATTCAAAAACACCATTTTATTTCTTAATGATTAGTACAGGAACCAATATTTTATTGCTGCCAATTTTATTATTCGGCTGGCTTGGTTTACCGGCATTTGGTTTATATGGTGCTGCGTATTCTTCTGTGATTTCTACAATCGTTACGTTTATCATTCTTCATATCTATCTTTATAAAACAAAGCACCCGCTGCGCATTGATGCGTCGGTTAGAAAGCATTTATTGATGAAAGGGGATTTATTAAAAACGCTATTAAAGTTAAGTATCCCTTCTAGTATTAATATGATTCTGATTTCTTTATCAGAAATTGCTGTCATTTCTTTTGTCAACGATTATGGATCACAGGCGACCGCAGCTTATGGCGTTGTCAACCAAGTTGTAAGTTATGTACAGATGCCCGCAGTGAGCCTTGGTATTGCGGTTTCTATCTTCGCCGCACAGTTCATTGGCGCAGGAAACATGAATCGTTTGAAGGATGTCATTAAAATTGGGCTGGGGCTAAACTTTGCAATAGGCGGATTGATTATTATTTTCGTCTATATTTTCGCACCGCAAATTTTATCTATCTTTTTAACAGATCCTGCAACGATCGACATTGCATATAGTTTGGTCGTGATTACCCTATGGAGCTATCTCATTTTCGGAACAGCACAAATCGTTGCAGCCACAATGAGAGCAAGCGGCACAGTTCTATGGCCGACCATCTTTAGTATTTGTTCCATTTGGCTTGTTGAAGTACCAGTGGCTTATGTGCTATCACATCATACATCGCTTGGGATCAAAGGAATCTGGATAGGATATCCTGCAGCCTTTTTTGTAAACTTATTGCTCCAATACGGCTATTATCGACTGGTATGGAAGAAAAAGCAGATCGTTGCACTTGTCCAATCATAATGTGAGCCTATCATCTGGCATATATATACGAAGATCGATTACTTTGTAGGGGGTCTGATCTTCTATGTTTTTAAACCAAAGAAGTGAGCTCAGTTCATATGATATCGGTGACTTCACTTATGCTGGACCAGATTTTCAAGTCTTGACGTGGGGAGAAGGAACAACGCTGAATCTAGGAAAGTTTTGTTCCATCGCAAACGAAGTAAAAGTTTTTCTTGGTGGTGAACACCGAACAGATTGGGTCACCACATATCCCTTTAATCAAATTTTCACAGATGCTGCCCACATTGAAGGACATCCACGATCAAAAGGGGATGTGTGTATAGGGCACGATGTTTGGATTGGATATGGAGCAACAATCATGTCAGGGGTACAGATAGGAAACGGGGCAGTCATTGGAGCAAATAGTCTGATTACAAAAGATGTGCCTCCATATGCGATTGTCGCAGGGAACCCGCAGCGTCTCATGAAATATCGGTTTTCTTCTGATATCATTGAAAAACTTCAGTTGTTAGAATGGTGGAATTTAGAGTTTACCGTCATCCAATCTATTTTTCACCTCTTACAATCTAATGATATCGAACATTGTATAAAAGTTATAGAAGACATAAAAAAGAAAGGCTGAAAAGCCTTTCTTTTTTCTTTTTTTGCTTAACTGAGCCGTATGATGGTCAAGGTTGCTCCGGCCGCACCACCACCGCCAACTAATATAGCTGTGACAACCACTCCAAAAAACTGCAGTGAAATAGTATTACCAGCTGTTAAATTAACAATGACAGTATTGTTAATAAATGAAGTAGAGATAGTAGGTGATTGAACAGAACCAGAAATAGTATTTGTTCCATTTAACAGTAAACGCGTATTAATCAAAAGTGCTGTAGTGGTGTTGACTTGATACGTAATATAATATTTACCTGTTTGCAGAACGGTAAAAACCGTACTTGTGCCGTTTGCTGTAAAACCGGTAATGTTTTGAAAGTTCGGCAATGGAATATTCGTTCCCGAGGCTACAGTAACAATGGTAGGACCAGAACTATTAGCAGCATATAGTGCTGTATCCGTAAAACCACCTGTTCCAGTAGGTCCGGTAGCACCCGTGATACCTGTAGCGCCAGTCGGACCAGTTGGTCCAGTGCTGCCCGTCACACCAGTGGCCCCAGTAGGTCCGGTTGAACCTGTGATACCCGTGGCCCCAGTAGCTCCAGTTGCACCCGTGCTGCCAGTGGTCCCAGTAGGTCCGGTTGAACCTGTAATTCCTGTAGCACCAGTAGCTCCAGTTGAACCTGTGATACCCGTGGCACCAGTTTCTCCAGTTGAACCTGTGATTCCCGTAGCGCCAGTCGGACCAGTTGGTCCAGTGCTGCCCGTTGCCCCAGTAGGTCCGGTTGAACCWGTAGCACCAGTTTCTCCAGTTGAACCTGTGATTCCCGTAGCGCCAGTCGGACCAGTTGGTCCAGTGCTGCCCGTTGCCCCAGTAGGTCCGGTTGAACCTGTGATTCCCGTGGCACCAGTAGATCCAGTAGCACCCGTGATACCCGTTGCCCCAGTAGGTCCGGTTGAACCTGTGATACCAGTAGCACCAGTCGGACCGGTTGCACCTGTGATACCCGTGGCACCAGTCGGACCGGTAGCACCCGTGATACCTGTGGCCCCAGTAGCTCCAGTTGAACCTGTRATWCCTGTAGCACCAGTAGMTCCGGTTGAACCTGTGATACCCGTGGCCCCAGTAGCTCCAGTTGCACCCGTGATTCCAGTGGCACCAGTAGCTCCAGTTGCACCCGTGATTCCAGTGGCACCAGTAGCTCCGGTTGAACCTGTGATACCCGTGGCCCCAGTAGGTCCGGTTGCACCTGTGATACCAGTAGCACCAGTAGGTCCGGTTGAACCTGTGATACCCGTGGCCCCAGTAGCTCCAGTTGAACCTGTGCTACCAGTGACCCCAGTCGGACCGGTAGCACCTGTGATACCTGTAGCACCAGTAGCACCCGTGATACCTGTGGCCCCAGTAGCTCCAGTTGAACCTGTAATTCCTGTAGCACCAGTCGGACCGGTTGAACCTGTGATACCCGTGGCMCCAGTAGCTCCGGTTGAACCTGTGATACCAGTAGCACCAGTAGCTCCGGTTGAACCTGTAATTCCTGTAGCTCCAGTCGGACCAGTTGGTCCAGTGCTGCCCGTGGCCCCAGTAGGTCCGGTTGAACCTGTGATACCCGTGGCACCAGTAGCTCCAGTTGCACCCGTGATTCCAGTGGCACCAGTAGCTCCGGTTGAACCTGTGATACCAGTAGCTCCAGTTGCACCCGTGATTCCAGTGGCACCAGTAGCTCCGGTTGAACCTGTGATACCCGTGGCCCCAGTAGGTCCGGTTGAACCTGTGATACCTGTAGCACCAGTAGGTCCGGTTGAACCTGTGATACCCGTGGCCCCAGTAGCTCCAGTTGAACCTGTGCTACCAGTGACCCCAGTCGGACCGGTAGCACCCGTGATACCTGTGGCCCCAGTAGCTCCAGTTGAACCTGTAATTCCTGTAGCACCAGTAGCTCCAGTTGCACCCGTGATACCAGTAGCACCAGTCGGACCGGTTGCACCTGTGATTCCCGTAGCTCCAGTCGGACCAGTTGGTCCAGTGCTGCCCGTCACACCAGTGGCCCCAGTAGTAGCACCAGTCGGACCGGTTGCACCTGTGATTCCCGTAGCTCCAGTCGGACCAGTTGGTCCAGTGCTGCCCGTCACACCAGTGGCCCCAGTAGGTCCGGTTGCACCTGTGATACCAGTAGCACCAGTCGGACCGGTTGAACCTGTGATACCCGTGGCACCAGTAGATCCGGTTGAACCTGTGATACCAGTAGCACCAGTCGGACCGGTTGAACCTGTGATACCCGTGGCCCCAGTAGCTCCAGTTGAACCTGTGCTACCAGTGACCCCAGTCGGACCGGTTGMACCTGTGACCCCAGTCGGACCGGTTGAACCTGTGATACCCGTGGCCCCAGTAGCTCCAGTTGAACCTGTGCTACCAGTGACCCCAGTCGGACCGGTTGAACCTGTGATACCTGTAGCACCAGTAGCTCCGGTTGAACCTGTGATACCTGTAGCACCAGTAGGTCCGGTTGAACCTGTGATACCWGTAGCACCAGTCGGACCGGTTGMACCTGTGATACCCGTGGCMCCAGTCGGACCGGTAGCACCYGTGATACCTGTAGCACCAGTAGCTCCGGTAGCACCTGTGATACCTGTAGCACCAGTAGGTCCGGTTGAACCTGTGATACCMGTRGCACCAGTCGGACCACCGGTAGCACCCGTGATACCTGTGGCCCCAGTAGCTCCAGTTGAACCTGTAATTCCTGTAGCACCAGTCGGACCGGTTGAACCTGTGATACCCGTGGCGCCAGTAGGTCCGGTTGAACCTGTGCTACCAGTGACCCCAGTCGGACCGGTTGAACCTGTGATACCCGTGGCCCCAGTAGCTCCAGTTGAACCTGTGCTACCAGTGACCCCAGTCGGACCGGTTGAACCTGTGATAGTAGCACCCGTGATACCTGTGGCCCCAGTAGCTCCAGTTGAACCTGTAATTCCTGTAGCACCAGTCGGACCGGTTGAACCTGTGATACCCGTGGCACCAGTCGGACCGGTTGCACCCGTGATACCCGTGGCCCCAGTAGCTCCGGTTGAACCTGTGATACCAGTAGCACCAGTCGGACCAGTTGGTCCAGTGCTGCCCGTTGCCCCAGTAGGTCCGGTTGAACCTGTGATTCCCGTGGCACCAGTAGCTCCGGTAGCACCCGTGATTCCAGTGGCCCCAGTAGCTCCGGTTGAACCTGTGATACCCGTGGCCCCAGTAGGTCCAGTTGGTCCAGTGCTGCCCGTTGCCCCAGTAGGTCCGGTTGAACCTGTGATACCCGTGGCACCAGTAGCTCCAGTTGCACCCGTGATTCCAGTGGCACCAGTAGSTCCGGTTGAACCTGTGATNCCAGTAGGTCCGGTTGAACCTGTGATACCCGTGGCACCAGTAGCTCCAGTTGCACCCGTGATTCCAGTGGCACCAGTAGSTCCGGTTGAACCTGTGATACCCGTTGCCCCAGTAGGTCCGGTTGAACCTGTGATACCAGTAGCACCAGTTTCTCCAGTTGAACCTGTGATTCCCGTAGCGCCAGTCGGACCAGTTGGTCCAGTGCTGCCCGTTGCCCCAGTAGGTCCGGTTGAACCTGT
>NZ_LMRK01000019.1:0-1079 GCF_001426125.1 Bacillus sp. Leaf49 | reverse complement strand
AAGGACTTGTCTATCTTACCATATGAAAGTGGTGCCGGCAAGAGGACTTGAACCCCCAACCTACTGATTACAAGTCAGTTGCTCTACCAGTTGAGCTACACCGGCTTTATCTATCCTAACATTATGTAAGAATAAATATGGTGGAGGATGACGGGCTCGAACCGCCGACCCTCTGCTTGTAAGGCAGATGCTCTCCCAGCTGAGCTAATCCTCCATATTATGTCGTTTCGAATGTCTCTCGATCTGACAAATAGTATTATATAACGATAAGATATTGTTTGTAAAGACTTTTTTAAAATAATTTTTGAATTTATTTTAAAGCTATTTTTTCACATCTTTTCGTTAAGGCACCTAAAGAAGTTTACCACTTGTCTCTTCATTTTAAAAGTCTTTTTTTCATTTTTTTATGTTTTTTTGTTAAAAAGGGGATTAATAGCGCTTTTTCAATGTAAAAACAGCTCTTTTAAAGCTGAAAAATGTTTGTTTTATTCCTTAAATCCTCAGATAACGTGCATATAGAAACGAATTTTTTTATTATTTTATTTTTCCGAGAAACCATTTTGTAAATTTGCTTTATATTAAATTGATCCTGGTCATTTTCCAAAAATTCGTCTCAATGTTCCCTTGCCTCATCAAACATTGTGGTGCTTAACTCAAATCTTCCTCCCCTCTCTCATTAGCAAACCAAGATGCCCTTTGCTCTCTTATGTAGGTTTCAATGATCTAGCAGCAAGCGCAGTTCGCTACATATGGTTGCCAGAGGAGAAGATCCTTCTTAGACATGTTTACTCGTTCGATGTTGACTCTTAGCAAGATGAGCGAGCGACGAGATTAGATGATAAGAATATTATAGAATGTCTAGAATTCCAGTGAAGGGGATGAAATGAATGAGTTATTGAGAATGTAGTGAAAGACCACTATTTTCAATATAAATAGATATATCATTTATTGAAACACAAAAAAGACCAGTTCCGACTGGAACTGATCCTTTGAAAAGCTTGGCGGCGTCCTACTCTCACAGGGGGAAACCCCCAACTACCATCGGCGCTGAAGAGCTTAATCGGCGCTGAAGAGCTTAA
>NZ_LMRK01000018.1:0-1200 GCF_001426125.1 Bacillus sp. Leaf49 | reverse complement strand
CTACTGGTGCTACAGGTATCACAGGTGCTACCGGTCCGACTGGGGTCACTGGTAGCACAGGTTCAACTGGAGCTACTGGGGCCACGGGTATCACAGGTKCAACCGGTCCGACTGGTGCWACTGGTGCTACAGGAATTACAGGTTCAACCGGATCTACTGGGGCCACTGGAATCACGGGTGCAACTGGAGCTACTGGTGCCACGGGTATCACAGGTTCAACCTACTGGTGCTACAGGAATTACAGGTTCAACCGGATCTACTGGGGCCACTGGAATCACGGGTGCAACTGGAGCTACTGGTGCCACGGGTATCACAGGTTCAACCGGACCTACTGGTGCTACAGGTATCACAGGTTCAACCGGATCTACTGGGGCCACGGGTATCACAGGTGCAACCGGTCCGACTGGTGCTACAGGAATTACAGGTTCAACCGGACCTACTGGGGCCACTGGTGTGACGGGCAGCACTGGACCAACTGGTCCGACTGGAGCTACGGGAATCACAGGTAGCTACAGGAATTACAGGTTCAACCGGTCCGACTGGTGCTACWGGTATCACAGGTTCAACCGGTCCGACTGGGGCCACTGGAATCACGGGTGCAACTGGAGCTACTGGTGCCACGGGTATCACAGGTGCAACCGGTCCGACTGGTGCTACTGGTATCACAGGTKCAACCGGACCTACTGGGGCCACTGGTGTGACGGGCAGCACTGGACCAACTGGTCCGACTGGWGCTACGGGAATCACAGGTTCAACCGGTCCGACTGGTGCTACTGGTATCACAGGTTCAACCGGTCCGACTGGTGCTACTGGTATCACGGGTGCAACTGGAGCTACTGGTGCTACAGGAATTACAGGTKCAACCGGTCCGACTGGTGCTACAGGTATCACAGGTGCTACCGGTCCGACTGGGGTCACTGGTAGCACAGGTTCAACTGGAGCTACTGGGGCCACTGGAATCACAGGTTCAACCGGAGCTACTGGTGCTACTGGTATCACAGGTKCAACCGGACCTACTGGGGCCACGGGTATCACAGGTTCAACCGGATCTACTGGGGCCACTGGAATCACGGGTGCAACTGGAGCTACTGGGGCCACKGGTATCACAGGTTCAACCGGASCTACTGGGGCCACTGGAATCACGGGTGCAACTGGAGCTACTGGGGCCACGGGTATCACAGGTTCAACCGGAGCTACTGG
>NZ_LMRK01000017.1:0-2455 GCF_001426125.1 Bacillus sp. Leaf49 | reverse complement strand
CTTTCTTCTTCACGTTTCGATAACATGTTCATCCCCCACAGAATTGTGTTATTACCCTTATTATACAAAAAAGCTTGTAGACTTTGTCTACAAGCTGAGTCTCCTCATATGATGAGGAGACTTTCAGCGTGTAGACAAACCCTCGCATTCTTTGTCAGTCCTGCGTGCCGGTGCTCACGAATGTCAAATTCGCTCCGCGCCGGTACTCGTCCTTCCTAGAATTCAAAGGTTTTCTATCACGCTGAAAAGAAGACAAAGGGCTAAAATCAAGTTCATTTTAGCCCTTTGTCAACATTCTGAAGTTTCCTCATGTGATGAGGAAACTTTTTTTTAATTGCACTGGATAATCGGACAAGAATTACTGTAGAAATTTAGTCAAACACACAAAAATCATCTAATTTACTAAAAACAGGTTTACAAAATGGTGCTTGCTGGATATACTTACAAAGTAATTAAAAACGTAAAGGAGGCTGAAGAATATGTTATTCGTATCTACTTGTGATCAATTCAACAACCAATTTCATCATGTCATCAGCCTGTGGAAGAGCTCGTGTCCTTCCTTTACCTTTTACGGTTCACGCTACAAAACTGTTTAAGTAAACGAGGATTTCACGTATCATCCATCGCAGGTTAGAAGACACTGTCTTTTGATCTGCATTTTTGTGTGCCCGCAGGTCAACTGATAAAGAAGATCTGCGGGCTATTTCGCGTGCTGCGAACTGAAGGGAGGTGAGCGTATATGACAATCCATTTATTTTTTATTACTTTGACGATCCAACGTAAATACAAAGACATTGAAACCGTTCTTTATGAACAACAAGTCGAAACGTTTTATGAAGAAATGAAGCAGAAACAACTAAAGTACATGAACTAAAAAGGACAATAAAAACATGAAAAGGAGGAGATTGACATGTTTATGATGCTTGCAATGCTTGATTGTTATACAAGGGAGAAGGACCAGGTTTAGACACGCTCCACATTGATCACCTGCACATATGATAACCGTAAAAGGAGATTGTGAGGTGATCAATGAATGTCGATGTCACCATATATGAGGTTTCCATCAGTGGGGCACGGATATGCGTCTATTCCGCATTCTTTAAAGCACGGATACGGCAATCCATACAGAATGCAAAGAGAGCAAGAAGAAATGCTAAGACGCTATATGTACAATTATCCAACCTATTGGTATTAAAGAAAAGGAGCAGGAAACGTTATCGTTTCCTGCTCCTTTTACATTAGCAAATCCAGCTTGCACCGATGATGATTAACAAAATGAACAGTACAACAAGCAATGCGAATCCGCCTGCAAAACCGCCACCGTAGCCACCGCAGTAGCCTCCAGAATAACCGCCAAAGCCCATAATCTAGCACCACCTTTATCTAATCAAGATACATTCATAAAATATGCAGCTCATGCGGAAAACGAAATCAATCTGAGCACAATTAATGAAAATGCCTATTTGTTTAAATATTTTTCATGACGTGCGAAACATTTTCAGAAAAGGTGCCGTCTAATAAAAGACAAAGAAATTAGGACTAGGTCTTAACTTTTGTTAGGCGAGAGCCGATATGAAAAGTAAGAAAATTCGTAAATAGTTTTATTTACTGGTGCAAAGCAGGTGTTGACATTGATTCAAAGCTGGATTGGAAAACAAATGAGGGAACCAAAGGGCTTGTTCTCAAAATGGGTTGCCCGCTATATGGAAAAAAATCATCATAATATCAATCAATGGACGATTCAACTCTTAAATATACAAGAAAACGACCGGATCTTAGAAATTGGTACTGGAAGAGGTATGACATTATCTAAAGTAGCGGAAAAACTTGATCGAGGGAAAGTATATGGAATCGATGCTTCGCGTCATATGGTAAAATACGCGAAAAGAAAACATAAGAGGCTTGTCGAGCAGGATAAAGCCGTTATCACACTTGGAAGAGCTGAGCAATTACCTTTTGAAGACAGATCATTCAATAAATTGTTCACAGTGCAGACCATCTATTACTTGCCAGATATCGAACAAGTTATGAAAGAGGTATATCGTGTTCTTCAAGTGGATGGAGAAGTATTCTTATCTTTTCAAAAGCAGGAACTAATGAAGGAACAAAAACGCTCACAGTCTCTTTCAACGTACAGTGAAGAAGACATCAGCTGTCTTTTTTCAGCGTATCACTTTAGAGACGTCTCTGTTTACCATTATGATACATACATCTGTATCAAAGCCTTAAAATGATGATGAAAATATTTCCCAGGTAATGAACAAGCAATTAAAAAAGGCTCTTCGTCAGAGGAGCCTTTTTGCATGCGATGAAATGGACCATTCGTCAATAAAAAAGACTCTTCACAAGAAGAGTCTTCAGACCGTAGACAAACCCCACCTTTACTTCAAGTAAAAGTGGGGTTTTCACATTTTTTGATAAAAACATTATGTGTTTTACGCTGGACATGGCTCTT
>NZ_LMRK01000016.1:0-4413 GCF_001426125.1 Bacillus sp. Leaf49 | reverse complement strand
CAAGTTCCAAATTTTATTCCTTCTCTACAGCCAAACGCCCAAGGCAGATGAACAGAAACAAATTGATCGTTGAAGAAGCCAATCGGCAATATAAGCCAGCATGGATATTTCTCACGTTGACAGTAAAAAACGTTGAGGGTGATGATCTGAAACAGACCATTTCTGATATGATGAAAGGCTTTAATAGATTGATGAAATATAAAAAAGTTGATTCTGCGGTGCGTGGGTATTTCAGAGCTTTAGAGATTACGAAAAATCATGAAGAAAATACATATCATCCGCATTTTCATGTGTTAATACCTGTTCGTACTAATTACTTTGGTAAGAACTATATTAATCAAAAAGAATGGACAAGCCTTTGGAAGCGGGCAATGAAATTGGATTACACACCGATTGTGCATGTGCAGCGGGTCAAAGGAAAAAAGGGAATCGATGCGGAAGCGATTGAAAAAGAAGTCCGAGAAGCAATGGAAGAACAGAAAGCTGTTTTAGAAATTTCTAAGTATCCAGTGAAAGATACGGATGTGATACGTGGGAATAAAGTGACTGAGGAGAATTTGGATACGGTCTATTATTTGGATGATGCATTAAGTGCCAGGCGCTTGATCGGTTACGGCGGGATCTTGAAAGAGATTCATAAGGAACTGAATTTGACTGATGCCGAGGGCGGCGACCTTGTTAGGATTGAAGAAGATGATGATGAGGTAGCCAATGAAACGTTTGAAGTCATGGCACGTTGGCATGTTGGCATTAAAAATTACATAATTAATTAGAAAAGCAGGCTTTTATTAGCCTGCTTTTCTATTATTATTATTATGTTACAGCACATACTGCAGCGAAAGCTATTCCGCATGCTGCCCCACATGTACCTCCGGCTACAGGCCCCATTAATGCATAGACAAGGCATATTTGTCCGCAAGCGACTAAACCTGCTGCAGAACATGCAAATGATTTGCCATTAAATTTAAATTTTTTCTTTTTTGATTTAGATGTTGATGCTTTATCTTCATCTTCTTTATTATCTTTTTTTGTGACTTTATTTGTATCGTAGTCTTTGTAGTTCATAATGTATTCTCTATTTTTTCCGTTGTCTTTACTCTTTTCTGCTACGAATTGTATTATTTTTTCAGAGTAGTTGTCGTAAATACTTGTTGTAACAATCGTTTCTTTTGTTTTTGTGTTTTTGTATACTTTATTGCTGACATAGATAAAAGTGCTGCCTTCATCTGTATCGGTAGTATATTTTATTTGAGGAATCTCTTTATCTAAAGCGAACTCTTCAAATTTTTCTTTCTTTAAGTTATTTCTTAGTTCTTTGATTTCTTTTACTTGTTTTTCTGCATTTTTTAATACTTTTAAATCTTTTTCTGTCATTTTTGATGGAGTGATGTTCTCATCTTGCATTAATTTTTTTTGTTCTTCTAAGATGTTTAGGTCTTTCTTTTCTACTGCATTTACAACAAGAGTGTTACTAAAAGTTAACATTAGAATGCATAGTGAAACTAAAAGTTTTGTGAATAATTTCATCATTTTCCCCTTTCATTTCCTTAAATTGTTATAGATTTAAAAATAACATATAATTTACCTTATTTTCAATTTATTATTTAAAAAACTTAAAGTTTAACAATTTATTAAAAGTATTTTAGAGGTTGTTTATTTCTGTTCTTTTATATTGCATATAAAATAATATTAAGGGAGTAAAAAAAATGAAAACAAATGAAAAGTTGAAAATTCTTAGAGAGAAAAACGGCCTAACAAGAGATGATCTAGCTTCCAAATTATTCGTAACCAAACAAGCTGTATATAAGTGGGAAAAGGGTATGAATTATCCAGATATTAATAATTTAATGAAAATCGCAGACATATTTGGAGTTAAAGTTGACGATTTGTTAGATGAGAGCCGAGATTTAAATAGTTTAAAGAAAGGGGATTTATCTATGCTTGATAATAAAGCTAAGAATAATTTGAAAGTTTATGTGAAGTTGCTTCCGTGGATTGGTCTCTTTTGTAGTATTGTTCTTTCGATTTATTTTTTTGTAATTGAGGGTGTAAATTATGATATTGGATGGGCTGTTTTATATTGTTTGATGCCCTTTTTAATATTTACTGCTATATCTATACCTGTAAGAATTGTAACTAGAAGACAGAGTAATTAAAATAAAAATCAGCTACCATAGATGGTGCTGATTTTTATTTTATTGATGTATAATATAACAATTATGAAATTTAGGAAATTAATGTTATGTGTATCAATCCTGTCTTTGGGTGCGTTTCACTTCCAAAATTGCCACCACTTTTTTTGTTGAGCTGTAGCAATCATTTTTTTTGTTTCAATGGATTCTTTCAAAGCGAGCATGAGATTTTCATCTCGCTTTTTTTGTTGTTCTTCAAATTGTTCGAGTCGTTTTAGGATTGCCTGATTGAATTCCTCTTGTCTTTGAATGAGATCGGCGACATTCACATCTTGTAGCGGTGTAGCGGTATCCGATATGGACAAGTTTGACCGATACAAGGTCGCTACAAGTTTGGCTACTTCTTCTAGTGATTTACCACTCAATTTAGAGTGTGTGTATATATACTCCATAGCGGATAAATCGGACTCATTATACTGACGCCATCCCTTAGTGTCTCTGGCGAAATTATAGCCGTTTTTCTCAAGCATGGCGGCGTATTTGCGTATCGTGACGCTGGAGACATTGAGCTTGTTTGCAATGTCTTGTGAAGAAAGGTAGGTTTCGGGTTTCATAGCGGGTTCACCTCTTTATGATTCATTCGCTATGGTATACGCTACGCCCTCCTAGATCAAAAGGCAAAATGTTTTTGTTTTGCGTAGCGGGTTGAAAGAGAAAAATTTTGATAAGTGTCGCTGGAGACATTTCGGAAAAGTGTGCACTTAAAAGGAGCGTTACTGTTTAAAAAATGGAGTGAAAAACATTCGGCATGAGTCAACGGTAAGCGGAACGAAAGTGAGCATTAAGGAGTTGACTCATTCACCACACCCAAAGCCTATTGATTCAAACAAACCTCGTTTGTTTGCGCCCGCCGAAGGGGCATCCCCCGAAGATCGGGGGTAGGGGGTTTGAATATTTGCGATCCAACGGGCTGACCGTTGGCGGGTTTGGGCAGAGCCCGAAAAGAGTCACTGGAGAACCAGTGCCCACTTATGCACCTAAATAGGTGCTGTGGGTTTTCTCTCCGTTCAAAGCAGAATGCGAGGCATTGTACCGTTGGCATGAAAGAGTCAAAAATGATAAGATTAAAGAAATATTTGTGCGTTTGTTTTGTTTGGCGAAGGTGCGCAGCGGAAGACGACGACAGTCGTCGAGTGGCAACGAAAAGCGAAGCACCTAGAGCCAAACGGGAACCCCCCCACTCTAACAGGGGGGGGTACTACGGAAGAAAAAAACAAATTGAAGCTAGTCATAGCAATGGATTGACTCGTTTTGAGTTTGTGGCAAGGATTTATTTGAATGATTAAATCTATAAAAATATCAAGGCTGTATTTCAAAAATGCCGTTGAGAGCGTTCAGATTAGATTCTGAGCGCTTTTATTTTTGTTCGGGTATTCAAATAGGGTGATGAGTTAAAAACGATTATAAGGGCTTTAAATGCGTTTTTTCGTTTTGTCTGCTATGATATGTTTTTGTGTCTTATTGGATGGAAAGTGCTTGTGGGACCTTAAAGTTTTGTTTTTTGTTGTGCATCATGTCCAAAAAAACAAAATAAAAAACCCCCATGGGGGGTTAGTGGTTTTTTGTTTTTGGTTTTAAAAAAAGACTAGCAATTTGCTGGTCTTTTTTTGCGATTTCAACGAAGTTGTAATCGTGTTTTTTCTTATCTTGATACATATAGAAACATTGAGATTTTCAAAAAGTATGATAAATTCAGTGCTGTCAATGGTTTAAAGGTAATTTGACAGGGAAAAACCCCGTCTGCTATTATTAAGTTACCACACCAAATAATAGATAGCTAGAGAACTAGCGGCAGAAGGGGTTTTTTCTTTGTTTTATTCATCTGAAAAGAATTATACCATCCTCGACGACAAAACCGCAACAGGTAAAAAGCGGGATTGGAAGGGGAAAAAGTTGAGATCGTCGCTTATGGCGGCTCACTATGAAGGACTTGAAAAGCGTACCGGTGCGCCTTACTACGGAAAAAAGGCAGAGAAAGTATGTGATTGTGCGGAATGTCTTGCGTTTAAGAGAGATAGAGAAACGGGCAGACTACGATTATATCAAGCCTATTTTTGTAAAGTGAGGTTATGCCCTATGTGTGCATGGCGAAGATCATTGAAAATTGCTTATCACAACAAATTGATCGTTGAAGAAGCCAATCGGCAATATAAGCCAGCATGGATATTTCTCACGTTGACAGTAAAAAACGTTGAGGGTGATGATCTGAAACAGACCATTT
>NZ_LMRK01000015.1:0-10361 GCF_001426125.1 Bacillus sp. Leaf49 | reverse complement strand
AGATCAAGGCACGCTTCCTATCGGAACAGCGATTGCCAATACTCGTTTTTACATTATGGGTTCGTTATATGACCTCTCGCCGCAAGGCGTACCGGGTGAACTTGTGATTGCGGGGAAAGGACTGGCAAGAGGCTATTGGAATCTCCCAGAGGAAACGGACAAACGGTTTGTCCCAGATCCGTTTTATCCAGGAGAGCGCATGTACCGTACAGGCGACTTGGTGAAATGGACAGAGGATGGCGAGCTGATCTACCTCGGTAGAAAAGACCATCAAGTGAACATCCGCGGATTCCGGATTGAGCTGTCAGAAATTGAAGCGCAGCTCCTTGCGCTGGATTCAGTCCAAGAAGCCGTCGTGACAACGGTCAAAGACGCAAGTAATCAAGACGCTCTTGTCGCTTACGTCATCACAGATAAAGAAACGGGCACTTTGCAAGAAAGCTTAAAGCGCACCTTGCCAGAATATATGGTGCCATCATGGATCATCGAGCTAGACCAACTGCCGATGACGGCAAATGGCAAAGTGGATCTCAAAGCACTGCCAGCACCTGATATGGAAGCGAATCAAACAGCATACGAAGCGCCAAGAGATGAAGTGGAAGCACTGCTTTGCGGCATTTGGGAAGATGTGCTTGGCGTCAGCCAAGTCGGTATTCACGACCACTTCTTCTTCCTTGGCGGAGATTCGATTAAAGGCATCCAAATGGCAAGCAGACTTACGCAAGAGGGCTGGAAGCTCGATATGAAACTGCTTTTCCAATATCCAACGATTGCAGAGCTTCGCCCATATATCGAAGAAGCGGATCTTCTCACAGCCGATCAATCACCTGTCGAAGGAGAGGTCATTTTAACACCAATTCAGCGCTGGTTCTTTGAACGGAACTTCAGCAGCCAACATCATTGGAATCAGTCCGTTATGCTCCATGCGGCAAATGGTTTGGATGAAGTGCTTGTCAAACAAGTACTCGAGCAGATGATGACCCATCATGATGCTTTGCGATTGGTTTATCCGATAGAAGAAGGACGCATCATCCAGCGTCATCGTGGAGTAGACGAAAACGATGTAGCGGTGGACGTGATAGAAGTACAAGGAGAACGATCACAGCAAATCCAGCAGGTAGAAAAGCTAGCAAATGAAGTGCAGGCGAGTATTTCTTTAACAGAGGGACCATTAGTCAAACCTGCGATTTTCCGTACGGATCATGGAGATCACTTATTGCTCGTTGTACATCACCTTGTCATTGATGGTGTGTCATGGCGTATTTTCCTTGAAGACTTCATGGCTCTTTATGAGCAGGCGAAGCGCGGGGAGGAGCTGACACTTCCTGAAAAAACACATTCATTCCAAGCGTATGCCCAGAAGTTGACGGAATACGCAGTGTCAGATGAGCTGCTGGCAGAAAGGGACTATTGGAAAAAGGTACTTGGGCATTTAACTGCACCTCTGCAAAAGGATCATGTCACAGAGGATCAAAGAATGCTGCATACAAAAACCATTCGCTTTACGCTGTCTGAGGAAGAAACACGCAGCCTACTGACAGAAGTACATGAGGCGTACCACACGGAAATCAACGACATTTTGCTAACCGCTTTAGGATTGACCCTGAAAGAGTGGACAGGAGAAGACAGACACTTTATTCACCTTGAAGGACATGGAAGGGAAGACATCCTTCCGGCGGTCAATGTGTCGCGGACCATCGGCTGGTTTACGAGCATGTATCCTGTGCTGCTTGATTTGTCGCATGCGGAGGATCTTTCGTATCAAATCAAGCTTTTGAAAGAAGAGCTCAGACACATTCCGAACAAGGGAATCGGCTATGGCGTTTTAAAATATTTAACGCCTGACAAAATGAAGGACGGTCTCGCATTTGATATCACGCCAGATATTAGCTTTAACTATCTTGGTCAGTTTGATGAACAGATTGGCGGAGGTGAACTAAGTCGATCCAGTTGGCAGGCAGGTCAATCATTAAGTCCAGAATCAGAGAAACCTCATGCATTAGATATTGTTGGTTTCGTAGAACAGGGCATGTTCCATATGACGATGTCCTATCACCAGCTTGAATTTGAAGAGCAAACGATGGAACAGTTCAAGGACCTTTTAGAAAAGAACGTGAAGGCACTCATCTCACATTGTGTATCACAAGATGAAGCGCAAATTACGCCTAGTGATGTAGGAGACGATGACCTGACCATGGATGAACTTGAAAAGCTAATGGATATATTTTAAGCAAACGAAGAGGTGGACTATGAGCAAACAGAAGATTCAAAAGGTATATCCTTTAACACCAATGCAAGAAGGTATGTTATATCATGCCATGCTAGACCCTAATTCGTCCTCTTATTTCACACAGCTGGAGCTTGGAATAAGAGGGGAGTTTGATCTCGATCTTTTTGAAAAGAGTCTCAATGAGCTCATCGGCACATATGACATTCTCCGTACAGCCTTTGTCTATCAGCAATTACAGAAGCCGCGTCAGGTTGTACTGGCAGAGCGCAATCTAGATGTGTATAGAGAGAATCTATCTCACCTGAACCATCAGGAACAGCAAAAGGTACTAGATCAATATAAAAAGCAAGTGAGAAAGCAAGGCTTCCATTTAACGAATGATTTGTTATTGAAGGTCGCTGTTTTTCAACTGAATGAAACAAACTGGCATCTCATTTGGAGCAACCATCACATCATCATGGATGGTTGGTCCATGGGAGTTTTGATGAAAAAATTGTTTCATTACTACGAATCTTATCGGAACGGCAAAACGCCGGATCGCTCACAAGGAAAACCTTATGCAGATTATATTCAGTGGCTTGGCAAGCAAAATCAACAAGCAGCGGAAGGCTATTGGAAGGATCGCTTAGATGGTGCGATTCAGCATCAAGGGCTTTTGCAGCAAAAAGAAGCGAACGGACAATATGACCATCAGGAATGGACGTTCACATGGGATGCTGAAATGGTCAGCACCATTCAAGAGATCGCAAGGAATTGCCAAGTGACAGCACCAAATCTATTCCAGGCTGTTTGGTCGGTTCTTTTAGGCACTTACCATGCGGCACATGATGTCACTTTCGGAACAGTCGTATCTGGCAGGCCGCCAAGTGTGGCTGGTATAGAACAGATGGCAGGGCTTTTTATCAATACAATACCGGTCAGGGTAGAAATGAATCAGGAAGACACCTTCAAACAGCTGTTTCAAAAAGTTCAGCAGCATGCGCTGGAAGCGGAAAACTATGATTTTATGCCGCTTTATGACATTCAGCAACAGACAGCTGCAGGAGGACAACTCTTCGATCACTTGGTCGGGTTTGAGAACTATCCTTTAGATCAAGAGCTATCTGGTGACACCATGTCGGAACGTCTAGGGTTTTCCATTGATGTAAAAGACGGATTTGAACAAACGAATTTCGATCTAAATGTCCTCGTATATCCAGGTGAAACATGGACATTGAAAATCAAATACAATGCGGTGGCTTTTGAAGAAGAGGTCATTGAAAAAATATCGAAACACCTGACCAACCTCATGAAGCAGATCATCGAGAATCCGGAAGTTCGCCTTCATGACGTGACGTGTATCACCGAAGAAGAAAAACAGCAGATTGAAGCATGGAACAAGACAGAACGAGATTATCCAAAGCATCTGTCTATTCCTGAGCTTCTTAAAGAACGCATTCAAACGCAGCCAGACCATCTGGCGTTAGTCGAAGGAGAGCGGGCATTCACCTATGAAGAACTTGGCCAAGAAATCCATCGTGTTGCGGGATATTTGATTGATAGCGGAGTGAAACAAGAAGATGCCGTCGCAGTGTATATGAATCGATCTGCTGAAGCAGTGATCGCCATTTTAGCGATTCTTCAAGCAGGGGCTGCTTATGTACCAATTGATCCAGCCCAGCCAGAGGATAGAATCCGCTTTATGCTTGAAGACAGCGGCGCATCCGTTCTGCTCTATGCGGACAGCCAGCCGCCAGTTCATGAAAGTATCCAAGCCGTTCGTGTGTCGGACATATCGAATCAGTCCAACGGACCATTCGAAGTCGAGACCTCTCCTTCGCAATTGGCGTATATCATGTACACGTCGGGGTCAACCGGCCAGCCAAAAGGTGTTCAAATTGAGCATCAGCATATTGTCAGATTGGCATGTTCTCAGGAGACACTGGGCTTGAACAAGTCGGATCGTATGGCACATACAGGAGCAGTCAGCTTTGATGCCATTACTTTTGAAATTTTCACCACACTGCTGAACGGTGCAACGCTTTATCCTGTTGACCGTGACACGTTATTAGACATCAACCGGTTTGAACGCTTTATCCAAACGAATCAAATCTCGGCGCTCTTTTTAACGACAGGTTTGTTTAATCAACTCGCTCAGCAGCGACCGCATATGTTTAAAGGATTGTCCAAATTGATCACAGGCGGTGATGTGATCAATGTGAAAAGTGCAGAGCTTGTGAAGAAAAATCATCCATCACTTGTTTTACTGAATGCGTACGGCCCAACAGAAAACACCACCATCTCGACCATTTATGAGGTGAGAGGGGATGAAACGGGCACGATTCCAATTGGTCAGCCGATCAATCATTCGTCCGCTTACATTTTAGATGACAATCAAAGACTTCAGCCAATTGGCGCGCCAGGAGAGCTGTATGTTGGCGGAGACGGTGTCTCAAGAGGATATCTCCATCGTCCAGAATTAACAAAGCAAGCATTTATCGCTGATCCTTTCAAGGCAGAAGGGCGTTTGTATCGAACAGGAGATTTGGCTAGGTACGGTTCAAATGGTCAAATCGAATTCCTCGGACGGACAGATGATCAAGTGAAAATCCGTGGTTTCCGTATTGAGCTCGGTGAAATTGAAACGATTCTTCAACAAGAGACGGGGATCGATGATGCGGTTGTGCTTATCCATGAGTCTCCTTCAGAAGAAAAAGAAATGACCGCTTACTATACGGGAACGATCACGGAAGAAGAAGTGCGGGCTCTATTTAATCAAGCACTGCCAGCATATATGGTACCCCATCACGTCATGAAGCTAGATGTTTTTCCGCTTACCGCAAACGGAAAGGTCGATCGAAAAGCTTTACCAACGCCTGACGAAGCTGATCGTGAAGAAATCAGGATCATTCCACCTGAAACCGAGACGGAAAAGGCGCTTGCTCAAATTTGGGAGGAACTGCTTGGGAAAGCGGTGGGAATAGATGAGCATTTCTTCATGACTGGCGGACATTCACTCAAAGCAATGATGATGTCAGCCAAAATCCAAGAAGTGTTCCAAAAGGAAGTTCCGATTCAAGTGATATTCGAAAAGCCAACAGTTCGATCGCTTGCGTCATACATTGACCAGGACGGTCAAGAAGAACAAGGACATCCGATCTTACCCGCAGCGAAGGCGGAGGACTATCCAGTGTCACCAGCTCAGCGGCGCTTATACATTTTACAAACACTTGAACCTAAGAGTACGAACTATCATATTCCGATCGTCTTAACGCTTGAAGGTACGCTCGATCATCAGCGGCTCACCTCAGCATTTGATGAATTGATTCAAACGCATGAAATTTTAAGAACGAGTTTTCATATGAAAGGCGAGAACATCGTCCAAAGGGTACATGAACGATCGGCATTTGACCTCCCCATCCATGATGTAAAGGAAGAAGAGGCCGAGGCATTTCTTGCTGAACGTCAGGCGCCGTTTGATTTGACAGCCGCTCCCCTCCTGCGGGCACAGCTGCTCAAAGTGAGTCATGATCGTCATCTATTAGTTCTGGAAGCACATCACCTGATTACAGATGGCAGCTCCATGAAGACGTTCATTCAGGATTTGACGAAAGCCTATGATGGAGAGGCACTTGCAGAAAGAGCCATTCATTATAAAGATTACGCTGTCTGGCAGTTAAGTGAAGAAGAAACAGAGAAACAGCGTGTGCATGAAGCGTATTGGCTGAAGCAATTCGAAGGAGATGTACCGGTTTTAGATTTGCCGACAGACTACCCGCGTCCAGTGGAACGTGATTTTTCTGGAGAACGAGTAATGTTTGGCTGTGATCAAGCGACAACTCAGCGTATTCATGAGCTGCTCAAGAAAACAGATACGACGCTGTACATGTTCTTGTTATCTGCATTTCAAGTGCTGCTCGCATCCTACAGCGGACAGGAAGATATCATTGTCGGATCTCCTGTTGCGGGACGAACACATCCAGATATTCAGGACATGCCGGGGATGTTCATCAATACCATTGCGATGCGCGGGAAACCGGAACAAACAAAGTCATTTTTACAGCTGCTTGAAGAAATAAAAGAAACGAGTGTAGATGCTTTTGCACATCAAAGCTATCCGCTCGAAGAGTTAATCGCGCGTCTACCGCTTGATCGTGATACAACCCGAAGCCCGCTCTTTAGTGTTTCGTTTAATATGCAGAACATGGATGTTCCTGCACTAAAGCTCGGCGATCTGAACATTTCGCCTTATGCGATGCAGCACCGATCCGTCAAATTTGATCTGTCTCTCGAAGCATTTGAACGTGAGGGAGAAATAAAACTAAGCCTAGACTATGCAACGGCATTATTTAAAGAGGAAACCATCCGCCGGTTCGGAACACATCTTCTTGCGATTATTCGTGAGGCGGTCCAGCATCCGAATGAACAAATTGGCTTGTTCAACCTCTTGGATCAGCATGAGCAAATGGAGCGGCTGGAGAAAAGGGATGGAGAACAAACAGGTCATCATGAGCCGTACCATGTGCAATTTTCACGTCAAGCCATGGAAACGCCTGATGCCATTGCGGTGATGGATGGTGAAAGGAAGCTGACCTACCGTGAACTAGATCACATGTCCAATGCTCTTTGCAGTGAGCTGAAGATGCAAGGCGTAGAGAAAGAAAGCACAGTCGCACTTATTCTTGATCGCTCTGTCTATGTCATTGTCTCCATGCTAAGTGTAATGAAAGCAGGCGGTGCATTTGTACCAATTGATCCAGCTTTTCCTGCGGAACGTATTCGTTACACATTAAAAGATTCAGGGGCAAAAGTCATCGTGGCAAATGAGTCTCTTGGCGATTCGTATCAGCATCTCAAGTCGATTCAGGTCGTACATGTGGAGAAAGCCGTCCAACGAAACGATTCTCTAGACCTGCCGGACGTATCGGTTGATCAACTGGCTTATGTGATTTACACATCTGGAACAACAGGGAAGCCAAAGGGTGTACAGCTCACGCATCGTAATCTATCACACTACGTCAATTGGTTGACACATGAAGTGACTTTACAAGAATGCGATCGAACGGCACTCCTGTCTTCTTATGCATACGACCTTGGTTACACAAGCATTTTCCCGGTTCTAAAAGCAGGCGGGACACTCTATATTCCTCGTGAAGACGTGTATACAGACCCTGTACGTCTCATGCGTTTTATTGATGAACAAGAGCTGACTTATATCAAAATGACACCATCCTTATTTCATATGATGGCAGATTCGAAGGGTCATACATTTGACGCTTTACGGCTTGTGGTATTGGGAGGAGAACCGATTGTCTCTGAAGATGTTGAGACATTTATGAAGCAGCATCCATGCGTGGCAGTGATGAACCATTACGGTCCGACAGAAACAACGATTGGTACAGTGAGCAAGCTAATGACACCGCATGAGCTGGATGCTTTAAAGGAGCGTTCTATCATCGGAAAGCCTATTGCTCATACAAGAGCGCTCGTATGCAATCGCGAGCAGCGCCTTGTCCCTTATGGCGCACCGGGTGAGCTCTACATTTCAGGTGATGGTGTTTCAAAAGGTTATTTGAATCAGCCTGAATTAACAGCGGAGCGTTTTCTTGAAAATCCTTATTTCCCTCAAGAGCGGATGTATCGAACGGGAGATTTGGTTAGACAGCATACAAATGGAGAGATTGAATTCCTTGGAAGAGTAGACGATCAAGTGAAAATTCGCGGTTATCGAATTGAGAAACAAGAAATTGAGCATGCCGCACGTGCCCTTTCTTCCATTCAAAAAGTGTATGTCAAAGTGATCAACACAAATCGTTTACCGGAGCTGGCATTATATTATACAGCACCTGATCACATTGGAACGCTGACATTTAGAGAAAAGCTTTCAGAGACACTACCGGATTACATGATTCCTACTTATTTTGTCAAAGTGGATTATATGCCGCTGACACAAAACGGAAAAGTAGATGCAAAATCTCTGCCGCTTCCTCATGAGGCACATATGAACCGCACGGCACATGCAGCACCAGAAACGGCGCTTGAGCAGACGCTTTGTGATATGTGGTCAGATGTTCTTGAGATTGAAAAAGTCGGCATTGATGACCATTTCTTTGAATTAGGCGGGCATTCTCTGAAAGGCATGGTGCTCATTTCGAACATGCAAGCCAAACTGAATCAGCATGTTCCACTCAAGGTTCTTTTTGAAAAGCCAACAATACGGGCGATAGCTGCCTATTTGGAAGAAGCTGATGCTTCGCTCGTCACATCCATTCAGCCAGCGGAAAAGCAAGATTTCTATCCAGTCTCTTCCGCACAAAAGCGAATGTACGTATTACAGCAGCTGCATCCAGAATCCGTCACCTACCATATGCCAGCCGTTTTCATGATGGAAGGAAACCTTGATCTGAAGCAGCTAGAAGGAGCGATTCAAGCTTTAATTGATAGACATGAGTCATTGCGGACAGCTTTTGTTGAAATTGATGGCAGTCCCGTCCAAAAAATCTATCGCCGTGTGCCGTTTACGTTACAGATGGTTGAAGTAGAAAGCGATCAGGTACAATCCGTCGTAGACAACTTCATGACACCATTCTCATTACATCAAGCACCTTTAATGAGAGCGAAAGTGGCAAAGCTGTCTGATGACAAATATGTGTTCATGATGGATATGCACCATATCATCGCAGACGGAGTGACACGCAGTCTGCTTATTCAAGAATTAGCGGAGTTGTATGAGCATAAGACGTTACCGCCAGTTCAATTGCACTACAAGGATTATGCGGTATGGCAGCAAGAGGAAGAGCAGCAAGCAGCACTTGAAAAACAGCGGCAGTATTGGCTGGAGCAATATGCACAGCCGCCAGAAGACTTAGCACTTCCGCTTGATTTCCCGCGGCCTAGCGTGCAGTCATTTGCAGGAGACCGGGTTGATAGATGGCTGTCTGCTGAGAAGGCGCAGCATATCAAAGCGCTCATGGCTGAAAAAAATGTGAGCTTGAACATGGTGATGCAAACGGCCTTTGCCATTCTCCTTCATAAATTGACTGGGCAGCATGACATCGTCATAGGGGCTGTAACGGCTGGACGTACACATGCGTCAATCGAACGGATTCCGGGCATGTTTGTGAATACACTGGCCCTTCGACATGACGTTCAGTTAGAAGAAACTGCAGAGCATCTGCTAGAAAAAATAAGAGATCACAATCTATCAGCTTATGAACATCAAGGGTTCCCATTTGAGGATTTGGTCGCGCAGTTAGACCTTCCGAAAGACACGAGTCGCAACCCGTTATTTAGTGTCATGATGACAACGGATGAGCGTGATCTGACGTTACCGGAATTGAATGGACTTACGCTTTCGCACAAACAGCAAGAAGCCGTTCAGGCAAAGTTTGATTTAACGCTCGGCATCTTTGAGGAACAAGATCAAGTGGGCTTGCGCTTTGAATATGCAGCGGCACTATTTAAAAAGAGTACCATTCAGCGATGGAGTCAATATTTTGAGCGAATCATAGACGAAATGCTTGCGAAATTGAATCAGCCGATCTCAACCATCTCCATCTTAACAAAAGAAGAAGAGCGACATCTGCTTGATGAATGGTCAGGACCTATCCTAGATGTCCCGACAGATCAAACGGTTCATGCATTGATTGAGGCGAAGTCACAAGAAGTACCTCATCAAAAAGCAGCTGCCTTCTGCGGCACGAGCTGGACGTATGAAGAACTGAACAACCGAGCGAATACAGTCGCCGCAAGACTTATTTCCAGCGGCATAAAACCGGGAGACCGCATCGGCATTCTCACACGTCCATCGCTCGAGATGACAGCCGCTGTTCTCGGAGTTCTCAAAGCAGGTGCGGCATTTGTGCCGATTGATGCTGATTATCCAGCGCAGCGCATTGCCTACATGCTGGAAGATGGCGGGGCAGAGGTCCTTCTGATTCAGAAAGGGCTCACTGCACCACCTTCATTCACAGGTCATACCCTCTTCATAGAAGAGGCAGTAGAAGGAGAAGCGCACGAGATTCAGGTTCCTATCAAACCAACGGATCTCGCCTATATGATTTACACATCTGGAACGACTGGACAGCCGAAGGGTGTCATGGTCGAGCACCAGTCTCTTGTCAATCTTGCTTTTTGGCACAATGATGCTTTC
>NZ_LMRK01000014.1:0-11737 GCF_001426125.1 Bacillus sp. Leaf49 | reverse complement strand
CTTTCTTCTTCACGTTTCGATAACATGTTCATCCCCCACAGAATTGTGTTATTACCCTTATTATACAAAAAAGCTTGTAGACTTTGTCTACAAGCTGAAAGCACACACCTGTGTGCTTTTTCTTATTGACTAGTGATTGATTAATCGAATATCTTGGAAGGGATAAAACACGAATGATGTTGTCCCTTGAATATCACTCTTTGTAAAAAGACCTAAACCGTTGCGACTGTCCATTGAGTTTTGGCGGTTGTCACCCATGACAAAGTACTTTCCTTTAGGAACTGTAAGAGGACCGAAATCAGGTGTCAGCAAGGTGCCATCTGCGGCAGCTTTCTTTTTGTTTGATGCTAAATAAGGCTCTGCCACTTTTTGACCGTTCACATATAGCTGGTCATTTTTCATTTCGATTTTATCACCAGGTAAACCAATCAATCGTTTCACATAGTGAGTACTGCGGTCTTCCCCATCAAGAACGATGATCTGTCCGCGTTTATAATCGCCGAAGTAATCGACTGTTTTATTCACAAACACCCGCTCTGTATTATGCAGTGTCGGTTCCATAGAAGTCCCCTTTACAATATACGGTGCGAATAAAAAGTTACGAATGATAAAAACAGCAATAAATGCGATTAAGATGGCTTTGATCCAGCCCCATAATTCTGATTTCTTTTTTTGTGTTTTTGTATTTGTTGTCATAAGCTCCTCCTGAAATCCCCTAGGACAAAATGAGTTATCGCCAGCTGACCGCTGACGCCACGCTTGTTTCTCCCTAAATATAAACATATTTTGCCAACAAATCAAGCTGTAAGAGAGAAAAAGGCAAGCACCTTTCTGTGCTTGCCCAAAACTCAGTTAGTTAGCAGAAGAATCCGCTTCTGTCTCTTTGTTTGTTTTACCATAGAAATAATCAGATGGATTCACTGGTTTAAAATCAGATAGCTTATGGAATCGAAGAAGATCCCTGTATAGTACTTTATCTGACAAGCTTAACTGATTATCAACACGGGCTTTAATCGCTTCTGTCTTTTTGTTTTGTTTCACCACTTTACCCGTTTTTGTATCGTAGACCGTATTATCTACAAGGGTATATTTTGGTGTCACATAGTTTCCGTTACGGAATGCAACAGTTTGATCATGCTTCTTAGAGAATAAATCTGTTCCAAAATTCACGTACTCATTTGAATCAATACCTTGTAAGTGAAGAAGCGTCGGCATCACGTCTACTTCACCGCCATACGTATGATTCACGCCGCCTTGTTTCCCAGGGATCCGAATCATGAGCGGTACACGCTGATTTTGTGCATTTTGATATGGCGTAATTTCTTTCCCTTGAATCTCACTCATTGCACGGTTATGGTTCTCAGAAATACCGTTATGATCACCATATAATAGAATCACTGAGTCTTTATATAGACCTGATTTTTTCAAGTCCTTAAAGAATTGTTCTAATGACTCATCCAAGTATCTCGCTGTTTGGAAATAATTATCCACTGTTTTATCGCCAGTTGTTGCCTTAGCGATTGTCGCATCTTTCTCATCTAAATTAAATGGATAATGGTTGGTCAATGTCATTAAGTGTGCGTAAAATGGCTTTTTCATTGATTCTAACATTGGGATTGATTCTTTAAAGAATGGTTTATCCTTCAAACCCATGTTTACAAGGTTTTCTTCATCCATGTTGTAATAAGATGCATCGAAGAATTGATCAATTCCCATATGTTTATAAATCGTGTCACGGTTCCAGAAAGATTTATAATCCCCGTGAAGCACTGCACTCGTATAGCCTGCTTTTTGATCTAAGATGGCAGGAAGTGATTGGAAGGTATTTTCACCTTTTGTCACAAACGCTGCACCCTCTGGTAAGCCAAACATACTATTATCCATCATGAGCTCAGCATCAGAAGTCTTCCCTTGACCAGTCTGGTGGAAGAAGTTATCAAAATACGTAAAATCTTCTTTTCCATGAGCTAGTTTGTTTAAAAACGGCGTCACTTCTTCTCCATTTAACTTGTAGTCAATTAAAAATGACTGGAAGCTTTCTAAATGGATTTTGATGATGTTTTTCCCTTTAGCTTGACCAAAGTATTCTGCATTTGGTTTCGCATAGTGAGAAGTCGTATAGTTCACGACATCCGTTAAATCATCACTACTCGCATTTGCTACCTGCGTTGCATTTTGTGCAGTTTGCACGCCGTCATAAATCGCATAGTTATAAACACCTAAATATTTCACAATGTACTTATGATCAAATGTTCTCGTCAATAATTCTGGACGATCTTTTTCAGCTAAGTGTAGGTTAACGAAGAACAGTCCAACACCTGCAGCCACAATTAGCAGTGCGAAAGTTTTTTTCATTTGGAACTTCTTCACTTCTGGTCTCCAAATGACAATGGCAATTAAAATGATGATATCAAGGAAGTACAAAAGGTCATGCGGCTTAATACTTGCTAATACACCGCCAGTCATACCTCCCCCAAGATTACCGGCTTGTTTCATTGTCGGGAAGGTTAAAAAATCATCAAAGAAACGATAGTACGCTACATTCGCATATAAAAGTGCGGTCATAATAAAATCAATGACAATTAAAACAATGGCCGATTTACGCCCCTTCAAAAAGAGAGCAAGTCCTAAAAACACGATGGCTGAACTGAATGGATTTAATAAGAGAAGACCCTCTTGAAAAGATCCCTTCACTCCTAAATTAAAGTCCATTTTGTAGGCTGTGTACGATTTTGCCCAAAATAAAAGGACAGCCAAAACAAAAAAGCTATATTTGTTCGCAAATATTTTTTTCATAAAACCTCTTCTTTCTTATTTTCGATCTGATATAAATGAAATCATAAAAAATTTACATTGATTTTGCAAATGTAAATCTTCTGCACCAAGCATTCCGATGCTCTTTTCTCCGCAGGTTACATGTGCTCCTTTAATATAACGAATAAGAAGCATCATAAGTTTCAAAAAAAATACGAGTAAATAAAAGGAAAAATATCCATTTACATTAAATTTACTGCCACTTCATGTTTCAGAGAATGATGAAGGTTTTGTAAATCACTCAGTACTACTTTACTTTTTTCATCTAATCGTGTCAAAGTAATTATAAAGAAAAGGAAGAATCACCTAGGCTTTTCGACTCACTTAGCCAAATTTATACAAAATCCGAACCGATTTGCTTTTTTATTGTGACTCAACCTCCAGCAATCCATGTATCCTCTCTGTTGCCACAAACCTAAAAAACAGTTTTAAACAAAAAAAGCTTGATTTCCTCTGCCAATGTACGGTGTGATAAAGGTATAGCTCCATCAAATAAATCAAGCTGGGGGACATCCTATGAAATCAAACAAACAAATCAACATATTTGAACAAAGATTCTCAGAAGAAGTGATAGACATCATGGCTGTTACAGGACCTTCTGGAGTCGGCGCAGGAAAAGCAGGAAAAGAAACTCTTTGGACTGCTTCAATCCCACTCATTGCATGGAAGGAAAAAGACCGCATCATAACCGAAAAAGTGAGACTGTGCTGGTTAACAGATGAAAAGGGATTACGAGAAAAACAAGCGCAATTACATAAAGAATCTATCGTCACACTTCAAGTACGTAAAGGTGAAGGTGAATTTATGCTCGTTTCACTTGTTGATACAGATACTGAAGATAAGGAACTTCAAGAAATATTAGAAGAAGCTCAACAACCTATCTTTTACCACGATGACAAGCTGGGTACCTTTGAATTAGTGAAAGGACTAGACTTATTTGAAACAACCATCCAGTGGGGCAATGAGGAGTGCCTTCTTTACTTCAATCTTGAAGAAGAGGAAGAAATGAATGACTCTCTGAAAACGGCTAGACAACTCGTAGAAGAGCAGACAACATGGGATGCCTCCATGAAGTCATATGCAGCAAATCAGCTGCTTGAACTAGCAAAAGATTGGCAGGAACAAGACGACTCCGCTGAAAATTCAGAAGAGATCACACCGGATCAATTTATCAGCCGCATCTCTCTTGAAAGCGTCCATGCTTATCCAAATGGAGAATTCGAAGCCTACTATCATGACGGAGATTTATTTTGGGGACATGTCATCATTGTCTCTGGCAATATGAATGGAACGTTTCAAGATGCACACATTGCTGGCTAAAGAATGGAGGATAGATAAATGAAGATCAAAGCTTTTGACGAATTAAATCAACTAGGAAAAACACCTATTGTAGCCAAAATAGGCGGGTTTCGCCCTGATCCTTCTAAGTACAGCTGGTTTGCAGGTCATTTTTTCATCCAACGTGATAAAGGGTGGCCGGCAGATCAAGATGGAGCTATGATTCCCATTTTACAAATGTATTTACCCGAAGTACCAGGGGGAATGAACGGCTTTGATGAATGTAAGATGATTCAAATTTTCATCAACAAGAAAAACCTTCCGATCGATATCGCCAAAAACGGTGAGGGCTGGAAACTCATTGAATATTCATCAATGGAAGGATTAGAAATCGCTGAGACCCCTGAAGACGTGAAAGGAATGAAACCTTTCCAGATAGAGTGGCTCGAAGGGGAACAACCGGATTATCCATGCTGGGAGGAAGCTTGGTCATACGTTGACTTATCAGAGGTTAATGAAAGTGAAGAAGCGACAGATCATTTCTTCGAGTATTACTCAAACTACTCGTTCACAAAAATCGGTGGATACGGAGCTTACATCCAATCTCCTCCCCACCAGATGTCAGGAGAATTCATGCTGCAAATCGCCTCAGAAGAAAAACCTCGGTTCATGATTGGTGATAACGGCACGATGTATTTCTATTATGACAAAAACAATAAAGAATGGTTCATGCACTGGGATTGTTTTTAAAACCAACTGTATGGAACCATTCCCCTTTCTAATCGTAATAAACGATATGAAGGGGGCCGGTAATATGGGATTCATTTTAGACATCTTCAATCTTGCTCTGTATATCCCTTTTTTACAGGTAGATGAAGATGATATATCACGAAATGCAGCTCAGCTAAAAAAATACAGCTGGTTTCAAGCGTTATTAAGTGATCAAACGAGCAGAGAGCTGATCATTTATGATCAAGGAGTCCGCCGTGTAATTGGTCAATTTAAGACGAGTAAACTCCATAAGAAGCCATACAACATCAGATGCGAACGAAAGGTACAACAAGCCATACACCGTGCCATGTCAAAACACGGAAAGATCCGCACTTAGCTGTGGCTCTTTCCGTACAAATGTAGTAAATCCTTTTGAAGAAAACAATTGACGCTCGGACAACTCTCCCCGTATATTATGTATAAATCCATCTTTTTTTAGAAAAGGGGGCCTCACATGCGCTTGTTTAAGAACTGGAGAAAAAAGCAGCACAAACAGCCGATTACTTCAGATACGCAAGAAGACAGCATCCCAATTAATTTTTCTGCCCTTCCCTTTGGCACAGACACCGTAGATGATTTTTTGTTCAACTTAGACCTAACCTCCAAACTGATAGATCCATACAAAGAAGCAGACACGAACAAATAGAACCTCAACTTTCGTGAACCCTCATCCAATATTGGATGATTTTTTTATACTTAGAGGAAGGTGTCCCCCCTATGAAGACATATTATTTCGTCAGACACTGTCAAGCAGATGGACAATCCGAGGATGCGTCTTTAACGCCTCAAGGCATCACACAATCGCATGAACTCGCACAGTTTTTTTCCGACATTCAGCTCAACCAGATCATCTCAAGTCCTTATAAACGAGCGATTCAAACCGCTGAGCCCCTTGCTCATGCCAAGCAGATAAAGGTACAAATGGATAAGCGTCTCTCTGAACGTAGGTTAAGCAGTCAACCAATGGAAGATTGGTATGAAAAACTAAAGCTCAGTTTTTCGGACTTGCATATGACCTGTGAAGGCGGAGAGTCGAGCCAAGAAGCGATGAATCGTATTGTAGAGGCACTCTATGAACAAATAAACTTAGGAAGAGATCATACTTTATTCGCCACTCATGGCAATATTATGAGCCTGCTTCTAAAACACGCCGATCCTGCAATTGGATTCAAGGAGTGGGAACAACTAAGCAATCCTGATGTCTACATCCTGAAATATTTTAAAGCAGACCATGTAGAAATAGAAAGAATATGGCATAAATAAAAAAGGCAGGGTTGACCCCAGCCTTTTTCTTATGAAAAACAACTATTGATTATAGTAAAATGTCTGTACCCACTCATAGGGCTTCTTACGATCCGCACACCATTTCACAAAGCCTCTTGTCTCCGTCTGCTGAAATTCCTTCCAGTCCGATAAAAGTTGGTTATAGTAGACTGCTAGTTTTTCAACATTGGTTTGAACCTTTTTATCTTCGATCAGTTTCATGACATCTTGAATCCCTTGAATTCGCTCATGATCTTTCTCATAGGTACTTAAATAAAGATCTTCATGTATATGATGAAACGAATACCACAAAGCCGAGAAATAGGTTTCGCAAATTTGAACAATCACTCGCTGCTCTTTGCTGCCTCCCATCTCTAGTGCCTTCAATAAATAGGGCAGCCCTTCCCCCTGATGCACAAACAAGCCTTGCCAGCGATACGGTCTCACATCCATTGGATCAATATTTTCCCACTCTCGAATAACAGGATGGATCACCCCGTGTACCAATGGATACACAAGCAAATGATGACCATCCTCAAAACGTTCAATGTAATCAAACAGCCAAACAACAAATGAACGCCGTGCTGTAAATTCGTTCTTATTCATCTCTTCAACAAAAGACTGAAGAACCTTTAACGCATCTTTACGCAGCCCCTGTTCTTTCCTTACACAGTACTGTCTAAAAAGCGGATAATCATGTGATCGCTCATCTTCAATCATAGTCTGTAATATCGTCTTCATTTGCAAGATAACAACTCCGCCTCTTTACATTCATTTTATTGAACTATTATAACCAATTGTAACATCCACATGAAACTAGTAAAAAAATGAGTTGTCCTTTTTCTTTTATAAAACCCTTGGCATCCTCAAATCCATTCTTTTCTGTGTTCATGAATGAATTGTATGTCTTTTTGATAATGTTCAAGGTGCCCGTCATGAATCATTTTTTGAAAGGCTCTATCCCCTTCATTCGCTTTTCGCTTCATGTATTGACATAGACCTTCTAAACGCAGCAACACCATGTCCACATAATCTTCTGGTATTTCCTCACCATAAGCTTCAAAAAACAGTTTGACTCTATACTTTATATGGGCTGCATGCTCTAACGAATGATAATTTACGACCTCCCCTGTTACTGTACGAAAAAACCTACTGAGAGGGACACAAGTATAGAGAGTATATGCAATATCCCAAAGCCTTGGACCAGGGGCGGCTACATCAAAATCAATGATTCCCACTGGCTTTTTATTTTTGAAAATAATATTGTACATCGCAAAATCATTATGGCACACAACCTCTATGTTGTTAGGCGTATTGTCCATTCGTTCCCAATCGTCTGAAATGGGAAAATCACAAACAGCATCATGATACAGTCTAAGCATTTTCGCTATTTCTTTTAAAGCATTGTGAGAGCACATGTATTCTTTTAAGGGATCATGACCGGCCACCCCTTCAATGAAGGACAAGATCTCTCTACCTTTTTCATCAACCCCTAAAAATGTTGGAGCATAGGAGAAATTCTTTTTTTCTAAATGCTTTAGCAGCTTTTGTATATTCATATTGTCTGACTTTACCTCTCTGCGAACCGTATCTCCCGAACGATATACGTTGGAGACATTTCCACCTGTCAATAACTCTTCATGATCATTTTGTTTTTTCATAAATTCTCCCCCAAACTGGGTCACAATGATGATGCAAGCTAAAGATGTGCATGTACCCACAAATATTCATTTAGTTACACAAAGGTAATTCACTGTTTTATGTGAATGCGCCAATCCATTCTGTTTCCTTATATGGTTAAATGTATCGTACCAAATGTTGCAAATCATCTAAAGTTTATTCTGTTAAAAGTAGTACATGCTCATTCTGTTCTAATAGGATTCTATTTTCATCTAAATAACTCATTTAAACCACAAAAAAACGTTTCACCACGAGGGTAAAACGTTAGGTTCATGGTAAAAACCAAACTTTTAATAGATACCGGTGACCGGGGTCGAACCGGCACTCCGTGATAAATGATTTCAAAAAGGCAAGGTATACCTTCTGAAAGTAAAGCAGCCGTTAATGAAATAAGAATTAAAGTTCTTCTTGATATATTGCTGATTTAATCGGCTTTAAAGTCAAAGGAATTTTAAATTCATGAATACTCTCAATATGATGAAAAAAATGATCTATCTCGTCATAATCCATTGACCATTCTTCTACCACCTTTAACTTTTTTAACTCGCTTGTTGGTTTAAATAAAAATTCACAGTGCAGTTGTTCCATATGAGAATAATCATCTTCTTCATAAATTGTAAACTGACGTACAAAATCAAGATGAAATAATTCCTCTCCTGTAAAATCATAGACACCACACTGAAATAAAATTTCTTTATCTTCTTCGCCCTCAACGGTCTCCTTTGAAAAAGCCTTAAATGTTTCCCAAACCTTATTTATCTCACCGGTATCTTCACCGATGCTATCTTTAAGATAACTTTCAGCATTTTTAACCGTAATCATTACAACACCTCCTATGTACAATTGATCCAATCCATCTTCAATTGTCCTGCCCCTTTAGTTTAATCATAAGGTAACCATCAATAAAGTAAAAGTTAATCTCCTTTGAACACAATTTGAAGTAATTTTTTCGTGTGAAAAATCAGGTAAACAACAAATAAAAAAAGCCCTCCTACAATTTGTAGAAAGACGTTTTAAACGTTAATATTCCTTAATTCTTCTGTAATTGACGATAATAAAGAATATCTTAAACTAGATACCGGTGGCAGGGGTCGAACCGACACTCCAGAGGAACACGATTTTGAGTCGTACTTGAACGTCTGAACCCTTGAACCATTGGCATTATGCTATTTATTCAACATTTCTTAAAATAAAGATGCTAACAAATTAGATTTTGCATAGCATATTCCTTCTTTATACACTAATACATCCGATACATTACATGTTACCCGTTTCCCTTGTATATCCCAAGAATGAGATATTTCATCACGAACATACTCATAAGCAAGTTTTGTCTTTTCAATTTCAGTTTGAGCCGGATTAAAAAGTTCATCTTCATTAGACCTAATAATAGGATTAGTATAATTGACTTGGTTTAATTCAAGCAAATAATCTTATATTTTTTCACTTTCACATATCAAATGCATGAAATTCACCCTCCAATCGATAATTTTTTAACCAAGTTTTTTCATCATTGAAACAATTTTTATACTTAAACCATTTGGCTTATGTACAACTTCTTCATCGTAGATGCTATACCCCATTGAACTATACAATTTTATGTTTCTAGTCACGGTCATACGAACTTTGCAGAATATACTAGTTAATTCTTCTTGTACTGCAAAATTTTCTAAAAAGCTTAATAATTTTTTGGCAATACCATGACCCTGCATTTCTGGAATTACTGATAGTCTATAAAAATATAAACTATCTTCTTTTATTTTAAAGCGAACCATTCCAACTGGCTGATTATCAATATAACAAATTAAACTCCTCTCTCCGTCTTTTAAGGCAATTAAAACGGATTGCACAGTTTCCTCCAAAGCACTTGAAGGTGGCACTTCGTCTTTATACTCCAAAAATGCCTTTATCATTAAATCATATATTACCGATGTATCTGATAAATTAGCAAACCTTATCTCCAAATGTATCCCTCCTTTAACATTCTTGTTTAATGACAGATAAGCACACGATTATATGTACACGATATTTTTATAAGAATCGTATTGAAGATAAATAAAAAACGTTCCTTACAAAGTGTAAGAAACGTTGATTTCATCGTATTTACTACCGATGATATAGATACCGGTGGCCGGGGTCGAACCGGCACTCCGTGAGGAACACGATTTTGAGTCGTGCGCGTCTGCCAATTCCGCCACACCGGCATGATCATTAAAGAGCGCAACTTATAATAAATAAAAAATGGTGCCGAGGGCCGGACTTGAACCGGCACGGTAGTCACCTACCGCAGGATTTTAAGTCCTGTGTGTCTGCCAATTCCACCACCCCGGCAGTCTTTTCAAAAAAGGCGACACCCGGATTTGAACCGGGGATAAAGGTTTTGCAGACCTCTGCCTTACCACTTGGCTATGCCGCCATAATTGGAGCGGAAGACGGGATTCGAACCCGCGACCCCCACCTTGGCAAGGTGGTGTTCTACCACTGAACTACTTCCGCATATCAACTGGGCTAGCTGGATTCGAACCAACGCATGACGGAGTCAAAGTCCGTTGCCTTACCGCTTGGCTATAGCCCAATAATAAAATGGGGCGATTGATGGGAATCGAACCCACGAGTGCCAGAGCCACAATCTGGTGCGTTAACCACTTCGCCACAACCGCCATAGATGTTATGAATCATATAATTGGCAGGGGCAGTAGGAATCGAACCCACACCGGAGGTTTTGGAGACCTCTGTTCTACCGTTAAACTATGCCCCTATGAAAATAAAAATGGTGGAGGGGGGCGGATTCGAACCGCCGAACCCGGAGGGAGCGGATTTACAGTCCGCCGCGTTTAGCCACTTCGCTACCCCTCCACATTTGAAAAACAGTGCCGGCAAGAGGACTTGAACCCCCAACCTACTGATTACAAGTCAGTTGCTCTACCAATTGAGCTACACCGGCAAATAGTGGTGGCTCGGGACGGAATCGAACCGCCGACACACGGATTTTCAGTCCGTTGCTCTACCAACTGAGCTACCGAGCCAAGTATTCTTTTTAAAAAATGGCGGTCCGGACGGGACTCGAACCCGCGACCTCCTGCGTGACAGGCAGGCATTCTAACCAACTGAACTACCGGACCAATAAAGAGAAATTTGGTTGCGGGGGCAGGATTTGAACCTGCGACCTTCGGGTTATGAGCCCGACGAGCTACCGAACTGCTCCACCCCGCGACGATATAAAAGATATGGTGGAGGATGACGGGCTCGAACCGCCGACCCTCTGCTTGTAAGGCAGATGCTCTCCCAGCTGAGCTAATCCTCCGAATAAAATGCTGGTATGTATTTCTATAAAAATGGTGACCCGTACGGGATTCGAACCCGTGTTACCGCCGTGAAAGGGCGGTGTCTTAACCGCTTGACCAACGGGCCCTTTATTATGTAAATTGTGGCGGAGAGCAAGGGATTCGAACCCTTGAGACGGGGTTACCGCCTACACGATTTCCAATCGTGCTCCTTCGGCCACTCGGACAGCTCTCCAAATTGGCTCCGCAGGTAGGATTCGAACCTACGACCGATCGGTTAACAGCCGATAGCTCTACCACTGAGCTACTGCGGAATGAAGAAAGCCTGGCGATGTCCTACTCTCACAGGGGGAAACCCCCAACTACCATCGGCGCTGAAGAGCTTAACTTCCGTGTTCGGTATGGGAACGGGTGTGACCTCTTCGCCATCATCACCAGACAATTTAGTGACAAAAGATATTATACTATGTATTACAAATAAATCAAGAGATATTTCAAAAAATATTCTCTCAAAACTAGATAACAATGTTCATKYTTCACATTAGAATATAGGTTAAGTCCTCGATCTATTAGTATCTGTCAGCTCCACGTGTCACCACGCTTCCACCTCAGACCTATCAACCTGATCATCTTTCAGGGATCTTACT
>NZ_LMRK01000013.1:0-14384 GCF_001426125.1 Bacillus sp. Leaf49 | reverse complement strand
TTCGTGCTGAGAAGAATTTCTAGTGTGGAACATGAGAAAAACACCTTCCTTTAGTATGCTTTTCTCTATTATAAAATGGGATAGTGGAAAATTTAAGGAAAAAAATAAAGCTGTCGAGATTTTCTCGACAGCCTGAGCACTTCATCTACGAATGAAGTGCTTTTCTTTTTGCCTGTCACCACTATCCGACAAAACCTGTAAAACCTCTACATAAACAGTCAAAGGACTTCTTCCTTCTTTCAAGAAATGGTATAGATACAAAAAGTCGATACGAATGAAAGGGAGGAGTTAGATGTCTGATTTCGACCAGCTAGTCAAAGAACAAATGCAGCTTATGGATCAGCTGCTCGATGTACAAGGAGAACTGGATCTGTACTTAGAGACAGAAAAACAATTGCTGCAAGGTGAAAAAAAGGAAGAGCGGCATAAGCTTCATGATCAAATCAAACAGAAACGAGAGGAACTGCAAAAAGTCCAGACACTATTTACAAAACAGACTAAACAAGTCATCAATTCGTATAAACAAATGGAGAAGAGCTCAACCGTGATGTAAAAGAGTGTGCCGTTCAATTGGGTTGAATGGCTTTTTCATTTCATTTTTTAATGATGTAACGGTATAATATAATAGAGACATGTTTAGTTGGGAAATTAGGTCTTTGGACTGTTAGGTTTGTTTGTTATAGAAAGTAGGGGAGAAAATATGGGCTATCCCAAGGAAGGAGAAACCATCCAAATTCAAAGCTATAAACATAATGGCTTGATCCACAGGATTTGGAATGAAACCACCATTCTGAAAGCAACGGAATTGTGTATCATTGGTGCAAACGATCGAACAATGGTGACTGAATCCGATGGCCGAACATGGATGACAAGAGAACCGGCTATTTGCTATTTTCATGCAAAACAATGGTTTAATGTCATTGGGATGCTTCGAGATGATGGGGTGTATTATTACTGCAACATCAGCTCTCCTTTTGCGACAGATGAAGAGGCGATTAAGTATATTGATTACGACTTAGATGTCAAAGTCTTTCCGGACATGACGTATAATATTTTGGATGAGGATGAATATGCAGATCATAAGAGGCAGATGAATTATCCAAAAGAAATCGATAGTATCTTACGAGAGCATCTAAATACATTACTGCATTGGATTCACCAGCGGAAGGGACCGTTTGCTCCAGAATTTGTGGATATGTGGTATGAACGTTTTTTACGTTATACAAAATAAGTAACAGCAGCTAAAACCTGTTTGGCTTTTCAAAGCCAACAGGTTTTTGACTGCGTACGGATAAGAGGCACTGATAGATTGGGAAGGAGATTTACATGGGGGTCATAAAACGTTACATGGCTTTTGTAACACCGTATAAAAAACAGATTGCATTGACAATGGTGATCGGAATGATTAAGTTCTCGATTCCCTTAACATTGCCTCTGCTTTTAAAGTATGTCATTGATGATGTGATTCAAGGCTCTGGATCGGCTGAAGAAAAAACATCCACTCTCTTTATTATTATGGGAATCATGCTTGTATTATTTTTAGTGATGAGACCGCCTGTTGAGTACTACAGACAATACTATGCGCAGTGGACAGGTAGTAAAGTATTATTTGATATTCGGGAAAAACTGTTCTCGCACATTCAAAAGTTAAGCCTTCGTTATTACGCCAACACGAGAACAGGGGAAATTATTTCAAGGGTCATCAACGATGTGGAGCAAACAAAGGAATTTGTCATCACAGGGCTTATGAACATTTGGCTTGATTTGATGACCGTCCTGATTGTGATAGCCATTATGTGTACACTGGATCTTAAACTCACCATTGTGTCTGTCATTATTTTTCCACTGTATGCGTTAGCAGTGAAGTATTTTTACGGACGGCTTCGCAAGCTGACAAAAGAGCGGTCGCAGGCACTGGCTGAGGTACAAGGGCACCTGCATGAGCGAGTACAAGGAATGCCTGTCATTCGCAGCTTTGCGATTGAAGAATACGAACAAGAGAATTTTCACGATGAAAATAAAAATTTCTTAAACAAAGCGATCAATCATACGAATTGGAATGCCAAAACTTTCGCCGTCGTCAATACGATCACAGACATTGCGCCGCTGCTCATCATTGCTTTTGCTGGCTATACCGTCATTAACGGGTCGCTTTCAATTGGGACAATGATTGCCTTTGTCGGCTACATTGACCGGATGTACAACCCGATTCGTCGTCTCATTAACTCATCGACGACTTTAACTCAGTCAGTAGCATCAATGGATCGTATTTTTGAGTTTATTGATGAACCGTATGAAGTAACAGATAAGCCGAATGCAAAAGAAGCCAATCACTTAAAAGGTGAGGTAGAATTTAAAGATGTGTCGTTCCGTTACGAACATACACAGGAAGAGATTTTACACAATATCTCCTTGAAAGTAGAAAAAGGCCAAACCGTTGCGCTTGTAGGAATGAGCGGCGGAGGGAAGTCGACACTCGTCAGCCTAATTCCAAGATTTTATGATGTCACAAGCGGATCACTCGAAATTGACGGCATTGATATTAAAGAGTACAAGGCAAGAAGCCTGCGTAATCAAGTCGGGATGGTGCTTCAAGATACATTCTTATTCAGTGACACCATTAAAGAAAATATCGCTGTGGGAGACCCGGAAGCATCCTTTGAGAAAATTGTGTCGGCTGCCAAAGCGGCTAATGCCCATGAGTTCATCATGTCTCTTCCTGAAGGATATGACACGAAAGTAGGAGAACGTGGCGTAAAGCTATCAGGCGGTCAAAAACAACGAATTTCAATTGCGAGGGTATTTCTTAAAAATCCACCGCTGCTTATTTTAGACGAAGCGACGTCTGCACTTGATTTAGAAAGTGAACATTACATTCAAGAAGCGATGCAGAAGCTGGCAAAAGATCGCACAACTTTTATTGTTGCGCACCGTTTATCAACGATTACACATGCGGACCTCATTGTGGTCATGGAACAAGGTGAGATTGTGGAAAAAGGAACACATGAGGAATTAATGAACCGAGACAGCCACTATCGCCATCTATTTACCATTCAAACATTAAATTAGTAGAAGCCTATCCGATTCTAGCGGATAGGCTTTTTTATGCTTGTCAAAAACATGACATATTTCCCAGCTTGTCTCAATACAATTTTAAAAAGTATGACGGGGTGGTGAAGATGTGAAAGAACAAGAAGTATTGCTAGATGTCAAACAGCTATCCATTGCCTTTCAGCAAAAAAAGCAGAGAGTCCCGATCGTCCATGACATCTCATTCTCTATTCAAAAAGGAGAAACCTTAGGTATTGTGGGCGAATCTGGCTGCGGGAAAAGCATCACATCGATGTCTTTAATGGGGCTGAATCACCAAACAGAAACAACAGGTCACATACAATTTGAAGGTCAAAACCTGCTGTCACTTTCGGAGAAACAATGGCGAGAGGTCAGAGGGAATGACATCTCAATGATTTTCCAGGAACCCATGACTTCTCTCAATCCACTCATGACCATCGGCAAGCAAATGACAGAAGCCCTTTTCACACATCAGGCCATCAGCCAAAAAGAAGCAAAAGCGAAAGCGGTAGATTTGCTTCAAACGGTAGGCCTGAAACAAGCAGCGTCATTACTCAAAAAATATCCACATGAACTATCGGGCGGCATGCGTCAGCGTGTGATGATTGCGATGGCGATGCTGTGTCACCCAAAGCTCATGATTGCAGATGAACCAACGACTGCACTTGATGTCACCATCCAAGCACAAATTCTTCGTTTGCTCAAAAAGTTAAATGAAGAGATGGACACCGCTATTTTATTTATTACTCATGATTTAGGCGTCGTGCGGCAAATATGCCAGCGTGTCATGATTATGTATGCCGGTCGAATCGTAGAAGAAGGAACCGTTGACCGTATTTTCCAAAAACCTCTCCATCCCTACACGAAAGGTCTTTTCGCCTCTGTTCCATCATTTAAAGAGAAAAAAGAAAAACTCATGTCTATTGCGGGTCATGTACCTAAGCCAGGAGCTATTCGGTCCGGCTGTCAATTTGCACCACGCTGTCCATATCAAATGACGCAATGTCTTGAAAAAGACCCATCTTTACAATCCATTTCACACAATCACCGCGTCGCATGTTTTCTAATGGAAGGAGGAGAAGACACTGAATCACCCACTGTTGCAAGTGAATCAACTGACGAAGCGTTATGACACATCGGCATTTTTTTCTAAACACAAACAGACGACTTTGGCTTTAAATCAAGTGTCCTTTCACGTGAAAGAAGGAGAGACGCTCGGCATTGTGGGCGAATCTGGCTGCGGGAAATCAACCCTTGGCAAAAGCTTAATGAGATTAATCGAACCGACTTCTGGCTCAATCCAAATGAAAGGAAAAGAAGTGACGCTTCTGAAAGAACGAGACATGCGTTCCTTCAGAAAAGACATTCAAATGATTTTCCAAGATCCATACGCTTCCTTAAATCCACGAATGAAAATCAAAGACATTTTAGAAGAACCGCTCATTGTTCATAAACATGGAACAAAAGCAGAAAGACAAAAGCGGGTAAAAGAGATGCTGCACATTGTTGGGTTTGACCCATCTTATGGAGATCGATATGCGCACCAATTCAGCGGCGGTCAGAGGCAGCGTATTGGAATTGCTAGGGCGCTGATTACTCATCCAAGTCTTGTGATTGCCGATGAGCCAGTTTCCGCTTTAGATGTATCGGTTCAAGCGCAAATATTGAATTTAATGCTCGAATTGCAAAAGACGCTTTCTCTGACGTACTTGTTTATTTCTCACGATCTAGGCGTTGTCAAGTATATGAGCGACCGAATTGCAGTGATGTACGCTGGCCGTATTGTAGAAATGGGTCCTGCGGAGAACGTATTTCACAAGCCGCTTCATCCTTATACATCGCTTCTTCTGACATCCATTCCACATATGGATCACGTGCTGGAAACGCAGGATGTGTCAGCGGAAGAATCCACCCTGGTGTCAGAAGAGGGCTGTCCTTTCTATAAAAGATGTCCAAAAAGGTGGGCGCAATGCTTGCAAGCTGTTCCGCCTTTGTATGAGGAGGAAACAGGTCATGCAGCTGCGTGCTATTTATATCAAAAGGAGGAACACAATGAAGAAGACATGGTTATTCAGTAGTTTCATTTTTGTGCTGGCACTTGCGTTATTTTTAGGGGGCTGTTCATCTTCATCAACATCAGAAGAAAAAGCCACAAAAGACACTCTCGTATTCGGCAGAGGAGGGGACTCTACGTCACTTGATCCGATTACAACAACAGAAGGCGAAACCTTCAAGGTCACAGAGAATATGTTTGAAAAGCTTTTGAATTACGGTGAAAAAGACACGACCATCCATCCGGGCCTCGCAACAGAATGGGATGTTGCAAAGGACGGAAAATCGTACACGTTCTACTTAAGAGAAGGTGTGAAATTTCACGATGGCACAGACTTTAATGCAGAAGCTGTAAAATTCAACTTTGACCGCTGGATGAATGGAGATGCCGAAAAATTTCCTTACTACGGCATGTTTGGCGGCTATAAAAAAGATAAAGGGCATGTCATTAAAGACATCATCGTCAAAGGAGAGCATGAAATTGAATTTCAACTCAAACGCCCGCAAGCAACATTTCTGAAAAACATCGCCATGTCACCATTTGGTATCGCTAGTCCTGCAGCAGTTGAAAAAAGCGGTGATTCATTTAGAGAAAACCCAGTTGGCACAGGACCATTTAAGTTTAAAGAATGGAAGCAGAACGATCGTATTGTCTTAGAAAAGAACGAAGATTACTGGCAAAAAGATAAACCAAAACTGAAACAAATCATCTTCCGCTCTATTCCTGAAAACTCTGCTCGTTTAAATGCGCTTAAAACAGGCGAAATCGACTTAATGGACGGCGTCAATCCGTCCGATTTAGATGGCATTAAAACAGACAAAGCGCTCCAGTTGATTGAAAGACCATCCATGAACGTAGGTTATATCGGGCTGACAGTGACTAGAAAGCCGCTTGATAACAAGTTGGTTCGTCAGGCACTCAATTATGCAGTTGATAAAGAATCAATCATCGAGTCGTTTTATGGAGGGCTTGCTGAACCAGCAAAAAATCCACTTCCTCCGTCATTAGAAGGCTACAATGACGAGATTGAGCCATATCCATATGATCCGGAAAAAGCAAAAGAACTATTGAAAGAGGCAGGCTTCCCTGACGGTTTTCGCATCAAGCTTTGGGCAATGCCTGTGCCGCGTCCATATATGCCAGACGGGATGAAGGTAGCTGAAGTCATTCAGTCAAACTTTGAAAAAGTTGGTGTCAAAGCCGAAATCGTCACATATGATTGGGCGACTTATTTAGATAAAGCAAGTAAAGGCGAAGCAGATGTGTTCTTATTAGGATGGACAGGGGACAATGGCGATCCTGATAATTTCATCTACACATTATTAGATAAAGACAGTATTGGCGGTAACAACTATACATTCTTCCAAAACGATAAAATGCATGACATCCTCATTGAAGCGCAGACCAATACGGATCAAAAGAAGCGAAATGAATTATATCAAGAAGCTCAAGAAATCATTCATGATGAAGCGCCTTGGATCCCATTAGTCCATTCAATTCCAATGCTCGCCGCATCTAAAGATTTAAAAGGCTACCAGCCGCATCCGACTGGTTCCGAAGCATTGACTGACGTATATTTCGAATAAGCAAATAAGGGAGATCGTTCGATCTCCCTTATCCAAACAATGAAAAGGCGGTGAAAGCTGTTTGTTTGCTTATTGTATGAAGCGAGCAGGAATGCTCATTCCAGTACTGATCGGAATGACCTTAGTTGTATTTTCTATTATTCGGTTTATCCCTGGAAATCCGGCGCAGGTCATCTTAGGACAGCGGGCAACGAAAGAAGCAGTAGAGCAATTGACGATTCAGCTTGGTTTAGATCAGCCGTGGTACGTACAATATGGTCACTACATGCTGGGGCTTTTAAAAGGTGATCTAGGGACTTCCATACGAACAGGAGCGGCTATTGCCCAGGAAATGAAGCCTTACTTATTCGCTACATTAGAATTGACTTTCTTCGCTATGTTGCTGGCGATTATTGTCGGTGTGAATGCCGGAATCATTAGTGCGTGGTTTAAACATTCTTTCTTTGATTATGTGGCCATGTTTATTGCGCTCATTGGGGTGTCCATGCCGATTTTCTGGTTAGGCTTAATGGGACAGTGGCTATTCTCGATTGAATTAGGTATTTTGCCGACTACAGGACGAGAAAACGTCAGAAATCCGGTAGAGTCGATCACCTATATTCATACGCTGGACACGCTTTTGCAAGGACGATTTGATCAATTCTTTGACAGCATCAAGCATTTAATCTTACCAAGTACCGCTCTCGCAACGATTCCTGCTGCGATTATTGCAAGGATTACGAGGGCAAGTATGCTGGAAGTTCTTCATTCAGATTTTATTCGAACAGCAAAAGCAAAAGGGGTACGTTCATTTTTCATCATTTATCAGCATGGGCTGAAAAATGCGCTCATTCCGATTTTAACGATTATTGGTCTTCAAACAGGTCTCTTGCTAGGCGGAGCCATTTTAACAGAAACGATCTTTGCTTGGCCGGGAATTGGGCGATATATTTACGATGCCATTAGCTATCGTGATTATCCTGTTATTCAAACTGGCATTCTTGTTGTTGCGCTCATATTTGTGCTGATCAATTTCATTGTGGATATCTTGTATGCAGTCATTGATCCGAGGATTAAATACTAGAGAAGGGAGAGTGACGACATGGAAGCGCAAAAAGAGCTTCAAGCACCTGAACAAAAGGAAGAACGCTCTCAATCACTGATTCTTGAATCGATGAAACTGTTCTTTCAGCACAAGCTGGCGGTCATTGGCACTGTGATTGTCTTTTTATTTCTGATCCTAGCAATCTTTGCACCGCTCATTGCTCCTTATGGAATCAACGAGCAGTCACTAGGCGAACGATTTAGTGCCCCTTCAGCTGCGCATTGGTTTGGTACGGATGATTTCGGGAGAGACATATTTTCTAGAGTCGTGCATGGAGCTCGGATTTCATTATGGGTGGGTTTCTTCTCCGTTCTCGGGTCGGTTATTTTAGGAACATTGCTTGGATTGATGGCAGGTTACGGCGGTAGATTGCTGGATGCTGTCATCTCAAGACTATTTGATATTTTACTCGCTTTTCCTAGCATTCTATTAGCGATTGCGATCGTTTCCATCTTAGGACCTTCCTTACAAAATGCCCTTATTGCCATAGCGATTATTAACGTCCCCACATTTGGCCGGCTGGTTCGTTCAAAGGTGCTGAGCATTAAGCAAGAAGAATATGTTTTAGCAGCAAAGGCAGTCGGGATGTCACACCGCCGCATCGTTCTTCGTCACATTCTGCCAAATAGTATGGTGCCGGTCATCGTTCAAGCGACGCTTGCGATTGGTACTGCCATTATTGAAGCGGCCGCTTTAGGATTTTTAGGATTAGGTGCACAAGCGCCAAGTCCAGAGTGGGGGAAAATGCTTGCCGATGCGAGACCTTATCTCGTACAAGCGCCATGGACTTTATTTTTCCCGGGGATTGCGATCATGCTGACGGTTCTTGGCTTTAACTTGATGGGAGATGGATTAAGAGACACCCTTGATCCTAAAATGAAGAAAATAAAATAAGACCGATTCTAAGAATCGGTCTTTTCTATTTAAGCTTCTTTTTCTTCTGTCTCAATCTCACTATCTTTTGGGTGATACGTTTGGAAGCTTGTAATCAAAGTATCTAGATGCTCCAATTCATCACGGTATTCAATAATACTCGACATCACATTCAACATATTGTAATCGAGTAAGTCGTTTTCTTGATTTTGCTGGTGCTGAATAAATGATTTCGTTAATGCTTCAAGACGAAGAGAGCATTCATTCTGAAAATCATCGTCCTGCGGTTTCATTTTTCCAACAAACTTCATCAAGGTACGTTCATGCCAGTACAGTAAATAATCAATCTCATCTGTTAAGCTCTCTCTGAAATGCTCTGGCATCAAATGAATTTCATTTTCTAACTTATGAAGCTTTTTCAGCAAGTACAGCGCTCGATTAGACGTCATGATTGCCTGTCTGAATAAAACAAGCTTTCTAGATTTGACATAAGTTGTTTTCTTTAAATAGCTTCGTTCTTCTTTGTATAACAAGTAAATGTGATCTAATTTGATCATGCGTTCTTTTATTTGATCGATGTCATCCTTTAAAGTGGAATGATCAGTTGACTGTCTGGAGCTCAGACGGATCCATTTTAAAATCTCCTCCGTATTTTCCATAATGTGATGAACAAGCTTTGTTTCATACTTTGGCGGCAGGAAAATCAAATTCACTAAAAATGAAGAAAGTACGCCTAACACCACAGTTGCTGTTCGAATTAAGGCAAAGGAAAGGAAATGATCCCCTGCACTTTCTAAAATCGCGATGACGGTTACGAGTGCAATCGGAATCGTGTGTTCAATCTTCAGCTTTAAATTAATCGCAATGACCATGACGGCAGTTAAGCCGATGATGACTGGTCCTGTGCCAAAAAGCAGACCGAACGTAATGGCAAGTGCTGCTCCAATAATATTGGCTTGCACTTGATCAACAATCGTTAAAAATGATCGATAAATAGATGGCTGGATAGCAAATACAGCTGCAATTCCCGCGAAAACGGGTGTCGGCAACCCAAGCCATGTTGCCAGGTAAAGCGCGAGTACAATGGCAATACCAGTTTTTAAAATACGGGCTCCAAGTTTCATTGGTTTTGTCCCTGCATTCCTTTCTTTTCGATAATAGATGACCACTTGTCATATATCATAAATATTTTGATGAAACAACTAAGTAATATACAGCGGTCTTCCGAAATATTCAAGTGATTTTTGAAAGTTCATGAAAACATCAAAAGAAGGTATTGAGAAAAAATGTAACAGATTCACTCGCTTTTGACAATCAAGAGCTGGTAAATAAAAAAACAGACGCATGAATTTACGTCTGTTTTTCTCTTCATTATGATTGTTTCAGTTGTTCAAACGCATGATCTACCGCTTTGAGCGTTTCAGAAATATCATTTTCAGTATGTGCAATGGTTAAGAACCACGCTTCATATTTAGAAGGAGCGAGGTTAATACCTTGTGCGAGCATGAATTTAAAGAAACGGGCGAACATTTCACCATCCGTATTTTCAGCCTGCTCGTAGTTCACAATCGTTTCTTTTGTAAAATAAATGGTGAGAGCACCTTTTAAGCGATTCACTGTAATATCTACTTGATGTTTTTTTGCGTGGGCTAAAATTCCCTCTTCTAACATGGCCCCGAGCTGATCCAGACGTTCGTAGACTCCGTCTTCTTTTAACACTTCCAAGCATGCAATACCAGAAAGGATGGAGGCGGGATTTCCTGCCATCGTACCAGCTTGGTAGGCTGGTCCAAGCGGGGCGACTTGCTCCATAATTTCTTTTTTGCCGCCGTAAGCGCCGATTGGAAGACCGCCGCCGATAATTTTACCTAATGCAGTGAGGTCAGGTTTTACTTGAAGCAAGTCCTGTGCACCACCATACATAAAGCGGAAAGCTGTAATGACTTCATCATAGATGACTAGAGCCCCTTTTTCATGAGTCAGGTCATTCACCTGCTGCAGGAAACCGTCTTTAGGCTCTACGATGCCAAAGTTCCCGACAATTGGCTCAACAAGAACAGCTGCTACTTCATCACCCCAGCGGTCTAATGCTTCTTTGTAGCTGTCTATATCGTTGAATGGAACGGTAATGACTTCATTGGCAATACTTTTAGGCACGCCCGCTGAATCTGGTGTTCCTAAAGTGGAAGGTCCAGAGCCGGCCGCAACTAGCACAAGATCAGAATGACCGTGGTAACATCCGGCAAACTTAATGATCTTTGTTCTGCCTGTATAAGCGCGAGCAACACGGATTGTCGTCATCACAGCTTCTGTACCTGAATTGACAAAACGAACTTTATCCAAAGCAGGCATCGCTTCCTTCAGCATCTTAGCAAAAGTGACTTCATGCTTCGTTGGTGTTCCGTAAAGGACACCCGTCTCGGCTGCTTTCGTGATGGCTTTTGTAATATGAGGATGAGCATGTCCCGTAATAATTGGACCGTATGCTGCCAAATAGTCGATATAACGGTTTCCGTCAACATCCCAAAAATAAGCGCCTTCGCCTTTCTCCATTGCAACAGGTGACCCGCCGCCCACTGCTTTATATGAACGAGATGGGCTGTTAACCCCTCCAACAATATGCTCCAGCGCCTCTTGATGTAATTTTTCTGATTCGGTGAATTTCATAAATAGCCTCCTATCTCAACGTATCACGTCGTCTATCATTATTTTAACATGCCGATGCAAGCGTCCTTAGTTGAATATCTTCTCGAAATTGGATAGGCTAATGAAAAAATAGGTTGGAGGGATTGTATCATGACAATCGAAGTGGGGCAGCAAGTACCTGATATTGAATTACTCGGTGATAATGGAGAGAAAGTAAAGCTCTCTGATTTTAAAGGGAAACACATTGTCCTTTATTTTTATCCAAAAGATATGACGCCGGGGTGCACAACGGAAGCTTGTGATTTCCGTGACCGCCATCAAAGCTTTGCGGAATTAGATGCTGTGATTATCGGCGTAAGCCCAGACGGTCAAGACAAGCACCAAAAGTTTAAAGAAAAACATGACTTACCTTTCCTGCTTCTTGTAGATGACGAACAAAAATTGTCTGAAGCTTTCGGTGTATGGAAGCTGAAAAAGAACTTTGGTAAGGAATACATGGGAATTGAACGCTCAACGTTTCTTATTAATAAAGAAGGAAAGCTTGTGAAAGAGTGGCGTAAAGTAAAGGTGAAAGATCATGTGGAAGAAGCGCTTGAGGAACTGAAAGCTCACGCTTAATATGTTGACGTGATGAGATCGGCAGTCGTGCCGGTCTTTTTTGTATAGAAGAATAGGTAAAAAAGAGGATTGTAATTGACAAAGTTTCGGCTCTGGGGGTACACTATTTATAAAGATTATAATATAAGAATATTTTTGAAAAGAGAGGTGCATGATGAAATGGCTGCTCACGAACTAAAAGACGCTTTAGATGCTCTAAAAGAAACCGGTGTTCGAATTACTCCGCAGCGCCATGCCATCTTGGAGTTTCTCGTAAATTCTATGACACACCCAACCGCGGACGATATATATAAGGCACTTGAAGGAAAATTTCCTAATATGAGTGTAGCAACGGTTTACAACAATTTACGAGTCTTCCGGGAATCTGGATTAGTAAAAGAGTTAACGTATGGGGATTCCTCAAGCCGATTTGATTTTGCGACATCTGACCATTACCATGCGATTTGTGAAAATTGCGGAAAGATCGTTGACTTTCACTATCCTGGCCTTGATGAAGTAGAACAGCTTGCATCCCATGTGACAGGCTTTACAGTAAGTCATCATCGCTTGGAGATCTATGGCACTTGTCAAGAATGTGCAAAAAAAGAAAATCATTAATGAAAAAGCTGACCAGTTGAATGGTCAGCTTATTTTTATGACTTTTTTCGATTGTAGGATTCATCAAACTCTTTGCCTTCTAATGCTGGATCGAGTGTAAGTGGCTCTCTGCAATGCATGCACATGTCCACCCGCCCAAGCACTTTTGTTTCCTTCTCGCAGCCTGGACATACGACCCGGACTGCCTTCGTAGAAAGCATACCGATCCAAAAGTAAACGGCTGTACTCAATCCAATCGATAACACGCCGAGTAGCATAAAGAAGGTCGACAGCCAGACCGATTCCTTGAAGAACACACCGATATACATGATCAAAAAACCAACAAAAACCAAACTAAGTGCAAATGTTCTGATTTTATTAATCTTACTGGAGTATTTCGCCATCCCTAGTCCCCCTTATCTCCAATATAGCACATTTTACCTTTCTGTTTGAATTAGTTATAGAGTTTTGTGAATAAATTGCTTATAATGATTCAACGATCTTTTTTCATGTATTGAAGGAATTTTGATTCTATGAGGAGAAATACATAGCATTAGAGAAGAACCTTACACCCGAGTATTGGAGGAATCACTATGGAAAATCTTCTCCGTCCTATTTATCAAGAGAGAGCAAGTCATCCAGATACATTAGCTGTGATTATAGTAGAAAGAAGACATAAAGTATCTTCTGAGACGGATAACTTTGATGCAGCGCTTCTAGTCATCGTAAAGGATGCGGAAGAACCGTTATTTATTAAGCACTATGAATCCGGTCACCAAACAGCTTCTTTAAATGTTGTCACAGATGATCAGTTGAAGGAATGGATTACCTTAGGTACCAACAGACGGATTATTGATTGGATTTTAAACGGAAAAGTCCTGTTTGATCGAAATGAATATATTTTCAACTTGATTGATGAACTGAGTACATTCCCGTTTTCTAACCGCAAGCTCAAAATTGGTTTAGAATATGGCAAGCTCATTCGAAGATATATAGAAGGAAAAGCATTTTTTGAATCAAATCAATTCCTCGATGCATATAATTCCATTGTGCATGCCCTGCATCATCTGGCGCGTATTGAAGTGATTGATAAAGGCTTCCACCCAGAAGTGACCGTTTGGAACCAAGTACGTCATATGGAGCCGGAAGTATATAAACTTTATTCAGAGTTGATTGAAAGCCACGAAAGTCTTCATAAGCGGTTAGAACTTTTATTCCTAGCGAATGATTTCTTGATTCATTCAAAAGCAGAAATTGGTGCGGCTCATTTGCGTCATGTCATGGAACAGCAGGAAATTTGGCTGTTTGGCGAGCTTCTTGCACATCCTGATCTCAAACATTTCACGCCTGATCTTAGTGTGATGATTGATTTCTTTGTGGAAAAAGGAATTGTGCTAGTAGAGCCAATTGAGACGAAGGGGCAAAAAATCTATCACCGAGGATATTTTGTTAAAAAAGATATTGACGCATGAATATTATGATGGTATATTATTAAACGTCGCTAATGAGCAACCGAGTTGCTTTGAAAGAAAAGCGGACAAAAAGAAATTCAGAAAAACACTTGACGCACACGGTGCTCAAATGTTATATTAAGAAAGTCGCCTCTGAGCGATAACGAAGATGATCTTTGAAAACTAAACAAGACAAAACGTACCTGTTAATTCGATTTTTTATAAAAAATCCTATGATACTTCATAGGTAGTCAGTCAGACTGACGAGGCAGGAAATGATCGCATGCTAAGTTCGCTACATCGTGTAGCAACGCATGTGTGATATGAATCCTGCATACCTCGGAGAGTTTGATCCTGGCTCAGGACGAACGCTGGCGGCGTGCCTAATACATGCAAGTCGAGCGGACAGAAGGGAGCTTGCTCCC